>JBBAAS010000038.1:0-2785 GCA_041658125.1 Candidatus Shapirobacteria bacterium | reverse complement strand
AAATAAAAACCACAAAGATACCCTTCTTGGTATCCGGATCCAAATCCAATTTCGGCAGATAATCCAGCGGACCTTTACCGAAAAATTTACGATATTTTTTCTTCGCCATAGTGTTTTAAAACGCAATAATAAGGAAAACAATCGCCTCCCTCAACTTTAATTATTATAGCATAAATTGGTGTTATGCACCCCAGGTCCATTTTTCATTATTAAAATTTATGGAGAAGAATGGGTGAGAACTTAACGGGGTGCGAAACAGAACATGGTGTGGCGGAGCAAGTAATAAAAAGACTTATAAAAGTGATAACCAGAAAAATTAGTGCAACAAATATGATTATTTTTTTCCAACTCATATTTTTATTTAGACAAATAAATTGCCAACATTATTGTTATTTATTATAAGGCTCTTTATTATTGTGTATACCTCGCTTATATGCGAACTTATATCTTAATTTTACTCTAATATCAAAAAATCTCAAACCATCCTTCATTTGCTTCAAACAAAAAACAGGATAATACCTGTTCTTGTTTTAATATTATTATAATCCGGACTGACTGTCTTCAATCGGATTATTTTTTATTTTTTGCAGGATGAAATTTTTTAATTCTTCGGCATCCTGTTTCTTCAAACCGGGGATGTTCACTTTATTTCCGGAAGAGCCAACTCCATCGTCCTGTCCGTAGCCCGAGGAAGATGAGCCGTAACTTTTTTTCCACCAAGACACCTTGGCGCCCGCACCTGATTGGGAGGCATTTTCCACCCTCAAAGTAGCAAGCCCAAAAATTCTATCAAATACATCTTGTTTAACAAATACATTTTGAATAACTCCATACGGTAAACTTCTGTGTTTTTTTGATATAACGCCTTGTTTTATGCCAAAAAATTTATCATCCAAGGAATAGTGAAAATTTGCCCTAATCAAAGGATTGGCAATTAGCATAATTGGTAAAGCCAAAATCAAATACGGAAAATAATATCCAAAAAATAATGCCACTACATTCATCACGATGATTATTATTGGCGCTTTGAAAATCCAAAGAGTTGTTATCGGATAATTTTTTTCAGTTATTACCGAACTGATATTTGGAGTAGTATTTGGAGTAGTATTTGGATTAATTTGTTGTACTATATTTTCCATATTTTTTATTGATTAGTTTGATTAATATTATTTACATTTTGATTATGATTTTTGCCAATTTTTTGTTGGACGGTCTGCAATAAAAATCCGCGCAAGCCATCAGCAGCTTCTTTTTCTACACCATCAATATGCGCTTCCATGCCGGAAGAAATTGTGGCGCTGGATAAATGAACATCATAAATACCAAATAATCTATCCAACAAATCCTGATCGACGTAAACATCCTGGACCCTTTCGTAGGGAATTGTAATTTCGCTTGGCGTAATCGGGCCCTTCTTAATAATAATGAAGTCGTCAGTTAGATCATAAAAATAAACTGCATAATACCACTTTTGATAAAAATAGGTTCCAAATACAACCAGCAGTATTAATCCAAAAATTCCGAACGTGGCTAAGCCAAATATTTCGGTGGAGCTTGAATCACTTGCACTAACGGCGATGACAATCCAAATAATAAGCAGCGATAATGTTAACGCCAGTGTCCCGGTTACCGTTTTTTTTAGAACTTTTTTTGTACTCAAGGGAAACTTCTCCCTTGTTTTACTCATTGAAATGTTCATACTTTATTTATTATGTAAAATATAAATGAACTTAAATACAAGCTTATACCTTATTTTACACTAATTTTAATAATTTATAAAGTTTTAATTTTTCTATATTTCAATATCAATCCAACTAAAACCAAAATCACTCCGCCCGCAATTACCAACAAATATTTCAGTAGTTCTGCCTGTTTGTTGCGCGGCTCCAGTTGCCATTCGGTTTGGGTGGAGGTCGCGCCCGGCAGAGGCTCGGCGGCTTGGGCCTGCTCGATATCAGCCAGACTCCTCGGCAACAGCCGCAGGCCGCTGGCGGTTTTGGAGACGATGCCGGTGACCGTCAACTCTTCGCCTTCGTTCAGATTCTTAACGCTGATTCCGGTGGCCGGCTTCAAATAAACTTGCGCTTCATCGGTTGAATCATCGAGATAAATAGTCGAACCGGTTTTCTTGGTCAACTCTCCCTTGAGCTGTACCAGTTTGCCGACCTGCTCGTCAGACAAATCACGGCATGCAAGCTCCTCCGGTTCCGGCGGTTCTTTAACGCCGAGCAATTTGATATCCGCGGCAGTCTTGGTCTTCAGGCGCGCCTCACCCGCGCTGGACGTCAATTCGCCCGTAACTTCGATATAATCACCGATTTTCAACGCAGGAAACAGCTTACTGTAATTATAAATCTGGATATTTCTCTCCCCAGCCAGATAAAATATCTGCACTCCTAAAACGCCGGGCGGCACAGCGACTACTCCGGTCAGGCGCAGAAACTTGCCGCCAGCTGAAGAACTGGTTTTGCTTGTTGACGAGATTTTTACGCCGGCAACTTTTTTTGTAGAACTGGTTGTTTTTGCCTTACTGGTGGCCGTGGTTGAAATTTTCTCGCCATTCGGACCAAGTACCTTGATAGTCGCTTCCTCGCGCACTTCATTTTCCTGATCACCGGCGGTCAGGCGCACCACATAATTTCCCGATTTTAAAAAAGTATGTATGGGACTCATCAACTCGTTGGTCGTGCCATCGCCGAAATCCCAGCTGAAAGTCAGGGGTTTGCCCTCGGGGTCAAAAATATCAGAACTGTCAAACACGACCGGCGCGCCCGCGCGCGCTTCT
>JBBAAS010000037.1:0-3126 GCA_041658125.1 Candidatus Shapirobacteria bacterium | reverse complement strand
GAGTTTCCGCTTTTTACTAAAGAAGGAAAAAAAGTAATGGTACTGCTAAATGCCTCTACCCGTAGAGATAGTGTTGGTAAAATTATTGGAGTATTCGGTGTGGGACAAGATATTACTGAGATTGATACATTACGAAAGGAATCAGGAGCCATCGCCAAAGAGCTTCTCCAGTTTATTGAAACAGCCAATGCACCTATTTTTGGTATCGACAACGAAGGGAAAGTAAACGAATGGAATCAAACATCTACCAGAATTACCAACTTCACTAAAGAAGATGTGTTTGGAAAAGACCTGGTAAAAGAATTTATTACAGATGATTATAAAGCCTCGGTAAAAAAAGTATTTGATGATGCATTAAGTGGTAAAGAGACCTCTAATTTCGAGTTTCCGCTTTTTACTAAAGAAGGAAAAAAAGTAATGGTACTGCTAAATGCCTCTACCCGTAGAGATAGTGTTGGTAAAATTATTGGAGTATTCGGTGTGGGACAAGATATTACTGAGATTGATACATTACGAAAGGAATCAGGAGCCATCGCCAAAGAGCTTCTCCAGTTTATTGAAACAGCCAATGCACCTATTTTTGGTATCGACAACGAAGGGAAAGTAAACGAATGGAATCAAACATCTACCAGAATTACCAACTTCACTAAAGAAGATGTGTTTGGAAAAGACCTGGTAAAAGAATTTATTACAGATGATTATAAAGCCTCGGTAAAAAAAGTATTTGATGATGCATTAAGTGGTAAAGAGACCTCTAATTTCGAGTTTCCGCTTTTTACTAAAGAAGGAAAAAAAGTAATGGTACTGCTAAATGCCTCTACCCGTAGAGATAGTGTTGGTAAAATTATTGGAGTATTCGGTGTGGGACAAGATATTACTGAGATTGATACATTACGAAAGGAATCAGGAGCCATCGCCAAAGAGCTTCTCCAGTTTATTGAAACAGCCAATGCACCTATTTTTGGTATCGACAACGAAGGGAAAGTAAACGAATGGAATCAAACATCTACCAGAATTACCAACTTCACTAAAGAAGATGTGTTTGGAAAAGACCTGGTAAAAGAATTTATTACAGATGATTATAAAGCCTCGGTAAAAAAAGTATTTGATGATGCATTAAGTGGTAAAGAGACCTCTAATTTCGAGTTTCCGCTTTTTACTAAAGAAGGAAAAAAAGTAATGGTACTGCTAAATGCCTCTACCCGTAGAGATAGTGTTGGTAAAATTACCGGAGTATTCGGGGTTGGACAAGATATTACTGAGATTGATAGATTACGAAAGGAATCAGGAGCCATCGCCAAAGAGCTTCTCCAATTTATTGAAACAGCCAATGCACCTATTTTTGGTATCGACAACCAAGGGAAAGTAAACGAATGGAATCAAACATCCACTAAAATTACCAACTTCACTAAAGAAGATGTGTTTGGAAAAGATTTGATAAAAGAATTTATTACAGATGATTATAAAGCCTCGGTAAAAAAAGTATTGGATGATGCATTAAGTGGTAAAGAGACCTCTAATTTCGAGTTTCCGCTTTTTACTAAAGAAGGAAAAAAAGTAATGGTACTGCTAAATGCCTCTACCCGTAGAGATAGTGTTGGTAAAATTATTGGAGTATTCGGTGTGGGACAAGATATTACTGAGATTGATAGATTACGAAAGGAATCAGGAGCCATCGCCAAATATTCCCTAAGTCTTATTGAAGCGAGTCTTGATCCTTTGGTAACTATTAGTCCCGAAGGAAAGATCACAGATATGAATGAGGCGTTGGCGAATATCACAGGATTGACACGCACAAAACTTACAGGTACAGACTTCTTCGATTATTTTACTGAACCACAAAAGGCTCGTGAAGTTTATCAGGAAGTATTCGCGAAAGGATCTGTTGCCGATTCTCCGCTTACCCTTCGTCATAAAGATGGAAAACTTACTGACGTTTTATTTAATGGATCGGTTTATAAAGATGATCGGGGTAATGTACTGGGTGCAGTTGTAGTGGCTAGAGATATTGCCGAGCAAAAATGGGCAACAGAATTACGAATTGTCAACAAAGAGCTTGCTTTTCAAAACGATGAAAAAGAAAAACGGGCAGAAGAATTAAGTATTGCCAATAAAGAACTTGCTTTTCAAAACGATGAGAAAGAAAAGCGGGCAGAAGAATTAAGTATTGCCAATAAAGAACTTGCTTTTCAAAACGATGAGAAAGAAAAGCGGGCAGAAGAGTTAATCATTGCTAACAAAGAACTTGCTTTTCAAAACGATGAAAAAGAAAAACGTGCAGCAGAGTTAATCCTTGCTAACAAAGAACTTGTCTTTCAAAACGAAGAAAAAGAAAAACGGGCAGCAGAGTTAATCCTTGCTGACAAAGAACTTGTATTTCAAACCGGAGAGAAAGAAAAACGGGAAACTGCAAATAAAGAACTTGAAGCATTCAGCTATTCTTTAAAATTAGCTTCTCAATATTCTCTTAGCCTTATTGAAGCGAGTCGTGATCCATTGGTTACCATAAGCCCCGAAGGTAAGATCACGGATATGAATGAGGCATTGGCGAACATTACAGGTATCACGCGCGAAAAACTTACAGGCACCGACTTCTTCGATTATTTTACCGAACCACAAAAGGCTCGTGAAGTTTATCAGGAAGTGTTCGCGAAAGGATCTGTTGCTGATTCTCCACTTACGCTTCGCCATAAAGACGGCAAGCTGACCGATGTATTATTCAATGGATCGGTTTATAAAGATGATAGAGGAAATGTATTGGGTGTGGTGATTGTTGCAAGAGATGTTACTGATCAAAAAAGAATTGCAACAGAATTGACAGAAGCGATTGTGTTTGCCGAGTTGGCAACAGGAATTGCTGAAGAAGCAAAAAGTAAAGCCGAAAGTGCCACGCTAATAGCAGAAGATGCAGTTAAAGCGAAACAGCGATTTTTGTCAAACATGAGTCATGAAATTCGCACACCAATGAATGTGATTATCGGATTTACAAAAGTGTTGTTGAAAACAGATTTGTCAGTAAAACAAAAAGAATATTTAACAGCCATAAAAATGAGTGGCGATACATTAATCGTGCTCATTAACGACATACTCGATTTGGCAAAAGTAGATGCAGGAAAAATGACATTT
>JBBAAS010000036.1:0-3132 GCA_041658125.1 Candidatus Shapirobacteria bacterium | reverse complement strand
CGAGGGTCGGGGGTTCAATCCCCTCAGCGCGCACCATAAAAAAATCTAATGTGGCAATCCAAGAATGTCGCGGGTTCGAATACTGATACACGCACAAAAAAATGAAACTTATAACTTTAAATACTTGTAAAAGGTGTCAGGAACCTTTTATGTGGCGCCTTTTATTTTTTTCCACTTTCCCCCATGGGGAATGAATGCGGACGGGTTTAGATTATACACTTTTGCCTGCGGAAAAAAGATATGGTATTATCTAAATATATGCAGACACAAAATCTAGCTAAAAAAGCAGAACTGCAAGCTCAATTGAAAGATGTAGAGCTTCAGTTGAAAGCGCTCCAACAACAATTTATCGGTATTAAAAAACGCGCTGGTGAATCTGTTTCATTGGCGCGAAAACGCGCTGATGCCCGCAGGTTATCTGAATTAAGAAAACAATTAGGAATAGAGAAATAAAAAAATCCCTTTATCAAATTAAGGGAATTTTTTTATTTAGAATTTAATTTAATAAGCCAAAAGTTGGTCTAACTCTGCTTGAGAAATAAGACCAAGCTTTTTATAAACATAGGCCTGTTGGACAGCTTCACCCAAATTGTGAGCCGTGTTGAAATTCCTAAGATGTTCGGCAATTCTTTTATCAGCATTTGCTTCCACGCCATTATTTCTGTACCACTCAACATCTCTTTTGGCAATTTCCATAAGTTTCTCATGAGAAATTATACCCGCTTCAGCAAAAGCTCCTAAATCTCTAGGGGTAAATCTATTTCCTGCCACTGGATGGTCAGATTTTGAAGCTTGTTCGATTTGTTTGGTAAGAGCCATTTTTAAATCTTCGGGCTTAATATGATGTTGCAAAAGGGTTCTTCGGACATCAAGAGAGTCTGACCCAGCTCTAAGTATTTTTGCAGAATAAGCTGCTGCTAAATCCGGCTCATTTTTACCAAATGATTCTAAATTACCTGCGGCAACTTCAACTTCTTGTTGAATACGTTTAGCCCATGCAGGATTTTCTTGTAATTTTTTGATAGCGGAAGGACTAAATAAATCAACAACGTCTCTGTCAGTTTTTAAGTAATCGCCGACTTCGTCTGGGTTAAGAAGTCCTTTTTCTACAAGTATACTTAATTTGCTTGGTCCGACTCCTCGTTTTTTTTCATTTTGAAGACCAGTCAAAAATCTTTCTTTAGTCGCATCATCCAACGAATCAAGATTGTCCATATCAACAGTGACAAACTCCCAGCCTTTTTCACCCTTAACTTGAACTGAAAAACTTGATTGATTCACAGGCTTGGTTTTTGCAGATTCAACTCGTGTGGCAAAATCAGACTGTGCGTCAAGACGATCTCCATCGCCCTGATATTGATCAAAAGTAATTTCTGGGTGCTTTACAAAATATTCTGATCCTTTGAATTGGTTGTAAGTAATTCCCTGAACAAGTCTGCCCCATGCTTCAGAATATTGCTCCGTTTCTGGTTCTAAATCTGGATATTTTTCTTTCAAAAAACCAGCAACTGCTTCTCTTCCAGTTTCACCATATTTTTTATGGTTATCCGAAAATTCCTGAGATTCTTTTAGTAATCCTTCAATCTCTTGTGATTTGTCTTCCTGATTTTGTTCAGCAGTTTCAACTGGAGTTTCCTGATCTATCATCGGCTCTACAACCTCACTGGTAGTTTGTTCCGATGTCTGTTCAACAATTTCTTCTTGAACAACTTCTCCTGTTGCTTCTGCGGAAGTTTCTTGCGATTCTTCTGATCCCTCAAAAGCAGAAATTTCCGTGTTAAGTCCGTCTAGTCTAATTTTTAATCCTTCAAATTTTTGTTGTACTTCTCCAGCTTCAACTTTCATAGCGTCAATTTCTGCTTTTGCTTCAGGATCTAAATTTTCACCTTGTTGTTCGGCAAAAGCGTCAGCTTGAGCAATAGCTTCACGAGCTTCATTAGCAGTTTGCTCTGCTTGAGTAAACTCAGCCATAACAGTATCGCGTTCAGCAGAAAGTTCACTGCGTTTTGTCTCATGCTCAAGCCGAGCCGCTTCGGCGGCTTTTTCGGCTTGTTCCTTTTTCATTTGTTCTGAAGCTTCCTGCTTACCTTTCATAGCTGAAAGCCGTTCTGAAAATCCTGCCATATGAGAATAATATAACATATCTTTTTTCCGCAAGCAAATAAAAGGTGTCATAAAAGGTGTCATGTAAAAGGTGTCAGGAACCTTTCTTTGGTCTTCCTCTTCTCCTTCCTGTTATTTCTAAACCAAACTTCTTCAAAACTTTTTCTGTCCAATTATCACTACCGTAAGGTTTTCCTCTGTTTACAGAATTTCTAATAGTTTTAAGATTGTTTTTTTCTTCGATTAAAGTGAGCGACTTTTCATAATCAGCAGACCAAGCAATACTGTTCGTTGCTAATAATTTTTTCTGTAATAGTGTGCCACGTGATCGTTTGTAATAACTAGACCATTTCCAGTTTTTGAGAGATTTTACTAATTTTGCGCGTAATGGATTACGTTCAACATAGGAGAGCAATATCCATAAATATGAATCAGTTTCCACTAAAAATGACTTGTACCTGCCTTGATATAAATGACCATAACCGATTGTTTTCGTGCGCGCATGCCATCTTTGAGTATGAGTAAGAGTTAACCAGTGCATGAACTTTTTTATTTCGCCATCATATTTTGGATATAAAACTAAATGAAAATGGTTTGGCATTAATGTATATGCAACGAGTCTTATCTTAAATTTTTCAACCGCCTCAAACAATATCTGTTCAAAGTCTTGATATTCTTTGTCTTTATTAAATATAACTGTCCGAGCATTTGTTCGGTTTAATATATGATATACATATCCGCCAATGTCAGTTCTTTGAGGTCTTCCCATATATTTATATTAACATGTAATCAAATTAAAAAGAAAGGTTCCTGACACCTTTTACACCTCTGACACCTTTTACACCTTTTATGTGACACCTTTTATTTCGTAAAAGGTCTATTATTCAACAAGGAAGACGGATGCGCCTTCTTTTGTTTTTTGCGTTAATTTAATCGCAACATCGTCTCTCTTTTTCGCGGAGTCCACGTCTTTGTGGTCTATCTGCATTGACTCTATCACTTCTTCAATTTCCTCGTCTCCTCTTTTTA
>JBBAAS010000035.1:0-3310 GCA_041658125.1 Candidatus Shapirobacteria bacterium | reverse complement strand
CCAGCGACATTAACAGGAATATGGCGAAGAATAATCAGGGAAAGAATAAAAACCAAAGTGCTAAAACCACCGGTTTTAAGTAAAAGCCGGTTGTAGTTAATTCGGGCCGATAAAATACTTTTGTTTTTCCAAAAAAGCCATTTGACGAAACGCCAAAGAAGCTTGGGGGCGGCAAAAAGAACGGTAATCCCTACCCAAACTAACAAAATTGTCTGCCAGGGAAGAGAAACAGTTTCGGTGATTTTGAAAAAAGGAAAATAAAAATTGGTACCCTGAAGCGGATACTGCGGGTAAGGAATAAAGTGGTAAAGATAACCGGAACTAAGGGGTTTTGTGTAAAAATCGATTAGAAAAATCCGGCCGGCCGAGAAAAAGGCGATAGCGTTGACAACAAAATTGAAGATAAAGAAAATGATGGCCTTATTCCCCTCTTTGACCTTTTTGGAAAACAAAAGATATTGCTCGTCTTCACTGGTTTTTTCAAGCTCGGCTTCGAAATCCTCAACCCGGTTCCAGACTTTCAGACCAATATAGCGAAGAGGGAGAAAAACGATATTTTGAAGAATACCCATGAGAAGAACCGAAATCCAAATTTGGCGGGTAAGATAGTAAAGGCCAAAAAAAGCACTGGCGTAAAGACGAAAAGAGCCACCGCGAAAAAACCAAATAATGACCCAAATCAGAAAGATGACCAATAGAGTGGTAAAAAATGGCAGTAATTGCCGGCTGTTGTCAATGTGGCGGATAGAAGTTGAAAGCTTAGGATCTTCTGACATTTTAGTCAAATTATACAGTAAACACTGGTGGGAACTGGGGTTTTGCCTTATACTTATAACAATTATGGCAGAAAGTAAGGAGAGGTTGGAACCGATCATTAAGGAGAATTTGGCGGAAAATAAAAATATTAAGGACTTGAGGGAAAGAGAAAATATAATGCCAAAAGATGTGGAACATTGGCTAAAAGAGATAAAAACAACACCAATAGCAACGCCGGTAAATGTGGGTCAGCAAACGGTGATGACACCGACAACACCGACAAATGTCAAAATTCAATTGCCGGTGACCAGAACCACTTTTGCGGCCGGATTTAAAAAATCGATATCCGAAGCCGGAAGATGGCTGTCGATATTCCTTTTTAGATTGATTAAAATTAAAAAAGGAAACATTGAATTTAAAAAAGACGAATGAATCCAGATAAAATTGTAGCCCAAATAACAAGCCTGGTAACGGGGTTGGTAGCGGTGGTGCTGGTGGTGCTTTTGCTTTTGTTTTTAGGATACCTGTGGATATTGTGGTACCGATGGCGGGATAGAGAAAAAAGATCACTGCAGATGGTAACGCTGTTGATTGGGATTCCCCAAGAAAATGAGGTAAAAATTGAAGCAATGGAGTCGATCTTAGGATCATTAAGCAGTATCTATAAATCGGCTAAGTTTAAATTTTTACAGACTTTTTTAGCACAGCCAAATTTGTCACTGGAACTCGTTGGAACCAGTGAAGATATAAAATTTTATGTTTGTACCCCAAAAAAATATCAAGAGCTGGTGGAAAAACAGATATATAGTGTGTACGCCGGAGCAAACGTGTCGGAGGTGGATGAGCCAAACATATACTGTGAAAACGGCAAAGTGGAATATGCCTGGCTGGGACTAAAAAAAAGAGAATATTATCCGCTAAAAACATACCGGGAAATTCCAACCGACCTGCTGTCGTCGATGACATCGACCCTGTCGAAACTAAGCCCCGGAGAGGCCATGGCGATTCAGGTGGTGATAAGCCCGAGCGACGGGAAGTGGGCAAAAAACGGCAAAAGCTTTATTTCAGGAACAAAAAAATCGGAGTCTAACCCGGAAAAGGCTTCATATAAAGTTGATGCCCGACAACTGGAAGCGGTAGAGATGAAATGTAGTAAGGCAGGATTTGAAGCAGATATCAGAATCATATCGGTTGCCGGATCGGAAGAAATAGCCAAGACGAATATTGCCAATATTAAGGCATGTTTTTCGGCACTGGAATCGCCCTGGAATAAGTTGTCTTCAAGAAAAATCCGGTTTAAGGGAATGTTTATGGAGGATTTTATTTATAAATATCCGACAATTTTTTGGTCAAAACACAAAACAATTTTGTCGACGGACGAACTGGCAACAATTTTCCATTTTCCCAATAAAACCGTAGAAACACCAAATATTTATTGGCTGAAAGCCAAAAAAGCACCCCAACCGGTAGATAGCCCACAGGAAGGCATGTATATCGGTGATAATGTTTACCGGGGAATGACGAAGAAATTTTGCATGCAACCGGTCGATCGACAAAGACATTTTTACATTGTGGGACAAACCGGGGTAGGAAAATCGTGGCTCCTGGCTGATATGGCTTTGCAGGATATCAAGGCCGGAAGAGGAGTATGTTTTATCGATCCGCATGATACTTATGAATCAATACTGGAAAGAATTCCGCCGGAAAGAGTCGAGGATGTAATTTATTTTGATCCATCCCAAACCAACAGACCAATGGGCTTTAATGTAATGGAGTGCGACCGGGAGGATCAAAAGGATTTTGTCACCTCGTCAATAATCAATTTGATGTACAAACTTTATGATCCGTATAAAACCGGAATTGTCGGGCCGAGGTTTGAGCATGCTATCAGAAATATCATGCTGACGGTAATGTCGGAGCCGGGAGCAACGTTTATTGAAATTGTCCGATGCCTGACCGACCCGTCGTATGTGCAGATGATGTTGCCAAAAGTAAAAGATCCAATGGTCAGGCGGTATTGGACTGACCAAATTGCTCAAACGAATGATTTTCACAAGTCGGAGGTGTTGGACTATATCGTGTCAAAATTCGGCAGATTCATCACCAATACGATGATGAGAAATATCATCGGCCAGTCGGTGTCATCGTTTAATTTCCGGCAGGCAATGGACGAGGGGAAAATATTGATAATTAATTTGGCTAAGGGAACAATCGGTGAGGAAAATTCGGCATTTTTGGGACTGGTGCTGATTCCCAAGATTTTGATTGCGGCCATGAGCCGACAGGATATCCCGGAGGAAAAAAGAAGAGATTTTTACCTATATGTAGATGAATTTCAGAATTTTGCCACTCAAGATTTTGCGGTGATTTTGTCGGAAGCGAGAAAGTACCATCTTAATTTGTGTGTGGCCAACCAGTTTGTATCGCAAATGGATGATGAAGTAAAAAACGCAGTATTCGGGAACGTCGGTACAATTGCCAGTTTTAGAGTGGGTATCGCTGATGCCGGATTTTTGATAAGACAGTTTCAACCGGAGTTTTCAGAACATGATCT
>JBBAAS010000034.1:0-3370 GCA_041658125.1 Candidatus Shapirobacteria bacterium | reverse complement strand
TTGAACATCCGCCCGCCCGGAAAGACAGCCGGTAACCACGGTTATCGCCTTAGGATTTTCTTTTTTAATTTTCGGCAACAACATATAGACGCGATCCTCTGCCGACTGCCTAACCCCGCAAGTCGTCAGCACCACGAGCGATGCCCGTTCGCGCTTTGATGTCTGTCTAAACCCGAACCCTTCCAAGTACCCCGCAATCCTCTCCGAATCACTTTGGTTCATCTGACAACCGATGGTTATGATATGATATGTCTGCTTCTTCATAGATTTTTATTCATTCTTGCCCTTCGTAGCTCCGCAGGAGCGAAGTAGGGTGACAGCCTATGGTTACAATGTGGTATGTTTTCGATTTTGACATAAATAAAATTTGTCATCCCGGGCTCCCGCCTCGCGTCGACAAATTCCGCGAGTCGAGGCGGGTGACCCGGGATCCAGAAGTATTAAAGTATAAATCTACAACGGACTCTTAATATTCCTTAACATCGGATTCGTCACCTTGGTATAAATCTGCGTCGTTCTGATATTTGCGTGTCCCAACAGCTCCTGTACATATCGAACATCCACCCCATTTTCCAATAAGTGGGTCGCAAAACTATGGCGCAAAGAATGAAAAGTCGCGTCTTTTTTAATCCCTGCCCTGCTTAGCGCTATTTCAAAAACTTTTTGTGCTGATCGTTCGTTCAGCTTGCCGCCCCGTGAACTTTCAAATAAAAAATCATTACCGGCGCGTCCGTTAATTATTTTCTCTATCTCTTGTTTCAATTTTTCCGGAAAAATAGTAATTCTATCTTTTTTGCCCTTAGCCTGTTTTATATGAATTGTCAGTTCATTGATGCTAATATCCTTAATTTTCAAATTCATTATTTCGCTAATACGCAAACCGCCGGCGTACGCCAAGGCCAGCAGTAAGCGATGTTTGGTGTTTTTGATTTTTTCTAATATTGATTTAATTTCCTCGCGTGAAAGGACGATTGGAATTTTGTTTGTTTTTTTAGCGAATTTTATGTCAATCTTTATCTTTGACTTGGCAATCTCTCGATAAAAATATTTAATAGCGTTTAAATGCAGATTTATAGTCTGTGGCGCCCGACCAGCCTCTTGCATTTTCAACAGATAATTTTTTATTAAACCTACGTCAGGCTGGTTGTTTATGGTTTTAGCGGCCAAAAAATAAGCCTTAAGACAAGACAAATATCCATCAACTGTTTTAGAGCTAAAATTACGCAAACGAAGTTCATTTTTGATTTTACCCAACAGTTCTTCCATTTTCATATAATTCTTGCTAAAGTAACCTTAGGTATTAATAAAAATAATTTTACAATATATACGCATAATACACAAATTATACGTATTATTATTCAATAAGTTCGCATATCCCCTAGTTATGCAAAACTCCGCTCCGCTCTGTTTTGCATAACGTGTGCGCCTACCGGCCGCCGTTATGCTCCGCTTCGCTTCGCATAACAGCTGCCTATGCGAAATGTCCTACGCAATACTCGCTCCGCTCGTCTTGCTCCGGCCACTTCGCATCAGGCGCACACGTTGTGCGAAATTGAACGGTGGCTTTACGCAATTAAAGGCTCAATAAATTTATAAGTTAAGGCAAATTTTCTTTTCGGCCTATGAAAAAAATCGATGTTGTTTTGGGGAAAATAGTAAAACTTTGCAATCCTGCATCGATCTTTCTTTATGGATCGCGGGCTCGGACAGATTTTTTGAAAAGGAGCGACTTTGAAATTGGCGTACTAATTCCCGAAAGTCGCTATGTTAGCCGTGCCGATATCAAAAAGAACATCAACATTCCAAACGTTAATATATACCCATTCAGATTGGAAGATTTCAAAAATGGCATTATCGACACTCCTTTTCAAAAATCTGTTTACCTGCGAGAGTTGATTACTGCCGGTAAAACGCTTTATGGGGAAAAAGTCATTGAGCAAATGAAACCGCCCGCTCTTACTATTGTAGATCTCATGCAGGATTTGCGATTCAATATTGGGTATGCCCTTGCTTCCATCATCTCGCACCGTAATAAAGACCCCAAAACAACATCTCTGGAATTCTATAAATCATGTCTGTTCGCAACAAGAAGTCTGGTGGCCTTAAAGAAAAGAAAATTTGCCTTAACTTATGATGAAATATTTTCATTTTCAAAGGAAATAAATTTGGGCGTTTATTCGGACTTGGTAAAACTTGCCTATGAATGTCGGCTGGGGAAGTCAAAATATGCTGAAAACTATTTATATGAAAATATCTCCTATCTGAATAAATTTATTGAGCCTGAGCTGGTGAAGTATTTTAAGGAATTTGGAAATAAAATAGTTATAAGGTAATCCACGAAGCCACCGTTCAACATCGCACAACACGGCACATGCGGTTCAGAAATTTTGCGCAATTATATTTTAAGGAGTGCAAAATTTCTTCTCCCAAATTGCGCTGACGAAATGGCAAGTTTGGTGATATAATACAGGCAAGCGAAATTTAACAAATTTAATCAATAATCCACGGCGCAACTTCGCATGTGCCGAAACGTTATATGAAATAATGAAAAATTCTTTTGCTCTGCTGAGCAAATTTAATTGGGGCAAATTTATTTTTTTACTAAGTTGATATAATATGACCAAAGTCGAAGCAATTAAAAAAGTCCTCGAAGACAATAATGGTATTGCGACATGGAAAATTATCTACGACGAAATCGAAAAATATTATCCAACAGCGAAAGAATCTATAGAATGGTCGGCAGGTATTCGCGGTGTTGTGTATAGAGAAATAAAAAATAACAGAAATTTCAAAAAAATTGACGAATCAACTTATTCATTAATTGACTACACTGAGCATAATCCTATTTTATCTCCTAAAGTTGAAAGTGGTAGAGGTGTTGGGGAATTAAGATCAGAAATTACAAATACGCCAAAAGCTGAAGATTTAGGAGAAGTTGAAGAAAAAACAAATTTGCCAGAAAGAGTAAAAACAGAAATATACAGAGTGTTAAGAGACACCACATTAACAAAGAAAATAAAATTGCTTTACCAAGATGAATGTCAAATTTGTAATCAAAAAATAAAATTACAAAAAAATAATTATTCTGAAGCGCACCATATAAAACCCCTAGGGAGACACAAAGGCCCAGATTCTGCGGATAATATAATTATTTTGTGTCCCAATCATCATGTCGAGTTTGATTATGGAGTAATTGCAATAAACCCAAATACTTTAGAAATTGCGCACAAGAATAATAAAGATACTTTGAGTCTAGGATCTAACGCAACACTTTTGGCGCGAAGCGCCAAAGATGTTAAGTTGGATTTCTATGACAAATTATAAAAGATTAAGTGATTTAGAGCGAGAGGAGATCAGTCGGAGGCTCTCG
>JBBAAS010000033.1:0-3494 GCA_041658125.1 Candidatus Shapirobacteria bacterium | reverse complement strand
TCAGAAGGCGGAGACAGAATATTCATTTAAAAATTTTAAAAATGGCAACATTCAATTTAGATATAACTAAGGAACATTGCCCGATGACCTTTGTAAAAACCAAAATACAACTGGCAAAGATCGCGAAAGATGATATACTTGAAGTTTTGGTGACAGAAGGTGAGCCTTTGGAAAACATTCCTAAGAGCGCTACCGAACAAGGTTTTGAGATTTTAGGTATTGAAAATTTGCATGATAATATCTATAAAATACGCATTAAGAAATGATACAAATTAAGCAAAAAATAGTAGATCAAATTATTATACATGCTCAAAAAGCTAACCCCATTGAAGCATGCGGCTACTTAGCCGGCAATGGCGATACTATCGCTCAAAGCTATGAATTAAGAAACATCGATAACAGTGAAGAACACTTTTCATTTGATCCTGCTGAACAATTCACTGTTGTGAGAAAAGTCAGGGAAGCAGGAATAGGTATCCTGGCTAATTATCACAGTCATCCCAAATCCCCGGCACGCCCGTCGGAAGAAGATATCCGGATGGCTTATGATCCGGATATATTGTATCTCATAATTTCACTGGCCTATAAAACGCCACAGATTAAAGCATATAAAATTCGACAATCAAAAGTAGAAGAAGAAACCATACAAATAATAAATTAAATATACCGGTTATGTATTCATTACCTGTTAATCTAAAAGAAGAGATTGAAAATTACGAAGCGCTTGTTTCCGATTTCCTGGATCAGAAAACTGAGCCTGCCAAATTTAAGGCAACACGTGTGCCAATGGGGATATACGAACAACGCAAAGACGGCACATTCATGGTTCGTATTCGCTGCGCAGGTGGTTATATTAGTCCTTCTCAACTAAAACAGGTTGCTGCTATTGCTAAAAAATATAGATCTGAATTGTTGCATATCACTACAAGGCAGGAAATACAGATTCAGAATATTACATTACAGAGTACGGTCAATATCCTAAAAGACCTGTACCAAATAGGACTGTCAGCCAGGGGCGGTGGTGGTAACACCGTGAGAAACATAATGGCTTCTGTTGATTCAGGTATTGATCCGAATGAAACATTTGATGTTTTTCCTTACGCTGTTGCTTTAACCAATAAGTTGATTGCTGAAGCCGATTCCTGGACCCTGCCGCGAAAATTCAAGATTGCCTTTTCAAATACAGAAGAAGATACAGCTTACGCGGCTTTCAACGATCTGGGATTCCTTGCTAAAGAAAAGAATGGCATAAAAGGGTTCAAGGTATTCATTGGCGGCTCGCTTGGCTCTAAACCCATGGAGAGCCCGGTGCTGTTCGACTTTGTTCCGGCTGGTGAGATTGGCCTCGTGGCCGATGCTGCAAAGAAATTATTCTCCCGCTACGGTAATCGTAAAAACAAACACAAAGCCCGCTTGCGTTACGTGTTCTTTAAACTTGGGAAAGAAAATGTATTTAATTTATATCAACAAATCTATGATGAACTTAAAACTGCCGTAAACAACCAAATCATCATTCCCGATATTAAAAGTAAAACAAATTTACCTGCTCTGAAACCCAAAGCTGTCAGCGGTTCCGATTTTGACCTGTGGAGAAAACGATATGTAAAAAAACAAAAGCAAGACGGGTTATACAGCATCATCGTACCTTTTGTTCATGGAAATGTTCCGGCTGATATTGTGCATAGTTTAGGTGAATATCTCAGGCAATTTGGCGATGACGTTATCCGGTTCTCAATGCGTCAGAATATTCATTTACGTAATATTCCTGAACAATATCTGGGCAATATTTATAATTTCCTGTTAAAAACAGGCATTAACATAGGCGTACCTTTACTTTTAAATACATTGGTATCCTGCACCGGCGCTGATACCTGCCGCTTGGGTATATGCTTATCAAAAGGCACTTTAAGCAGGTTAAGAAAAGAACTATCCAAAAGTAATTTGGTTCTGGATGAATTGAACGATATAAAGATCAATATTTCCGGATGTCCTAATTCCTGCGGACAACAGGCAGCGGCGGATCTTGGTTTTTATGGAGTGGTAGGCCGGAATGACCGTATGTACCCGTCGTATAAAATTGTGGCCGGTTCAGTTCAATCAGAATATAACGCAAAACTTGCTGAGCAAGTGGGTGAAATCAGCGCACGCGATCTGCCTGAGTTCACTGTTAAACTCTTGGAGAAATACCTGGACAAAAAAACCATCTATAAAAACTTCTCGTTATATATTGCATCGGAAGGCAAGACAGACATAGCTGATTTATGCAGCAAATTCAGTCATATCCCTGATTTTGAAGAAGATAAAAATTATTATTTTGATTGGGGCAGCGAGAACATTTTCTCATTGGTGGGACGTGGATTAGGCGAATGTTCAGCAGGTCTATTCGACCTGATCGACCTGGACATGAATTTGATCATAAAAAACAAAGAAAATATTTTACAGACATCAGAAAAAACAGCGATTAATGAATATTTGTATGATATCATATACTCATCATCCCGCATGCTCCTGATCACAAAAGGCATTGAGCCCAGGAACGACAAAGAACTTTTTGATGCTTTCATAAATAATTTCATTGATGAAGGTTTGATCGATCAGAAATTTAAATTTCTGATCGAAAAAGCTAAGCAGAACCCCAACGATGATTTTATTCCTGACAAGGACAATATTTATTTATTATCTGATGCGGTAATCGAATTATACGAGAACATGGATGATTCACTTCAATTCAAAACAGAAGCGGTAAAACTTGTTGAGGTTGAGAAAAAAACAGTAGCTGTTAAAACAAAAGATTTCAGGGGAGTTAGATGCCCGCTGAATTTTGTTAAAACAAAAATGGAACTTTCGGCCTTAAAATCAGGCGATCTGTTGGAAATACTGCTTGATGACGGTGAACCCATAGAGAATGTACCAGGCTCAGTTAAAAGTGAAGGACACAACATTATAAAACAGGACAGGATAGATAACTACTGGTCGGTTTTGATACAAAAAAGGTAACCAAATATGCACGAACGAAAACGAAGGAGTATTCTAAAAGCTATATCCTGGAGAATAATAGGTACGTTAGACACTTTTCTTATCTCTTTCCTGATTACGGGTAAATTTAAGTTTGCTATTTCCATCAGCGGCATTGAATTACTTACAAAATTTTCTTTATACTTTATGCACGAAAGGATTTGGAACCGAATCCGCTTTGGAAAAGAAAAATATCAAATAGAGTATGAAATCTGAATCAAAAAAATATTTACCTGTCGGGCTTGATATTTCAAATAAAAAAATTATGATCATCGGTGGTGGCAGAATCGCATTACAGAAATTGTTAGCACTTTCACCATTTACTGACAACATTACGATCTTATCAAAAGAAATCTGTGAAAAGATCCGGCAAACCGGCTATACTCAGATAATAAAAGAATATCATCCCGACGATTTGCAGCATTATTCAATTGTATACGCCTGCACAAATAACCGTGAAGTAAATGCTCAGATTAAAA
>JBBAAS010000032.1:0-4962 GCA_041658125.1 Candidatus Shapirobacteria bacterium | reverse complement strand
AAATCTACAAAAAAACAATGAAACTCAGCCAACGGGTTGCGGTAATGGTATGTGCGAGCCTGATTTTGGCGAAACAAAAACAAATTGCCCCGGTGACTGTTCAGGCGCAAATTAAACTGAATCGATAGTCTTTATCCACACAGCACGTACCCAATTTCTTCTAAAGCGAGGAGCCCTGTTCCATCAAGATATTAATCGGAACGATTTTAAAACCGTTTGTAAAAGCCTATTTGTTGTGAGATATTTAATAATGCAATTACCTCAATCCTGGAAAGTTGTTATTCCACGTTCAAAACTCTTCCTTCTAATATTTTTTCTTTTATTTTCATTTCTTAGTTTTTATCTTGGTTATAGATATGGAAATAGTAAATCTGTCCAATCGACAAAACTTTTAAACGACAGTAAGTCTGTTATCTCTAAAACGTTACCGACAATTTATCCTGTCTCGACATTAAGTCAATCAAGGGTTGGGCAAATGGGGGTGGTACCAAGTAATACAAAGCACGTTTCTTACCGTCAAGGGAATTCAATTTATCTAAGAGATATTATTGATAATAAACTTTCTCAGGAAAAGAAAATAACCACGGCCAGTAGTCCGGTTAACTATTATCAATTCAGTCAAGACTTAAAATATGTCGCCTATATTCAATATTCTGGTACCAAACCTGAAAATCTAAACGAAATGAGTGGTAGCGGCGACGAGGTAGTTTTAGTGAATACTACTACCGGTGAATCTAAAATTGTTTTGTCAAAACTAACCGCAAAAAACTTGGCCGCCACTTTATCGTTCGCTAACAACTCCAAAAAATTATTTATTGGTCTTGATAATAATGATATTTACTCATACTCCATCGGCGAAAACTTACTTACAAAAGTTTATTCAGATTCTACTGTTAAACCAAATAGCTTTTGCAGTGGTTTTAGTGTTGTCGATGAATCACCAAATACCAAGTATTTAATAGTTGATAGCCGTTGTTATGAGGGTACTACCACATTTTTATATAATCTCGATTCTAAAACTTTTACAAAAATTGGAGGCGGTTATGCTGAAGGTAGACATATAAATAAATTTATAAACGACAATGAAATTTATGGTTTTGATTACGGCGAGAATAACGAAAAATATTTAAAATTAAATTTATCGGGAGGTATCATTCAGGAATTACCCAGGCCAACCGACATTCCCAAACCATTTTTTGGACTTTACGATGATTATCAAACTAAAGAAATATTTCTTGCCGAAGAGTCAAAAAGTATAATTCCTCACAATGTTGGAGTTGATGGTCGTCAGATTATTGGTGTCGACGTTAAAGATATTTTTTTCTATTCGTCTCCTTAGACAATAAAAGTTCTAAACCCTGTCCCCTTAGGGATCGTTCCACCAAGCGAGCATTAAGCAACACAAAAAAGTTCAAAAATTGTTTTCCGCCACTGTTGATATATGAATTTCTCACTCCATTAATTAATATATTTATCGGGAAAGTTAATCAAGTTCGTAGGAAAGTAAGTCAAACTCTGACCCGTAACCACTTTATTATTTCAAAATCAAATATTTTCCTTAAACTCGCTCTTTTTATAGGTATTTCAGCAGAAACCGGCTGTGCTACTTTAGGTTCCGTAGTTACCGAAATTATAGCTAGATGGTTTATCATTCTTTCAAAAAGAAGGGGAAAGGAAAGGGTTGCAATCGTTAGCACACCCCCACCTTGCTCTCTTATTGTTGCGAGTCCATCAGCCGCTACTTTCAAAGCCTCAATCTGTTTCGGGGTCCATCCCTTAGTGTCGTATTGTACCTCTGTTATGTTTATATATAAATAATATTTACACGAATCTAATTCCTAACATATTAAAACGATATCATGTTTATGAGGAATGTTCAAACTGAACACCAAGACCGAAGCCTTTGCCTTTACCTTTGGCTAAATCAACGATAAGTTCTAAAATCATTCCACCAAGCGAGCAAAAATTTTAAAAAAATCGCGCACTCAAAAAATAATTGATCGGCGCGGCGCCCACTGCAATCGGGCAGCCCCCACCCTGCCCGCATCCCGATAAATCGGGAAGCTTTTGCAGGCGGGTCGCCACGCCTACTTTGCAAATTTAAAATACGTCCGAATTTTTCGGTACAGGGGAGCCCATTTGTCTTTTTTTAATGTCCGTAGTTTTAGTATATATTGATTATCTTTATCTCTATTGTAACTACAAATATTAAGCTTATTATGATGTTGAGTGAACATCGAAACTTTTGCCGATACGGAGGTGAAATCGGGAGTTTTGTCATCTAACGAAATACGCAAAGGTTATCAAGAATATGCTAAATCGACATGGAATAGTATTTCTGCCATGAATTATCCTGAAACTGGTTTACCTGCCGATCATTTACATTATCAAAGAGAAGAAGGGAAATTAACAGAAAATGCATTTAGGATAGACAAAACCAGCCCGACAGATATTGGTTTTTCTCTGGGATGTGTTAGTGCTGCTGCCTCTATGGGGTTTATCGACCAATTTGAAGCGCATCAAAAAATAGACTGTACCATAACAACTATTGAAAATATGATGAATGATCCGGAAGTATTCATTAAAACAGGTAAAAATAAAGGATTATTTGTCAATTGGATTCAACCTTCAACTGACAAAGTCCTCAATCAATGGCCTGGCAATGAGTCACCCGTAAAACAACAAATTTCCACTATAGATAATGCTTGGTTAATTGCTTTTAGTAAACTAGCCGGAGTTCAATTTCCTGAATTTAACTCTCGAATCCAAAATTATCTTGACCAAGTTGATTTACCATTTATGTTTAATAATGAAACCGGTTTTTTTTGTGGATGTTTTGCTTTAAATCCTTCTGGTTTCGAAAGTTGGCACTATGATGTTATTTCAGAAGCTAGAATTGCTTATCTTGTTTCTGGCGAAAACATTGCTGATCTTATGGGTAATTTGATTAATAAAAAATCAGAAAGAAGTGTTTTTACAGATTCAAAAGGGCATTTTGGTCGAGCAAGTTGGAATGGAGAATGGTTTGCCATGGGGTGGCCTCGATTATTAGTACCTGAAGACAAATTAAACGATCAATGGGGAACTACCTATCGAGCTACTATTCAAAAACAAAAAGATTTTGCCATTCAACATAACGAAGGTTATTATGGGTTTTCTGCTGGACTCGATCCTAATGGCCAGTACTATGAATTTAGAAATCCTGAATCCGGAGAAAGCACTGCTTTTTATGAACCCCAAACAGTTGTCACAATTTCGGCTTTAGTAAATATGGGTCTAGAAGAGCCGGTCGAAACTTACATGGCTTTACAACAAATTCATCAAAAATTCCCCAATTTAATGCATTTAAATAATGGGGACGGTGATACGGTGAATACTCATACTGGAGCTGTCCAAAGAGATCAACTTTTTCCAAATCAAGCCGCCAGTCTTTTAACTTGTTGGAATATAGTCGAAGATTGTAAACCTCAAAATTTATTTATGCAAGTTGCTCCTTCTTGTATAAAAGATGTTTATCAACGTTGTTTACTGTGGTAACAATTTTCAATTTAAAATAAACCCCATATTATCATTTTCTAATGCTTCGCATCGATCGAGTCATTGATGGTATCATTTCTTGATATACTCTCCGGAGTTTGTAATCAGTTTCTTTGACCGATTTGTTAATCGGATATAATATTAGTGAGTGATGCACGAGGCAGTATTGTCCAAAAAAATAAGTGAGCGGGATATTCAATGTTTGGCTTGTGAATGGAAATGTAAAATGAAGCCAGGAATGGTGGGGGTATGTGGGGTGAGAAAAAATGTAGCGGGTAAATTGATACTTTTGGTTTGGGGAAGGGTGACGGGAGTAGCAGTCGATCCCATGGAAAAAAAACCGCTTTACCATTTTTTACCCGGAAGTTCAATTTTATCGATGGGGACGGTTGGATGTAACTTTAGTTGTGAGTTTTGCCAAAATTTTTTGGAATCACAAAAATCAAAAGAGGTGGGAATAAAGGTCGGGGGGTTAGGGGATAAGGTTAGATCAAAAGATCTGGTGGAGTATTGTGTCAAGAATAAAATTCCGGCGATAGCTTTTACTTATAATGAACCGACAATATTTAGTGAGTGGGCGGTGGGGGTAATGAAAGTAGCCAAGAAAAAGGGAATTAGAGGTGTGTTTGTCACTAATGGTTATATGAGTCAGGAAACTTTGGATTATTTAGACAATTATATTGACGCTTATAATATTGACTTAAAGAGCTTTTCTGATAAATTTTATTGGGAAGTTTGTCGGGCGAAGTTAAAACCGGTATTAAATAATATCGAAGAAATATATAAAAGAAAAAAATGGGTCGAGGTAACTACCTTAATAATCCCTGGCAAAAATGACAGCCAAAAGGAATTGAAACAAATTGCTAAATTTTTGGCTGATATCTCAAAAGATATTGTTTGGCATGTTAGTGCCTTTCACCCGGACTACCGGATGCTTAATGCCGAAAGTACTAGTTATGAGAAATTACAGGAGGCAGTTAAAATAGGTCAGGAGCTTGGATTAAAGTATGTCTATGCCGGGAATATCGATAAAATTAGTAATACTTTTTGTCCTAAATGCGGGGTAGAAGTGATAGTAAGATGCGGGTATCAGGTGGAGAATAAGTTAAAACGGGGTTTTTGTCCAAAGTGTGGTTATAAGTTAGCTGGCGTATGGGAATAACTGATGAATTTATAGCATCGAAAAGTGTCGGGGATTGTTTTCGGGAGGCGGTTTCCAAAAAATTTGATGGAAAATTAAAGGGATTGATAGTACCGCATGCCGGATATATTTATAGCGGTAGTGTAGCCGCGGCTGGATATCGATTAATGAAAAAGGGTGATTACGACCGGGTGATTGTAATTGGTTTTTATCACGGAGGGATGGAAGAACATTCCGTTAAGGTTCAAATTCCCTTGATAAAGTATATTTTGGGAGAGGAAATA
>JBBAAS010000031.1:0-5210 GCA_041658125.1 Candidatus Shapirobacteria bacterium | reverse complement strand
CTAGGCTGGTGCTTGAAAGAAATGGCCTAAATATTGTATAATATGGGATATGCAGGTAGAAACAAAAGCAAGAGATGTTAGCGTTACTCATATAGGTCAGGTGCGGAAAAAGGTTGTCATCAGCGGTGAGGGCACTCCGGAATTTATTAGAGATAATTGTACAGGATGTTCGGCCAGACGTTTTTATGATGCGACTGGAATGACGGATGTTCCTCAAAAATGTGTTTGTTGGCGGGGAGACGGGACGGGAAAGTGCGATAATTGAGGCTCAGAGATATTAAGGTTTGGGTAATGTTTGGTAGAATAGGGAAGTGAAGAAAGATGAAAATAATTTGGATCCGAAAGCTGAGAAAAATGAAAAAGTAGTCGAAAGGAGTTTGCGGCCGCAGAAGCTAGAAGAATTTATTGGCCAGGAAGGGATAAAAGAGCAATTGGCAATATTTTTAACCGCGGCAAAACAAAGAGGGGAACAGCTTGATCATATTTTGTTTTACGGGCCGCCGGGATTGGGAAAAACAACACTAGCAAATTTGTTGGCTAAGGAAATGGGAGTCAGTATCCGGGTGACTTCAGGGCCGGCACTGACCAGGGCGGGGGATTTGGCGGCGATACTGACGGGACTTAAAAAAGGCGATTTACTATTTATCGACGAAATTCACCGGTTAAATAAAATTGTGGAGGAAACACTGTATTCGGCAATGGAGGATTTTGCTTTGGATATAGTTTTGGGCAAGGGACCATCGGCGAAAACGGTAAGATTGGGTTTAACCAAATTTACAATTGTAGGGGCAACGACGAGAATCGGACTTTTGTCGGGACCGATGAGAGACCGGTTTGGCTATGTACAGCAGATTGATTTTTATGAGGAAGAAGATTTGGCAGAAATTATCAAACGGACGGCAGAAATTTTGAAAGTGAAAATTGAAAAAGAAGCGGCGATGGAAATCGGAAAAAGATCGAGAGGAACACCAAGAATTGCCAACCGGTTGCTTCGGCGGGTACGGGATTTTGCCGAAATCAAAAATGACGGCTTAATTACCCTCACCGAAGTGAGGGGAGCATTAAAAATGCTTGGGGTGGACGAAATGGGCTTATCGGATGCCGACAGAAAATATTTGGAGGTGGTCAAAAAAGTTTATGGCGGCGGGCCGGTGGGGGTGGAGAATATTGCGGCAGCACTGACTGAAGACGTAGGGACGATTACCGAGGTTTATGAACCGTATTTGATGAAAAGAGGATTGGTAAAAAGGACTCCGAGGGGAAGAGTGGTAGAGTAGTTTGTTCTAGTTTACTTTTGAGTGGGGAAACGGTTATCATGATGGTATGAATATTCCAAATGATAGCCAAACAGACAAAAATAGTTTAGAAGAGTTTGCGGAGAAGTTGCTGGTAGAGAAAGGAGTAGGGGAAATGGATGCCGAAATACGGCAGCAAATGAAAAAAGATTTGGTCGATAGGCTTGAAGATAGAATAAACGCAACGATTTTGGAGAAAATGCCGCCGGAAAAATTGGAAGAATTTGAAAAACTGGTCGATGCGCCGAGTCAGGAAGAAATGACAAAATTTTGTGCGGAAAATATTCCGGATTTGGATCAAATGATAGCGGCGGAATTGGTAAGTTTTAGAACAACTTATTTAGCTACTGGTTAGACAAAGATGTGGCAACAGATGTAAACGGAGAACAACCAAAAACAACGACACCGTTGAAGGTGGCAATAGTAGACGTATCGGATACGGTTAAAACAACGGCAGTAGACAGAGCAGAGGAGAGGTTAACTGCAGAAGCGGCAGAACTAAAAGGAGTAAAAGGATTTTTTAAAAAGGTTTGGAAATTTAATGTCGCTCGGGAATACTACCGTCAAAGAGAAATTGCCAGGGCGAAAAAAGAGATTGTTGGACAAGATGATTTGTATGGAAATAAAGCGGCCAGCCAAGAAGCCAGGGCGGCGACGGTAGATAGATTTATGTCGGATTGCGATGAGGCGATACATAAAGAAGCCGGAGAAACTAAGGGAACCGGTAATGATGAAGTACAACAAGCAGTTAGGGAATTGATTAGGGAATTTTCTGCAGGCAGATTGGACGAAGCTCACTTTCAGGAGTCAAAGAACAGAATATTTTCAGCAACGAAGGAAAAAGATAGCCCCGGACTCTTGTATGCCGATAATATGCTGGAGGTGGCTAAGCAAATCAAAGAACAGGTGGCACATGGAGTGGCAATAGAAGCATTGATGGAGGATTTTCAAGTAGTGGTAGGGAGAGCAAAAATGGGAGTAAGAACCGAAGCTCAGTTTAATGCCATTGACCGGTTGACCAGCAAAATAATGAATACCCGTGTCGGATGTTGGATTGGGGAGACGACAGTGGCATCGGCGATGTCGATTGCTTATTGTATTGGCCAAAATTTGGGAGTTTCGTGGATGAGAAGTAAAGTGGCCCAAGTAGGTTCGTTTGGGGCAACAGCACTGGTGACCGGAGCAATTGCCGGAGCCAAAGAAGGCTACCGGGTCGAAGAGGAAAGAAAAAAGCATTTTCGGGATATGGCCAAAGGAAGAAGTTTTGACACAGTGAAAGATAAAAGACGGATAGAGATGGAAAGGGTCAGGTATGAAACGAAAAGTGCAGGAAGTTTGACCGAAGGATTACGAGAAGGAATAGACAATTTGGATGCGGGATTAAATGCCGATAATGCTAAAACATTGGTCGGGTTGTTGGCCGAAACGGAAGCCAGAATCAGACTGTCTGACCAAAGAAAAATTGATTTACTATCATATTCTGACGAAAAAAAGGTAGAACAGGAAAGATTTGAGCTGGATAAAACCAGAGCGGCGGCAAAAGTAATGCTTGAGAAGTTGGTACAAAGAGACGGAATTGAAGGTATTTTGGGAGGAAAGACTTGGGAAGATTTCTTGAGCGGAGCGGTTGGGGCCAAAATGGAGGAACTAAGAGGAGGAGAAATTGATCCGAAAAACAGGTTATTTAACAAAATGAAAACGAAAAGAGTAGCCGGAGCGGTGGCTAAGGGAGTAATCAGCGGGATTGTAATTGGAGGAATAACTCAAGAAATAAGTGCTTTTTTTGATCCGACACGACAGGGATTGGTAGAAACTTTGGTGACAGGGAAAAATGCGGTGGCAACCGGAGCGACACATTTAACACCATTGGAATCTTTAAGATCTTATATCAGTGGTGATTGGAAAAAAGTAATTGGATTTAGAGAGGAGATGATAAACGGGGTTAATTTTAAGGTCCCTGACGGAACCCATTTTGTGAACAGACCCGATGGAACGATGGCGTTGATGGGGGATAAAAATCAGGAAATTGTCGGTGGCTTACGGTTTGACGCAAAAGGTGGTTTGACAGACGACTCAAGACATTTACTAGAAAGCAGAGGGGGAATATTTGCGGGAACAAATAGAGAGATTGAAAGACAGATGGAAAGAATGACTCAAAGAACAGTAGGAGTCGATGAATTTGTGGCTAAAAAGCCGGAATTATTTCATCATATTACCAGGCTTGGATGGTATGACAATGACACCGAGGGGGTGTTTGATAAAAATGAATTAAGACTGCTGTGGGGTGGAGTGAGCGGAAACGGAGTAGATGCTAACGGAAATTATGTTTTGGATGTTAGCCAAATGATGACTGACGGATCATATCATGGAGGATTGTCGGCAGACGCGATGGAGTTGGCTAGACAAGGGAAGTTGTTTTTATCGTTGAGTGTGTCAGAAGGGACGCAAACGCAAATAGTCAAAGTAGCGATTGATGCCACCGGTAAGGCGGTGACGGCTCATGACAGTGAATTTGGCAGAATGTTGTTTGAAACAACGGGTGACGGACAGGCAAGATTTTTGGGAAAATTTGCGGAAGTATGCCAAAGTGTGGGAACAGCCGATGATGGAGCGGAGCAGGTAAGAGTTTTGGCGACTGCGGTGGGACGAGGAATCGAGGGTAATTTGACAATAGCGGACAAGGTGGTGGAAACAGTGAAAAGTACGGTGACTGATTGGGCGGTATCGATGCCGGCACCGGAACAGGTGTTTGATACTTTAGTGGATGTGCCGCCGATAATCCCGATAACATGGAGAACACCGTTGGAAAAGTTAAAAGAAGCAGGTAGCTCCGAGCCGGTAGTAGAGCAAGTACCGCAGGCAACTGAACCCGAATCAGCAGAAGTTGTTCTTCCGATGATTGAAACGTTGAAGGGTCCGCAAGTAGGTCCGTTATCGATGCCTGAAATTAATGGAATGCCTGAAGAGAGTGAAGAAATACCGCTTATGCCAAAACCAAAAGTGAGCCCATCAGTGGTGAATGATGAGGGGAAGGGGAATTCTAAACAAGAGGTGGTTAATCCGTGGAATGTTGTTCCGGAAAATGTAGTTGATAGATTAGCAGCGATGGGGGAGGAAGAGGAAAAAGAATGGGGAAAAAATTATTGGTTGAAGGCTTTTGATTCGCCGGAAAATGGTGATTATTTAGTGAGAAAGGTTGTAAGTGAAATTAAGCTGGATGAGCCTGAAAATAGTGGTGAGTGGTTGAGCAATGATGAAGAAAGAATAAAAGAGCTGATTAACCTTACTCTCAAGCCAGTTTGGCATAGTTTTGTGTTTTCTTTAAAAAGTAACGGAAGGAAAGTAAATAATTTAATAGAATTATTTAAGTTAGGAGCGAGACATAGTTTCGGGGTAGAGGTAGAAGTGGATGAAAATGGCGAGATGGTGGTCAAAGAGATGGGAACTTTTTTTAATAGACTTAAAGAAGTTAGATATAGGCCGATTGAATTTGAGGAAGAAGAGGCGGCATAACCAAAAAAGCTGTCAACGGGAAGCTGACAGCTTAGTGGCAAAAAAGAAAGAGAAAAGTTATTCTGTGGTTTGGATACCAAGTAACCATAAAACAGCTTCTTTACGATAGCGGCGGTCGCCGCGGGCATTGATGCGGATGGCCGGCAACTTACCCCGTTTACCCCAGCGTTTGATAGTCAGTTTGCTGACCCGGAGAAGATCAGCGACTTCGGCGACGGTTAAAAGGTCGGGAAGGTTGTCAATGCTGACACCATTAACTTTTTTGGGGAGGGATTGTTTCACAAGTTTATCTTGTGGGATAGTTTGTATGTCCATTTGGGGTATCTTGTTAGATCAAAGTAATTTGTAAACTGTATACAGTAAAACATAGAGCATACTTGTGTGTCAATGTGTCAAAAATTA
>JBBAAS010000030.1:0-6639 GCA_041658125.1 Candidatus Shapirobacteria bacterium | reverse complement strand
TTGTGATAATCTTTTTAGTATATTATCTTGGATAGAACAATTAATAATTTTTCATATTGGAGGTGAAATGTATGGCAACAATTAAATTTTATAACGTAAAGACGAGAAAATCCGTTGAAGTTGACGTCAGCAAAGTCACAAAAACGACTTTGAAAAACGGAAGACCAGCCGCACAAGCGGTTGATCCAGAAAGCGGGACCAAGCTGTTTAAGATATTATCGGCAGCTGACGCAGCTTTACTTTAGTTTTTCGAAAGATAAAAAAACACGGTCTTTGAAAAAAGGCCGTGTTTTTTGTTAAAATTGGCTACCTACAGAAATTGAAGGACCAAGTCCGACGTAAGTCGGACAGGAAAGTCCGGACCACAAAAGGCACAAAATCCCGATAAGTCGGGACCCGAGCGATCGGAGGGTAATGATACAGAGACGAGTATTCCCGATTCTGAAAGGAATCGAGGATGAAGTGAAACGATCATCCTTTTGGGGGAAATCTCAAATCGAAGCGTTTGTACCTTGCCTTTGGGAGCTTCAGGTAGAGAGACTAGATAGATGGTCCATAAACAGAATCCGGCTTAACAGTTTCTGTAGGTTATTTTTTCGGAGCAAAGAGAACTTTGATGATGACTTCGGCAGTGAGATAAACCGGAACAGCTAAAACAGCTCCGGCAATACCGGCTAACTTGGCACCAGAGGCAATTAAAACGATAGTAATCAGAGGATGCAGACCAACGGTAGACTTCATGACGTTGGGGACAATGATGTTGTTTTCGGACTGGTGAACGATAATACCGACTAAAACAGCTAATAGACCGGTGATAGGAGAAATTGTAAAACCGATTAATACCGCCATACCGGTAGAGATTACGGGCCCGATATTTGGGACAATTTCTAAAAGTCCGGCGACAATGGCTAAGGGAACAGCAAACTGGATACCAATTAGGAGATAACCAATGTAGGACATGAGGCCGACAAGGGTCATCAAAAAGATTTCCGCGTTAACCCAACTTCCTAAACGTAACTCCAACTGGTCTAAAATTGCTTGGATTTTAACTTTTGCTGAATTGCCTAAAAGACGCTGACCATAATCAGATAAATTTTTTCTTTCGAGCAGGAGATAGTAAGTAATGACAAAAACAACAAAAGTTGAAAGTAAATTGGAGGCAATGGAAATGGTCAACCTAGCAAGATTTGAGGGTAAGTTTTGAAGAAAACCAAGTTGAGACGACCAGTTAACGTTAGAAAGAGGGAAACCTAAAATACTGGCATTTTTCAAGGTGGTGGGGAGAGTATTGATAAGACCGGTAGTTTGGTCGATAAGGATTGGAATAATACCGGCAAAGGCAAAATAGATAATGCCTAATATAAGAAGATAAATAATAATGATAGCCAACGGACGGGGAAGCTTATGTTTTTCCAACTTGGAGACGGTGGGACTTAGAGCCTCCATAAAGATAAAACAAATAAAAATTAAGAAGATCATGTCTTTGACTTTCCAGAGAACAAAAGCACCCATTAACAGGAGGAGAGCAGACACAATGGTTTTAAACGATATTTCAACTCGATTTGGTTTCATAATTGATTGTACCATTTGGCAACGAAATCAATAAGAGTTTGGGGGTAATCGCCTTGGGTGATGTCAAAAAAGTTAATTTCCGGCCGCTTTTTAAACCAGGTTTTTTGACGACGAAGATAGGCGTGCTCGTCGTGGCGCCATTGATCGACGCATTTTTCTAGTGATTTTTGTTTTTGAAAATAGGGTTGAAATTCTTTATAAGCCAGAGTGTTAAGACCGGGATCGGACCATTTATAGGACTTGAGCAAACTATTTATTTCCCCTAACAAACCGTTATTTAGACGATTATCAATACGTTTATTAATTTTTTGGTAGATATATTGATTGGGAGCAGTGAGAGAAAGATGTAAGAAATTAAATCCCCCTTTTGTCCCCCTTTGACCCACTTTCGCCGAGGCTCCGGCGGGCAAGCGAAAGGGGGAAATTATTTTTTCATTTAAAAATAGCTTGATTTCGATTTTGCGGATGAGACGGTGAGGGTTGTTGATATCGGATTGGTTTAGTTTTTTAAAAGATTCAAAATCCAAAAAAGAATAGATTTTTTGAAGAAAAGAAACCGAGAAGCGATTAAGAAAAAATCTTAGGATCGGTTTAGGTTTGATACTAAACGTTGGTTGAAGATTAATTATCGAATCGATATAGAGACCGGTGCCGCCGACAATAACCGGCAATTTACCACGAGAGTAAATTTCGTTGATTGTTTTTATCGCCAAATTTCGATATTGGGCGACGGAAAAGGATTCGTTTGGATTAATTATGTCGACAAGATGAATTTTGACGTTTTTGGGGTGATCTTTGCCGGTACCGATATCCATCTCCCGATATATTTGCCGAGAATCGGCGGAAATTAATTCACCGTTAAATTTTTTCGCTAACTTAATGGCCAAAGAAGTTTTGCCAGTAGCAGTGGGACCGGAGATAATTAAAAATTTATCTTTTTTTGTATCATTTATCATTTACATGACTTTGCCCATTCTTCAATAGAAATACCTGATTTCTTTATCATAATTTTGGCGTTTTTGGGATATAGTTCTTTGCTATTGAAGATTATTTGGACAAACCCAATTTCTTTCTTAAAAAACGTATGATGGGTACCTTTCGTGTTTATATGTTCAAAACCATTTTTAATTAAGAACCGTTCTGCCTTTTCCGGTCTTATGTGTTTTAGTCTTGAATCCATTCAGACAATCAACTAGCAATTTTGCATATGGCTACCATACGGATGAAGCATCGAATTAAAAAAACAAGCACCGGTGGTGTTGACTTTAAGAAGAGAACTTTTGCTATTTATGTCCTTTCCAAAGGCTGTTTTCTGGATCTGGAAAAGTTTTTTCCAATACTTATCCGAAGCTGGTTTGTTTAAATATTCATCTGAAAGATTTTTTGCACGCACGGATTCCAAATATGAAAAGGCGGCTTCTTTAACGCTTTCGGCGAGAGAAATAGGATCAGTACCATATTCAACAATATTAAGATCAAGACAAACTCCAACGAAATCGTCCTTTTCCTGAAAAACGACAAATCTAAATAGCCCCTTTTCTTTTGTGTTCATGGCTTAGTATAACACTTAGACATTAAAACGAAATTCGACAATGTCGTCGGGATGCATGAGATAGTCTTTGCCCTCGTGGCGAAGAAGACCGGCTTCTTTTGCTCCCTGCCAACCATTATATTTAACAAAATCGGAGTAAGAAATGATTTCGGCCATGATAAATCCCCTTTCAAAATCGGTATGAATGACCCCGGCGGCTTTGGGAGCAGTATCGTCTTTTTTAATGGTCCAGGCCCGAACTTCCTTGACTCCGGCAGTGTAAAAAGATTGAAGGCCTAAGGTTTCGTAGGCTTTTTTAATAACCCGCTCGAGTCCTGATTGAGAAATGCCCAACTCTTTGAGATAACTAACTTTATCTTCAGGAGATAATTCGGAAAGTTCGGATTCGATTTTGGCACAAACGGGAATAACGTTTTCCAGGTCGGTATTAAATTTGTCGATGCTTTGGTAAGTAGTTTCGTCAACATTGGCAACGATAAAAAAAAGTTTATTGGTAAGTAAGAAAAATTCTTTGGCTAAGATTTTTTCTTCATCGGTTAAAGAGATGTTGATCGCTAAGACGCCTTTTTCCAGTTCTGATTTTAATTTGGAGGCAAAAGCGAATTTTTTGGTTTTAGTTTCGATGGGGTTATTTTTGAAAGAACTAAGATATTTATCGACAGACTCCAAGTCTTTGATAATTAGTTCGGCACAAATAACTTCAAAATCAGATTTGGGGTTGACAGCGCCTTCCTTGATAATGTTTTGGTCGGTAAAAAAACGAACGACATGGCAAATAGCGTCGCAATCGCGGATGTTAGTGAGAAATTTGTTGCCAAGACCCTCGCCTTGGGAGGCGCCCTTGACCAAGCCGGCAATATCAACAAATTCAACCGCAGCGGGAACAATTTTTTGAGTGGAAACAATTTTGGCTAAAACAGTTAATTTTTCATCGGGAACTTCAACCACACCGACGTTAGGATCGATAGTGCAAAAAGGATAATTACTGGCATCAGCGACCTGTTTGCCCAAAAGGGCATTAAAAAGAGTCGACTTGCCGACATTAGGCAAACCAACAATGGCGATAGATAAATTGGACATATGGGTATTTTAACCTAAAACTCCCCCGAAGATCGGGGGAGTTTAATGTACTTGGGGAGGACTTATTTGACCATTTTCTTGATCTTGGTTCCGGGAATATAGCGAGGCATGCGGCGAGCCACAATTTTTTTGGATTCCTTGCTACCAATGGCCTTGATGGTCTTGGCTTTGAACATTTTGGTTTTGAAAGTTCCAAAACCTGAAAGTTTTACCACTTCGCCAGCGGCGAGGGCTTTCATAACTTCGCCTAAAAAGGTCTCAACGGCCTGTTTAGCAGCTTTCTTGGACAGTTTAGCTTTCTGGGCAACGATTTCGATCAGTTCTTTTTTGGTCATTTTGCTATTAACTTATAATTCAAGTTAGATTGTAGCCGATTTGCTGGAAATTGCAAGTAAAACTACTCGTTTTTCCCCGCACTTTTATTGATCTTATTACCAACAATGACGCTACTTGTCCGTAATTCCCGCACTACGGTGACTTTTATCTGGCCGGCCCATTTTGCTTCTTCCTCGAGCTTTTCGGCAATATTTTGACTTAAAACTTTGGCTTCGGCGTCAGAAACAATGCCCGGATCGACTAAAACCATGACTTCCCGACCGGCTTGATAAGCGGCAACTTGAGTAACTCCGGGAAAGCTTTTGGCAACCTCTTCGATGTTGGTCATCCTTTTTAAATACTCTTCATGGACTTCGTAGCGAGCGCCGGGACGGGTTCCGGAAGCGGCGTCACCAATGTACACCAGAGCTGATTCAACTGAAGAGAATTCGTGGTCCTGATGATGTTCACCAACACAGTTGATGACTTCTTCGGGAAGGTGGTATTGGCGCAGAAGATCGATGCCAAGATTAACATGAGTTCCTTCCTGATCAGTAACCACCTTGCCGATGTCGTGGAGAAGTCCGCCGAGACGAACGGTATTGACGTTGGCCTTAAGTTCGTGTGCTACAGAAACGGCAATTTTGGTAGCTTCGATGGTGTGCTTGGCCAGATTTTGGCCATAAGAAAACCTAAACTTGAATTTGCCAATTTCTTTAATAAGATCAACCGGAAGATTGTAAACACCAACTTCCTGACATATTCTTTTGCCTTCGTTAAGGAGGATTTTATCCATATCGCCTTTGGTTTGGGCGACGATATCTTCAATTTTGACCGGCTGAATCCGGCCGTCTCGAATTAATTTTTCTAAAGCGAGGCGGGCAATTTCCCGACGGGTAGAGTCAAACGAAGAAATACGAATATCATTGGTTTCATCAAGCTCAATTTCAACTCCGGTGGCTTTTTCAAAAGCGCGAATATTGCGGCCTTCACGGCCAATAATTTTCCCCTTAACGGTTTCATCGGCCAGAGTAATAGTGGAAACAGTATATTCGGCGACATATTCAGTAATGCCGTGGCGAATACTGTCAACTAAAATTTCTTTACCAAGTTCGTCCTGTTGCTGGCGGAGATTATCTTTGGCTTCGTCGATTTTTTTAGCAATCCAAGTGGCCATTTTTTTCTCGGTACTGGAAAGAATTATTTGCTTGGCCTTTTCGACATCAAGCCCGGAGATTTGTTCCAGCTTTTCTAACTGCTTACGATAAGTTTCGTCTATTGATTCGAGCTTTTTCTTAAGCGTTTCGTTTTGAGAATCGATATTTTTTTCCTTTTGGATGAGATATTGCTCTTTTTCGTCAAGGGATTTAAGCCTTCTAAAAATTTCTTCTTCTTTGACCTTAGTTTGAGCTTCAAGTCTTTTGGCATTTTCAAGAGCCTGGGAAATGGCGGCTGTGTCGACAACCGGAGCTGGTTTTACAGCCACGGTTTTGACACCTTTGGCTTTTTTAGGAGGAGAATAAACTACCCGATTGGAAACTTCGGGAACGGGAGAAGAAGCTTTAACAGGAACGGAACTATCGGAAGCGGTTTTGGAAAAGATGCCACGAAACTTGGAGATAAAAGAGTCAAACATAGATTTTTTTTACTTCAGTACAAGTCTTAGGCGCCAGAACCGGGAGTGAGTAGAAAAAGAAGGGTTCTAGTAAACATTTGAGGATGACTGAAAGTAATTTTTGTTAAATATTTAAGTTAAAAATACGACTTTCTGTATTTTAACCGGATATAAGATATTCGTCAATCACTGATTTGACCTGTGATAAGGAAAATCCCTTGCGGTATAAAGATGAATAGAGACGGTTTTTTTCCTGGTAGTTACGCATAATCTCGGTAGTAATTTTCTTTTTTTGGAGAATTTTTATTATCTTTTGGCGGTCTGAATTTGGTTCTCCCTGATCGTTAACGGCAGAGACAGAAACTCCTAATTGCCTTAGGCGAAAAAGCAATTCGTTTTGGGACTTACGCGGATAGCGCTTCAAATAATAATTAACAAATTTGGTTTCATCGAGTAGGTTTTGAGAATTAAGGTACGAAAGACAAAACCCGATGATTTCGTTTTG
>JBBAAS010000029.1:0-7393 GCA_041658125.1 Candidatus Shapirobacteria bacterium | reverse complement strand
CCGACTGCTAATTTCTAAGCTAAAAACTCCTGTTTACACTTTGCTCATTACCCACTACAATTTAACTAATGCCAAACATCTTGTGGTTTCGTGATATCCGAATCGATGACATTTCAAAGGTAGGTGGTAAAGGTGCCAATCTTGGCGAAATGTATCACCTTGATATTCCGGTCCCCAACGGTTTTGTCGTTACTGTCCAAGCTTACTTTGACTTCATCCAAAAAAACGATCTTCGCCCCGAAATCAAAAATATCCTCGACCCTATCGACGTCGATGACCCTAACCAACTTCTAACCGCTTCCAAAAAGATTAGAGCTCTAATCAAGAAAAGTCCTATTTCACCTCAACTCGCTATAGAAATAATGAAGTCTTATAAAAAACTTTGTGATTACGGTGGCCTTAGAAACGTCCCTGTGGCCGTTCGCACTTCAGCCACTGCCGAAGACAGTTCCGATGCTTCTTTTGCCGGTCAAGGTGAAACCTTCCTTAATGTTGTTGGTGAAACCAATGTTATTAATCGCGTTCGTGATTGTTGGTCAAGCTTATTTACCCCCAGATCAATTTTCTATCAAGTTAAAAAACATTACGATCATTTCAAAATCGGTGTTGCTGTTCCGATCCAAAAACTCATTAATTCCGACGTCTCCGGGATTATGTTTACCGTTAATCCGGTCAATAATGATAAAGATAAAATCATCGTCGAAACTATTTGGGGCTTAGGTGAATACATTGTTCAGGGCAAAGTCACTCCCGATCAGCATCTTATCAATAAAAAAGACTGGGATGTTGCCTCCTATACTTTAGCTGAACAAGATTTAGCACTAGTTCGCGCTCAAGATGAAACCAAGGAAATTACTTTACCCCGTCATAAACAAAAACTTAAAAAAATTACCGATGCTATGGCCATCAAAATTGCCCGCCTTGGCCAAAAACTTCACGATCACTATCAAAAACCCCAGGACATCGAATTCGCTATCGAAAAAGGCAAAATCTATATAGTCCAAACCCGTCCTATTACCACTGTTGTCAGCAACCAAAAAACCCTAGATTCCCAACAAACTATTATTTCTACTCCCGCCGACATCAAAGGCGATCCCGCCAGTCCCGGCAATGCCACCGGGGTGGTTGTCATCATCAATTCACCCAAAGAAATCGGCCGCGCCCGTGCCGGTCAAATCCTCGTAACCTCCATGACCACTCCTGATTTTGTTCCGGCTATGAAAAAAGTCGCCGGCATTATCACCGACAAGGGCGGTCAAACTTCTCACGCCGCCATTGTCAGCCGCGAGTTAGGTGTTCCCTGCGTCGTCGGCACCAAAATTGCCACCAAATTTTTTCACGAAGGCGACATAGTTACTCTGAACGGCACTACCGGTGAAGTCTGGAAAGGGGATTTAAGCGGTTCCTTTACTCCCCAAGCCGTTAAAAAACATCGACTCATTTCTACTGCTACCAAGCTTTATGTCAATCTTGGCGAACCCGATCTGGCCGAAAGTATTGCTAAAAGAAATGTTGACGGCGTTGGTCTTTTACGCGCCGAATTTATGATCGCCGACATTGGCATTCATCCCAAAAAAATGATCGCCGACGGTCGCCAAAAAGAATATATCCAAAAATTAGCCAAAGGCTTGGTTGAATTTTGTAAAAGTTTCTCTCCTCGGCCCATCATCTATCGGGCTACCGACTTTAAAACCAACGAATATCGCCACCTCAAGTGGGGCAAGCTTTACGAGCCCGAAGAATCCAACCCTATGCTTGGTTTTCGCGGTGCCTACCGCTACATTAGCTCTCCTGATGTCTTCAACATGGAGCTTGAAGCCATCAAAATGGTCCGCAACAAGTATGGCTACAAAAATCTCTGGCTGATGATTCCTTTTGTTCATACTCCCCAGGAGCTTTTTGAAATCAAAAAAATTATCGCCGCCGCCGGCTTACTTCGCTCACCTACCTTCAAACTCTTTATGATGGTCGAAATTCCCAGTAATGTCATTCTTTTAGATAAATTTATCGATGTTGGCATTGACGGCATTTCCATCGGCAGTAACGACTTAACCATGCTTACTTTAGGTATCGACCGTGACAATAGCGAAGTGGCTAAATGCTTCAGCGAGCTTGATCCGGCCGTTATGTGGAGTTTAAAAAGAGCTGTTATCAAAGCCCGTAAACGCGGCATCATGGCTTCAATTTGCGGTCAAGCCCCAAGCAATTATCCCGATTTAGTTAAAAAATTGGTTAAATGGGGGATTACCTCCATTTCCGTTTCTCCCGACGCCATTGACCGTACCCGTGAAATCATCGCCTGGGCCGAAAGTGAAAGAATTAATCAGAAGAAAAAACGTTAGCCAAACACCACCACCACTTCTCCTCTTTCATCTCCATCAAACTCTTTCTTTACCTCTTCAAATTTCTTCGTCATCTCCCGACAGATTCTGATTTCTGTTTTTTCCCCGCAAACTTCTTTTATTTCCAGAATTAACCTTTCGGTTCGAAAAGGGGATTCGTAGACCACTTTTGCTCCCTCAAACTCTTTGTATTTTTCCAAAATTTTCTTTCTTTCACCTGGTTTCTTTGGTAAAAATCCCAAAAATGAAAACCTTCCAATCGGCAACCCGGCTAGCACCAAAGCATTAATGGCCGCACTTGCTCCCGGTAACGCTGTATATTTTATCCCCGTCTCTTGGCATTTTTTTACCAGTCTCCATCCCGGATCCGACAGTAGGGGAGTCCCGCCGTCAGTTACCAGCCCCACTTCCTTTTCCTCTCTTAACCAATTCATTACCTGCGGGATTTTCTGCTCTTCCGTCTCATCATAAAAAGATACTAACTTGGGCTTATTTTTAATTTTCAATAATTCCAGTAATTTCCCGGTATTTCTCGTATCTTCGCACAAAAGTATTTCCACTTTTTCCAGCGTTTCCATCGCCCGCACCGTAATATCTTTTAAATTTCCGATGGGAGTTGAAATTAAATATAACATTGATAGATTATACCTTCTTCAAAGTCTCCCTTGCTTGCCCCTGGGGGGTCAAAGGGAGATTTAGAGGGATTTATCTTAATTAAACTGTCTTATTACCGCCACGACTTTCCCTCTGATTTCCACATCCGCCACATACATCGGCGACATAGTCGAATTGGCCGGCTGCAATCTGATTCTGTTGGCTTCCCGATAAAATCTTTTCAAAGTCGCAAACCCGTTTCTCAATACCGCTACCACTATATCCCCGTCTTTAGCCTCATTTTGTTCCTTAACTACCACAAAATCACCGCTTAATATCCCGTCATCCACCATCGAATCCCCTTTAGCTTGCAAAACATATGATTTATCCCCGGCTTTTACCAGCGCCGAGTTAACCATTAACGTCGCACTCGGATCGTTATATGGTTCTATCGGTTCTCCGCAGGCAATATAGCCCATCACCGGCAGTTCCACCGATCCGTCTCTGGCTTGTTTTTTCTCCGTATCCAAAACTTCAATTCCTCTGACTGCTCCCCGATATCTTCGGATCATTCCCTTCTTTTCCAGCACCGCCAAATGCTCATGAACTGTTGCCAACGATGATAAGCCAAAATTTTCGGCAATCTCGGTCAGCGTTGGGGCATAACCATATTTTTCGATATTTTGGGTAATATAATCCATGATCTGTTTTTGCCTTCGATATAAAGTTGCTACCATATACTAATCATACCCCAATATTACCCGAAGTCAAGTCCATAGCGAAGTCAGGAAACTAGTTAGATTTGCTATATTAAGTAGTAATGTTATTCTTTCTCTTTATTTTGGTACTTATCTCTTCCCGTCCGGCCTTAGCCATCTCCGAGTTTACCCTCAATCAAAACGTTACTTATACCATTAACCAAAGCGGCAATGCTTCAGTCGTGGAGGACCTCACTTTAACCAACAACTTATCGGAAATTTACGCCAAAGAATACCGTCTTACCCTTTCCGACGACAACCTCAAAAACATCACCGGTAATGACGATTTCGGCAATATTATTCAAAATATTCAAAGCCAAAACGGCCAAACCCTCATTTCTTTAAAGTTCAACCAACCGGCTTTAGGCAAAGACAAAACCACCCGCTTCAAACTTCGCTACACTATCGACAACTTTGCCGAAAACAAAGGTAAAGTTTGGGAAATTTCTCTTCCTCAATATCAAAATCTCAAAGAAAAAGACACAGTAAAAGTTACTCTTTTTTCTCCTTCTTTTTTCGGCGATCTGGCCTACTCTTCGGTTCCTCCGATCAGTAAAAATCAATCCGTCTCTCAAAACGAATTTAGTTATCAAATCAACCCTTCCCAAAACCAAAAAATTCTACTGATTTTAGGTAACTATCAGATATTTGATTTTGACCTTACCTACCAGCTTAAAAACGATGAAAACGAAGCTGTTCAAACCGAAATTGCCTTTCCTCCCGACACCAATAACCAGCTCATAATTTTTAAAAAAATCATTCCGCCGCCGGAAAACATTATTATCGATTCCGATGGCAATTGGCTTGGAAAATATCTGCTTTCGCCGTCACAGGAATTAACGATTTCTGCCACCGGTCAGGTAAAAATCATCCCCGCCACCTTAAAACCGTCTCCCTTAACCAATCCCAACTCCTTACTGGAAGAAAAGCCCTTTTGGCCGGTTACCCACCCCCAAATTACGGCCATTTCTCAAAAGCTAAAAAATCCCCAGCAAATTTACGACTACGTTGTTTCCAGTCTTAGCTATAATTACGATCTTATCAACTCCCCTCAAAGAAAAGGCGCCCTTGTTGCTATAAATTCTCCACAGGACTCGGTTTGTACTGAATTTACCGATCTTTTTGTTACTCTTTCCCGCTCCAAAGGCATCCCGGCCCGTGAAATTGAAGGTTTTGCTTATACTAATAATCCAAAAATCAAACCTACGAATCTTAATGCCGACGTTCTTCACGCCTGGCCACAATATTACAATTCAATCAAACAAGCCTGGATTGATATCGATCCAACTTGGGGAAAAACTACCAATGGCATCGATTATTTTCGCGATCTGGACCTAAATCACTTTACCTTCGTCATTCACGGACAGGACAGTAGTTATCCTCCGCCTCCCGGAGCCTATAAAACCAACAAAAATTTCAAAACTGTTTTGGTTGATTTTGCCAAAACCGAGCTCAAACCTTCCTATTCGCCTCCTGTTGTTACTCCCATCAAAACCGGCCTAAACCGGATCCCCAAAATTATTCTCCAAAACCAAAACCCTAATTCGCTTAATGCTGTCACCGTCTTTCTCTCGGCTAACGATTGGTCACGTCTCATTGAAAAAATTCCTCCATATTCTTCGGTTGAAATTACCATTCCTCCGATTTCTTTTTTTCAATCTCTTTTACCCAAAAATCAAAAAATTACTTTTCAATTCCAATTTGAAGGCTCACCGGATCTTCATCGACAATCAATTACCTACCTACCTCATTATCTAAATTTAGGCATTTCCCTTGGTATACTAATAATATTGCTATGTCTTGGGGGTATAATCATCCTCACGCCTAAGAAACATTTTTCAAAATGAAAAAAATACTCCGATTTATCCTTATTTTTATCTTCGCCTTGGTCGCCGAAAATCAAGTTTGGATGAACCTTACCTTTCAAAATCAAATCGTCACTCTGCTAAAAGTAGCCGTCGTTCTTTCTGTCTTTGAGCTTCTCCTAAAGCCGATTATCAAAATTCTTCTGCTACCAATTAATATCCTTACTCTCGGCCTGTTTAGAATCGTCATCAACACTTTGGGGCTCTATTTGGCTACTTTTTTACTGGCCGATTTTAGCCTTCAAAATATCGACTTTGCCTCACAAAGGTGGCAGGGGTTTACTTTGCCACCCCTCCACTTTGTCAATTTCTTCGCTTACCTGATTACTTCTTTGACTATCGGCCTAATATTTAATATTTTTAATTCTATTTTGGTTAAAACCATTAAAAAATTATGAAAACCGCTCTTATTGTTATCCAAATTATTCTTTCCCTCGCTCTTACCGTCTTAATTTTTCTCCAATCCAACGGCGATAGTGAATCCAAAAGCAATCTCCTTTCCACTACCGTCTCGGAAAAAAGAGGCTGGGAAAAGGTTCTCTTCAACTTCACCATCTTTCTTCTTGTCGTCTTTATTATCTCTTCGATTATTCAAACCATTATTTAAATTGGCCCAAAAAATCCGTTTCAAACTGGAAATTTTTGCCTATCACGCCAAAAAAATGATTCCGTTTTTTTTGGTAGGCATTACTGTCGGCATTTTTATTTTTTTATATCAAAAGCAACTTATTAGTCTTTACCAAAGTCCAATTCTCCATCCTCAAAAAGTTGGCGTTGCCGGCCTTTATACTTCTCAAAATCTTCCCGTCGCCATTCTTCGTCAAATTAGTTTTGGCCTCACTCAAATTGACCAAAACCAAAAACCAACCCTATCTCCATTAGTAAAATCCCTCCAAACCCCGGACGAAAAAACTTATATCTTTGAACTTAATAACAATATTTTTTGGCACAATAAGCTCAAGTTAACCGCCAATACTATCAAGCCCCAAATCGACGGTCTGACCTCGGAATCACTTTCTCCAACTACCTTAAAAATTATTACCGATAAACCGTTTGCTCCCTTACTTACAGTGTTATCTCAACCGCTATTTCGTAACCAATTGGTCGGAATTGGTCCCTACCATCTGAACCAAATCAAATACCAAGACGGCTTTGTCAAAGCTCTGACCGTTAGCCCTGAAGATAAGCTCACTCTTCCCAAAATTATTTATCGATTTTACCAAAACGAAGACGACCTCATTACGGGTTATAAACTTGGAGAGGTTGACGAAGTTGAAATCGAAACACTTCCTGGCTACCTCAACGATTGGAGCCAAACCAAAATAGTTCCCTATATCAATACTACCGATAAATATCTGGGAATTTTTATCAATACTCAAAAATTTTCTCAAAAACAACTTAGACAAGCCTTAGCTTACGCTACTCCCAAAACTCCTGATAAAAACAAACGTTGTCTTGGCCCAATTTCTCCTAATTCCTGGGCCTACAATCCCGATGTCAAAGATTATGCCTACAATCCCCAAAGGGCTAAAGACCTATTTGAAGGCAATAAAATAGAAAAAATAAGTTTAAATGTTATTAATCGTGATCTTCTCCCGATTGCTGAAGAAATAAAAAATAGCTGGAAAAAAGATCTGGGCATTGACGTTACTATCACTATCGAAAACCAAATTGATCCTCAAAATTTCGATGCCGTTTTGGCTTATAGTGGTATTCCCGCCGATCCTGATCAATACACTTTTTGGCACTCCACTCAAGAAAAAACCAATATTACTCATCTCAACAACTCCCGCATCGACAAACTACTCGAAGAAGGCCGTCTGACTTTTAATCT
>JBBAAS010000028.1:0-7759 GCA_041658125.1 Candidatus Shapirobacteria bacterium | reverse complement strand
GACACTCTGGTCAAGTTGGCTATCCGCAACCCAAAAATTTATGTGGTTAATGCCGATCTTAAGACCTCTCTGCATCTTGGTAAATTTGCTAAAAAATTTCCAGAAAAGTTTATTGAATGCGGTGTTGCTGAAAACAATGCCGCCGGTGTCGCCGCCGGTTTGGCTCATTCCGGCAAAACCGTTTTTTTGACCTCTTTTGCCTGTTTTTCTCCGGCCATCAACTGGGCCGTTATCAAACAATCGATTTGTTACAACCACGCCGATGTCAAAATCATCGGTTCTCATGCCGGCCTCTTAAGCACCGACCTTGGTGCCACCCACCAAATGCTCGAAGACGTCGCCCTGATGCGGTCTTTACCCAACATGCAGGTTTTTGCTCCTCTGGATGCCATCGAAGCTGCAAAAATTGTTACCGTTGCTTCTCAAAGCCACCTGCCTGCTTATATTCGCTTAGTCCGGCCCGCCACCCCATTCGCTTATGATTCCAAAATACCCTTTACTATCGGTAAATCTCATGTTCTAAAAAAAGGTTCCGATTTAACCGTTCTCGGCTATGGCCCGATACTCTTTCAGGTTTTAGAGCTCAACCATCTCAATCTTGAAATTATTAATTGCTCGTCTATCAAGCCGCTTGACGCTGAAACGATCATTCGAAGTCTCAACAAAACCGGTCGTTGTCTTGTTCTTGAAGATCATCAAAAAAATGGCGGGCTGGGGGAGGCGATTGCCGCTCTAATTCTCTCTTCCGGCTTATCTGTTAAATTTATTCATCTGGCCGTTGATAATCGTTTCGGTCAGTCGGCTAAGGGCTATAATGAATTATATAGCCATTACGGTCTTGGCTCGGCCGACATTAGCAATGCCGTTAACCAACTACTTTCAAAATGATTCCTCTCAAACAACTCCTAATTGAATATCGTCAAAAAAACCTATCTATTCCGGCTTTTAACATCGATTGTTTTGAAATCTATCAGGCTGTCGAAGCCGCAGTTTCCGAAACCAAACTGCCTTGTCTCGTCCAACTTTCTCCCGGCGAGGATAAGTTTATTGTTGCCGAACGTCTTTATCTTTTGGTTAAGAAAGCTCAAGCTGATAACTTGCCAATTTATCTCAACATGGATCACGGCACCGACTTGGCCCGTCTTAAGAACCTCATTGGGCTTGGTTTTGACATGGTCCATTTTGATGCTTCCAAACAGGACTACGATATCAATCTTGGAGCCACCCAAATTTTTGTCACTGAAGCTAAAAAAATTAATCCCGATATTCTCGTTGAAGCCGAATTTAACCGGATTGAAGTTGTCGGGACTTCTGTTTCTCCCAAAAGTTACACCGATCCTGACACTGCCCGGGAATATTTGAAAAGTACTAATGCCGATCTTTTAGCTATATCAATCGGAAATCTTCATGGGGTTAAAGTTGATTTGCCGGAAAATATCGATCTTGATCTTCTTCAAAAAGTTTTTGACAATCTTCCCAAAGATAAATTTCTCACCCTTCACGGCGGTTCCGGTATTAGTCCAAACCAAATAGCTTCCGCCCAAAAGCTCGGTATCGTTAAAGTCAACATTAACACCGATCTTCGGCTTCAATATAAACGATCTTTGAACAACTCCCTTTCTTCTTCAAGCTCTGAAAGAATTTATGACCTTCTCGCTCCGATTATCTCTGACCTTAAAGATCTTATTATCCAAAAATTAGTCCAATTTTCCAATTCCTCCCAAACTCCTCATGCTTGATGTTATTTCCATTGGTGCTGCCACCGTTGACATCTTTGTTAAATCAAGAGACTTTTTAGTAAAAGATAACTACCTGTCACTGCCTCTTTCTTCTAAAAATGAAATTTCTGAAGGCTTAATTTGTTCCGGTGGCGGTGCCACCAACTCATCGGTCGCCTTCTCCCGTCTGGGTTTAAAATCAGCCTGCCTTTCTTTGATTGGCGAAGATCTTTTATCTCAATATATTTATCAGGATCTCCGGCAGAATCAAGTTGATTCCTCTCTCATTATTTCGCAACCAAACGATACCACCGATTATTCTGTTATTTTAGTAACCAGTGATGGTAGCCGCACCATCCTTACCAATCGTGGCCCTACCCATCTTGAATCTCGTCATTTTAACTGGGAATTACTTAAAAACACTCACTGGTTTTATACTTCTTCCCTTGAAGGCAATCTCGACCTTTTGGAACAACTTATCGGTTTTGCTTTGGAAAACAATATTAAAATCGCCCTTAATCCCGGTAATCGTGAACTAAAACAAAAAGCCCGACTTCTTCCTCTTTTACCTCATCTTGATTTTTTTCTTCTTAACCAAACCGAAGCTGAAGATTTTTCGGGACTATCGGCTTCCGATCCTCAATTTTGGCCAAAAATATCATCCTCCGGTGCCAAAATCTGTGCCGTTACCAATGGTCGGCAGGGTGCCCATGTTTTTATTCAAGACCAAAAATATTATTCACCCATCCTAAATGTCATCCCTATTGATGAAACCGGCGCCGGTGACTCCTTTGGTTCCGGTTTTGTTGCTGGACTAATTCATGGCCTTAAACCGGAAGATGCTCTTTTCTGGGGCATTAAAAATTCTGCTTCTGTCGTCTCCCGTCTTGGTGCCAAGCCGGGTCTTCTCACTCTTAATCAAATTCGTTCTTAGATATCTATGGTTTTCAAATCAAAATTTTCAAAATCATCATCCGCCGAACAGCTTGATTTGGTTGATACCATCTCTGACTCTGACAAACTCCGTCGCAAGCGTCAATTGCTTATCATTCTACTTATCCTTACCATCGGCTTAAGCTTTGCTTTTGCCGCTTATCGTTTTTTTAAAAATACTTTCTCTACCAAAACTTTTCCCAAAATCAGTCTTAATTTTCCCCTCCCCGCTCCCAATCGGACTTCGGATCCCGGCCAAGGCCTTAACCAAATTTTTAAAAAAGATTATGACTCCTGGTCTGTTTTTGTCCAGTCCGGTGATTTTTCCTGGTCCAAAAACTTTAATCAATCTCTTGAATCCCAGAATCTCACCACCCAAAAAGAAAAACTTACGAAATCTTCCCCCATAACTGATGGTCCTACCAAATCTCTCTTACCGGAAGGGGTTATCTTTCGCCAAATTACCGAGGAATCCGATCCTTCTTCCAATTTTTATTTCCTCTTGTCGGTTCCGGATCGGCAAATTTTTATCGTTATTTACCCTCCTCAAAACAATCCTTCGCCTATGGAGCTGGTCCCTGATTTGGTCGAAAAAATCTACTGGTCTGTTATTCAGTCAGGCTAATTTCTTCTTCTTTTGTTACCAGCCTTGGACACCTGATGTTTTTATCAGTTCCGGCTAAGAAATATTCTTCCTTGCCGCAATAATTTGCCCGGTATATTCCGTTTGGTTGTGTCCACTGCTCGTCAGGTTTATTTTTTAAAATTTCTCCCATGATTCGGTTCCATATTGGTGTTGCTCCCGAAATTCCGGATGCTACCCAGCTCATCGGACTACCATTATTATTTCCCACCCAAGCGGCTACCAAATATGACGGTGTCCAACCGATACACCAATTATCTTTTAAATTATTAGTTGTTCCGGTTTTAACTGCTACCGTTTTTCCATCGATTCTTAACTTTGAATTTAATCCAAAAATTGGTGCTCTGGCTTCATTGTCATCTAAAACCGAATTAATTAAAAACGCATATTCCGGTTCAAATATTGTCTCCCTTTTTATTTCCCGGCGGTATATCGTCTCTCCGAGATAATTATTAATCGAAATTATCGGGCTTATTTCCACCTTTTCACCCAAGTTAGCAAAAATGCTATAAGCCTGTGCTAGCTCTGTCATCTTTACTTCACCGCTTCCCAGCGCCAAAGCCAATCCAAATCGGCTTTTCTCTTCCCAGGTTGTTATGCCCATTTTTCTGCCCATTTCAATCATATTAGCTACTCCGTTTTCTGATAACAATTTTACCGATGGTACGTTCAAAGACGACGCCAATGCTGTCTTAATAGTTACCGTCCCCATGTATTTACCGTTATAATTTTTAGGAGCATACGGCTTTTGTCCCGCGACATAATATGTCACGGGGCTATCGTTTACTGTTGATACTAAAGTTTTGCCGTTTTTTAACGCCAAAAGATAATTTATCGGTTTTATCGACGACCCCGGTTGCCTCAATCCCGTTGTCACATTAAATTTTCCGTCTATATCTTTGGAAAAATAATCTTTTGACCCCACCATAGCCAAAATTTCTCCGGTTTTTACATCCAAAACCAGTGCTGCCCCATTTGAAATTTTTAAATTTTTTACTTTATCAATTTCGTCCGATACAATTTTTTCTGATAGTTTTTGTGTTTCCAAATCCAAACTGGTCCAAACGCTTAATCCTAACCGACCCACGTTAGTTAGTCCTCTTTCTTTTTCTAACCAATTTTTTACATAAAACACAAAATGTGGTGCTTGGATCCCGATTTTTTCGTTTTTCAACGCTAATATTTCTATCTTTACTGTTTCTGCTTTTTCCTTGTCAACTAACCCTGCGTTTACCATCTCCTCAATTACGTGTTTCTGTCTTAACTTTGCTAACTCCCAACTTTCTCCATACGGAGAATATGAACTTGGGGCCGCCGCCATTCCTGCCAAAAATGCCGCTTCGGCCAAATCAATTCCTTCTATGTTTTTTCCAAAATACCTGGTTGCCGCTTCCTGAACTCCGTATATTTCTCCGCCGTAAGCCACTTGGTTAAAATATCTTTCTAATATTTCCTCTTTGGTCAATTCTCTTTCCACCTTCACTGCCAGTATGGCCTCTTTTATTTTTCTTTTTATCGTTTTCTCTCCGGTAAAAAAAACATTTTTTACTAACTGTTGGGTAATTGTTGATCCTCCTCTAAATCCGAAATTTTCTTCTTTTTTAAACAAGTTAAACCAAACTGCCGAGATCATTCCTTTTAGTGACAGTCCATGGTGTTCAAAAAATTCTTTATCTTCTATGGCTATTGTTGCCCAGACCAATGATTTTGGAATCTGATCATACCTCACCCAACTTCTGTTTTCGCCTTCATAAAATTTATACAATAATTTTCCGTTTCTATCAAAAATTTTTGTTGACAATTTCGGCGGGTTATAAATTAAATTTACATCTGGTAATTGTTGCCAAATTTGCCGATAAAACCAATTTCCACTCCCGACAAATATTCCAAGTATTATTACTAGAAATAAATATCTCCATTTGACACTAATTCTAAAATTTATCCTAATCTTTCTTATTTTTGACCAACCACTCTTCCCCAGATTGAAAAACTTCCATCCTGCCCAAAATACAGGACGACCCAATCCTACCAGAAAAATTTTTATAATTCTAAGTAGTTTCAGCACCTGCTTTAATTTATTACGTTGACACTTTTATCATCCTCGCTTTTCGGCGGGCAGTCAAGACATATCCACGCTCCGGTTGCATCTTGTACTGCTAAATGCTCTTGCCATTCGACATTAGGCAATACTTCTCCCTTCAAAACCAACTGGCCGTTATCTTTATTAATCAAAACATTGTTTCGTAAAGGCACCCTCTGTGTCGGCTGGTACTCCTTCTTAAAATATTCCATATGTGAGTCACAGCCTCCTTCCGGTATCAATTGTCCGGTTAAATTACATACTGGCAAACTGACCACTGTTTGCGGTACCGGCATTTTCCTTATCGGCTCATTTTTCAAGACTTGCGTCATAATTTTATTCCAAATTGGTGCTGCCCCGGTTACTCCGGAAACTAACCCCCCCATTTTTGTATTATCATTATTTCCCACCCAAGTTGCTACCACGTATCCCGGCGTGTATCCAATTGTCCAATTATCTCTCATATCATTAGTTGTTCCGGTTTTCACTGCCACTTCCGGATGTTTTTTAATATTCAACATTGACCCACGGCCAAATACCATACTTCTGGCTCCGTCATCTGACAAAATTTGCTGAATAATAAATGCCGTTTCTGCCGACAATACCCTTTCTCCCGGAATATATTGATACTCTTCTAGAATTTTTCCATGTCGGTCAGTTACCGATAAAATTGACACTAACGGCTGTTTTATCCCACTGTTTGCCAACACTCCAAACGCCGTCGCCATGTCTGTCATCGTTACCTCTCCTCCTCCCAAAGTTAATGATAACCCGTAATTGCTCGGATCTTTAAATGTTGTTATTCCCATCGCTGAAGCTGATGCCACAAAAGTTCGAAGTCCGTTGAGCCATAAAGTTTTTACTGCCGGGATGTTCAATGAACTGGCCAACGAATTTCTCACTGTCTGTATTCCAAAATAGTGAAAGCCATAATTAGTCGGACAATAGCTCTTTTGGTTTTCCACCAAAAAACAGGTTGGGCTGTCATTATATACTGATGCTGCTGTTATTTTTCCGGTTTCAATTCCTACCGCGTAATTTAAGGGTTTTATTGATGATCCTGGTTGTCTTAAAGCCGTTGTTACGTTAAATTTTCCGTCGATATCGGTTGCAAAATAATCCTTTGATCCTATCATTGTCAATATTTCTCCGGTCTTAGGTTGGGTAATCATCACTGCTCCGTTGGATACTTTCAATTTTTCCAATTTTTTTAATTCCGCTGCTACTGTCGCTTCAGCATATTTTTGCATCTCTAAATCTAGAGTTGTTTTTATTTTTAATCCACCTTGATTTACCGTATCTAAGCCATATTTTTCCACTAGTTGTTCCTTCACATAAAACACAAAATGTGGTGCCTCAATTCCTGTTTTATTTAGGTTATAAATTAATGTTTCCTGTTCTGCCGCTTGTTTTTCTTTTGTCGAAATCATTTTTAATTCCTCCATCCTCTGTAGTACCAATCCCTGTCTGTTTTTAGCGGCATCCGGATGAGCAAAAGGGGAGTATTTAGTTGGCGATCCGGGTAATCCTGCCAGTAGCGCCGCTTCTGCCAAGCTCAGGTCTCTTACTTCTTTTCCAAATATTGCTTTAGCGGCCGCCTGCACTCCCCAGACAGTTCCTCCATATGGTGTTTGGTTAAAATACATTTCCAAAATCTGATCTTTACTATATAAAGCCTCAGTCGCTATTGTCAAAATTGCCTCCTTAAATTTTCGTGACCAAGTCCTTTCCGGCGTCAACAAGGCATTTTTAACTAATTGCTGGGTTAAAGTTGATCCTCCCTGGAGTCTTTTTTGAAAAATAGTTCGGTACATTCCACGGATAATGCCTTTGATGTCAAATCCTCCGTGATTATAAAAATTAGCGTCCTCAATCGCCAAAGTTGCCTTAATCATCTTGTCCGACACCTCTGTTAATTTTATTGGCACTCTTCTTTTGTCTGAATAAAACTCATACAACAATTTTCCGTTTCTATCAAATATTTGCGATGCTTCCGGAAAATCGTCAGTCAAAAGCTTTTTTGGGTTAGGAATATTTTTAGTCACGTAAACCACTCCTAAAAATATCAGTAATATTCCGATTAATATTGGCCAGATTAGCCTATTCTTTATTTTTGGAGTCTTCGGATTTTTGATTGAACTCTTTGATCTCTGCCATCGTCTCTTCATACCTAGTCGCTTCCAAATCAAATCCCCCGGCCATATTCCCAACCACCTGCTGATAAACGATTCCGGCTTTATCAATTTGTTCTTCAAGTTGTTTAGTTTCTTCATCTTTGTCCTGTTTTTGGTTAACTAGGCTTTCCGCATATTTTAGTTTATTTAATGCTTCTCGTGAAGCCTCAACTGCTTCATTAACATTTTTTCTTTCAAACAGTTCTTCAGC
>JBBAAS010000027.1:0-8653 GCA_041658125.1 Candidatus Shapirobacteria bacterium | reverse complement strand
TTGATGTCGTAAAGAATTTCTTCGGAGATGAGCCGATAATTGATTAGCTCTTCGGGCTTGAACCACAAAGTAATTTCTTTTTCAGCTTCCTCGGTAGAGCCGGAAGCATGAATTAAATTTCTGACTGATCTTTGATCAATATCGGAAACTTCGTATGAATCGATGGTCAGGTCACCACGAACAGTGCCGACATCTGAAGTTAACGGTTCGGTTGAGCCGGTAATTTTACGGACAACGCCTACGGCGTGCATCCCCTGCCAAACCATAGCAATAACCGGTCCCGAGGAGATGTATTTGATTAGTTTTTTGAGAGTCATGCCACTCATTTCCATGGGATCAGAAGAAGGAGGAGTTTTGCCTTTGGCTTGATAGGAGGCGATAGTTTTATTGCCATTTTTCATTCTCCATTCCGGGTCGACAGTATAGTGTTTTTCGACTTGTTCTTCGGTGGGAATGACCATTTTTAGGGCAGTAAGCTTAAGCCCAGTTCTTTCGTATCTTTTGATTAATTCTCCGATTAGGCTTCTTTGGATACCATCGGGCTTAATGATAACCAGGGTTCTTTCCTTTTTCATATCGTTTTGCATATGGGATATTTTCGTCTATGGAATTAATTAATGCAAGTGTTTGATGGGTGTTGATATATTTATGTTTATCGATATAATTGGATGATGGATAAAATATTCAAAGCTTTGGTAGATAAAAACAGGAGAAAAGTGATTACTTTGCTAAAGGAACAGGACCTGAGCGTTAATGAAATTTTGAAGAGTTTTACAATTAGCCAGGCAACTTTATCGAGCCATTTGGCGGTGCTTCGAAAATGTGGATTGGTGAGATGTCGGGTTAACGGAAAACAAAGAATTTATGGTTTAAATAAAGAGCTGTTGGCGGCTTTTACCCGAGAATTAAATAAATTTATAGGCTTGGTTGATTTGGGCTTACCGGTGTATCGTACCAATTGACTATAGGTCGGTTTTGAGATAAAGTGGGTTATATGGCTGAAGAAAAAAATACAGGTAAATTTTTTAAGTCGTCCGAAGAGTTGGTAAGTATGTTTTTGGGCTTGGTAATGGTAGCGGTAATCGCCGGGTTAGTAATTAATTTTTTTCAAAAAAGAAAGGGAAATGTTGAATTGCCGGGAGTAAGTGTTAATCAGGATTTTCAAACTGAAAAAGAAGCCGAAAATAATATTTATGAGGTGATAACAGGTGACAGTTTGTGGAAAATTGCGGAGGTGAATTATGGTGACGGAAACAAATGGGTAGAAATAGCTAAGGTAAATAATTTAAAAACGCCGGGAGTTATATTGAAGGGTCAAAAGTTAATTTTGCCAAAGACGGATATCGTAAAAGTTGAGGAGAACAGAGAAATTTTGGAAGATACCGAATATGTGGTGGTAAAAGGAGATAATTTATGGAAAATTTGTGTTCAAGCTTACAGTGACGGATTTATGTGGACGAAAGTGTGGCAGAGAAACAAAACGGTACTGAGAGATCCGGACAAGCTGGAAATCGGAATGAAACTGATTTTGCCAAAAGGGATTTGATTTTTGCTAAAATCTGGGACAAGCGGCTATAGTTTAGTGGTAAAACGCGTCCTTCCCAAGGATGAGTCGAGAGTTCAATTCCCTCTAGCCGCTCCAGAATTACTAATTTTGCCAGCGTAGCTCAGTTGGTAGAGCACGGCTTTCGTAAAGCTGGGGTCGGGAGTTCGATCCTCCCCGCTGGCTCATTTGATAGAATTAAGCATGGCAGAATTTAAAAGAACAAAATTTAAAAGTAACGAAGAGACGCAAATCACCCGGAAGACGGTCTTTTTTGGGTTTATGACGATAGTGTTATTTTTAGCAGTAGTGATGTTCGGACTGCCGTTGTTGGTTAAATTTTCCGTACTTTTGGGAGATATAAAAAATCGAGGAAAGGTGGAAAAGGAAGTAGTGATGCCACCATTGCCACCCAGACTGGTAATTCCCTATGAAGCGACTAACAGCGCGATGATAACGATTGCCGGATTGGCAGAGCCCAAAATAACGGTTGAATTATTAAAAAATGATGTGTCGATAGGGAGAAAAGAGGTTTCCGACAAGGGGGATTTTAGTTTTGAGGAAGTAACCTTGGATGAAGGGATTAATAGTTTTTCAACCATAGCAATGACTGATAAGGGAGGTAGTAGCGAAGCCTCAAAAAGTGAAACAGTGGTTTTTGATAATCAATCGCCGGAGGTTCAAATGATAAATCCTTTGGAAGATACTTTAAAAGTTGACTATACTGATTTTGATGTGATCGGGAAAACCGAAAAAGGGGCAAGCGTAACGATTAACGGTCGTATAGCTCCGGTAGATAATGATGGTCAGTTTAAACTAAAAACACAATTAGTAGCAGGGAAAAACGATATTGAGATAAGGGTGGTGGATACAGCCGGCAATGAAACAAAGAAAAATATTGTAATTACGGCTGATATTTAGTTAGTTGAGTAGAAGTAAAGTAAGGATCCAAGGGTAAAGAAGAGAATTGGAGAATAAGGAATGAATCAGAACGGCAACTAGTTCTGTCTGAAGAATTGGGGTTGAGGAAATGAATGTTTTTTTAAGGCCAAGAATAAAGAGAATAAATCCGATAATGCCGGTAGCGCTAAGAATGGTAAGAAGGCTGGAATCGAAACCAAAATTGGCGTGAGATACTGGATTTCTTACCTCGCGAACATAGTAAAGATTGTTATAACCATGGCCGATAATTGGGGATTTTAGAAAAACGCTAACTCCTTCTTGGTAATTTTCAATTTTAGCCTTGACGGAACTAGTTCTTTGGAGGCGGGTGCCTTCGCCGGGTTGGCGGGGCAGAAGAATAATGGTGAGAATAATTAATATCGTAGAAATTGCTGAAATTATGGGTTTTTTGAGCCTAAAAGAAACAAATAGTGAGGTGAGCCAAAAAGCCAAAAGCGAAGAACGACTATAAGTTAAAGACATGGCAAGATAGGTGATAATAAGTAGAAAATATTTGAAGACTTTGTTTTTTGTGGGAGATAGAAAAATTTTGATAAAAAAAAGTAAATAAATCAGGCCGGTAAAAGTCGGATCAAAAAAAGTGCTAACAAGACGGTACAGATGGGGATCCCAGTTGAAGGTTTCAAAATAGGTAAAATCAGGCCAGAAAAAATATTGAATAAAACCAAAAATAATATTGGCAATAAGGGCAATGCTTAAAAAGAGATGAAATTTTTGGCTTAAAAGTTTTTTATTTAAAGGCAAGATAAAAAGTGAAAGTAAGCCAGTTAGTCGGAGTAGGTAAAGTAGCGGTTTTAGAGGCGGATAGTGATGAATTATTAAATTAATGCCAAAGGAAATCCAGGCAAAGAGAAGAAAAAAAAGTAATGGTTTATTAGTGATTTTGAGGTGTTTTACCCGATAATAGCCAAGGAGATTAAAAAAGACGAGGGCAAGGATAAGAAAGTCAACTATGGGAATGGAGGTGTTGAAGATGTTGATCCGGGCGAGTTGGCCGAAGGCAAAAGAGATGGCTAAAAGATATAAAATTATTTTTGAGATAAGTGCCATAGCTTAGATCGAACCAAAAATGAGTGAAAGCTCATACAAAGAGCAATGATTATTCCGGGGGTGAAGTCGAGAAAACCAAGACGGAAAATATAGTTTTGGATAAATTTGGCTTTGGGGTAAAAAATGATCTGAAAAAGATTGGTTTTTACTTTTTGGTTAAAAAGTTCTTGGGCACGAAGAGTGGAATAAAAATTAATTTTTTCTAAAAAGGCTTTGAGGTTGGGAATAGAATAATGAAGGATAGAAAGATCTTTTTGAACAACCGGTTTTGATGATTGCCAAGTTTCGTGAACCAGGCCGGCAAATTGACCGTGATTTTTATTGAAAAGACGGGTTATATAGACATTAAACGATTCTCCGTGAGTAAGAATATTGTTGAGGTATACCAATGGTCTCTTAAAGGCATAGTTATATAGACTTGTATCTATATTACCCAAAAATCTTATTAATTTTTCCTCCGGTTGCTCGTCGGGATCAAGCCACAAAACCCAATCGTTTTTGGTTTTGGAGAGAGCAAAGTTGCGCTGGGCCGAAAAATCATTCTCCAATCCCCTACTGAAGAACTTAATAGATCGTTTTTTGGTTTGGAAACCGTCAACAATTTTTTTAGTGTTATCGGTTGAGTTGTCGTCGACAACTACAATTTCATCAATCGCCTGGCAATCTTTTAGCCAACCAAAGTGTTTGGTTAGGTCCAAGGAAGAATTGTGGGTTAAGAGGAGGAGGGAGATTGGCATTGAATTAATTGAAAAATATTAAGTAATTTGTTGGTTGTTTCTTTCCAATCTATTTTAACTGTTTTATAGGTTTTAATGTATTTTTGACTTAAATAATATCTTAATGCTTTTTGGGCTATCTTTATATTGTTTGAATATAAAAAACCGTTAAGTCCGTGGCTAATTATTTCTGCAGTTCCTCCTTCGTTTTTACCTAAAACAAAGCAATCACCATCAACTGCCTCAAGGGTGGAGACCCCAAAGGGTTCGTTTTCTTGATTAGCCAAGAAGAAAGTACTATTGGATAAAATCTCTTTTTTCTTTTTGTCATTAGCATCGAAAATTGATTCTAATATTACGTCGTTTTCCTGGGTAATTTTTAATATATTTTTATATTCTTCAGTTTTTCTCCCAATTATTTTTAAATATGTAGATTTAAGTCCACTGACTTGTTTGACTGAAAAGTCATGGCCTTTAATTTTTGAGAACAACCCGACAGAAATTATTTTTTTATTATTTTTTTTAATGACTAATTTGGGTTTTATTTGTTTAAGTCCGGGATAAACCACAAAAGATTTTTTGTTATATATTTCTTCTATTCTTTTGGCTGAATAATAAGAATTAGATATTATCGTCCTAGCATGTTGACAATTATTTATATCGATAAATTTTATTGGTAAACGAATTAGTCTAGTCAAAATTCTTTTAAATGAGTAATAGTCAAAAGAAGTATTTTCATAAAATTCTCTTTTAGGTTCGTGCAAAAGATAGAGTGAATTTTTGTTTTTTAAATACTTGAGTAGATATGGTGATTGGGTTAAAAAACACTGCCCGATAATGACCAGATCATAATTGTTTTTGTCTATAAGCTCGGCGATGATTTTATTTTTTTCTTTTAATTTAAATAAAACTTGATGTAAGTGTTTAATAACTCCAGTGGTTGTCGATATGGGGAATACATAATTTTTACTAAAGTTTGTTGTGTCGGAATTGTAATTGAGGGCATATAAATCAACCGTGTGTTTTTCTTTGAGTGTTTTGGCGATTTTTTCGAGGTAAATTAATCCTCCTCCCTTGTCGAGATTGTGGAAAATAGCGATTTTCATTGATGAGTTAGTATATAATAGGTAAAGTCTTAGTCATATTTGGAAAATCAGATCGTACTTAATATACCAAGTTTATATTTTATATATTTAAATAATGAGACAAAATTGGACTTGTCCCTACTGCAAACATCCTTCAACGATTGGAGACGATGATGTTGATAACGTAACTGGAGAGAATTATACTGTCAGTGTTGATGGATATAAATCGGTAAGAGGAAGGTTTGTGGTATGTCCAAATCCAGATTGTAAAAAACTCAATTTTACATTGGGTTTGTTCGAAGCAATAGTTAGTCAACACAGTGGTCGGATCACAACAGCTAACAAAACTTATTTTTGGAACCTTATCCCTGATTCGGAGGCAAAGGTGTATTCTCGAGATATTATTCCAGAAGCAATCGTCAACGATTATGAAGAGGCTTGTAAAATCAAAAACGATAGTCCAAAAGCTTCAGCTACTCTTTCTCGACGAGCCTTACAGGGAATGATTAGAGATTTTTGGGGTATTAAGAAACCGCAAGATTATAAAGGATTATGGACTTTAAAGAATGAAATAGTGGCGATAAAAAATTCAGTTGACTCTGATGTTTGGGCGGCAATTGATGCGGTTCGTGATATTGGAAATATTGGTGCGCATATGGAACTTGATGTGAACGTAATTATTGACGTTGAACCGGAGGAGGCAACAAAATTAATCGGGTTAATAGAGCTGTTAATTGAGGAGTGGTATATAAATAGATATGAAAGAAAACAGCGCCTCACAGAAATTATAAAGATACCAGACGATAAAAAGGGCATAAAGACCAAAGTCAAGTAAAAAGTCATTATTAGTGTAATTAGTCTAGTATTTTAATTTCGGTAACTATCCCTTGACAACAAGTGAATAACATGCTAAACTACTTTCATGATCAAATTCACTATACAAGATTTTAACTCTAAGTATCTAAACGAAGAAGCCTGTATTGAAGAAATTTTCAAACAGCGTTTTTCATCCCTCACGAAATGCCCTGCGTGTAAAAATTCTTTCAAATACTACAAAGTAACTGCCAGAAAGTGTTATGCTTGTCAATTTTGTGGAAATCAGATACACCCTCTAGCAAATACAATTTTTCATAAAAGCGAAACGTCAATTAAGTTGTGGTTTTATGCTATTTTTCTTTTTTCTACCTCTAAGAACGGTGTATCAGCTATGGAATTACAACGCCAACTCGGTTGTACTTATAAAACTGCCTGGAGAATGGCAAAACAAATACGTCAACTCTTTACTGAACTTGGTGGCAATTTCTCAAAAACCACAGAATTAGACGAAACATATATTGGAGGTAAGGGTGGAAATAATAAAAGGGTAGAGGTTCAGAAAACAAAACTCCTGAATTTGGAATGATGGAAAGAAAAGGTTCAATTAAAGCCAAAGTGGTGGGAGATACCAAAAGAAAAACAGTTATGCCAATAATTAGAGGAAATATTACACTTGGTATGGAGATAATGACGGATGAATACTTACCTTATAGATCACTCACAAAAGAGGGGGTACAATCATCAAACAGTCAATCATGGATCAAAAGAATATGTTCGGAGCGATGTCCATCAACACACTTGAAGGATTTTGGTCACAACTCAAAAGGTCAATTAATGGTACATATCATGCAGTTTCTCCAAAGTATTTACAAGCGTATGTTAATGAGTTTTCCTATCGGTACAATCGGAGATTCTATCCTATTCCGCTTTTCCATCTAATGCTTTTACGGGTTTAGAGGCTTCTTTTATTGCTGTATCAAAAACCTGTTTGTTGGCAACGGCTGGAAAATCCATGGAAGTTTGGTAGAATGGTGAAAAGGAGGGGAATCTGGAATCAATTTTTTGTATCGCAGCCGTCAAGTCTCCGTTTGGAAATTGCTCCATTAAAATAGTCACTGCGGTTATCAATTTGAGCAATTCTCTGTATCCGACATTTTCGGTTAAGTGTTGGTGATGTTTTGTCTTTCGTCTCCCTTTTTCATTTTTTGGATTAATCTTTTGAAGCTCCTGCAAAACACCCGGGGCTAGTTTTTCATAAACTAATCTGTTCGTCAATTTACCAATATACAGAGGGTGTTGTTTCTTTTTCATTTTGTAAGCATCCCAAGTCCAACCAAGTAGTCGGTAAAGTTCTATATAAAAACTATCATCAAATGTCATAATCCAAGGACGCATTTCTTTCGCAATATACAACTCCAAAATTTTTTGATATTCGTTTTTAGCTTTTTGGTATCCGGTAGCCTCATCAATAAGAGCGGTAATTCCTATTTCGGCGAAAGCGCCAAGTAGTTGATATGCTCTCTCGGCGATTTGTTTTTGGCGGATGTTTAGACTTCCTCCGTTAAGCGCTTTTATCCATACATCACAAATTTTAGGAAGAATCTTTCCCCGGATTCCTTCGGCTGGTTGTCCATTCAGTGCTGTATACAAAACAGTATTTGTGAGTAAGTCCTTAACTTCGTCTGTAATATATGGTGCTAAGTATCCAGCCGACACAAATTCTGGCAATACTACCGCATCGGACTTTTTCTTTTTTTCCCAATAAGCCCCACCGCCTTTAACACCAAGATAATTGGCCAACCCTCTTATAGAAATTACACGTTCGGAATTGTCTAATACGGCACATGCGAGATTCATGTTTCCAATTGTTATCTCGCCTTGGTTTAAGGCTTTTGGTTTATTTTGTATCATACCCCATACTACACCAAATAATACTTGTCGTCAAGATATAAATATAAGTAGTTTGAAATACATTCCTATACTTGCTATCAAGGGATACTTACCTGAATTTCTTTCCAAAAATTATTTGATAGAGGTGTTGATTGGTTAATTCCCGTCCGTTAAAAGAACGAGACAATATGGTGAGTGCGGAGGTTTGGTAAGGATATATATAATATTTACAAAGTGGATCTGTTTAGGTCAAAATTGAACTTTTTATTTCGTAATAGGTCAAATATTAGCTAGTCCTGTAACAAAATAAATTGGGGCAGTAGAATTGGTTAGTGGATAGATATTTTAATATAGGACGGGATGGTGGTCGGGTGGTTAGCCCAGAACCGAAGGCGCCGACAATACTAGAAGAATTACGTAGAAGATATCCTGAAGGTGAACAACAAATTATCGCTAATACTTTTCAGCGACAAGTTAGAATTTGTGTGAGGCAGGCATCGGGAACTGTTACTTCAGATTACGATGTTCCAGATTATGTTGTCGCGCTGAAAGATGCGGCAGAAAACAAAGATGTGGTACCTCAAGCTACA
>JBBAAS010000026.1:0-8915 GCA_041658125.1 Candidatus Shapirobacteria bacterium | reverse complement strand
GGAAAGTGACGGGTAGCTTCAACCAGTTTTTGATCGTAAGGATGAGTGGGGAGATGATTTTTTTGACGATAAATTTCTTCCTGTTTGAAATTAGCCTCTAAAACATTGGCATCGGTAAGCTCGGTATAGGCATTACCGATTTCCATGCCGCCAATATAAAGCTCAAAACGCTGGGCAAACCCCGCTGCTGCGGGGCAGGGTTGGCAAAGAGGAGAAAGAAGGGTGGGGTAATCAAAAATAAAAACCGGCTTGTCGAGAGGCAGGCAGGGCTCGATGACGGTGATCATCAGATAAGAAAAAATTTGCTCCCAGTCAGTAAAATTGGAAACCGAGAAGTTTTTTTGGAGGGTTGATTGTTGAAAATCGGTGAAATCAAAATTTTTAGTTAAATCAATGCCGGTGTGTTTAATAAAAAGGTCATTTAGCGAGAAACGATACCAGGGAGAGGAGAGGTCAATAGAGAGATTTTGATAAGTGAGGATAGAAGTTGTTCGGATATTAAGTTTTTTTTGGATACCAAGGTAAATATAGTTTATTAGTTTTTCAGCGGTTTTGGCGATGTGGCGGTAATTTTTTGCCATTTCGTACCATTCGAGTATAAAAAATTCCAGGTTATGGGTCGGGCCAATATCTTCCAAATCACGAAAAGCTTTGGAGATAGAGAAACAATTGCCAATACCATCGGCAATTAATTTTTTGAGTGAGCTTTCGGGGGAGGTGGCCAGATAAAAATCAAGATTTTTTTGGTGCCAGTGGGTGGTAAAAGCGTAAAGCCCGGGTTCTAAGGGGAGGGAAGGAAGAAAAGTGGGCGTATCGACTTCGTGGAACTTATGATCAGTTAAGTACTTTCTGATCAACTGTTGTGTCCATTCTTTGACGAACTGTTTTTGAAAAGAGGAGGCCATTTATTTGAGCTTGGTGGATTCTTTGTGTTCGGTTCTTTTTTTACACCAGTGACAATATTTTGGAAATTTTAGTTTGTCGGGGGTGTTAGTTTTGTTTTTCTCGGTGAGATAATTTTGAGCGCCACAAACGCCGCAGAGAAGAGCAATTAGAATTCGAGGTGTTTTTTTGGCTTTGGCCATAGAGGGTATTTTAAGTTATTAATGGCCAATTATCAATTATCAATTAACTTATGGTCAAAGATGGCTTTGGCAACGGTGTCACAGAAAAATTCGCCACCGGGACCGGAAGGGTGAAGGTGGTCACCGCTATTTATAAAAGGAAGATAACCTTCGTCGTTAAAGAGGCTCGGTTGATAGGCATCGGCGAGAGGGTAATTTTCAGAAGTAGCGAAATTGACCAGATTTTGAAGATAAAGACGGATAGTTTTGGATTTTTCCAGCTTATCCAACGCGGTGAAATGGCTATCCTTGATACCGTTACCAAAGACAATGGAATTGGGAGCGATGGTCGCGGCAAGGACAATTTTGGTGTCGGGAAGGAGAGTTTTGATGTTGTGAACGATGGCACCGAGGTCAAGCCAGTGGCGGTTGATGCCTGATTCGGAATTGCCGAAATTGTTGTAGGCAAATGATTCGACGACAATAATGTCGGGCTTTTGGGAAATAAGACTGGGTATTTTTTTGCCTAAATATTCGTGGTCGTTTAAAAGCCGGTTGAGGCCATCTTCGATGTTACTGCCGCCGCCGCCGTAATTGAGAAGATTGAATTTAGTGGTGGGGTAATATTCTTGAAGAGCGGTTTGGAGTTGAGGAAGACTTGGAGTAAGAGTATCGATCATAGAATCACCAAGGACGGCAATGGTGATGATTTTGCCATTACCACCGATGGCGGCACCAAGAACTTGAGAGGAGATCGGGGTTGAAATTGCAGGCTCTGCAGATAGAATTGGAGTGAGAGGAAGGATAGTGGCAAGGGAAGAAACAGAAGTAGTATCGGAGTAAGACAGCGAAGAGGGATGATACGCCTCTAAAAGCTGGTAAAATAGGGGAATTTGAGCAGAAGTGGAACGCGGAAAGGAAAGAAATAGAATTAAAAATAGGAAAAAAACCACAGGAGAAGTATACAAAAAATCAAAGAGAATAGTTGACTTGAGAAGCTTTTACTTTGGTGATTTGAGAGCGGATTTCGTGGCTAAGGTCGACTAGGGCTGAAGACAAGAGGCGATGATGACTTTTGGCAAAGAGCCGAACTTTTGGCGGAAGAATCATGTCAAATCGAGCATAGTACTCTTTGTCGTGTGATTGTTGTTCCAGGTGAAGGGAAGCGGTGTGAAATTCGGGAGCGAAATGAGAAATTAAGGGTTCAATTTTCTCGGTGATTTTCTGTTCGATAAGCTTTTCAATTTTCGGAGTAATCTCAAAATGCCGGCTGGTGAGATGAAGATGCATGACTAGCTAATGATACCACGAAAGGGTTTCAAAGCGGAGGATACAGGGGTCGAACCTGTTAGGGATTGCTCCCACTAGTTTTCAAGACTAGCGCATTACCGTCCTGCCCACCCTCCTTCGCTAACGCTTCGGAGGGCAAGCCCTCCTAGGTAGAAAGATTATAGCAAATTTGAGGCAGGGTAATGGATATTTTGGCGAATTGATGGTAACGAAAAAATATTATATGATATGTTTGTGTCGACGAATGGTAAGGAAACTAACATCGGAATAAGAGAAGAGGAAGTGAGGACGAAGGCCGGGAAAATGATGGGAAAGGTTTCGGAAAGGCTAGGCTCTTTGGGAGTAGAGACCAGGGTGGTGGGGTCGTTTGGTTTCTATGGTTTAACTGGGATTGAGCCGAGGCTATTAAGGGGAGTTGATGGGTCGGAGTTTAAAGTGGTGGATGTAGATTATTTGGTGGGTTTACCCAAGAGAGTTTCTTTGCCAGAAATAAAGAGGTGTTGTGACGAATTGTGGGAGGAAGGGATGTCGGGGGAGTATAAGATGCCGATTTCTCCGGTAAATTTGCCAAAAGAAATAGCCAATGATCCGATGGCGGTTTTCGATTTTCGATGGAGGACCGGAGAGCCAGTAGTAGTCCAAAGGGGTTTTAGGAAGATAATTTTTCCGATAGATTTTTGTGAATCGCGGGTAGTGAGAATTTACGGAAAGGAAGTAGAAACGTTGGGTCCTGAGGCTCAAGTTGTCTTTAGACTGGTTAATGGATGGCGGAATCCGGTCCGAGCGTACGATAACTTTCGGAAGATATGTGGGCTGATTAAGCGATTTCCGGAGTTTGATTTTAGAAGGTATCTGGGATATGGAGTAGAGTGGGAGGAGCGTTTGGCGGGAAAAATGGTGGAAAGAAAAGTAGTTTGAGCCCAGAAAGGAGCTCGAATCCTTGACCTTCCCCTTACCAAGGGGATGCTCTACCAACTGAGCTATCTGGGCGGTAAGTATTGGTATTTTACCAAAAAATAGTTCCCTATTGATTTTGAATTAATTTACTACTATGATCGTAGTAGTTATGAGTACAAGAAGAATTTATATGGACTATGCGGCGACAACACCGATAGATCCGTTGGTGGTGAGAATGATGTTGCCATATTTTTCAGAAAAATTTGGCAATACGGCCTCGTTACATCAGGAAGGGTCAGAAGCCGGGATAGCTTTGGAAAGGAGCCGAAAAATAATAGCAAAAATTTTGGGAGCTAAAGAAACAGAAGTATATTTTACGAGCAGTGCGACGGAAAGCAATAATACCGTAATTAAGGGAATAACTTGGGCAAATAAAGAGAAGGGGAAACATATAATTATTTCGGCGACCGAGCACGATTGTGTAATGGAAAGTGCTAAATGGATGGAAAAACAGGGCTTTGAAGTAACTAAATTACCGGTGGATGAAAATGGCTTGGTAAAAATAGAGGAATTGAAAAAAGCAATTAAAAAAGAAACGATTTTGGTATCAGTAATCCATGCCAACAATGAAGTGGGAACCATAAATAATATCGAAGAAATAGGAAAAATTTGTCGGGAAGCCGGAGTTTATTTTCATACTGATGCTTCGCAAAGTTTTGGCAAAATCCCAATTGATGTTGCCAAAATGAAAATTGATCTTTTAACGGCTTCGTCACATAAAATTTACGGACCAAAAGGAGCGGCGATTTTGTATATCCGGGAAGGAGTAAAAATAGAAGCCTTATTGCATGGCGGGGGACACGAGGGTGGGATGAGATCGGCGACAGTAAATGTGCCGGCGATTGTAGGAATGGCTAAAGCTGCGGAAATTTGTAATAATGAAATGGCCGAGGAGTCGGCTAGATTAATGCAATTGAGGGATAAGATGATTCAAAACATCTTAAAAAATATTGAAGGAACCAGATTGAATGGAGACCCGGTAAAAAGGTTACCAAATAATGTAAATATTTCATTTGAAAACGTGGAAGGGGAGTCGATTTTGATGATGCTTGATCAAGAAGGAGTGGCGGTGTCGACCGGGTCGGCTTGTTCGTCAAGAACTTTGGAACCGAGCCATGTATTGACGGCGATGGGCTTGGAGGCAAAAGTAGCTCATGGGTCGATCAGGTTTAGCCTGGGAAGGTGGACAACGGAAAAAGAAGTAAATTATGTTTTAGAAATTTTGCCAAAGATTATTTTAAAGTTAAGGCAGATTTCGCCGTTTAAAACAAAAATATGATGAATTATTCAAAAATAGTTTTAAAGCATTTTAGAAATCCCCATAATTTGGGAAAAATTGCTAAACCAGACGGAGTGGGGGAAGTGGGAAATATGGCTTGCGGGGATGTGATGAGGCTATATATAAAGGTTAAAGATGACAAAATTGAGGATATAAAATTTGAAACTTATGGCTGTGCGGCGGCAATAGCAACATCAAGCGCGGTGACGGATATGGCTAAGGGGAAAACTTTGGATGAGGTATTGAAATTGGATTATGAACAGGTAATAAAAGACTTAGGTGGTTTGCCACCGATTAAAGTCCATTGTTCGCTTTTAGCAATCGATGCGCTGGGCGAGGCGATATATGAATATTTAGTAAAAAATAAAAGGGAAATACCAGAAGATTTGGAAATAAAACATCAAAAGATTTTGACTAGAGGAAGGCATTAATTGATATAATCAACTGAAGCCCAAATAGCTCAGTTGGTAGAGCAAGTGTTTTGTAAACACTAGGTCGTCAGTTCGAGTCTGACTTTGGGCTCCATGAAAATCAAAAAGATACTGGTGCTGACGGATACGATGCCGTGGGGACATCGGTCGATTGCCCGGTCAATTTACAATTATTTGAAACCAAAAGAAAAAGAAAATGGGTGGAAAGTAGAGTATGTGGAGGTTAAAAGTGATTTGGGAATCGGGGCAGATTTGTATACCTGGACATACCGAACGATGCCTCGGAGTAATAGATGGGCTTATAAATTGGCGGTAGAGAGCCAAACGGCTAGAGAGTATTTGAATAATTTGTCGAAAATGGGATTACCGAAAATTAGGTCGGTAATAGCTAAGTATCGGCCGGATTTGGTGATTTCGGCTTATTTTTTTCATTCACAAACTTTAGGAAAAATGAAAGGGGAAGGAAAGTATGAGTTTAAGTTGTGGACGGTCGTAGCCGATCCGTGGTCAGTAAACCCGGTATCTTTTGTGGAAAATGCCGATATGCATTTGGTTTATGACGAAGTAGGGGAAAACATGGCCGGGGATTATGGAATAACCAAAGACAAAGTGCTAAAAACCGGTTGGTGGGTAAGGGAACAGATGTACCAAAAATTTACCAAATTACAAATTGCAAATTACAAAAAAAAGTTGGGGTTTGAGGATGACAGACCGGTGATTTTTGTGGGAGGGGGAAGCTTGGGAAATAATGTTTTGCCAAAAATTTTACCGATGCTTTTAATGGTAGACCGTAAAGTTGGGTTTGTATTTAACGCCGGAACGGACAAGTTTGCCTATAATTTGGTAGAACAGTATCAAAAATTGCTAAAAGGGGTAAGAAAAGACAACTTAATTCAAATAAAGAATTTGGGGTGGATTGAAAACATGGCTGAAGTGTTGGCCGGATGTGATATGGTTTTTGGGAAAGCCGGGCCGAACTTTTTATTTGACTGTATGGCCTGTGAAAAACCATTTGTGGCGATAACCCATATCGGAGGCCAGGAAGACGGCAATTTGGAGATAATTTTAGAAAAGAAGTTGGGTTGGGTCAAGGAAAAAAATTTGGATCTTTTCCGGTTTTTACTAAGATATCTGGAATATCCAAAACTATATGAAGAAAAATATATGAAAAATATCAAAGACGAGGCGACGAAAAATAAGTCGAGCTTGAAAAAGATTGAAGAGGGAATAATAAAATACCTACCTTAGGTGAGAGCTTCGATAGTGACTTTTCCACGCTATAAAGCATGGCGGGAGGCTACTTTGAAAACTTACGAGATCAAAGACAGCGCTTCCCTACAGGATTAGGTTAGCTAGAAAAAACGCCTTCTCAAAGATCGCAAAAGGTAGGTAATTTATTTTAGCATTTTTAAGAGGTAAAATCGAGGAGTATGAAAACAAAAAATGACAAGATAACCAAGGCGATGTTGATCGGTGATTTAGTAGATAAATACCCGAAAGCGGCGGAAAAGTTGGTGTTTGATTATGGACTACATTGCGTTGGTTGCGGAGCCGCCGGGATGGAAACTTTGGAAGAAGGAGCCGGAGCTCACGGGATGAGCGAAAAAGAGATAGAAAAGATGGTGGCGAAGCTAAATAAATTAGATTAACGGGTTTGTAATAGGGGTTTGGGAGTGGAAGTAGAAATTGGTTTGTAGGTAGGGGTGGGGGTGCTAGTTGGCCTATAGGCAGGGGTGGGAGTGGGGGTAGCGAAATAGCCGGGATAGCAAAAATGTTCGTAAAGTTGTTCAATACCGGTACAGGCAGTAGGTTTGGGAGTGACGCCTCGGCAGTATCGACTATGAGTATCGTAGACTGCATAACAGGGAAGCATTTTTTGAGCAGGGGTAGGGGTTGACCAGGGGACGGGAGTGCTGGTTGGTCTATAGGCAATAGTCGGGGTGGGATAGACTGGCAAAGAAGTGCCGGTGTTAAGGCCTAAAATGCTTTGACTGCCGGGGAAAAAAAGATTGGTAATTTGAAGAGAGACAAGAGAAGTAAAAAGAACTAAGAAAACGACTAAAAAACCAGCGGTAATTTTATTGTTCATGGAATAATAATGAGACTTTGGCTAAAACTTGTCAAGTGAGAAAATTCATTAAAAAGTTGATAATAGGGGAAATAATGAGGCTAATTATGTTACTGCCATTGATGGGGAGAAAGACGAGCAAAAGAAGTAAAAACGGACCATATTGACCAAGAGAATTTTCCCATTCTTGGGACTTTTCTAAAGGTAAAAGGTTAAGAAAAATTTTCGAACCGTCAAGCGGAGGAATAGGAAGAAGGTTAAAGACAGCCAGCATAATATTGGTTCCTATAATGACATAGAGAATATCTTTAAAAAGTGAGGGGGAGAGAAAGCGGAAGAGCAGGGAAAGTAAAACGGCCAAAAGAATATTACTGGCAGGTCCGGCGAGGGCGGTTAAAAGTTCGTCGCGGCGGGGGTTTTTAAAGTTGTAGGGATCGATTGGTACCGGCTTGCCCCAACCGAAATGAGCAAATATAAGCATTAGGGTTCCCAATGGGTCAAGGTGGCGGAGGGGATTGAGGGAGAGGCGTCCTTGAGATCGGGCGGTGGGGTCACCAAGCCGGTCGGCAACGAAAGCATGAGAGAACTCATGAATGGTGATGGCGACAATAAGACCTAAGATCGAAAGAATGGGGAAAAGACTTGCCATATTTATTTGTAAATCTTTTAATGTTATCATAGGCCCTATGCCAAAATGTAGTTTATGCGAAAAAGGATCAAAGGTTGGACGAAATCGGTCCCATGCTCAAAACAGATCGCCCCGGAGATTTGGAGCGAATATTCAAAAGATAACAATGAAGTTGGGTGAAGAGAAAATAAGCGGTTCTTTTTGTACAAAATGTATTAAAAAGTTGCGCGGTGAAATAGCCAAGATTAAATAATTTTGTAGTATTTGGAGATTTCGGACCAGAGAGTTTTGTTTTTACCCTCGATTTGTACTTCGGTAGGTTCGGTGTTAAAGCCAAAGATTTTCATAGATAATTGTTGACCTTGTTGGTTTTGGACATAAGTCCAAGCGATGGGCCAAGGATTGAGGGCGCGGATAAACCTCTCAAGCTTGATTTTGTCCCAAGACCAATCGATTTTTGCTGAATCTTTGGTGAATTTTGGAAAATATGATTTTTGAGAATGGTTTTGCGGAGTTAGTTTTTGAGGGTTTTTAGTGTAGGAAGAAAGAACGGAGGAAAGGTTTTGCGCGCCGAAAGAAAAGGCTTTTTGATAAAGGGAGTCAGTGGTTTCGGTAGGAGAGATTTCAAAAGGGATTTGGGTGATAATCGGACCGTGATCGGGGAGAGCATCAATTTGAAAAAAAGTGACGGCGCTTTTGGTTTCACCGTTGATGATTTGCCAAGGACCGGGAGTGGCTCCACGATATCGAGGCAGGGGAGAGGGGTGAATGTTAACGATTTTGTATTGAGGAATATCAATCATCGCTTCTGTAAAATAGGGGGGACCATAAGCAACGACTAAAATCAGATCAGGTTGAAGAGATCGGAGCTTTTCAATAAATTCGGGACCAAAATTGATTGGTTGAAGTAAGAGAAGTTGATGGTCGTGGGAGAATTGAGCGACGGGGTTTTGGGTGATAGTTTGTTGTCGGCCGACAGGCATGTCGGGCTTGGTGACAACAGCCAGAACCGGAAAGTCGGAAAGTTTTAACAGAGATTCAAGGATAATAAGAGAATAAGACGAGGAGCCGAAAAAAATAGTTTTGGTCATGGGTTAATTATAAGCTAAAATGGGAATAATTTGATACAATTGGTTGATGATCAGAGAAGTAGTTTTATATCCCAGTAAAATTTTGACCAAGGCTACCAAGAAGGTGG
>JBBAAS010000025.1:0-9265 GCA_041658125.1 Candidatus Shapirobacteria bacterium | reverse complement strand
TAACGCGACCATGAAAGAGGTAGAGACCCCGATCAAATTTAACTTTTTTAATATTTTTCTTTAAAGCGGCTTTGGCAATAAGTTTACCAGCCTCAAAAGCTTTTTGAGTTTTGGTCAATTTTTCAGATTTTAGAGAACGGGTATTGGCAGAAGCCATAGTTTTGCCGTGTTTGTCGTCAATAATTTGAAGCCAAAGGTGCTGGTGACTACGAAAAACTGAAAGTCGGGGAATACCGGGACTGGCTTTGAGTTGGCCCCGGATTCTTTTTTGACGTCTAATTTTTTGGTTGTGGATAATCATAATTTTTAGGCTTTGGCAGTTTTGCCGGCCTTGAGCTTAATAATTTCGCCAAGATAACGGATGCCTTTGCCTTTGTAGGGCTCGGGGGGACGAATTTTTCTGATATTGCTGGCAGTTTGACCGACTTTGGTTTTGTCGATACCGGTGACGAGAATTTTGGTATCGTCGGTAACCTGAAACTGAACACCAGCGGGAGCAACAATATCAACGGTATGGATAAAACCGGCGGTGACGATTAGTTTGTCACCGGAAACGGTCGCCTTGTAGCCGATACCGCGGATTTCGAGCTCTTTTTGCCAAAGAGTTTGAACACCTAAAATCATATTGTTAATGTGGGCCCGGAAAGTGCCATGGTTGGAGCGAGTTTTTTTGTCTTCACCGGTACGGGAGACAATAACCTGACCCTCAACAATAGTAACTTCGATTTTTAGAGGTAACTTTAAGTCTAAAGTGCCTTTGGGGCCGGTAACCTTAACCAATCTTTGGTCAACAGCAACAGTAACTCCAGCGGGAATAGTAATTGGTTGTTTGCCGATTCGGGACATAGATAGATTAATAAATTTCGGCAAGAAGTTCACCACCGATTTTTTGGGTGTGAGCTTGCTTTTGGGACATTAATCCCTTAGAGGTAGAAATAATAAAAATAGAGTTTTTAGAAGCACCCCAGGGAAGAGAGGATGATTTGTGATAAAGACGACGACCGGGCTTGGAAAAAAGACGGATATGAGAAATTTGAGGGCGCTGATCGTGGTAAATAAGGTTTAAGGTGATGTTTTTGAGAGGATCTTCGGAAGTTGAATAGCTTTCAATCAGATTGTGCTTTTGGAGAAGTTCGGCGATAGCGACGCAAACATTTGAGGACGGCGCAATCATGGTGGGCCGGCCGGCCGCATAGGAATTTTTTAATCTGATTAGAAAATCGCAGGTGCGTGATTGCAACATATTTTTACCAACTGGCTTTTTTAACTCCAGGGAGATTGCCTAAATGGGCTAACTTTCTAAAACAATGACGACAAAGGCCGAAAAGACGGATAAAAGCACGGGGGCGACCACAAAGCTGGCAACGGTTGTGATACCGAGTCTTATATTTTAGCTTTTTGTGTTCCCGAACTATTTTTGCAAGATTGGCCATATGTTAGATTTTTTGAAAAGGAAAACCTAGGGCGGATAATAACATTTTTGAGTCTTCTTGGGAAGAGGAGGCTATATTTAAGGTCACCTGAATAGGCCGAATTTTGTTGATTTTGTTAAGATCGATTTCGGGAAACAAGGTTTGGTCCTTAATGGTTAGATTGTAATTACCGTTTTGATCAAAGGCGTCAAGAGGCATACCGCGAAAGTCACGAAGCCGGGGAAAAACCACATTAAATAGTTTTTCGATAAAATCATACATTCTTTGACCACGGAGGGTAACCTTTAAGGCTAAAGGATCACCTTCACGAAGCTTAAAAGAGGCGACGGACTTTTTAGCGGAACAAAGCTTGGGCTTTTGACCGGTAATGTTGGTGATTTCAACAATGGCAGTGGCAAGTGATTCCTGGCTTTCGCGAGCCTCGGGAACACGATAGTTAATGACTACTTTTGAAAGACGAGGAAGGGAAAAAACGTTCCGCTTTTGATCCTCTAATTTGATATTTTTAGTAAGCATAGTTTATTTTTTGAGATGATTAGGTAAAACTGCCTGACAGGCCTTACAAATTCTGGATTTTTCGCCACTTTTGTCGACTAAATAGCCGACCCTAACGGCTTTTTGACAGGAAGGACAAATAAGAGCCACTTTGGAAACGATCAAAGACCGTTCTTTTTCGATAATGCCACCTTTTTGACCCTGTTGAGGCTTAAGATGTTTCTTAAAAAGGTTTAAACCTTTGACGACGATTTTTTGAGTTTTGGGGAAAGCCCGAATGACCTCACCCTCACGACCTTTGTCTTTGCCCAAAAGCACTTTTACTTTGTCGCCTTTTTGAATTTTCATAAAATTAATAGACCTCCTTGGCCATAGAGGCAATTTTGTTAAAACCAGCGTCTTTTATTTCACGGGCAATTGGGCCAAATATACGGCTACCGCGGGGATTGTTTTGGCTATCGATGACGACGGCGGCGTTGTCACTAAAACGAATGTGTGAACCGTCAGCACGAGCGACTTCCTTTTTGGTCCGAACGATAACTACTTTGACTTTTTCTTCGTTTTTTACGATTCCATTAGGAGTAGCATCTTTGACAATGGCTAAAGCAATGTCGCCGATAGTTCCTTTTTTGTGGCGAAAACCTTTGTAGATGTGGATGATTTTGAGATATCTAGCGCCGCAGTTGTCGGCCGGCTTGATAATGCTTCGAAATTGGATCATGATTGGTTTTGACTATTTTTGATAATTTCGACAGTGGTAAAACGCTTGGTTTTACTTAACGGCCGAATTTCCCGAACTTTGACCTGATCGCCGGTTTTAGCACCAAGATTGTTTTCGGCGTAAATCTTTTTGTTTTTTCTGACAATTTTTTGGTAAAGAGGGTGACTGGTTTGATAGGTCAAAGAAACAACGATGGTATTTTTCATCTTGTCGGAAAGAACAATTCCGGTAAAAAATTTACCGACTTGGTGATTTGGGGTGTTTTCAGACATTTTTTTGATTTTTTGACAGAACGGTTTTAATCAAACTAATTTGATATTTTAATTTTTTAAAAACAGAAGTATCTTTGAGGTTACCTAAGCGATGCTTGGCGCGATTTTCAACCAATTGTTTACTTAAGTTAAGAAGTTCCTTTTGAAGTTCTTCTTTGGGTTTCTGTTGGTAACTAATTTTATCAGTTTTTTTCATAAAAATCACCTATTATTAGACTCTTTTAACGATTTTGGTAATAATTGGAAGCTTGGCGGCGGCTAAATTTAAAGCAACCTTGACTTCAGCTTCAGAAATGCCTGAAACTTCAAACATAATTTTGCCGGGCTTGACAACACAAACGTAACCTTTGACGTCACCTTTACCGGCACCCATGGTTCCGGCTCCTTTTTCAGTGATAGGCTTATCGGGAAAAAGCCTGACCCACATCCGGCCGTTTCTTTTGGTGGCATGGGTAATAGCCTTTCTGGCAGATTCGATTTGATTGGCGGTAATCCAGGAACGGTCCATAGCTTTTAAACCATATTCACCAAAAGCAACAGTACAACCTTTTGAGTTACCACGCATTTTGCCACGGAATTGTTTTCGATATTTGGTCCGGCTAGGTTGAAGCATTTTAGATTAAGCTAAACAGAGATAAACTTTAACACCGATATAGCCGGAGCGAGTGGCTGACGGACATTCTGCATAATCGATTTTGGAACGAATAGTGCTTAGGGGAACTTTGCCTTGAGAAAATTTCTCGCGACGGCTAATTTCAGCTCCATTAATACGACCGCCAAGAATGATCTTAATCCCCTTGGCGCCAGCGGCCATAGATTTTTCCATAGCCGTCAGAGCAATCCGACGATAAGGCATGCGCTTGGTAAGCTGGAAGGCGATTTTTTCGGCAATTAACTTTGCCGAAAGATCAACATACTTGAACTCTTCAACCTGAATTTCGGTATTGAGCTTGCGGTTGATTTTAAAGAGGAGCTTTTGAATTTCTTTTTTGAGAATTTCAAGCTCTTTACCACCGCGACCGATAACTAAACCGGGGCGGCTAACTACTAAAATGATTTTTAATTTTTTACTTGATCTTTCGATACGGATAGCAACAATGCCCGCAGAATAGAGCTTCTTCTGGATGAAGTCACGGATCTTTTTATCTTCGATCAGATAAAGACCGTACTTTTTTTTGTCAGCATACCAAGAAGACTGCCATTGAGGGCTATTTTTGACTGCTTCCAGTCTAAAACCAATAGGATTAACTTTATTACCCATAGATTAACTTTGAACTTGACTTGGTATTTTACCAGATAAAATGATAACCAAACGACTATGCCGCTTGACTTTGACACCGCGGGCGAAATGAGAACCGTGGGATTTGTCCATTCTTTTTATTTTTTGACCTTCGTTGACTAAAAGATGTTCGAACTTTAAAGTAACCGGATCGGCCTGATAGTTATTCTTGGCGGTAGCGATAGCGCTGCTCAAAACCTTGCGGAAAAGTCTAGAGGAATTGGTATTAACAAATTGAAGCCTGGCAACAGTTTCAACCGGAGACAGCTTCTTGACAGAATTAACTAAAAGCCGCAATTTACGGGGAGAAATTTTGAGATTTTTGTCTTGGAAAGTAAACGACTTAGTAGTCGGGGTGACAGGAGTTTCAACAACAACTTTTGGAGAAACTATTTTGACAGCCTTGGGAGTAATTTTTGTAATTGTCTTTGGCATATGTTTTATGTCTTTTCAATAACTCTTTTAACGATACGACCATGGCCCTTAAAAGTACGGGTAGGAGAAAATTCGCCTAAACGATGGCCAACCATGTCTTCGGTAACAAAAATATTGATAAATTTTCTACCGTTGTGAATAGAAAAGTTATGACCGATAAATTCGGGGGCAATTTGAGACCTCCGGGCATAGGTTTTAATAACATCAGTAGCGATTTTTAAGGCTAAAACTTTTTTGAGGAGTTTTGGGTCAATATATGGGCCTTTACGGGTACTTCTGGACATATTATTTACGGTGAGAAATGATTAAACGGTTACTGGCTTTTTTGCGCTTACGGGTTTTTTTGCCCATAGCCGGCTTGCCCCAAGGAGTTTTGGGATTCATACCGATAGAGCTACGACCTTCACCTCCACCGTGTGGGTGAGAATCGGGATGCTGGGCAACACCGCGAACACCGGGACGAATGCCACGATGGCGGGAATCGCCAGCTTTAGTTAGTTTTTGATTTGAATGATCGGCATTACCAACCTGACCGATGGTAGCTTTGGAGGCAGAGGGAAAAATCCTGATTTCGCCTGAAGGCAACTTGACGGTAGCTTTGGTGCCGTCGATACTTTGAATATAAGCGGCAGAACCGGCAGATTTGACCAGCTGGGCATTTTTACCGGGTTGAAATTCAATAGCATGAACAGGAATTCCGGTGGGGATATTTTTTAAACAAAGACGGTTGCCTTCTTTAATTGGGGCGTTGTCATCACAAATTATTTGGTCACCGATTTTAAGGCTGGTTCCGGCCAAAATGTAAGCTTTGGTGCCATCCTGATAAGTAAGATAGGCTAAATTAGCGGTGCGGTTAGGATCATATTCAATAGCAGTAACTTTGGCAATGATACCGGGTTTTTGACGTTTCCAATCGATGACACGGAGAAAACGCTTGTGTTCGCCGCCGCGATGCCGAACGGTTACCCGACCTTGAGAATTGCGGCCGGATTGTTTCTTTTTAATGAATTTAAGTTGAGGCATGGTGGTTATTTTTTATCAGTTTTGATAGATAAAATGTCAATTTTTTGATCTTTTTTGAGAGTAATAATGGCAATTTTTTTATCAGCTTTGTTAATCGAAAGACGATTTTTCCAATTGGTTTTAACTTTACCGGAGCGGTTAATCGTGTTAACACATTGTGGCTTGATACCAAAAACCGATTCAAAAGCGGCACTGATTTGATTTTTATTGGCAGACGGCTCAACAAGAAAACTGTAGCGACTTTTTTCCTGTAATGCCAAAGATTTCTCAGTGACTACCGGAGATAAGATTATATGATGGGGTGTTTGGTATTTCATTTTAGTGATTCAATGGCTTTTTGGGAAAATATCAAAAAATTTTGATTGGCGAGATCATAAGAGTTGAGTGAAGTAAGAGGAAGAAGGGTAACGCGAGGCAAATTGCCAAAAGCACGTTTGGCATTGGGTTGAGGATTACGGGTAATAATCCCGATTTTTGATCTTAAAGAAAGTTCGTGTAATTTTTTAAATGAAGAGATTAATTTGAAACCTTCTTTGGTTTTGGGAACAATCGAATTAAGCTCCTCAATTATCAAAATTGAATTGTTTTTGGCAAAACGGGCAAGAATAGAGTCGCGGGCAACAGTTTTTTGGGACTTGCTTAAGGTAAGGGAATAATTTTGATTGCCCTGTGGTCCGTGAACACTACCACCGCCAACAAAAATACCGGCCTTGGCAGAACCATGACGGGCACGACCGGTCCCTTTTTGAGGCCACATTTTTTTGGTAGTACCGGCAACTTCACCACGATCTTTGACCTTGGCATGAGCTGACCGCTGGTTGCTTAGATAGACCCGAATAGCCCGGGAAATCAAAACACTGGAAATTTTTCGGTCAAAAATTTTGGGAAGAGTAACTTCGCTAATTTTTTCAGCCTTAATGTTGTAAAGAGGAGCTTTCATATTATTTTGATAAAACTACCCAAGAGTTTCTGGCGCCGGGGACAGAACCACTGACGAGGACTTCACTTTTATCCTTGTCGTAGGCAATTACCTTTAAATGAGTAACTGTTTTGATAGCATTACCATAGTGACCGGGCATTTTTTTACCCTTGATAACTTTTCCGGGGGTTTGAGCGCCAATAGCTCCGGGAGCACGAACACGATCAGACTGACCACCGGTAACCGGCTGACGTTGAAAACCCCAACGCTTGATAACACCGGCAAAGCCATGGCCTTTTGATTTGGCGGTAGCATTAACCTCGTCACCAATTTGAAAAACGGCATCGAAGCTGATCACATCACCAATTTTGGGAGTATTTTCAGAATTTATTTTAAATTCTTTAAAATATTGGGGGCTAATATCAAGCTTAAGTCCTGAAAGCTTTTTGGCAATGGGCTGAGAAAGCCTTTTTTTGGTGCCATAGGCAATTTGAACGGATTCATATTTGTCAGTATCTTTGGTTTTGACTTGAGTGACAACCAGTGGTGAAGCTAAAAGCTTGGTCACTGCCAGACGACGACCGCCTTCTTGATAGAGGTTGGTCATATTTATTTTTTTAACGATAAATCCTGAAATCATAGACAAAATTACATCTTAACTTCAATTTCGACGCCTGAAGGCAAGTCCAAGTGCTGGAGACTGTCAACGGTTCGAAGACTAGTATTGGAAATATCAATAAGACGTTTGTGAGTTTTTATTTCGAAGTGTTCGCGGGCATTTTTGTCGCCATGAGGGCTGGTTAAAACCACGATAATCTTTTTGTCTGTAGGTAAGGGAATAGGTCCTTGGACGGTGGCTCCGGCGGTAACCGCAGCTTCAACAATTTTGATGGCGGCTTCATCAATAAGCCGATGATCAAAAGATTTCAACTTGATACGAATGCGGTTACCTTTGGCCATATTTTTAAAAAGAGCGAAATAATTTTGTTTATTTAACGATTTCGACAATCGCACCAGCACCTACGGTCAGACCACCTTCGCGGAAAGCGAAACGCTGGCCTTTTTCCATAGCAACCGGCTTAATTAATTTAATTGTAACGGTAGCATTGTCGCCGGGCATAACCATTTCCATGCCTTCGGGAAGAGTCATTTCGCCGGTAACATCGGTAGTACCCATATAGACCTGGGGACGATAACCGGTGAAAACGGGAGTGTGACGGCCACCTTCTTCCTTTTTAAGTAAGAGAACTTCGGCTTTGAATTCGGTGTGAGGAGTGATGCTGCCGATTTTGGCAAGAACCTGTCCCCTTTCGATATCATCTTTTTCGATACCACGAAGGAGAATTCCAACGTTATCGCCGGCTTGACCTTGGTCAAGAATCTTGTGAAACATCTCAACTCCGGTAACAACCGACTTTCTGGTATCACGAAGTCCAACGATTTCGATTTCTTCGTTGATTTTAACAACACCACGGCTAATTCTACCGGTAGCAACCGTACCACGACCCTTGATAGAGAAAACATCTTCGATCGGCATTAAAAAAGGCTGATCAAGTTCACGTTTGGGTTCGGGAATGTAAGTGTCCAAAGCTTCTACCAGCTTCTTAATAGATTCAATCCCTTCGGCATCACCGTTTAGGGCCTTTAAGGCCGAACCGCGGATGATAGGAGTTTCGTCGCCGGGATAACCGTATTTCTTTAAAAGATCACGGATTTCCATTTCAACGAGATCTAAAAATTCGGGATCAGTAACCAGATCAACTTTGTTTAGGAAAACGACCAGGCTGGGAACGTTAACCTGTTTGGCTAACAAAACGTGCTCACGGGTTTGAGGCATGGGCCCGTCCGGAGCGGAAACTACCAAAATAGCACCGTCCATTTGAGCGGCACCAGTAATCATGTTTTTGACGTAATCAGCGTGACCGGGACAATCAATGTGAGCATAGTGCCGTTTTTCGGTTTCGTATTCAAGGTGGGAAATAGCGATAGTAACGATCTTGTTGGCATCCCGAACTGTTCCGCCCTTGGCGATATCGGCATAGGATTTTGGATTGCCTTGAACTTTTGCAATTGCGGCACTTAAGGTTGTTTTTCCATGATCAACGTGACCAATAGTACCAACGTTAACGTGTGGTTTGTTTCTTTTGAAAGTGTCTGCCATATTTTTTTTAGATTTATGTCTTATTTAAGACGAAATTGTTAATTAGTAATATTTTAGCTCAAAATGCTTTGAAATTGTATCAAGTAAAGTTAACCTTTGCAAGGCGGAAGAATGGGTACTTTTTATTTTCCGGCCGAAACTTTGGTGGTTAGCTTTTCCTGGATGTCGCGGGGAACAGGTTCGTAGTGGGATGGTTCCATGTAAAAAGAGCCACGGCCTTGGGTCAAAGAGCGGATGACGGTGGCATAACCACGAACAGCTTCAAGAGGTACAGTGGCATCAATTGTAGTAAAACCAAAAGAGTCAGTAGTACCGGTAATTTGGCCTCGACGGGAAGAAAGATCACCGATAACTGTACCCAAAAAATCCGAAGGAGTGGCAACTTCGAATTTCATAATCGGCTCAAGAATTAGAGGTCTGGCCAAAGCAAAAGCGTCTTTGATGGCATAGGCACCGGCGAGCTTAAAAGACATTTCCGAAGAATCGACATCGTGGTAAGTTCCATCATAAACAGTGACTTTGATATC
>JBBAAS010000024.1:0-9323 GCA_041658125.1 Candidatus Shapirobacteria bacterium | reverse complement strand
CGAACTCCTTCACGAAGATCGTCAAGATGAGTGAGATGTTCCACCCAAAGCGGATCGAGAGTCGAAATGACAGCAAAAGCTAAAACACTATTGGCCAAATTGTTGCCAAAGTAATCGGTTCTTTTTTGCCATTCTTGGGAAAGAATTTCGAGTAATTTTGGTTTGGGGTCGGAAGATTTTGACAAGTCTTTGGTAAGTTGGTCGCGGGAAAAATCATCCATCGGTAAAATTTCGGAAAATTCCAAAACGATTTTATCAAAAGCCGTTTCACCGGACTCCTGATTAACATTGAGGTTGATCGTTTGAGAAATTTGATTATTAAGATATTTGAAAACCTCTTCCTGATTTTTCGATGAGTTTGTGAAAGCGTTTTGCAAAATTTGATCACGAAGCCGATAAATTATTTGACGTTGCTTATTAATAACATCATCGTAATCAACCAGACTTTTACGGATATCAAAATTGTAACCTTCGACTTTTACCTGAATCTGTTCAATTACGCGGGAAACCAGCGGATGGGTAAGCGGGGTATCTTCGGACATATTGAAGCGGGTCATAAGTGAAGAAATTTTTTCACCGCCGAATATTCGCATTAAGTCATCATCAAGGGCAATATAAAATTGAGAAAAACCCGGGTCACCCTGACGGCCGGCCCGACCACGGAGCTGATTATCAATGCGGCGGGATTCATGCCGTTCGGTACCAATAACGTATAGTCCGCCGAAAGAGACGACTTCATCGTGTTCTTTTTTCCAAATATCAGCCGGTAATTTATCTTTGGGGCCGCCCAAAATAATATCAACACCGCGGCCGGCCATGTTGGTAGCCACGGTAACAGCGCCCTTTTTGCCTGCTTGAGCGATAATTTCAGCTTCGGACCGGTGATTTTTGGCATTTAAAAGCTGATGAGGAATGCCTTTTTTACGAAGAAGAGAGGAAACAATTTCGTTTTTTTCAATTGAAGTTGTCCCAATTAAGACCGGTTGACCTTTTTGGTGAAGTTCTTCGACTTTGCCGGCAATAGCGGCATATTTTGAGCGCTGGGTTTTGAAAATCAAATCCTGTTCATCACCCCGAAGCATGGGACGATGAGTAGGGATAGTAATGACTTCAAGGTTATAGATTTTTTTGAATTCTTCGCTTTCGGTAGCGGCAGTTCCGGTCATGCCGGCTAATTTTTTATAAAGGCGGAAATAATTTTGAAAAGTAATAGTGGCCCAAGTTTGAGATTCGCGCTGAACAGGGACATTTTCCTTGGCTTCAACGGCCTGGTGAAGGCCATCCGACCAGCGACGACCATACATCAGACGGCCGGTAAATTCGTCGACGATAATTATTTCATTGTCTTTAATGACGTAATCTTTATCTTTGCGGAATAAAGCCCGAGCTTTGATGGCATTTTCAACATAATGGATGGTTTCAAATGATTCTTCGTAAAGATTTTTGACGGTTAAAACTTTTTCGACTTTGCGGATACCATATTCGGAAAGAGTGGCAGAGCGTGATTTTTCGTCGATAACATAATCGGTAGGCTGAAGATCAGCGGCGATTTTAGCAAATTTATAATATTTATCGACGGGCTGATTGTTTGGTGAAGAAATAATTAATGGAGTTCTGGCTTCGTCGATAAGAACGAAATCAACTTCATCGACGATGGCAAAATGATGAATAGGACGCTGGACTTTTTCTTCTTCAGAAGGAGCCATGTGATCACGGAGATAATCGAAACCAAATTCATTGTTGGTACCATAGGTAACATCAGCCAGATAGGCTTCTTTTCGGGAAATGGGACGAAGATGAGCCAGACGATCATCAACGATTTCTGAAGGATCGGTATAATCAGGATCGAGAATAAAAGATTGTTCGTGAATGATACAGGCAGTAGAAATACCTAAAAGATGAAAGGCTTGTGGGTACCAACCGGCACCAACCCGGGTAAGATAATCATTTGGGGTAACGATATGGACACCTTGGCCAACTAAAGCATTTAAATAAGCCGGAAAAAGAACGGAGTGAGTTTTGCCTTCGCCGGTACGCTGTTCGGCAATAGCGCCACGATGGAGAGCAATAGCGGCTAAAAGCTGAACATCGTAAGCCCGTTCGCCAATAGTTCGAAAAATTGCTTCACGAATAACAGCAAACGCTTCGGGCAAAATATCATCGACGGTTTTACCTAAAGTGAATTGCTCCTTTAAATAGGCTGTTTTTTGAGAGAGTTTGGCATCCGAAAGCTTTTTTATTTCCGGTTCGAAAGTGTTGATTTTGGCAACAACTGAAGAATAGGTTTTGAGCTGACGTTGGCTTTCGTCGAAGAAATTTTTAAGGAAAGTAAGCATAAATAGTATTATAGACTAATGTTTTTTAAAACGACCGCCCCCCGACGACCCCGATTGGTCGGGATGCCGGGGGAAGGGTGGCTCCTCTAGTAAAGTTAGGGGGCTTTGATAATATCAAAACCGGTTAGCGGCTGTAAGGCTTTAGGAATTAAAACACTACCATCTTTTTGCTGGTGATTTTCGATAAGAGCCAAAACAGCCCGATCAGTAACGACGGTGGCATTAAGAATGTGGACAAATTCGTTTTTACCATCGATTTTTACTTTAGTATTTAGTCGACGGGCCTGATAGTCAGTGCAATTACTACAAGATGAAGTTTCGCGATAGGCATTTTGACCAGGGAACCAAGAGTTAATATCGTACATGCGGCGATTTGGTTGGGGGAGGTCGCCGGTGCAGGTTTTCATAACCTGATAAGGAATTTCGAAATCTTGTAAAAGCTCTTCTTCGACTTGGAGCATTTCTTCGCACATGGCGTCAGAGATTTTTAGATCAGGAACGGTAAAAACATTCATTTCGACTTTGTTAAAAAAATGAACGCGAAACATACCTTTCATATCTTTGCCGTAAGTACCGGCTTCGCGGCGAAAACAAGGGGAAAAGTTAACGTATTTTATGGGTAAATCTTTTGATGAAAGAATTTCGTTTGAGTGATAAGGGACAACGGCATGCTCAGAAGAGCTGATAAAAATAAGGTCGTCTTCAGGACTGGAATAGCCGGCATTAAACAAATTTTTATTGCTGGTATAGCCACAACCCCACTCGGTTTGGCTTTTGACCATGACAGGGGGAATCATGCCATGCCAACCTTTATCGATCAATTTTTTAAAAGCGTAAAACATGACTGCCATTTCCAAAACAGCGGCTTGATTTTTAAAATAGCCAAATCGAGAACCGGACAACTCTGCGGCTTTTTTAATATCTAAAATATTTAACTTTTCGCCCAAGTCGGCATGGTCCAAAGGTTGAAAGTCAAACTTAGGAAGAGCGCCGACGGTTTTCAGAACTATGTTTTGGCTGTCATCTTTACCAACCGGAACATCCTTCGCAGGAATATTGGGAATTTCTTCTAAAATAGAATTGAGATTTTGAAGCTTAGGATTTAAGTCATCTTCGATTTTTTTTAATTGATCCTTGATGACTTTGGCGGCTGATATTTGTTCGTCGGTCGGCTTTCCCTTAATACCTTTGGTAATAGCATTTTGCTCGGCACGAAGTTTTTCAACTTGTCCCAAAAGATCACGATAGTCCTTATCAGCAATCAAAACACGATCAAGCAAGGTGGTATCTTTTTGGCGGTTTTCTAGGGCCTTTTTGACTAAATCAGAATTATTTCTGACAAAATTGAGATCAAGCATTGGTTAGGGATATTTTAACACAGAAAAAAAGGGCTAGAGACCAATGTTGAGAGCAATTTTTTGCATGGACACCAAACAAATTTCAATAAATTTTTCCAAAGGGATATTAAGACTGTCGGCTTTTTCACAAAGCTTGACATCTTCCCGACGGGTGCCGGCGGCAAAACGGAGTTCTTTGAGAAAACGTTTGGTAACCGAAGAAAGCTTAACATCGGCTAGCTTTTTGGTCGGATAAACTAGGGCGACAGCAACGATTAAGCCAGTTAGTGAATCAGCGCAAAAAATTGCCCATTGGGCAAGAGATTTTGGTTCAACGCCACCCGGGTAATGCCAGCCGTGGGCTTTGACAATTTGCAAAATTGAATCGGAAACGGTTAAATTATGTTTGGCTAAAGCCTCGGCGGTTTTTGAGGGATGGAGCTCTTTAAATTCGGCAGTATAGTCAATGTCGTGAATAAGTCCGGCTAAAAGCCAATCATCTTTGGGCGGCTCATTTGGACCAAGTTGGTTTTGAGACGATAAATAATCGTATATGCCACCCATACAAGCTTCAAGAGCCAAAGAATGATAGAAAATATTTTGGTCGAGATTGGTTTTGGCAGCGTTATAAAAATCTTGACGGTTCATGTTATTTTAAATTTTTAAACATCTGAGAAAACATTATTCTAGCTGTTGTTGGATATATAGGTAAATTTAAGTTAAGTGTTTTTTTATCTAACCACTGTGGTTGATATAAATTTTCAGGAGTATTTAAATGATTTTTTTCCGGACCAGTTACCGTAATCTCCAAATCATCGGTTTCGGCTAGGAAGTTGTAATCATGTCGATCTTCGGTGTTTATTTCTGAAATTAGCTGAAGATTTCTTAGTTTTAAACCTAATTCTTCGTCTATTTCTCTGAATGCGGCTACCATAGGAGTTTCACCGGATTCTATTCCTCCACCCGGAATAGCATAATAATCCTCTCCGTCTTTATGACGAAAGATAAGAATAAATTTATCTTGATTGGTAATTAAGACTGATACCCTTGGCCTCACCTCGATCATTTTATACGGAAAAATGTTCCTTAACCGGTTTGCCGAGAAATTCTTTTAGATTTTTTGGGAGAAGATAAATGCCGATGTGATCATCGCCAAGACCAAGTTCACGAGTGGAACAAAGCATTCCGTGTGATTCTACTCCACGGAGCTTGACTACTTTTACTTCCATGGCTTTTTGATTGTCGTCATAAACTTTGGCGCCAACTAAAGATACCGGAACAACATCACCGACAGAAATATTGGTGGCACCACAAACAATTTGAAGAGTTTCCGTGTCGCTGATTTTTACCTGACAAAGCTGAAGCTTATCAGCATCCGGATGAGGTTGAAGATCAATAATTTCACCAATTACTATTTTTTCATTTTGTAAACCAATTTTTTCCTGATTATTTGGAGTACTATTTTCGCTTCTCATCGAAGGGAAGAAAATAACGTCTTTAGTAGTAGGTTGGTCGGCGAGAAATTGGGTGAAGCGATCAATGCCCATACCCCAGCCAGCAGTAGGCGGCATACCGTATTCCAAAGCCCGGATATAATCATCATCCATTTGCATGGCGGTTTCGGCGCCTTTTTTAGCCAAAGTTTCTTCTTCAAGCCAACGATCATGTTGATCCTTGGGATCATTTAGCTCGTTGTAGGCTTTAAGCATTTCGGCACCGGCGGCAATCAACTGAAAAGAGGCAATTTTTTGAGAATCATCGGCTTTTCTTTTGGCTAAGGCAATCATTGAGGCCGGATAGTCGGTAATATAGGTAGGCTGGATTAAGTTAGGGCGAACATATTCTTTGTAGAGAGCATCAAACATAGCTCCCAGGCCGATAGCTTCGGAAATGTCTAATTTCAAATTTCTTCCACCAGAGGCGGATCGAGAAATTTCTAAACTTTTGTTGAAATCTGATTCGGTTTTGATCAAATCAATATCAATACCGGTTTTTTCTAAAATGGCATCGCGAAAAGTAAGCCGTTTGAAGGGTGGGGTAAAATCAAGATCGGTTCCCTGAAAAGTTATTTTTAAACTGTCCTTAACTGACTTGATGACGTGAGTAATTAATTCTTCGGTAAAACGCATTAAAACGTCATAGTCAACGTAAGCCCAATAAAACTCAATTTGGGTAAACTCGGGATTGTGAAAACGGGAAACGCTTTCGTTTCGAAAATCACGACTAACTTCGTAGACTTTTTCCAGGCCACCAACTATTAGTCTTTTGAGATAAAGTTCATCGGAAATACGAAGATACATGTCCATTTCAAGCTCGTTGTGGTGAGTGGCGAAAGGCTTGGCTGAAGCACCCCCGTAAATAGGTTGCAAAATCGGAGTTTCGACTTCCATAAAACCATGATCATCAAGAAAATGACGCATTTCGGATAATATTTTAGTGCGGATTTCAAAAACTTTTTTGACCTCCGGATTGACGATTAGATCAACGTAACGCTGGCGGTAGCGGTCCTCGACATCTTTTAGGCCGTGCCACTTTTCAGGAAGAGGACGGAGGTTTTTGGCTAAAATTTGAAAACCAAAAACATCGATGGTTATTTCACCGGCTGTGGTTTTGAAAACTGTCCCTTCGGCAGAAATGATATCGCCAAGATCCAGTAATTTGGTAATGGCCATTTGGTCACCAAGAATTTTTTTTTGAAAAAAGAGCTGGATTTTACCGGTCCTGTCTAAAAGATCAGCGAATAAAATTTGGCCGTGACCACGGGAAGACATGAGCCGGCCGGCGACAACAACTTTTTCACCAACTGACTTTTGGGCGTCAAGACAAGTTTGCTTTTTTTCCAAATTAGGCTGGGGGTACGGGTCAAAATTAAGGTCTTTAAGTTGCTTAAGCTTGTCTAAACGCTGTTGACGAAGATTGGTGTCGGCCATGACGTAATTTTACACTAATTTCAGGCAATGGCGACAACTTTGTAGGTAATTTTGCCAACCGGGGCTTCAACCTCGATTTCATCATCAAGCTTTTTTCCTAATAAGGCTTGACCGAGTGGAGATTGGTCGGAAATTTTGTTACGGGTCGGATCGGATTCGAATTCTGAAACAATGTGAAATTCTTTTTCGTGTTTGCCGGAAAGCTGAATCGTCACCTTGGAACCGACACGGATAAATTGGCTTATTCCACCACCATTGATTATTTCTGCTGACTTTAAAGCCTCTTCAAGCTCATCGATTTTGCCATTAACAACTTCGAGTTCTTCTTTTAATTGGGTCGCTAAACCGTCTTCGCCGGATTCATCGGGCATAGCAACTTCCTCGATTTGAGTAATGAGGCGATCCTTTTTGTTTTTAAGTTCCGATAGCTCTTTGGATAATTTTAGGTGGCCTTCTTGGGTGATTTGAGGTCGATTCATAGTGTTTTAAATCATTAAAAAACCTCCCTTCGGTAACTTCGGGGTTTTAAGAGTAACAACCCCGAGATTAAAAGGAGAGGATAATTGGTTTGGCAGTACGTAAGCCTACCCCGGAAAGAACAGGGGCATATTTTTGCTTAATTTGGCTTAAAGTTGCTACCATAGGGAGTTATATTAAGGCCCGATTATCCTTTTGTCAAATCATAAGGGATTAGTTAAAATACATAAGCATGCTTGATTTTTTTAGGGTAATACCGAAAAAACGAACGATTAGGGTAAACCGAAAATCGGCGGTTTTATTTAATAATCCGCCGAACTTTATGAAGGTGCTGTTCGGACTGGGAAGTTTATTGTTTGTCCTATCGTTGGGATATATTTTATATTTATATGAACCACTTTTAGAAGTATTGGTTAAGTATCAGATAAGAAGCAAGTTGGCAGCTACCAACCAAACAGAAACGCCAGTCGTTTATCCAACGCCAACAATGGCTGTTAAGCCGGACTTGTCCGCTGTTTATAGTATTACTATCCCAAAAATTTCGGCAAATGCCAGAGTTATAAAAGAGGTGTCTCCTTTTGATAAAGCCGAATATATTAAGGTACTTGAGAAAGATGTGGTGGCGGCGGCAAAAGGAACCAATTTGCCGGGATCGGGGTTAGGAAAATCAATTTATATTTTTGCCCACTCAACTCAACAGGGTTTAGGCATGGTAAGAAAAAACGCCATTTTTTATTTACTCGGTGATTTGAAAAACGATGATGTAATATTTGTTGATTATCAGGGAAAAAACTATTCTTATAAAGTATACGACCAGAAAATAGTGGCGGCCACCGATATTGAATACTTGGAATACAGCGATGAAGAAAAAGAGGTTTTGATATTGCAAACGTGCTGGCCGATCGGAACCGACTGGAAAAGATGGTTGGTTTTTGCCAGCCGAGTTATATAATCTACACCCATATGATTCTTGATTTAGCCTTGTTGGATCCTAAAAAAATCGATTATTGGCCGGAATTGAAAAGTTATGCCATTGAAACCGGTTTGAATCCGGACGAAATGGAAAAATGTTATCGATTTGCCGAAAAGGTGCATTTAGAACAAAAAAGGGAATCGGGGGAACCATTTATCAGCCATCCGGCGTGGGTGGCAAAAGTGGTGATTCAGTTGGGAATTGGACATAAAGCTGCTTTTGCGGCGATGTTGCACGACTGTATTGAGGATACTTCGGCAACCATTGAGGAGATTGCTGGTAACTTTGGTGATGAGACGGCACTGTTGGTTTCGGGCTTAACCGAAGTAAAAATGAAAACCAGCGGAATAGAAGTTTACAAAACCAGCATTGATGTCTTCAGGCAGTTTTTATTTTCATCAGTCAATGATGTGCGGGTGTTGATAATTCGATTGGTCGATAAACTACATAATGGGTTGACGATAAAATATTTGCCAAAGGACAGGCAGATTAAATATGCAGAACGGGTGATGGGGATATACGGGCCGGTGGCGGAATATGTGGGATTACATTATTTTAAGAGACTTTTAGAGGATATTGCTTTTAAAATATTAATGCCGGATGAAGCAGAAAGAATTCAGAAATTAATCGAGGATCAGAAAACTGAAGAAATTAGGGCAATGGTTATGATTAGAGAGTCAATTTCGGAAATGATGAAAATTAATAATATCAATAATTTTGAAATTCAGGGAAGAATTAAGGGTTTATACAGCACCTATATTAAAGCTAAAAATAAAGGTGAGGACAGGGTAAAAGATAGAGTCGGAATAAGGTTGTTGATGGAAAATATTGAAGACTGCTATACAGCGCTGGGATTACTTCATTCGAAATATAAATATTTACCGGATGAATTTAATGATTATATTTCTAATCCAAAGCCTAATGGTTACCGATCAGTTCAAACAACCCTAAATTGGAAAGACAAACTAACGGCAGAGGTTCAGATAAGAACCAAGGAAATGCATGAGTTTGATGAATTCGGGCCGGCGTCTCATATTGTTTATAAAATTAATAAGGGAACAGATGAAGGCATGGGATTGGAATGGGTAAAAGATTTGGTCAAATGGCAAAGTACGGATGTGGAAAATGTGAAAAATTACCGGATTAACGTATTAAAAGACTATATTTACGTATTTACCCCAAAAGGAGACACCATTCAGATGCCAAGGGGAAGTACGGCGCTGGATTTTGCTTACCGGATTCACGGAGATCTGGGAACCCATTGCGGGGG
>JBBAAS010000023.1:0-11795 GCA_041658125.1 Candidatus Shapirobacteria bacterium | reverse complement strand
TCGGCGGTGACTTCGGTAGTAGAGGCGGCGACACCGAGTGTAGTAACAGTGTCGATCAGTAAGACCAGCGTGGTTAATCAAAATCCATTTTTTGGTTTTGATCTTTTTGGTGAAATGTTTAATTTACCTCAACAAAAGCTTCAGGAGCAAAAAATCGAACAAGATATTGGAACAGGATTTATTATCTCAGCCGATGGATTAATAGTGACCAATAAACATGTAGTAGCTGACACTGAAGCTAAATATAAAGTGGTAATTGGAAAAGAAGAAGTAGCGGAGGTAGTAAATATTTATCGGGATCCAGTGACTGATTTGGCTATACTTAAGGTAAATAAAACCGATTTAAAACCAATAAAACTTGGGGATTCAGATAAATTGAAAGTGGGACAATCGGTGATTGCGATTGGAACAGCATTGGGAGAATTTAGATCGACAGTGACGAAAGGAGTGATTTCGGGATTGGGAAGAGGAATTGTGGCTGGAAATCCTTTTGAGGGATCGGAAAAGTTGGATAATGTAATTCAAACTGATGCGGCCATAAATCCGGGGAATTCAGGAGGGCCGCTTTTAAATATTTTAGGTGAAGTAATTGGAGTGAATGTGGCGGTGTCTCAGAGTGGTCAGGGAATTGGGTTTGCCTTGCCAATAAACTTAGTAAAGGAGTCGATTAATAATTTTAAGACAACGGGGGAATTTGAAAGGCCATATTTGGGAGTGTCGTATCAAATGATTACGAAACAAGTAGCTTTGTTGAATGAAGTGCCGGTGGGAGCCTATGTTCAAGAGATAATAGTTGGTAGTCCGGCGGAGACGGCGGGAATTAAACAGGGCGATATAATTACTGAAATTGACGGGAAAAAATTGACTGATGATCAAAACACTTCTTTGACGACTTATATTAATAAAAAGAAAATAGGGGATAGTGTGTCGGTAAAAATCTGGCGGGATAATAAAGAGCAAGAAATAATGGTGAAGTTGGAGAAAAAGAAAAGTTAGGATTCTGAGGGTTGATCGAGGACAGTGAGTTCCAGAAGAAGATCGGTGAGGTCACCGTCGAGACAGCGGGAAAGGTTGAATTCTTTATTAATGCGATGGTCTTTGATTTGATTGCGGGCATAATTGTAGGTCCGGATTTTGTCGGCCCGCATGGCCATGCCAATTGAGGAACGGGTGGCCCGGCCGAGCCGGGTTTTTCTCTCTTCTTCAATTTGCCAAAGCTTAGCTTTTAAAATGTCCATGGCAATTTCGCGGTTTTGAAGTTGGTAACGTTCCTCGCGGACAAAAATTTGAATGTTGGTGGGCTTGTGGACGAGGCGGACAGCGGTAGCGACCTTGTTGACGTTTTGACCGCCATGACCACCGGCACGGGTGGCAGTGATTTCGACGTCTTCAGGGCGAATGGCGATGTCATTGCTGGTAATTTGAGGGAGGACAACCACAGCGGCGGTAGAGGTGTGAATACGGCCATGTTTTTCAGTAGTCGGAATACGTTGAACCCGGTGAGTACCGGTTTCCCATTTGAGTTGTTCATAAGCACCGATACCGGTAATTTTGATGACATTATCGTCCAGATCGGAAACTTTCCAACCAACCTTGTTACTGTAGCGGACGTACATATTTTTCAAATCGGCCATCCAAAGATAGGATTCATCACCACCGGGACCGGAGCGGAACTCCAAAATAGCAATATCGGGATTAATAGTAGGCATACAAGCAATTATACGGGGCTAAGCTGATTTTTTCTCTTTCTTGGCGGCAGTCTTGGCGACTTTAGCGGCTTTGGTATCGGCGTAAGTTTTGCCCTGTTCGACTTTTTGATTGAACTTATCAATTCTTCCCTTAATGTCAACGTATTTGTGTTGGCCAGTGAAGAAGGGATGACACTTATTACAGACTTCGATTTCGATTTTTTCCAAAGTTGAACCGGTAGTAAATTTGTTACCGCAGGCACAGGAGACCTGGCAATCGGAATGGTAGTTTGGATGAATAGCTGGTTTCATAGGGCTTATTATAGCATAGGTGAGATGCTGATAGAATAGAGATTAGGTGGGAATAAAGAGAATAATTTTAATAGCGGGTTTGATAATGTCGACTTTAGTTTATGGTTGGTTTATAAGAACTATATTTGTAAAAACCTATCCATTTAATGGTTTGGCTGAAGATGGTAAAAAACAGATACTTTATTCGGAGAATGCCTTTTATTACAGTTTTTATGAGCGGCTGGCTAAAACAACAAATTGGGTTGAGGAAGTAAATAGGTTAAAGTCTGATAACAGTGTTCAATACCCCGAAAAGATAAATGTATTTAGTAAATATAACATTGGACCGGAAATATTAGGTGCGATGTTATTCAGAATAAGCCAGGGGTGGGTCGGAGTAGATGCCTTTGATTTTTATACCGGGTATGTAATTTCGATAGCGGCTTTGGGAGCGGGAGTGTTGTATCTGTTGGCCTATGAAGTGACCGGATCAATTGTTGGGGGAATTATGGCTGTTTTATTTGTTTTATTTTCTTATCCTTGGTCCACGAGGTTAGTTTCTGGCCCGGCGTTAAGAGAAAATTTTGGAATTCCGACTTTACTTTTCCAAGTATATTTGATGATTATATTTATTAAAGTTAGATCAAAAAAATATTGGTGGTTATTAGTTGTGGCAACAATTTTGCATATATTGTTCTGGCAATTTTCAACATATACACTTCTGACTGAAATTGTGGTTTTATCAGTGGTGAGCATCATGGAAAATGATAAAAAGAAAATCTGTAACGTATTGGTTTTAATTATTACTATGGTTTTATTAAAAATATTTATGGGAGGGGTGGGTGGTAATAGCCATGTATTGGAATATTTTAGGTTTCAATTATTTAAAACTGTTCCTAATTTTCATGTAATGATGTACCACTGTAACGGAGGTTTTGAAATGATCAACAGAACTATTTTAAAACCTTTATTTAATAATCTACTTTTAGTAATGGTAGGTTTGGGATGGTTGGGAGTTTTTTTCATAAAAGGGAATGAGAGCACAAAATATCGATTAATAGCCATACTGGGGTTGGGATATTTGGCTCTTTGTATAATAGCGTCCAGATTTGTGGTTTTGGCAATACCATTCTTGGCGGTGGTAGCGGTGATGGTGTTTTCTGAAAAATATTGGTGGGATAATATTTTGGGAAAGAAGAATCGAAAAATAAGGCTGGCAGTAAGCGGTGGAATCTTATTGCTGATTATAGTTAATTGGCTAACCGATGGAAATAATGAGTTGCTGAAGAGCATAAGAAGACAAGGAAATAACCCGTATGTTCCGATGATTGAACCATATAAGTGGATTATGGAAAATACCGATAGTAATAGCGTTTTTGGAGCATCAATGCCATTGACGTCAAAAATATTATTACTTACTGGACGAAAGATAGCTAATAATCCGTTTTATGAAGATGTAAATAGTCGGCAGAAGACGTTGGAAATCTATCGGATGTATGGAAGAGAGAGCGAAGGGGGAATGTATGAAATTGCGCTAAAAAATGGGTTAAATTATTTGGTGATAGAGAGACAAAGGTGTTTTGAAAGAAGCAATAATGGTTGTTTGGCCGAAGATTTGTATGTAACTGAAGATAAAGGGAAAACGGATCCCTTGTTGTGTCGGGTATTGGGTGATGAAAAATCAGGATATTTTGAGAAGGTTTTTGAAAATCGGGATTACAGGATTTTTAAAGTGTTATAGGTTTAAAACAATATTTATATCGGCTGTTTGCTGTTGGCCTGTAACCATATTTTTTAAGGTGATAGTATTGTTTTTTATTTCATCCGGACCAAGAATGGCGACATAGGGAATTTTGAGGGAATCGGCGTATTTCAACTGTTTGCCCATTTTGTCGGAGGTGGGGTAGAGGGAACAAGGAATACCGTTTTGGCGAAGAAGAGAAGCGAGCTTAAGTGATTCGTTTTCCAACTCCGGGCTGAAATTGGTGACTAAAACTTTAGTGGTAGTTTGGGGAAGATTAGGAATGAGATTTAACTCGTTAATGACGTCAACGATTCTTTCGAAGCCAAAACTGTAGCCGACGGCAGGAATATCGGGGCCACCAAGAGTGCTAATCAATTTGTCATAGCGACCGCCGCCACCGATGGCACCGATGGCCGGTTCTTCAACCATCGTTTCAAAAATAGTGCCGGTATAGTAGTCACAACCGCGGACTAAAGTCGGGTCAAAAACATAAAAGGCGGGGGGAACATTAAAGTCTTTTATGACGTTAAAAACCTTTTGTAAATCAGAATCCGGTTGTGCTTGTTTGATACATTCAAAAAGCCGGTTTGTTTGAGTGGTGTTTAGGCCCTTGGAGATGAGCTCTTTTGTTACTCCATCCTGACCTATTTTTTGGAACTTATCGAGGCTTTGGAGGATTGAATTTTGATCCTTTTTAATGTCGCAGTCGGCTAATATTTGCTGAAGCAGAATGCGGCTATTTATTCGGATAATGAACTTTTTAAAATTAAGCTTTTGGGTGGCGGTATAAATTAATGAAATAATTTCAGCATCGGAAATCGGAGAAGTGGCGCCAAAGGTATCAATGTCGCACTGGACAAATTCCCGATAGCGGCCCTTTTGAGTATTTTCAGCCCGCCAAACCGGTTGAATTTGGTAACGCTTAAAAGGTAAGGCAATCTGATTACTATAAATAGCTAAAACTTTGGAGACAGGAACGGTTAAGTCGTAGCGAAGTCCAACGTCACGGTTACCATTGTCCTTAAAAAAGTAGCCTAATTTTTCGTCGGCTTCGGAACTATATTTTCCTTTCAAGACGGAAGAGTATTCGAGAGCCGGGGTTTCCAGAGGTTCAAAGCCGTAAAGTTCGAAAACTTGGGTAAGAACATTTTTGACATAGTTACGGACTGCCATTTGGGATGGCAGGAAATCCCGAAAACCTTTGAGAGTTTGAGAGGTAGTGTTCATAGTTGATTGTAGCATTGATAATAAAATCCCCGCGAGTGCGGGGATTTTAATAATTTATTAAAAAGTTTTTTAGGCCACGGAAACACCCCGCGGGTTTTGGACCACGGTATCGGAGTGAAGAGTCTCGACGGGCTTATAGTCAGAACAAGTTAATTGACCGTTTTGGGTGCGTATTTCCGGAAGAAAAGCATCAATAATAACTGGTTCTTTAGAAGGTTTTTCTTTTCGGAATCGAGTTAAAAGGTCGTAATATCTAGAATTACCGAGATAAACTACGGCAGAACAGGAAAATTCGCCATCACCGGAAGGCTTATTCTCTTGACATTGACAACCAATACAGATCGAAAGTCGACCGGCGGAATAGGAAAAACCAGAAATTGCTTCTGACATATTTTTGTTTTTAAATATATAAAAAATAAATTTATTTCTTGGGGTGACATACCGGATTTGAACCGGCAACCTCTGCTTTCACAGAGCAGCGCTCTAACCAATTGAGCTAATGCCACCACGTAACTAAAAGAACTATCCCGATGTTGTTTCACTCATCGGGAAGACCTAAAGAAACAAAAAAACCCGCCTTGCGGCGGATTGTGGTTGACAGCAAAACATCCGCCAGGATTAATTGGCGTGATGATGGTTTTGGAAACCAACTTTGACTGTCATTAGGGGTATTGTAGCAGTTAATTTGTCGGTGTCAACTTGGGGGTAGCTTTGGGAGTAATGGAGGGGGAAGGGGTGGGGGTGGTAGCTTCAATAAAGACGATAATTCTTTGGGCGGTAAAGTTTTTGTTGTTTTTGGGATCAGGGTTGATGATAGCAATAACCCTTTGGCCGGTTTTTAAGCTGGCGAAAGTGATCTTTTTGCTTTGAGGATCGATAATTTCGGTTTTGTCGGTAGTTTTGATTTGATATTGGTCGTTTTTGTTTTGGCTGGGAATTAAAACCAAGGTAGGGGAAGATTTGGAAATGTCTACTATTTTACCGACAGTTATTTGTGGGGAAGGAGTGAGAACTTTTAGATCAATAAAAACGATTCTTTTGGCGTCTAAAGAGCCTTGATTGTTAAGATAGCCCATAACTAAAATATCCTGACCGACATTGATTTTGGCCAACGAAGACTTGTTTCTTTTGAGATCAATATAAGTAGTATCGGCGGCAACCAGAATTTTTTTATTATCGTTTTGGAAACTTAGTGTGAGTTGGTTTTGGTCGATTTGGATAACGGTACCGATGAAGGCTTTTTTAGTGTTGACGGGTGAAGTAATTTCTTTTAACTTTTCCTGAACTTTTTGCTTGACGACATCACGAATTTTTTGGATGTCATCGAGTTGATCGGTAGTAGTTGGTGATGGCAAGACGGTGACAGTAGGAGAAGGAGAGATAGCCAGCGCTTGACTAGGAGAGAAAAATAAAATGAGAAAATAAAAAGGAAAGAACATATTATATTTTGGCGGTGGAATAGGTAATTACTAGTTGTTGATTGACCTGATTGTCGTTTGGGTCAATAGAGTTAATTTGGATAATATTGAAGCCGGTTTCGATATCAACACTAATGTTAAAATCTCCGCTAGTGTTGACGTTTTGTTGATAGGTTTTAACCGGAGTGATGATGATAATCGTACTTAAGGGAGTAGTTGAACCCTGAATGGAAAGCTTGGAGTTACTGACAATAGTTTCATTTTCAGGAGAAGTGATAGTGAGTGAATGGCTGTTGTCGGAAGTTTGATTTGACGGAGTTGGGGAGGGGGTAGAAGAAATCAGAGGATCTGGGGAAATAGCGGGAATGATTTGGGTGGTAGTGTTTTTGGGTTTTTTAAGGGCGAAATAAGTGCCGGTGGCACCAAAGCCAAGAAGGGCGCCGAGGACGATGGCTAGAAAAAGTTCTTTAATCATGGTGTGGGTTGATCATAGCATGGCTAGGGGGGTTTATTAAAGAGGAGTTATAAGTTAGAATGAGGGGCTATGGAAATAAAATATTTAGGCGGACTAGGAGTCCAGGTTTTGGGGAAAAAGGAGTCGGTTTTGATTAACCCGGAACAAAAAAGGTTGGAAAGTAAAGTATTTGCGAGTAGAATTGTGGCTTTTACCTCAAAAAAATATGACTTTTTGGGGGTGGAAGGAGAAAGAGTGGTTTTGCGGGGGCCGGGGGAATATGAAATCGGAGGAATAGAGATAAGCGGATATAACGGGGGCGAAGGAGAAACGGTGTATGTGATGATGGTTGAGGGATTAAGGGTGGGAGTGATAGGTAATTTGACCGAAGAATTAAGCGAAAAGAGAATTGAGAGAATAGATTCAGTGGACGTATTATTGGTAGCAATCGGAGAAGAAGGAGTGGGAATAAAAACAATTTTAGGATGGGCAAAAAAGTGGGGAGTGAATGTAATAGTCCCCATCGGCGATGACCAAAAACAATTGGAAAAATTTTTAGACTTGGTGGACAGTGAGGGGTTGGAAGCAAAAGAAAGTTATCGGGTGGAGAAGGAAAATTTGCCGGAAGGGATGGAAGTAGTAGTCTTAAAGGAGATTTAGCGTGGCGGATAATTTGCGGATTCCACCGAATTTTGAAGAAGCGGAAGTTAGCGTGTTGGGGTCGATTTTAATTGACAATGATGCAATGGTGGTGGTGTCGGATTTTTTGCGGCCGGAACATTTTTATAATAATAATTACGGCAAGGTGTTTGAAGCAATGTTGGCGTTGTATGAAGCCCGGCAACCGATAGATATTGTAACGGTGTCCGACAGATTGCAAACAATGAAGGCATTAAAAAAAATTGGAGGGAAGGCGTTTTTAACTAGGTTGGCCAATGAGGTACCGACGGCGGCGAATGTCGAAAGCTATGGTCAGATAATCAGGTCGTTGTCGGCCAAAAGAGAGTTGATATCGGTATCGGCACGGATTTCGGAAAAATCATTTGATGCTGCGATATCGGCCAATGAACTTTTGGATTATGCCGAACAAGAGGTATTTTCGTTGTCACAAAAACATTTAAAAAGTGTACCGACTTCGCTTAAGGAAGTATTGACGGCCAGCTTTGATCGGTTGGATGAATTACAAAAAAGAGGCGGAGGGCTACGGGGAATCGGAAGTGGTTTTAACAGCCTGGATTCGATGTTGGCGGGAATGCAGGACAGTAATCTGATTGTGCTGGCGGCCAGACCGGGCGTAGGAAAATCAGCTTTTGGCTTAAATATTGCCAGACATGTAGCGGTGGAGGAAAAGTTGCCGACATGTGTATTTTCGCTGGAAATGAGCAAGGAAGAACTGGTTGATAGGTTGCTGGTGAGACAGGGGATGATAGATGCCTGGAAATTAAAGACCGGTCAATTATCAGATGAGGACTTTGTTTCTTTATCTGAAGCAATGGGAGTGTTAGCAGAGGCGCCACTTTACATTGATGATTCTACCGGGTTAACGGTAACAGAAGTGAGAACTAAGGCCAGAAGGTTGCAGGTGGATAAGGGAATCAGATTTATAATAGTGGATTATTTACAGCTAATGCATGGAACTACCCGAGACAATCGGGTGCAGGAGGTATCGGAAATTAGCCAGGGATTGAAGAATTTGGCCAGAGAACTAAAATTACCGATTTTGGCTTTGGCCCAATTGTCACGGGCGACTGAGGCGAGGGGAGGGAGACCTAAATTGTCGGATTTGAGGGAATCGGGGAGTATTGAGCAGGATGCGGACGTAGTGATGTTTTTGCACCGAGAGGATGAAGAGATGAGGGAAATGTTGACCTGCTCGATTGAAAAGCATCGCAATGGTCCAACCGGCCAATTCCCAATCTATTTCAACGGTAAGCAGGTAAGTTTCTTTGATGTGGAGAAGAAGGGATAATCTGGTGCCGAAGGACGGAATCGAACCGTCACGGTTTTTAAGGCCACAGGTTTTTGAGACCTGCGTGTCTACCAATTCCACCACTTCGGCCAGTTGGGGTTAGTATAACAAATTTGGTAGAATAAGACGATGAATTTGATGATTGTAGGAATGGTGATGGCAGTAGTTTTTTTATACTTGGTATGGAAGTGTTTGCGGCATGATTATGATGACAGAAAATTAATTGTCTATGGATGGTTGGGGCTGGTGGTTTTTTTGATGTGTGGGAGATTAGTTTATGGACTGATTAATGTGGAAATTTGGAATGAAAGCCCGATGGATTGGCTTTGGTTTTGGAAAAAGCCGGGAATAAGCTTGGTGGGGGGATTTTTGGGAGTAGTACTGATGACGGTTTGGTATTCTTCTAAAAGCGGGTGGAAGGTGTGGTCGTTTTTGGAAGACGGCTTGGGAGTGTGGTTGGTGAGCGGACTTGAGTTAATTTTATTAAGTATTTTGAAAACTAAGGATATAAGGCTGGTAATTTTAGCAGTGTCTTTGGGGTTAATTTGGGGATTATCGATATGGATAAAACGAAAGTATCGGTCCTTTGTCTGGTACCGAAGCGGAAAAAAGGGATTTGGATGGTTTTTTGTTAACTTTTGGTGGTGGTTGGCGATAGGAATATGGTCGGTATGGACAAGGGGATTTGGGTTGGAGGCGGGAGTTTATTTAATCTTGAGCTTGATTTCAGGGGTGGGATTGATTATGCTAGGAGGAGTTTTTTAAAAATTTGAATGAAGGAGACAAAATGGTAAGCAAGAAAAAAAGCGAGGAGGTAGTATTTCCTAAGAAAGTTTTGAGTCCGATAAAAACTCATCTGGAAAAAGAACTGATGGAAAAAAAGAAAATGGTGAGAAAGATTCAGGCGAGTGATCCTTTTTTAGATTCAGAAAGAACAAAAGAGAATTCGGTCGAAGAGGATGTTGACGAGCAGATTGACCACTTAAGCCATGAAGTGAGAGCGGGTTTTGTTAAAAAACAATTGGTACAGTTGCGGAAAGCATTGACCATGTTGAAAATCGGTAGATATGGGAAATGTGAGAAATGTGGAAAAATGATTGATACCGATCGGTTGGCAGTTAGGCCGGAAACGACAATTTGTCTAAAGTGTGAAAAGGAAAGAGACTTTTAGCTTAAGTTTGTTATTCTCGGGAGTAATTTTGGCTCATTGGTGGTTGAGTGAAAGTTGTTTAATAAGAAATAGGGGAGTGAGCTTAGGTTGGGGCGGAGATTTTGGCATACTTTGGACGATAATGATAGTTTTGGTAATAGCTTGGTGGTGGAAACGGGAATCCACGGGTAAATGGTTTTTAATCGCCGGAGGGTTGGGAAATTTGTTGGATCGGTTAAGGCTTGGGTTTGTATGTGACTATTGGAACATTTTGGGGACCGGGATCTATAATAATTTAAATGATTGGTTGATCTTTTTGGGAGTATTAATTGTTTTTTGGGAGGTATGGAGAAAAAAATAGAAGTTGTCTATGAAGATAATGAAGTATTAGTGCTGATTAAACCGGCAGGAATGGTAACGACTGACGAAGGTAAAAAAGGAGCGGAATCGGTTGAAAAATGGTTAGCGGAAAATAAACCAAACGGCTTAAAAAGAGAAGGAATCGTTCATCGTTTGGATAAGGGTACTTCGGGACTGTTGGTGGTGGCAAAAACGGAGGAAGCTTTGGAAGAATTGCAAAGGCAATTTAAAAAAAGAGAAGTAGAAAAAAGATATTGGGCCTTGGTAAGAGGGGATATGCCCAAAAGCGGAGAAATAGAAATGCCAGTCGGCCGGTCAAGCTATGCTTTTGCTAGATTTTCGGTTAATCCTCAAGGCAAGCCAGCTAAAACTTTGTTTTGGGTAAAAGATAAATATAAAAAAGACGGGAAAATATTTAGCCTTGCGGAAATATTGCTGAAAACCGGCAGAACGCACCAAATCCGGGTGCACCTAAGCTATTTGGGTTGGCCAATAGTGGGGGATAAGTTATATGGTGACAAAATAAGCCGTTTGAATAGGCCATTTTTGCACGCCCAAAAAGTAGGATTTTGGCAACCTAAGAGCCGAAAATGGATAGAGCTGGTTTCTAATTTGGCTTTTGAGTTAGAAGAGGAGCTAAAAGGATATGAAAAGATTTAGATATTGGATATTGCTTGTAGGACTGGTATTAATTGCAATAGCGGTGAGATATTTTTGGGGAAATGACGATGACATTACTTTGGGGATAGTAAACGATAGGGGAATGGAAATGGTGAACATTTCCAGAGAAAGGCGGGTAGTAAATGTTTTAAAGGTGAGCGGAGAAAGCGAAGTATGGATCCCGGAGGGGTTGGGGTGGTATCGAAGTGACAGAGTACGAAAGCTGTTAGAGATGGAAAAAAAGAAAGAGTTGTTACCAAAAATATTTTTCTACAATTTTGGATTTTTAGCTGATAGAATATGTTTTGCGGAAGATTGGCAGAAATGTCTAAGTTGGCAGGAATGGATAAGATATAAATTGGACCAGGGAAAATTGATGGAAGGGGAAGAGGAGTTAACAGGGGATCTGACTGAAAATGAACCAAAAATTATTGAAATAATGCCCAGAGATATGGCTTTGGTAAAGACTTTGGAAGACGGAACAAGGGTGACGGTGGTAAATGAAAGCGGAATTGACGGAATGGCAAATTTTGTAGGTAAAAGATTGGAAATGGCTGGTATTTTGGTAATTTCGGTAGAGACCGGAACGGAGCAAAAAGAAGAAGGATGTCGATTGTTGGTGGCCAATAAGGAAAATAAGAACAAAACAGTAGAGATAATTGAAAGGGGACTTGAATGTGCCGTGATTGTGGATCAGAGCCTGGATGAGGATCGGGTGGAATTAAGAATAGGAGGAAAATTTGCCGAAATGATAAAATATCTAAGTTATGTCAGGACATTCTAAGTGGTCAAATATTAAGGATCGGAAAGGATCGCAGGATAAAAAAAGAAGTG
>JBBAAS010000022.1:0-11849 GCA_041658125.1 Candidatus Shapirobacteria bacterium | reverse complement strand
GAATGGGCGGAAAGAAAATCAAAGAAATCGGCTATAACGCCAGAAAAGAGTTGGAATTGATGTCGGAAAGGAAAGTTTATTTGGAATTGACGGTAAAAGTAGACAAGCACTGGCCGGAAGAGTTTAAGTTGTGATGTTTTTGATAGACATATTGTTGACAGACCAGGCAAACTTGCTTAGACTTAACTAGTTTAAAATTTAAAAATAATTATGTCAAAATCAACCGGTAAGTTTTTTTTAGCAAGTATCCTGGGAGCGGTGGCAGGAGCGATCGGCGGCTTGTTGTTTGCTCCACAATCGGGGGAAGAAACCAGAGAGAATATTACAAAGATTGCCAAAGAAGTGGCAAAACAAATTAAAACCGGGGCCGAAGAAACCAGTGATAAAGTCAAGGAAGTTTTTGGGGAGGCAACCAAGGCGGCGAGTGACAAGTATAACGAAATCAAAACGGCTGTCGTAAATAAGATAGCAACAGTAAAAGCGGCCGGACAGGAAATTGATAAGGATAAATACGCCCTGATTGTTGATGGCGTGATTGACGAATTTAAAGATGATTTTAAAGTGACTAAGAACGGAGCCACAAAAATGGCTAATCTGTTAAAGAAAGATTGGCTGAAGATCAAGAAAGCATTGGCGTAACGGTTTTAGTGAGAAGATCGTTTAGTTTCTTAAGGGAGTTATCGTCGATGATGGAAACAGAAAGCTTGGCTTTGAGAGACTTTTGAAGTGACAGAAGGGTTTTGGGGTTGTCGATAAGGTCAGACTTGGTAAGAATTATGATTTCCGGCTTTTCGGCTAATTTGGAGCTGTAACTTTCAAGTTCGCGGCGGACAACTTCGTAATCATGTTTAGGATCGGTTGACTCGAAGGAAAGACAGTGAACAAGAATTGAGGTACGTTCAATGTGTTTGAGAAATTTAGTGCCTAGTCCTTTGCCGTCGGAAGCGCCCTCGATTAGCCCGGGGATGTCAGCAAGCACCAGACCGCTTTTGGTGACGCCAAGATTGGGTTCCAGAGTGGTGAAGGGGTAGTCGGCAACCTTAGAATTGGCAGAAGTCATTTCGTTTAACAGACTGGTTTTACCGGCATTGGGGAGCCCGATTAGGCCAACGTTGGCAATTAATTTGAGCTGTAAAAATAAGTTACGATGTGGTCTTTTTTGGCCGGGAACAAAATCCTCCGGGGTTTGGTTGGTGGCACTTCTAAAGTGATAATTGCCATAACCACCCCGGCCACCTTTGGTGATCATAACTTTTTCACCTATTTTTGATAACTCGACAGAAGTACCATTGTCATAATTAACGACCGTGCCAACAGGAACCTGCAGGACTAAATCTTCGCCATCTTTGCCGCTTTTTTGATTTGAGCCACCCGGAGCACCATTTTGAGCCAAAAATTCTTTGCCATGACGAAACTGATGAAGCTTGCTGATGTCGGAAACTGCCTCAAAGAAAACCGAACCGCCACTGCCGCCTTTACCACCGTCAGGGCCACCTTTGGGTCGAATACGGTCGTGGTAGAAGTGAACCAAACCGTCGCCACCGTCACCGGCTTTAACTTTGATGTAAGCTTCGTCAATAAGCATGGGTCCATTATATAATGAATTATGGTTAAACTTGGAGTTAAAGCGATTATCCTAAGTCCACCAGATAGAGTTTTGCTATTTCACCGAGACAATATTCCAACAATATTTTTTCCTGATTGCTGGCATTGTGTCGGAGGCGGAATTGAAACCGGAGAAACATCGCTTGAGGCTTTGAGGCGTGAATTAAGTGAAGAGGCAACTTATGTACCGAAGAATTTACTTTATTGGGGAAAAGTTAAGGGTCTTATGAATAATGATGTCGATATTTTTGTTGCCTTTATCAAACGAATAGAAGAAAAACGTTTTAAACATCATGGCGATGAAGGTCAAGGGATTGGATTTTTCTCTCTTGAAGAAGCTTTAAAATTAAAACTGACAAAAAATACGAGGCATTTTATTGAACAAGGGGATTTCATTAGAAAGATGATTAAAGAAAGAAAATTACCTGAAGATAGAGTTTATGGAGCTTAGATTAGTTTCGACTGGCCAGTTGGCCACAAGCGGCGGAAATGTCCTGGCCGAAAGACCGGCGAACGGAAAAATTCAGATGATTTTTTTGAAGTTCGATTTCAAAATGTTTTTGGATGATTGGGTCGGATGGGGATAAGTCGGCCGAAGTTGGGTTAAGAGGAATAAGGTTGAGAAAAAAGAGATTATTGGATTTTAGTAAGTCGATTATAAGCTTAAGGTGACGAGGAGAATCATTTTGGTCTTTAACTAGGGCATATTCTAAAAATAATTGGCGGCGGGTATGAGAAGTGTAGTACTGACAAGCTTTGAGAAGTTCCCGGAGAGGATATTGTTTGGCGATGGGCATGAGGTATTCACGAATTTTTTGGTCAAGAGAATGAAGGGAAATGGCTAAATTTATTTCAGTATTTAGGTCGGCGAATTCCATAATTTTTTGAGGAAGACCAGCGGTAGAAATACTGATCTTTCTTTGGCCGATGTTAAGGCCATCTTTGGAATTAATTATTTTTAAGGCAGAAACTAAATTTTCCCAGTTTAAAAATGGTTCACCCATGCCCATAAAAACTACCCGGCCGACTTTTAAATCCCTCTCTCCGGCTTTCGCCGGAGCTTCTCCCTTTGACAAGGGAGATATTTTATGTTTCCAAAAGATTATCTGATCGATAATTTCTTCTGAAGAAAGATCGCGTTTAAATCCCATTTGACCGGTAGCACAAAAGCGACAACCAAGGGAGCAACCGACTTGAGTACTAATACAGGCAGTTAACCAGTCCTCATAATCCATTAAAACCGTTTCTATCTGAAGACCGTCTTTTAACGAGAGAAGAGCTTTTTGAGTTGATTGATTGGTTTGAAGAGAAGACAATTTTGTTGAATAGAGAGGGAAGAGATCGGCTAATTGCTGACGAAGATCCTTGGAAATGTCGCTCATATCTGAATAATCAGAATAGCGACCGGAATAATAATTTTTTACAATTTGGCGATAACGAAACTCGGGAAAATTGTTTTGAGCAAGAAATTGATGAAGTTGAGCCGGATCCATTTAATACTTGTCGACAGCGTCAAGATAATCCTGTTTTTGGCGAAAACCGACGAGGGTTTCTTTGACCTGACCGTTAACGAAAAGAAGGATGGTCGGAATGCTAATAACGCTGTATTTTGCGGCTAATTCGTTTTGTTCGTCGACATTGATTTTGACAACTTTTAGCGCGGCCTGTTCCTCGCCGATTTCGTCGATGATGGGTAAAAGCATTTGGCAAGGACCACACCAGGATGCCCAAAAATCAACAAGAGTTTTGCCTTTAAAATCGAGAACTTCGGATTGAAAATTTTCCGACGTACCAACAAGATGAGACATGGTGGTTATTATACTACTTACCGATTTTAACTAATTTGGCAGTGTAGACAATTTGACGGACAACACCGTCCGGTCCTTTGAGCTGGTTTTGGCCGGAAAGAGTGACATATTGAGACAAATAGTCTGACAAGGCAACTTTGAGTTCTTTCAGTTCCGATTGATAGTCTTTTATTTTTTCTAAAAGTCGACCGGCTTCAGGCTGGCTTAATAATTTTTGTTTGGCAATTGATTTTAATTTTGCCAATTTTTTGGCGTCTTCAGAGGCTTTTAAATATTCGTTGTCATTGGTCAAAATATTATCGAGCATTGATTTATGCTCCCGATATTCTTTGGTTAAGATATCCAGCCGGGAATTGTGGCTTTGGATTAGGGATTCGATATTGACAATGGTTTGGGCCTGGTTTGTGTTTGTTGACATATCCTAACACTTTAGCAACCAAGGAAGTCGGATTCAAGGTCTTGAAATTCAAACAAGGAGTTGACTAAAACCAATTTTTGACGAAGTTGCTTGGCATGTGGCAGGCCGGAGGCATAAGCCAAAAAGTGACGGCGAAGAGGTTCAAAACGACGGGCCGGGAAAACTTGTAAAAATATTTGGGCGTGAAGGAAGGCAGTGTTAAATTTATCGGAGACTGTCGGGGTGATATCAGAAAAGGCCCAAGGATTACCCAAGGCGGACCGACCGATAAGAATACCGTCAACGTTAAATTTTTTACAAAAATCTAGTCCCTGTTGGCGGGTTTGAATATCGCCGTTGCCAATAATTTTAGTATTAAGTTGGTGGACAATTTCGGCGGCTTTTGATATTTCGCCCCAGTCGGCCAGACCGCTATAGCCCTGCTTGAGCGTTCGACCATGAAGAGTTATAAAATCAAGTTTGGTGGAAAGAATGGTAGGAAGCCAAGTGGTAATAACGCTTTGGTCGATGCCAAGACGGGTTTTAACAGACAATGACGGCCGAGAACGAATTGTGCTTGGATCGAGCCGGGAGTATTTTAGGTTGCGGTCGATAACCTTTTCGATTTTTTCTTTGATTTTTAAATCGGCAATTTTAGTTTTACCGGAACAATAGTCAGAAATAGCAGATTTGACTGATTTGATAATTTCAACCGCAAGATCGGGCTTGGCAATCAAGGCGGCTCCTGAACCATGTTGAGTAACGGTTTTGGCCGGGCAACCCATATTGATATCAATACCATCGAAACCAAGGTGACAGAGAATAATGGCAGCCTGGTAAAAACTATCCGGATCTTTGCCGAAAAGTTGAGCAATAATTGGCCGCTCTTTCGGAGAATATAAAAGATTGTCAAATAGTTTTAAGCCACCGTGAGCAATGCCTTCGGCGCTAACAAATTCGGTGAATATCAAATCGGGCTTGGCGATACGGGTTTGGACCAAACGAAAGGGTTCGTCAGTAATACCATCCATAGGAGAAAGACCGATAAGGGGAATTTTGTCAAAAAATGAGGGCATCATTATTTTCTTTTTTGAGTTCGACGGGAAAACTTGGCGCCGACGCCAGCATGATGACTGCGGGAGTCGTAGACTGATTGGCGAAGATGTTCAAACTCGGAGCGGGAAGCAAATTTCTTTTTTAATTTTGGATCTTTGTGCGGAGGAGAAAGAGGGAGTAAAGATTTGATACGAGGTTTTGGTTTTCGGGCTTGAGCCTCATCGTGCCTAGCTTGGCCTTCCGGAGTTAAAAACGGATCAGGCTCGGCATAGTCGACGATAATGGTCCGTTCCCCAAGAGAATAGTTATGAAGCTTGGTTTTAGCACTAATGGCGGAGTTAATGTCATCAAATTCGACAAAACCCAAACCACGACTTTTACCCCACTGGTTGTGCATAATTCTAATGGCCGTGATCCGGCCAAAAGGCACAAAAAGGCTTAAGAGCTCCCCCTCGGTGAATTTAAAGGGGAGACTGCCGATGAAAAGTCGCTTGGAGGGAGGTTTATTCGATGGCATAGAAGTTGGTTTTTCCCTCGGGATCAACATAACGAAAAGCTAATTTTGGAGATTGATCGCTATTTATGGCAAAAACAAGAGCAGTATGCACCCACTGATCATGATCGAGAGTGATTTTACTTAACTCAAACAACTTTTTGTCTTCGGTATAACCATCAGAGTAATAGGTTTCTTCGACCAACGAAAGATTGCTTTTCTGATTGATTAAAACAAACTGCGGGGAAGGAGTATCCCCTACCTGATTAAAAGTAGAGGGCTGACCGGTATTTTGCTTGTTTCCCTTGATAGAAATTTCTACCAAAACTAATTTCTTGCCTTCGGGAGGGGTTTTTTTGCCGGCGGCAGAAATTTCTTTAATTGACCCGGCTTTAAATTCAGCCGTACCGACACCATTGGTAGTTTTAAAATCGACCTTAAATTCGTCATTAATATTATATGTCTTAACAATATTGATTTTTTGACCGGCAAATTCGTCAATGTAAGGAGTGGGGGTGGAATCATCAATTTCTTCAAATTCAAGGTTAGTAGAACTTTTTTTGGAGCCACAGGCAAATAGGACTGATCCGGAAATCAGAAGTAAAAGAATGGATAGTATTGGCCTTTTGATCATAGTTGATTATATTATGTTTTTGCTAAAATTGGGCGTGCTTAAATTAAAAAGGCTGGAAGTCGGTGAGTTGCAAACAAATTGCTACTTAATTTGGGAAGAAAAAAGTAAGGATTGTTTGGTTGTAGATCCGGGAGATGAGGGGGTGGAAATTGCTGAAGAAATTCAAAATATGGGGTTAAAACCAATGGGAATTATGGTGACTCATGGCCATTTTGACCATATTTTGGGAGTAATTGATCTACTTTTAATTTACAAAGTGCTGTTTTATATGAGTGATCTTGATCAGTTTTTAATTGATCGGGCTGAAGAGACAGCGGCACATTTTTTGAAAAGAAAAATTGATAACCCTAAAATAAAAAAAATTGATGTTGATTTAGAAAAGACCAGAGAAATTAGAATCGGTCAGGATAAATTACAGGTTATAAAAACACCCGGACACACGCCGGGAGGAATTTGTTTATATTACAAAAAAGGCAACTGGCTTATATCCGGAGATACGATTTTTAAGGATTTGCGGGGAAGAACTAACTTTGCCTATGGTTCGAAACGGGATATTTTTAAAAGCATTTGTGGCTTGATGAAGCTACCGGAGGAGACAAAGGTCTATTCCGGACACGGAGAAGAAACGACGATCGGCAGAGAACAGGCAAAGTATAACTGTCAGTATTGTGATTATCCGTTAAAAACTGACAAATCAGGCTTTTAGCTGACTGATGGTTTCATCGAAGTTTTTGAGGTTGTCCTGCTTAAGACTTTCCAAAAGCTCAGCTATGAGATCATTTAAATAAGATTCAATCTCTTTTTGTTGTGCCGATGATAATTTGAGGTTTTTGGCTAATTCATTGAATGTTTGCATATAATTTGTAATAATTTTAACATTTTTGGTTGCCCGACATGGATTCGAACCACAATTCCTACGTTCAGAGCGTAGTGGCCTACCATTAGCCGATCGGGCAAAGACAGGTTATTTTAGCTTATTTTGGGGAATCTCTCTAGTTTTTGGAAAAAACAAGGGTCTTGAGTGCGTAGTAGTATTGTGGACCAAACGGAGTCGATGTATAATAATTCACAAGACCTTGGGGTTTTTATTTTGTCTTTTTTTTATTAAAGTCATGATAAGTGTAAAAAATGAAGGAATAATTTTAGAAAGTAGGGACGGTATGGAATTTGAAAGCGAGGGAGTTTTGAATCCGGCTTGTATCGAAAAAAATGGGTTTTTACATATGTTTTATCGGGCAGTGAGAAAAGGCAATTTTTCAACAATTGGATACTGTCGGCTGAAAGACAATAAGGTAGTCGAAAGAAAGGATCATCCGGTAATTGTTCCGGAATACAAATACGAAAGTCAAGGAATTGAAGATCCGAGGATTACTTTGCTAGATGGCGTTTATTACCTTTTGTATACGGCTTATGACGGTAAAAATGCACTGGTAGCTTATGCAACCAGTAATGATTTGGTTATTTTTGAAAAACAAGGATTAATAACACCACAAATAAGTTATGATGAAGCGGAAGATATTTTTAGAAATTCAGGTATAAATAAAAAGTACATTTTTTTTGAACAAATTTTTAGAGAAACTAAGGGTGATGGGGTGTATTTATGGGAAAAGGATGCAATGTTGTTTCCTAAAAAGATTAAAGGAAAGATGGCTTTGATCCATCGAATTTTGCCAGGAATACAAATATGTTACTTTGACAATTTTGATCAACTAAATCAAACTTTTTGGCGTGATTACCTGAAAAGACTGGGTGGTTCTGTAATTCTGGATCCGAAATTTCAATTTGAGAACGGATACATTGGGGGTGGTTGTATCCCGATAGAAACCGAAGACGGGTGGCTGTTAATTTACCATGCAGCTGAAGAAACCATTGAAGGACGGATTTACCGAACAGGGGTGGTATTACTTGATAAAAATGATCCTCAAAAGGTTATCGGACGACTTTCTTACCCACTGTTTTCACCCGAAGAACAGTGGGAAAAGGAAGGAATAGTAAATAATGTGGTTTTCCCAACCGGAACATGGCTGGACGGGGAGAGGTTGTATATCTACTACGGGGCGGCGGATAAAAGAATAGGAGTAAAAAGTTTAAAAGTTTCACAATTATTAGAAGAATTAAAAAAAATAATATGAACGGAAAAAGAGATTTAACCAAAAAAAGAAAACCGATTAGAGCCATTTACGTATCGACTTATATACCGCAAAAGTGTGGAATTGCAACGTTTACTAAGGATGTTACTAATGCTGTTAATTTGTTAAATCCACATGCTTTGGCAGAGATTATGGCGGTAGTTAAAGAGGATGAAAATCCCGATTTTCCCTGGGAGGTAAAGTTTAAAATCCGAAGAAATGACTTAAATACTTATCTTCAGGCGGCCGATTATATAAACAACTCATGTTGTGATGTGGTGATGATTGAGCATGAATTTGGAATATTTGGGGGTAAATGCGGAGAATATATAACTCCCTTTATTGAAGCCATCAAAAAACCAGTTATTGCGACTTATCACACTTTAATTGAAGACCCAAAAACCGATTATGGAGCTCTTTTAACAAGAATGGGAAATACCCTTGACGGCCTGACGGTAATGCTCGAGCAAAGTAAAAAAAAGTTAGTTAACGAATATGGACTCGACAAAAGTAAAATAGCGGTTATTCCACACGGAACGCCGGATATACCCTATAGCACCCCAGAAAGTTATAAAAAGAGTAAGGGACTAACCGGAAGATTTATTTTAGGAAATGTCAATTTGTTGTCGAACAACAAGGGACTTGAATACACGATTGAGGCGGTAGCTGAAATCGCCAAAACGATACCTGAGGTACTTTACCTTATAATCGGGCAAACTCATCCCGGGATATTAGAACAAGAAGGAGAAAAGTATCGAAACTTTTTAAAGAAAAGGATAAAAGAATTGGGCGTGAATAAAAATGTCCGGTTTGTTAACGAATATGTTTCTTTGGAAGATCTGGTAGTCTGGTTAAAAACGATGGACGTATACGTAACACCGTATTTGGACCCACAACAATCGTCTTCAGGGGCATTGGCGTATGCAGTAGGAGCAGGTAGAGCTTGTGTTTCATCGCCTTATCGATACGCTAAGGAAGTTTTGGGTGAAGGACGGGGAGTCTTGGTCCCCTTTAGGGATAGTAAGGCGATAGCTAGGGCGGTTATAGAATTATGGGAAAACACAGAAAAAAAGGGAGAGATACAAAAGAGGGCTTATGATTATGGTAGATTTATGACGTGGCCGAGTGTCGGCTTGCAACACCTAGATATGTTTGAGGCAGTAATCAAGAAACACAATAAGATATGTCAGAAATAAAAGGGATAGACCGGTTGGCAAAACTAAGGCAACTGACTAGTGGTTGGGGAATTTATCAGCACGGAAAACTGAATCGGCCAGATCCAGAATTTGGTTATGCTTTAGAAGATCAGGCGAGAGCGTTATTAGTAGCAGAGGAATTTGGCGAAAAAAAGTTAGTTGAAACTTATTTTAATTTCGTAATTAATTCTCTTGGTGATGACGAAAAGATTTATCAGTTTTTTTATGACGAGAATGAGCAAATTATCCCTGATATAAAAAAGGAATGTAGTGATGACGGACTGGGAATGGTAGCTTGGGCATTGATGAAAACAAAGATGAATCATGCAAAAAAAGAAAAGGTTTTACAAATAGTTTTTAAAAAAGCTGAAGACTGGAAGCATGTTCGATCGATGGCTTATCTACTTTTAGGATTAGTGTCGCAAAAAAAAGAACTATTAGAAGATAATTTAACGGAAAGGATATTGAAAACATATAAGGAAGATGACGGGTGGAGTTGGTTTGAGGATTATTTGGTTTACGGAAATGCTTTGTTGCCTTGGGCGTTGTGGGAGAGAGGGCGGATTAGGCAAGATAAAAAAGCCTTAGAAATAGCAGAAAAATCGACAAGATTTTTGTTGGAAAAGTGCCAGGAGGGTGGAATACCTTTGCCGATTGGTTGCAAGGGGTGGCATGCTAAAAATAGAGCTATTAATAAATATGACCAACAACCGATTGAGGCGGCTTATATGGTTTGTTGCTTGGAACAAGCTTATTTGGCAACCCGTAATAAGTTCTATCGGGAACAAGCCAAAAATTGGTGGAAATGGTTTGGGGGAAATAACATCAGAGGGGTAAGTCTGATTGACAAAAATGGAGCCTGCTTTGATGCAATAACAGATAAACCGGAAAAAGTTAATTTAAACCAGGGAGCAGAATCAAATATTTGTTTTTTAATGGCGTATTTAGCGGCAAAAAGATTAGGAATCCTGAATTAAGTCTAAAAATTTTTGGGCGATTGTTTTGGGAGAAAAATTGGTAAGGGCATGCTTAAGGGCATTTTGACTCATTTGATCACGTAAGTCAGAATTTGTGATAAGAGCCTGAAGACATTGTGATAAATCATTAATATCGGCTTTGACGAAATTGGTTTCAGAAAAGTCGCGTTTAGCGTGGAAACCGGTCTGTCCATGGGCAACAGTTTCTTCGGTAGCAGTGGTGGCGAGAGAGATAACCGGCTTGGCGCACATTTGGGCCTCAACATGAGGTAGGCCAAAACCCTCAATCCGAGACGGAGCTGCATATATGTCACAAATATTCATAAGAGCCCTCATATAAGCTTGTGAATATTCAGCAGAAATATATCGAATACGATCGATAATTCCTACTTTCTGAGCGAGATCGAGCTCTTCAATTGATCTTTTAAAAACGACTGATCCTGGCCAGCTTTTGATCATATAAATCCAAGGGATTTTGGGGTCCAATTGTCCCAATGCTTGAATAACTTCCTGAGCGCCTTTTTTAGTGGCGTCTCCACCAGTGGTGTAAATTACTGGTATTTGTTCGTGGTGGATTTTGACCATGTCCCATTGGTTCAGGAAGTGGGGATTGGAAATAGGGATAGTTATGTATTCAAGGAAGGGAAGAAGGTTATTTTGATCCATAGGGTACCAGAGATCGGGGTCGACAGCTTCGGGGATAATATGGATGATATTAGTGTTGATGCCACTTCGAGCTAGGTTTTCCTGACAGTGCCGACTAGGAGTAGCTAAAAGACCATGTTGGTTGTATTCTTCGACGTGTTTAGTAATGTAGTCTTCGTCAGAAACGATCCAGGGAAGACATTTAAATCCGAGGGATTTTGGAGTCTTAACGAAGAGGTCATATTCAGTCCAATTACCAACGCCAATAACATAATCCGGTAAATATTGACCGAGTTTGGTTTTTAATTCGTCGGAATTATTGGCTTTAATAAGGCAGTTGTCGATATTGAGTTGGGCAAAGCCTTTGGCTAGAGCCTCACCCTGGTTAACATAACTATAGGCTAGGTAGGCGGGAACGACTAATAGGATTTTCATTGAAATATTATAGCGGTTTTATAAGCTAAATTTTAGAGACAGAGTGTTGTATCATAGGTAATGATAAAAAAGACAAAAATTGTAGTGACTATCGGACCGGCGACAGAAAGTGAAGAGATTTTGGAAAAGTTGATTCTGGCCGGGGCGGATTTGTTCAGATTTAACCTTAAACACAATACTTTAGACTGGCACAAAAACGTTATCAAAAAAGCCAAAGCCGTCGCGACGAGACTGGAGAGGCAAATAGGCATCATTGTGGATGCACCAAGACCCGAAATTGGACTGGAGGTACCGGAGGCCGACTTTGTGGCTTTGTCATACTTAAAAAACAGAGCTGAAGTTGATAGTTTAAGACGACGGTTGGACGAAAAAAAGATGAATTTGGGAATAATTGCAAAAATTGAAAACGGAGAAGCCTTAAAAAATATGATTGAAGTGGTGGAGTCGGCTGACGGAGTGATGGTGGCCAGGGGA
>JBBAAS010000021.1:0-12392 GCA_041658125.1 Candidatus Shapirobacteria bacterium | reverse complement strand
GGCGAAAAAGCAATTCGTTTTGGGACTTACGCGGATAGCGCTTCAAATAATAATTAACAAATTTGGTTTCATCGAGTAGGTTTTGAGAATTAAGGTACGAAAGACAAAACCCGATGATTTCGTTTTGGTCGATATCAACAGGATAATAATATTTTTGCTTAATTTTTTGTAAATATACCTTGAGCTTGGGAGTTAAAGTTTTTTCAACTTTGGGAGAAATAGAAATTTGCCGAAAACAATAGTCTTTAGCCAAAAATAAAACTGATTGACGACAAATTTCGGCTAATTTTTCGGCTGAAAGAGGCTTGTTTTTTTTAAGACCAAGCGAAACGAAATCGTCGATAAAAAATGGTAGATATTTTTGGTTGTCGAAAACAAGATTAACCCGATTGGGCCGAAGAGTAGGCTTGACAGCAATAATTTGCATTATTCTTCTTTGGCTTTGGCGATGGCAGTGTCGGGATTCCTAACTTTTTCCCAAACCTGATCCTTGATAACCTTGGCTATTTTGGGATTATCACGAAGATAGGTTTTAGCACCTTCACGGCCCTGGATATTTTGGTCACCAACCTTGAAAAAAGCACCGGCCTTGACAATTATGCCGTGCTGGACAGCGACATCGACCAGACTCCCAAAAATAGAAATACCTTCGGTATTCATCATGTCAAATTCGGCTTCTTTAAATGGCGGAGCGACTTTGTTTTTGACGATACGGGCGCGGTGTTGGGAACCAATAGCTTCACCGGAAGAAGTTTTAATATTAGCAATTTTGCGAAGGTCGATCCGAATTGAAGAATAAAATTTTAAAGCTAAACCTCCGGGAGTAGTTTCGGGATTACCAAACATAACGCCGATTTTTTGGCGAAGTTGATTGGTGAAAATGACCACGGCTTTTGATTTGGAAATGGCACCGGTAAGCTTGCGAAGGGCTTGGGACATCAAACGAGCCTGAACGCCCATCATAGAATCGCCCATCTCGCCTTCGATTTCAGCGCGGGGAACCAAAGCGGCCACAGAATCGACAACAATAACATCAACAGCATTGGAACGGACCAGAGTTTCGACAATTTCCAAAGCCTGTTCGCCATTGTCCGGCTGGGAAATCAACATGGTATCAAGATCAACGCCAACGGCCGCGGCCCGATTTGGGTCAAGGGCATGCTCGGCATCAATGAAAGCGGCAGTACCGCCGGCTTTTTGAGCTTCGGCAACAACGTGAAGAGCGACAGTAGTTTTTCCCGAAGCCTCCGGGCCAAAAATTTCGGTAACCCGACCACGGGGTAAACCGCCAACACCCAAAGCGATATCCAAAGGCAAACAACCGGTAGGAATAACTTCAACCGTCATATCGGCCCTTTTTTCGCCCATTTTCATAATGGCACCTTCACCATAGGCCTTGGTGATTTGTTCCATGGCTAAGCGAACAGCTTCGAACTTTTTAGATTGTAAATTAGCGCTTGGAGTTTCAGAAACTTTTTTTGGATGTCTACCCATAGGATTTTAAAAAATTAATATTTTTAACACTGATTAGTTATAACGAATAAGAGAGGTGTTATCAAGAGGCAAAACCGAACTTAACCCGAAGTGGCTTATTTACGACGAAAAGAGGTAAGTGTTAGACTAATAAAGAGATGTTTAATGCAAAAGTCGTAACGGTTTTAGGTTTGCTTTTGATGGCATCATTAGGGCTTAACATCCGGCAGCAGGTATTATTGAAAAAAGGCGACGAGGGGATAGCCGTACTAGGAGTACTGGACGGAGATACTATCACTTTGGAAGGGAAAACACGGTTTCGACTAAGAAATATTGATGCACCGGAAATGGACTTTTGTGGTGGTGAAGAGGCAAAAAAAGTATTAGAAAAATTGGTGACAAGTAAGAGAGTGAGGACAGAAGAGCAAATAATTGATGTCTTTGGCAGACCAATGGGCTTGGTGTATGTCGACGACAAATTGGTAAATGAGGAAATGATAAAAAGCGGGTGGGTTAAATATCATTCCGATAAGACCAGTGTGTCGGAAAGATTAAAGGCGATTAGCGATAGTAATAAGGCAGAGGATAAGGGGATGTTTGGTAAGTGCTGGGAAGTAGAAAATATAAAAAATCCGGAATGTACAATTAAAGGAAATATTGATCCGTCCAATAGCCAGCTGAAAAGATATTATTTGCCCGGATGCGTCCAGTATAAAACCACGATTGTTGAATTAGACCGGGGAGAGCAATGGTTTTGCAATGAGAAAGAAGCGAAAAATGCAGGATATGTTAAGTCGGAACGATGCCCCTAGAGAAATCCACTTTATTATTTGAAAATTTGGTAAACTATAGCCTAGTAATCGGGGATTGGCGCAATTGGCTAGCGCGCACGGATGGGGTCCGTGAGGCTGCTGGTTCGAATCCAGTATCCCCGACAAATGTACTATGTGTACTTTCTGAAAAGCCAGAAAAATGGAAAGGTTTATGTCGGGAGTACCGGTCAAAGTCCAGCGGTAAGGCTTGAACAGCATAACCGGGGTAGGAATAAGTTTACTAAAGAAAATAGACCTTTTGTCCTTTTGTATTTCGAAAAATATCTATGTAGAGAAGATGCTACCTTACGAGAGAAGTTTTATAAAACCGGATTCGGACGAGAGATTAGAAACATAATCATAGAATCTGCTTCCATCAAAATTTACCAGACTTGACTATGGTTCGAATCTCCGCCAAAGGCGGACAGGCAGTATCCCCGACAATTCGTTACACTACGTTGGGCAAGCCCCACTTCGTGGGGTAAACCCGACTCGTTACACTCGTTGGGCAGGCCCGACCTAATTTATTTGACGAGATAGACTAAATCCCCTTCTTTAGCCGGCTGAGTGACTTTGAGACCGACTTCATCGCCGATTTTGGCGGTGATGACTTGTTGGTGCTCGACCTGCATTGAATCGATGGGTTGGGTGAAACCGGTTCCTTCTTCACCGATTTGAATGGTGTCACCCATTTTAACCTTACCATCGGTTAAAACCAAGACGCCAACTCCGATTTTGTCAAAGTAGTGAGTAATTTTGCCGATTTTTGTATTGGTCATTTGTTTTTCCTCCTTAGAAAATATTATCACACTCTGAAAATAGATCGTTTATAATGCTTGCATGCCTATAAAGTTCGGAAACGACGATTTGATCAGGGAAAGACATTTTTTAGTTACCAAGATAGAGAAAAAACTGACTAAAAGCGGAGATGAATATGTTGATATGGAATTGGCGGACAAAGAAGGGGTGACAGTGGGAAAAATATGGAATAATGCCCTACCACGTTGCCAATTTGAAATTAATAAGGTGGTGGAGCTAAATGGCAAAGTACAGGAATATCGAGGAGCGCAAAGCCTGATAGTCGATAATTGCCAAATTGTAAACAGTGAAGACCCGGGTAATTTTATGCCGACTGTACCGACTTTGGTTTTTGATATTGAAACGGTAGGAAAAAAGTTTGAAGACCTGGACGAAAAAGAACAGGATTACCTTTTGAATAATTTGGAAAAAATGGAGGAAGATAAAGAAATGGCTAAAACGAAAACGGCTTTGTACTCAATTTTTGGGATGGTGGCGGCAATCGGATGCTTTAACCCCGATACCCAAAAAGGAGTGGTTTTGGTAATATCAGACAAAGAATTTGTGCCGGAGGATGAAAAATTTGAGTATAAAATTTTTAAAAATGAGGCCGGATTATTGGAAGAATTTTGGAAAATTGCCAAGAATTACGAAAAGTTTGTAACTTATAATGGGGACAGCTTTGATTTTCCATACCTAATCATCAGATCGGGAATTAACCGGGTAAAAGTGTCGATAGAAAAGGGAAAATATAACGATAACTTTATCGACCTTCAGAACAAAATCAGACAGAATCATGGTTTTAAACTAGAGATGTTATGTAAGGCATTTGGAATTGAAAACCCAAAAGGGCAAGGAGTCGACGGAAGTGAAGTCACGGGCTTGTATTATCGGGGAGAAATTAATAGAATAGCTGATTATGTAGCCAGAGATGCTAAGGCAACAACAGAGCTTTATCTTCTTTGGAAAGAGTTTATGAGCGGACAAATAATTTAATGGATATAATTAACAAAATCGACATAGTTTTTAACAGAGAAGAGAGCGAGGGCTGGAGGGAAAAAAGAGAGAAACAAAAAAGAGCGATAAGGCTGACAAAAATTATGCTGACAAAAATTACATTTGATAAATTCAGAAACAGGCTGGGAGAGAGCTAGACGAAAAAGAAAGAAACTAAGGCCACCAGAATTACATAGATGCCAAATTGCCAAAAGTTACGGCTAATGATGGTTTTCTGTAAAATTTTCAGAGCAATGATGCCCACTACCAGAGCAACAAAAAAAGCAGTAATTAGAGCGGGGTCAAAAAAGTTAAAAGTGACAAAATTTTTGTAGTCAAAAACCAGAGCGCCGATTGAAGCAGGAATCAAAAGACAAAAAGAAAAATTAAAGGCTTCGGTCGAGGATAAGCCTAAAAGTAGTCCGGCAAAAATAGTAGAGCCGGAACGGGAAATGCCGGGTAAAATGGCGATTGACTGAAATAAACCGATAATTATGGCTTTTTTATAGGTCAGAGAAAGTTTTTTGACGGGAAGATATTTGGTGGCAATGACAAGCAAGGCGGTGATTAAAAAAAGAAAAGGAAGAATTTTGGTGTCGGAAAAGATTTGGTCAATATTTTGGCGGAATAAAATGGCGACAACAACAGTAGGCAAAGTACCAACAATAATAAAAGAAAGATTTTGAAGAAAATAATTGAGTTGTTTTCGAAAAAAGAAAAAGACGGAAAAAAGAGTGGCGGTATTAAGAAAAATATCAAGAGTTAAAGAAGGTTCCAAGCCAAGAATTTGCTGAACTAAATTGAGATGGCCTTTTGATGATATCGGCAAAAATTCAGCCAAACCTTGGACAATAGCCAGTATCGTTGCACCTAAGAAAGTCACAAGATAAATGATAGCACAAAGTTACCGCTTCGGAGATTGTTTTTGACGACGGGCTTTGCCGCCGGTACCAACCATCCGCCTTTGGCGGACACGAGAATCAACTGTAACTAAGCCGGCAGTTCGTAATTCGGGCTTGAGATTGACATCAGACTTAACTAAAGCACGGGCTAAGGCTAACGACAGGGCGTCGGCTTGACCATTTTTACCGCCACCGATTATTTTGGCAAGAAAGTGGTATTTATCAAAAAGATTGCTTACCTTTAGGGGTTTTTGAAAAACCAGCTGTAAAAGATCAGTAGGAAAATATTTGTTAACGGCTTGGTCGTTGATCAAAGAGTCGCCTTTTTTTGGAAAAAGCTTGACAGTAGCGACGGCTGATTTGCGGCGACCGACAGCATAAAAATAAGTGTTAATATTTTTTTTAACCATAGTTTATTTTGCTAATTTCTCGGCGTAAGGATGATCGGCGCCAACAAAAACCTTTAATCGACGAAGTCGGTCAGCCCGAAGATGATTTTTGGGTAACATGCCGGCAACTCCGTGAAGAATAACTTCCCGGGGATCTTTTTTCATCATTTCCTGAAAAGTAAATTCTTTGAGATGACCAGCATAACCGGTGTGGTGGTAATAAATTTTTTGCTTAGCTTTTTTGCCGGTAACTACAATTTGACCGGCATTGATGGCCACAACATAATCACCATCGTCGCGATGAAAAGAAAATTGAAGATTATTTTTACCCATTAAAAGAGCGGCGATTTGAGTACAGACACGGCCAAGAGTCTGATCTTTAAGATCGATTAACTGCCAAGTTTTATTGACATTTTCGCCCTTGGTGACGGTAGTTTTAGTTTTCATTTGGTATCCTTCCGAACTTTTTTAACCTTGACGGTTTTTGAGGCCGGTTTCTCTTTTTTGTCTTTTACTTTTTTGACTTCTACTTTTTTAACCGGAAGAGAGGTAAACGGCTTAACAAAAGCAAATTTGACAATAAGAGCATTGTCGCCTTGTCTAAATTTTATCGGAGTAATTTTTGTAAAATTGGAAGTTTGACCAACAAAGGCAAGAGCAAACTTTTCTAAAATTATTTTTGTTTGATTTTTGCTAAAAGTTTTTTGCAGTTCTTTTTGAACTAAGTCAGATGACTTGGTAACGATTATCGAACATAAATGTTCTACGTCGGGAACAATCGACTTGGCTTTGGCTTCGGTAGTTTTGATGGAACCATAGGTAAACACATCTTTTACCTGGTTTCTAAAAAGACCCTTACGCTGGTTATGATTACGGCCCAACTGGCGACCGAAATTACGATGACGCATAGTTTATTTCCAAGAAAAACCTTTTTCCTTGAGCCAAGAATCAATAATTTTTAAAGATTTTTCGCCAACATTTTTAGCTTTGCTAACTTCCAAACGACCGGATTTTAAGAGAGTGTCGATAGTACCATAACCTGCCTTTTTCAAAGCATTAGTGACCCGAAGAGGCAACTCAATTTCTTCAACAGAAATATCGGCACCTTGGATGGAAGGATTAGCGGCAAGAGTAATTACTTCTTCACTGAACTCTTTGGGATCAACGATTTGGTTGAGAGAATTAATTAAGTCTTTGGCAGCATATTTAAGAGCATAAAGAGGATCAACTGATCCGTCGGTCCAAATTTCCATGGTTAACTTATCGAAGTTAGACTTTTTACCCAAACGGGTAGGTTCAACGGTGTAGTTGACTTTGATAACGGGGGTAAAAGCGGCATCGAGAATAATTTCGCCGATAATATCGGTTTTTTGTTCCCGAGCCATAGTGTAACCAATGCCTCTTTCAACAGTCATCTCGAGCTTGAGAGAAGATTTTGAGTCGGAAAGAGTGGCAATGTACTGATCAGGATTGGCCACTTTGCAAAGTTCATTGTCAGCAATGTCGGCGGCGGTAATTATGCCATTACCTTTTTTATTCAGTTCCAAAACGATAGGTTCGTCTTTGGTATAAGCAAACTTAATTTTTTTAAGATTTAGAGAAATTTCAACCAAATCTTCTTTGACACCGGGAAGAGTGGTAAAAAGATGGGTAGCACCGTCAACCCGAATTTTGGTGATAGCGGCCCCGGGAATAGTGATAAACAAAATGCGGCGAATACCATTGCCAATGGTGTGGCCAAAACCACCAACTAAAGGGCTTAACTCAAATTTACCGTAACTGGGGGTAGATTTGATGGTATTAATATGAAATTTGCTGGTGTCAATCATAAGTCTCCTTTTTGATTATCTTGAATAATATTCAATTATTAAATTAATATCTACGCCGGACTGGATCTCGGCCAGACGAGGCAGAGAGGCTATTTTGGCGAGATATTTTGATTTTTCGAGCTCAACCCAGCTGGGCGGGTTGAAATCCTTGTCGGAAAGACGGAGACCGTCTTTGGCGGTGTCGATGATTTTTGGGCTTAAAGAAACGATGTCGTCAATTTTTACCTGATAAGAGGAACGATTGAGAAGTTTTTGATTGACCAAAATGTGGCCATGGCTAATAAGTTGTTTGGAATGAGAGCGGGACGAAGATAAGCCACAAACATAAACAACGTTGTCCAGCCTTCTTTCGAGCAAGATTAAAAGATTGTCGCCAATTTGACCTTTGAGCTTTTTAGCCTGAAGATAAAGGTTTCTAAACTGAGTTTCCAAAACACCGTAAGTGCGCTTAGCTTTTTGCTTGGCGCGGAGTTGAATACCATAATCAGTTGGTTTACCGCGACGGCCTTTGGCCCCATGCATACCGGGGAGAACAGCTCCCTTGCGATCAATAGGACACTTGCCGGTACAGCGGAGGCCTTTTAGAAAAAGCTTGGTGCCTTCGGAGCGGCAGAGACGACACTTTGTTTCGTAACCCATTCGACTCATAGTTGTTAAATCCTTCTTTGCTTGGGAGGACGGGGACCGTTGTGAGGAATCGGAGTGACGTCAGCAATCAAGTCGACATCAAAATCCCTTTTGGCACGAAGAAAGCGAAGAGCGGCATCGCGACCAGTACCGGGTCCTTTGAGATAAACAGATAATTTTTTTAAACCATATTTTTTTGAAGCTTCAAGGGCTTTTTCAATAGCGGTAGTAGCGGCAAAAGGAGTTGATTTGCGGGCACCCTTAAAACCACAATTACCGGCGGATGACCAGCTTAAAACGTTGCCTTTGGGATCGGTAACGGTGGCAATAGTATTGTTGAAGCTAGAACTAACATAAAGATGCCCTTCGACAAATGATTTTTGAACCGTTTTTTTTCTGGCCGGGACTTTTTTAGTAGTGGTTGAAGGTTGAGTTTCTGGCATAGTGGTTATTTGGCGACCGGAGTGGCCGGAGTAGCGGCGGCAGTCGGAGCGGCAGTGGCGGTAGCCGTTGCGGCTGTTTTTTGCTGGGCTTCAATTTTTGCCCAGGCTTCTTTTGTAAGTGAACCGACGGTTTTTTTCTTGCCCTTACGAGTACGGGCATTAGATTTGGTTCGCTGACCGCGAACAGGAAGTGAAACTATGTGGCGAATACCACGATATGACTTGATGGCTTTGAGCCGGTCAATGCTTTCACGGATTTCTTTTTTAAGATCACCTTCAACCTTGAAACCTTCCAAAGCTTTCATCAAATTACCGACATCGTCACGGGTTAGTTCTTTAATGCGAGTGTCAGGATTAATTTTGGCAGCTTTCATTAAAGCTAAGACGTTAGTTTTGCCAATACCAAAAATTTTGGTTAAGCCATTTTCAGCACGAACATGATCCGGTATTTCGACTCCTGCAATTCTCATAATTAGCCTTGTTTTTGGTTGTGTTTTTTGGTCGAACAGATAACGCGCCTCAACCCACGACGGATTACGATTTTACAGTTTTTGCATCGACGTTTAATGCTGGATTGGACCTTCATAGTTTGAACTTGGATATTGTACCCCAAAACACGGACAATATCAAAGACTTAGTTATAATTATCCTCTATAGGTAATACGGCCCTTGTCGCCGTCGGGACTAAGGACTAAAGAAACGTTGTCACCGGCGATGACACGAATGTGATTCATACGTAACTTACCGGCTATATGACAAACTATCAGCTTACCGTCGACAAGCTGAACCCGGTAAAGAGCGGCAGGTAAAACTTCAGTCACCTGACCCCGAACTTGTGGTTCCTTGATCATTGAGTAGTGGGTGTGTATAAATTAATAATATTAATTCTTCAAACATTTTCCGCCGGCATCGGGATAGTTTCCGTCAAGCTTGCATTCATATCCTTCCGAACATAAAATGCCAGCAATTCCGCCACAAAATCTGCCTTCAACGGCATTGTCTTTCTCTGTGGAGGTGACAATGGGGGTGATGGGAACAGTTTTGGATGATTGGGTGGGGAAGAGAAGCCAGGCCATCAAAACAAAAAGGAGGATAAAAGAACCGAGGAGGGCGATAAAAATGGTTTGAGTCTGTGATTCTTGAACTTTGAGAGTCATTAAGGAGATGACTGATTAATAAGATCGATTCGATTTTGAATGTCAGTAAAGATCGGTTCAACGGGACGGTTGCCATCGACCCGGAAAAGTTTCTGGGTGGGCTCGTAGTGATCAATAATAGGACCAATAGTTTCTTCGTATGATTTTTGTCTGGCGGCAATAGCGGCCGGGGTGTTGTCAGTCCGATCTTTATTCTGAAAAGCATCGCCTTTTTTTTGACGACGGGCTAAAATCTCTTCAAAAGTAACATCGAGATGAATAATTAAAGAAAAGGGAAGACTTAGGTTTTTTAGATGATCTTCAATCATAATCCCCTGTCCGATCATCCGGGGAAAGCCATCGAGAATAAAATTGGAATTATTTATTTTTTGAAGACTGGCGGTTAAAACCCGGAAAGCCAGTTCGTCGGGAACCCATTTACCGACATCGATGTAACTTTGAGCTTCTAGGCCAAGACTACTTTTGGAAGCAATTTCGTTGCGTAAAAGTTGGCCCATAGACATGTGGGTCAGAGAATATTTTTCAGCGATTAATTTGGCTTGAGTCGATTTGCCGCAACCGGAAGGACCAATAATAAAAAGGTTAAGTGACATTAATAAGTTAGCTTATCATAATTATACATTTGGACGACGTTTTCAATTTTGCGGGTGAGCTCGATAACGACGGAAACGGCGATTAAAACACTGGTACCGCCGATAGTCAGAGTAGAAATGCCGGTAAATTTTTGAACTATGGAAGGGACAACGGCAATAAGGCCCAAAAAGACTGCGCCGATAGCGACGACCCGATTGATGAGAAATTTGAGCCGGTGTTCAGTACCAATACCGGGACGAATACCGGGAATAAAACCGCCGGATTTGCGAAGCTCCTCGGCAATATCTTTGGGCTTGAAAACCACTGAAGTATAAAAGTAAGTAAAGCCCAAAACTAATAAAAAGTAAAAAACGATGTATGGCCAGCCGGACGGTTGGAGAAAACGGGCAAAACCATTGGCGGCGGCGGCGATGGTAGGATTGGGTATTTTGCCGATAAATTGGCTTAAAAGCGAAGGAACGGTAGCTAAAGAGACAGCGAAAATGATAGGCATAACGCCGGCGGTATCAACTTTAATTGGAAGGTAAGTGGTTTGAGCCCGTTTAGCATAGTTGACCGGAATCCGCAAAATGGCTTCTTCGACCATAACAATGCCAAGAATTATGACAATAGCGATAGCTAAAAAGATAAGTAAGTTGAAGCCGGTTTGAGGATTAGAAAGATCGGAGATGGAAAAAGTTTGAATAATACTCACCGGAAGACGGGAAATAATACCGGCAAAAATAATCATGGAAGTGCCGTTGCCGACACCGTAAAGATTGATGAGTTCACCCAAAAAGATCATGATCATGGTGCCGGCGAGCATAGAGGCAATAAGAGCGACAAGAGTTAGCGGAGATAATGTTCCGATGATTTTTTGAGAATGAAGAATGCCATACATACCGATTGATTGGACAATCGAAAGAGGAATGGTGGCAATCCGAGTATATTGATTAATTTTGGCCCGACCATATTCCCCTTCTTTTTGCAGGGCTTCAAGCTCGGGAATGACTAAGGTTAGAAGTTGCATCATAACCGAAGCGTTGATGTAAGGATTAAGACCTAGAGCAACTATGGAAAAGTTGGCTAAAGTGCCACCGGAAAAGATATCGATAAGGGATAAGAGTTGGTTTTGAGAAAAGAAATTACGAAGAAGAGCCAAATTAACACCGGGAACCGGAACATGAGCAATGAAACGGAATAAAATTAAGATACCGAGAGTAAAGAGAATTTTTTTTCGTAAAATGGGAGTTTTGAGGGCTTGAAGATAAATCGAAAGGGCGGCAAAAAGCTTGTCCATTAGTCTATCGAACCTCCGGCAGAGATAATTTGGGTTTTAGCTCCCGAAGAAAACTGAATATTTTTAAAAGTCAGAGGTTTGGTAAGAGAGCCGTTGCTTAAAATTTTGACAATGTACTTGGAATCAAAGTTGACCTTTGATTTTTTAATTAAGCTTTCGGGAGAAACAGTATCGTTTGCTTTAAACCATTTTTCAAGTTGACTTAAACTGAAATTTTTAATTTTAGTAACCGGTAAAGTTCGATGTTTACCACGCAAAAAAGGTAAACGTTTAATCCAAGACTTTTTAATTTTGGTACCGTCAAAAGTTAGCTTGGTTTTACCGCGAACCTTATCACCCTTAGCACCCTTGCCGGTAGTGTGACCACCGGCGCCGGAACCGATACCCCGGCCAACGCGTTTTTGTTGTTTAGTGGTGGTTTTGGGTAAATTATTTAAAATTTCCATAATAGTACTTTTTATCTTAGCATTGAAAGAGCCTTAAGGGTGGCCCAGACGTTGACGGACTTATTTTTAGAACCGATAATTTTGGAGGCAATATCTTTGACACCGGCGGCCTCGACGACAGCTCTAACCGGACCACCAGCAATCAAGCCACTGCCCGACTTACCGGGACGAAGGAGAATAATAGCACTTTTAAATTTAAGCTTAATGGAATTGATGATGGTTCCGTTTTGAGTGGGAATGGTAATCATACTTTTGCGGCCTTTTTGGATAGCTTTTTGAATAGCACTGGCAACACTTTTAGCTTTGCCAAGGCCAACACCAACCCGGGATTTTTTGTCACCGGTGACGACCAGGGCAGTAAAACTAATTTGGTTACCGCCTTTGGTTTTTTTAGAAACTCTTTTAATTTGGACAACCTTATCGGTGAATTCACTTTCGGGCTTGTCAAATTTTCTGGTTGGATCGTATGGCATAGTTTATAAAAGAAGTCCAGCCTCCCGGGCGCCCTCGGCAACAGCCCTAACGCGACCATGAAAGAGGTAGAGACCCCGATCAAATTTAACTTTTTTAATATTTTTCTTTAAAGCGGCTTTGGCAATAAGTTTACCAGCCTCAAAAGCTTTTTGAGTTTTGGTCAATTTTTCAGA
>JBBAAS010000020.1:0-12464 GCA_041658125.1 Candidatus Shapirobacteria bacterium | reverse complement strand
CCACCTACCTTTGAAATGTCATCGATTCGGATATCACGAAACCACAAGATGTTTGGCATTAGTTAAATTGTAGTGGGTAATGAGCAAAGTGTAAACAGGAGTTTTTAGCTTAGAAATTAGCAGTCGGTGGGCTCGAGTGCTAACCGAGGCTTGATTTAAAACAAGGCGGATAGTATGTACATATTTGTTACACATAGCTATAGATTTATGCCGTAAGATTGATTAAGATACGTTCTAAAGCTATTTCCTTAGGTAGAGGTAGTTCGCCGGATTTATTTTGAAAATCAAGTTCAATGAGTTGGAGGTAGGTATTTTTGAGAGTGTCTTTGGAAAATGGCGAGTAGGAAGTAAGTTGTTTACGAAGGGAGTTTTTGAGGAGATAGAGGAAGAGGTCAAAGAGGCCGAGCTTTAAAACCTGATGATAGAGAAGGATGGTGTTTTTGAGATTATGAGGCCTGACGGAGTTGAGGCAGGTGAAAAGCTGGTTTGGGAGGCGAAAGATTTTAATTTGGGCTTTTGGGAAAATTTTGAGCTGAACGGTGGTCAGAGCTTTGTCCTGCCAAATAGCCACGTCGGAGTCAGAGGTGGCAAGCAGTTTATTAAGCTTGTCGAGAGTGCTTTTAGCGACAGAGAAAAGATTGGAAATAGCCAGAGTCTTTTTATCGGAAAAAAGGGTGGGGCCGTTGAGAAAATTATTGATTTGATCAAGATCGATAACTTTTGGGTCAAGGCGGAGGATGTCGGTTTTTTGATTTTGGTCGAGGAAGGAATTGAAGGCGGCTCGACTATCGACAACGTTGTCGCCATGAAAGATGTGGATCATAAAACCAAACCCCTCCCCAACCCTCCCCTTGACAAGGGAGGAAAAAAATAACTTACGTGTAATTATAGTAAATTTTGGACAATACTATGGTAATAGAAGTTAAAAATTGTTAAAATAGCCGGCAAGGCTCCATCGTCTAGTGGTTAGGACACTTGGCTTTCATCCAGGTAATCGTGGGTTCGACTCCCACTGGAGTCACAAGTGGTTAGGACATTAGCCGAGGCTGATAATCGTGGGTTTCCACCTGTGGCGGATAAACTTTTCCCACTGGAGTCACAAGTGGTTTTTATGCTAGTATTTGGAATCTGGGGAAGGGTCTAAAAGAAATTTCGGTTAGCGAAAGACAAGTTAAAAGTGTTGAGATGCCAATAATTCGTGTACGGGTTCAAAGCGGAAAGGAAATACGAGGGAATAAACAACCGCGTTGTCACTGATAAGGTAAAATGGGGGATGTGGGTGATAATGGCGATGGTAATTGGAATAGCGATGCTGATAGCTTCGTATTTTTTTACCGATATGCCGCTTGTATTGATGATCGAACAAAGCAAGCCGGGAATTGAGTTTTTAAATAAGATAATTGAATACGGAGGAATGCATAGGCAGATGTTGGCGTTTGCTTGGGGCGGAATAGTACTTTTTTTATTGGGAATGCAAATTTATTTGGTGACGAGAAAGTCGAATAAAACGAGAGGATTGAGAATGGCGGGGTTGATTTTGGCCGTGTTAGCAGCCGCCAGTTATCCGTTTTTATCAAAGGATATTTATACTTATATTTTTTCGGCAAAAATGGTGGTGGATTATGGGGTTAATCCGTATTTGGTGCCACCAAATACGTTTTTGGGAAAAGATTTGTGGTTGGACTTGATGGGATCAGTGGAAAGGCCATATTTTTATGGTCCGGTTTATTTGGGATTATCGATAGTGCCGCTTTTAATTTTAGGAACAAATCGAGTAATTACAGTTTTGGCTAGTTTTAAGATAATAAATTTAGTTTTTTTTATTATTGGTGGATGGGCGGTAGAAAAATTAGTAAAAGATAAAAACAGGGCAATGGCAATGTGGTGGTTTAGCCCTCTACTTCTAATTGAGCTACTGGTAAACGGACACAACGATTTGGTGATGATAACTTTGTTTTTATTAGGAATGGTGTGGCTCGAAAAAAGAAAAATATTTGGATGGGTGGTATTTTTGATGTCGATGTTGTCGAAATGGATTAGCGCTGGATTATTGCCAATTGTGGTTGCGGGTAAATATAGAAATCAGGTGGCTGGATTTATGGCGATAGGAATGTTTTATTTTTTGATGATAAGGGGAGGCCAGGCGTGGTACTGGACTTGGATGTTTATGTTGTTGCCACTAATAGAGATAAAGGACAAAAAAAGTTGGGTGGCTATATTTATCTTTCAGGTAGTATTGATGTTTGGCTATATAAGTTTTGTGGTAACGAAAAAATGGGGAGAAGGATGGGAAGTTTTGTATTGGGTCTGGAAATTTGGTTATTTGTTGCCGGTAGTGGTGTGGTGGTGGGAAAGAAGCCATATCCCCGCGAAAATAAAAACGAGAGAAATAAGTTGAGCAATTTTAAAAATGCCAAGTTGCCAAGTATCGGAACGGAAAAATTCAATAAAGAAACGAATGAGGCCATAACTGATCAGATAATGGGCGGTGGGTTGACGGGAGCGGCGGAGTAAGAAAAATAAGAATAAGTTTAACGAAGCTTCCAGCCACCAGGTTGGAATTTCGTGGTTAAAAAAGTTGCCAAGGCGACCGATGGCTTGGCAGAGAGGAATAATGGGGGTAATGGTGTCTAAAATCTTGAGGAAATTTAGATGATAAATTTTTGAGAAAAGAAAGATAAAGATCAGAGCAAAGATCAAGCCACCATAGATTCCTAATCCTCCATTCCAGGTTTGGAGAATTTGAGCAGGGTGTTGAAAATAATATTGATATTGATCGATAACGTGGTAAAGACGGGCGCCAATGATGGAAAAAAGGAAAAGAAGAAAGATAAAAAGATTTTCTTTGGATTTGGGGATAGTGTGGTTGTGTCGAGAGAAATAACTGATGCCGATGACAAAAGAGATACCGATAATAAGACCGTAAAGATGAAAAGGTTGCATTATGTGATTGACTTAAGGTATCTAAAACATTTATATAGGAGAAGTGGCAATACTAGTGAAATCAGTACGGGAGGAAATAGCTTTGTTAAACCAATTGATATTGCCGTTGAGACAAAATAAATTAATAGTGCTATTTTTTTAAACTCATCTATATCTGCTTGTTTTTGCAAAACGAATTTTGCTAATACTAAACCTATTAGGGTTGGGAAAAGAAGAGATAATATTTTTAACCAAGTCTCAAGATAAGAAGAAGCATGAAGCATTGCCAGCGAAAAACTGATTAGGCCGGAAATGATTATACCTACCTTTAAATTGATACCAAACATATTCTGCAATTTTAAACCGGGTGTATAAATTGCGATACTTCCGTCAGTATTGGTGCAGACATTGAGAATATGAGGGAAAATCGGAAACGTTAAGACGCTGATAAGTGCTATCAAATCAAAATTGCCCGTATCGAAGAACAAAAAACAACCTAAAGATGCAGTGAGTACACCAGGAATAAAAAGACCTAATAAGGTCGAGATGACGATATCCTTTTTAGATTTAACGTTTTGAAAAAAATCCGGGGTAACTGTAGAAAATGAAATTAAAGAAGCAACGACGATACTGACACCCCACAATAAGGAACGATAGTCGATAGGCTTATAAGAAATAAAATCGATTAACCAAACATGGGTTATTTTTAATATAAATACATAACCTAAAAGAAAAACAGAAGAGATGGTTATTAATAATTTAACAATTCCCATTCTAAAAAGATCCAAAGCTCCCAGAATGATTAAGTGTAAAGCATACAGATATAACACCAGACCGGAAAACGTTGGAAGAGAAAATATTTTTGCTAATGAATTACCGCCGAGTTCAATATTTATACTCGCCCATCCGATCTGCCCAATTGCCAGAATTGCAGGGACTAGATATTTTGTAATTTTTGATCCGAATATTTCATTAATGATTTCAGATGATTGTTCCTTTTTTTTAAATCCCAGTCCTCCATAAAAAACAAACAAACTGCTTAAAATTACATAACCGATAATTACAGACAATAAGGCCTGTATTGTGGGTAAAAATTTAATTAGCAATCCACCAACCAATAAATTCCAAGGAGAAATCATCACGTCTGCAAAGATGGGAGAAATTGACTGCCACCCTACTTTTCTCATTTGAGGCTATTATACCCGTTTTGGTTCTAGTACCTGTTATTTGTCTTTTAAACAATACCGATGATGAATCCGTAAAGGTGAAACATATGTGAGCCCTGCGAGACTCGAACTCGCGACCAATTGCTTAAAAGGCAACTGCTCTACCGACTGAGCTAAGGGCTCGGTGAGTCGATTTTAATAGAAATTAGGAAAAAAATCCAATAGTTGAACGGGATAGGTTAGATTGAGCGGGATTTTTGATCACGAAGGAAGTAGAGCTTGGCACGATTTATTTTTCCTTTTGGAGAACGGGTTTTTTTGATGGAGTCAATCCAGGGAGAAATAATAGGGAATATTCTTTCAACTTTTACTCCGTCGGTAGCGGCTTTTTGAACAATAATGTTTTTATTTTCCTGGGAACCGCGGATAGCCAAAATAACGCCGTCAAAAGCCTGGACACGTTCTTTGTCCTTTTCTTTGATCTTGTAATTGACCTTGATGGTGTCGCCGACCTTGAATTCGACGTCACCGTATTTAAAAGTTAGAGCCATAATTTATCCGAAGTTAACTTTGGTATTTTAGCTTATATGGGGATGATTGGCAATATGTGAACTATTTCAGCAGATCGTCGATTTTCTTCTGAAGCGCAGGAGTGTAGTTAACGCCATAGGAAAGAGGGATATTTTTGCTGTTGGGGAGAATGATGAGGCCACGGTGACCATTGGGATTATTTTTTAAAAGCCGATTAAGCTCCATGAGCTTAGTTTGACTGACACCGTTAGGGACAATAATGGTAAAATTGTATTTTTGGGAGTTTTGAGGAGGAGTATCGGTGATTTTATCGGCTAAAACGGAAATGACACCATCGCGTAAATTGGTTTTGCCTTCAAGATAAATACCCTTATTTTCGGTTAAAAGTGGAGAAGAGAGTTCGTAGGTTTTTGGGAAGACGACAACTTCTACCCGACCGGTTTCATCTTCGATGGTAACAAAGGCCATTTTGGAATTATTTTTCTTAGTAAGAATGTTTTTGGCTTTGACGATGACACCGCAAAATTTAACTTGGCTATCCGGATTTTTGGTTAAAACTTCGGAAATTTTTGGAAGCCCCAAAAGCTGAAAAGCTTCAAGAATTTTGGCGATCGGGTTTTCGGTGACAAAGATACCCAAGAGTTCTTTTTCCCAAGCGAGTTTTTGTTTTTGAGAAGCCGGTTCGACCGAAGGAAATTCATCTTTGGCGGCAGTTGGGTGATTTTTAGGTTGTTTGGGGTCGTCAAAAAGGCCGAATTGACCGGAGTGGTGTTTGCCGTTGATTTTTTCACATTCGACCCGAATTTTATCAATTGATTCGAGCATCGCCTGGCGTTCACCAAAGAGATCCAAGGTTCCGACTTTGGTAAGGCTTTCCAAAACTCTTTTGTTAACTTTTTGACTATCAACCCGAAGGCAAAAATCATTAAAGCTTTTATATGGTCCGTTTTTGGCTTTTTCCTGAATTATGTTTTCAATAGCGGCATCGCCGACATTTTTAATAGCATCCAGGCCGAAACGGATAGACATCTTTTCCAAAGATAAATCGTTTGTCTCCATTTCAAAACCTTTTTGCGAAAGGTTGATATCGGGGGGACTGACAATAATTTGCATCTTGCGACACTCTTCAATGCCGGCGGCGACAGTTTCAGAATCATCGGCCTTGCTACTAAGGAAGGCGCACATATATTCAACCGGATAATTGGCCTTCATATAGGCGGTGCGGTAAGCCAGCATGCCATAGGAGGCGGCATGGGCTTTGTTAAAGCCATAGGAAGTAAATGGTTCAATATAGCCAAAAATTTCGGCGGCTTTGGTGGGAGTGTAGCCGTTGGCGATACAGCCGTTAATAAATTTTTCTTTTTGGATAGCCATTTCTTCGGGAATTTTTTTACCGATGGCTTTCCTTAATTTATCAACAGTAACCCAGTCATAACCGGCAAGCTCGATGGCGGTATAAAGACAGTCGTCTTGGTAGACCAAAAGACCATAGGATTTTTTAAGATATTTTTCCATTTTGGGATCGAAGTAGGAAATTTTGCTTGGATCGCGTTTGCGGGCAATATAGTCAGGGATAGTGACCATGGGACCGGGGCGATATAGGGCGACCATGGCCATAAGATCCTCAACGCGACTGGGCTGAAGTTCCCGAAGCCATTTGGTCATCCCCTCCCCGGCCAGTTGAAAAACACCCATGGTGTTGCCGTGAGAAAGCATGGTAAAAGTTTTTTCATCGTCAAGGGGAATTTTGCGAAGATCGATATCGATATTTTTAATTCTTTTGACATTAAGAACGGATTGGCCCAAAAATGAGAGATTATCGATCCCGAGAATGTCGTATTTGATAAGGCCAACATCTTCGCAGGCATGCATTTCGTATTGAGTGATGGTTTTGTCACCGCCGGTTTCTGTTTGGGTGGGAGAGAAGTCGTTAACGGTAGTTGGAGAAATGACGATAGCACAGGCATGAACACTGATTTGGCGAGCGCAACCTTCGATTTGTTTGGCGCTATCAAGAATTTTTCTGGCATCGGGATCAGTGTCATAAAGAGCTTTGAGCTCGGGAGTGGTACTAAGAGCTTTGTCGATTGTCATAGGAAAGCCTTGAGATCCGGGAGGAACCAATTTGGAGATACGGTCGCCAATGGCGTATTCGTAGCCTAAAACCCGGGCAGTGTCACGGACGGAACCTCGGGCCATCATCCGGCCAAAGGTACAGATTTGGGCAACGGCATCTTTGCCGTATTTTTCGATGATGTGATAGAGCATTTCCTGACGCTTACTGTCGGCAACGTCAAGATCGATATCAGGAGGGGAAGGCCGATCTTTGTTGAGAAACCTTTCGAAAGGAAGCTGGTAAATCAGCGGATCAACAGAAGTGATGCCTAAAACAAAAGAAACCAGAGAACCACCGGCTGAACCCCGGGTATTAGTAGGGGTGTCGTTTTGCCCGCACCAATCGATAAAGTCTTTCATAATAAGAAAGTAGGCGGCATAACCTTTGGAGCAGATAATTTCCAGCTCATAGTTGAGCCGGTCGGTAATTTCCGGAGTAAGTTGACCATAATGATTTTTGGCGGAGTCAAAGGTGTTTTCTTGAAGATATTCGTTAGCGGTTTTATCTTTCGGAAGCTCAAATTTGGGAAAATACCATTTACCAATTTCAATTTGAAGGTCGCACTTATCGGCTATTTTTTGTGTATTTTCCAGAGCATCAGGAAGTTTGGGAAAAGCCGAACTCATCTCTTCGGGGGATTTAACATAAAAATCGGGGATATCAAGCATGGAAAGACGGTTGGGAGTATTAAGAGTAGTTTGAGTATTAACCATTAAAAGAACATCTTGAGCGAAAGCATCATCTTTTTTAAGATAATGAGCATCATTGGTAGCGATGAGGGGGATGCCAAGTTCGCGGCTGATTTTAACAATACCGGCATTAGCTACTTCCTGATTTTTTAGATCGGGATGGTCTTGAAGTTCAAGATAAAAATCTTGGCCAAACAGTTGTTGAAAGTAGAGGGCCTTTTTTTTGGCGGCATCGTAGTCATTGTTGATGATCAGTGACGCGATTTCACCTTCAATACAGGCACTGCTACAAATAAGGCCGTCTTTGTATTTTTCCAAAAGTTCCCGATCGATACGAGGTTTATAGTAAAAGCCTTCGAGATGAGAAAAAGAAACCAATTTCATCAGGTTTTTATAACCTTGTTGGTTTTTGGCGAGAAGAATAAGATGGTTGACTTTGCGGCTGTTGGCGGAACGATCAGAACGACTAAAGTTAGTAAAATAAGTTTCACAACCAATAATCGGCTTAATTTCGGCTTTTTGACAGGTTTTATAAAACTCGATAGCGCCATACATAGTGCCGTGGTCAGTAATGGCGCAGGCATTCATGCCCATTTCCTTGATGGTTGGAATTAACTTTTTGATTTTGGTTAAGCCATCAAGAAGAGAGTATTCGGTATGAAGATGAAGATGAACAAAAGACACAGGTAAGTTTAAAGTGAAAAGTTAAAAGTTGAAAGCCAGAACTTATGTATCAAACCAAGACGTTCTGATTTTATGCGGTAATTACAGCATGGACTCCAGAGCTTTGATGCGGTCTAGAATTGGTGGATGAGTGGAAAAAAGCGAGGCTAATTTGTTGTCTTTAAAGGGATTACTAATATAAAGCGAGGCAGTGGCGGTGGAAGCGGAGGATAAAGCGTTTGGGTCGGAGGAAATTTTTTTGAGGGCATCGATAAGTCCTTGAGGTTGGCGGGTAAGTTTGACGCTGGAGGCATCGGCTAAAAATTCGCGGCGGCGGGAAATGGCTAATTGAATTAATTTACCGATAAGAGGGGCAAATATTAGAAGAAAAACTCCTAAAATGGCCAAAAGACCGTTAATTGAGCTGTCGTTATCGCGGCGGCGAGAGCCAAAAAAACGATTTCGCTGAACCATATTGGTCAGGATCGACAAAGAACCAATAAGCATACTGACGATCATCATCAGACGGATGTCGTAATTTTTGACATGAGAAAGTTCATGGCCGATGACACCTTCAAGCTCGGTACGATTGAGCTTTTGAAGGAGGCCGGTGGTAGCACAAACAACAGCGTGTTCCGGGTCGCGGCCGGTAGCAAAAGCATTGGGGGCGGGGCTGTCGATGACGTAAATTTGGGGCATGGGAGATTGATTGGCCAAGCTTAGATTTTCAACTACGGTGTAATAGTCAAAAAATTCTTTGCGGTCGGCAAGGCGAGCGCCATTGAGCGAAAGAATGATTTTGTCACCGAAATAAAAACTGCCGACGGCCGAGACAATGGAAAAAATGGCGGCGATGGCTAAAACTGACGGATCAAGCTCAAAAGCGACGGTAATGGCATAGGCGGCTAGAATAATGAAGCCAATAAATAGGATAATAACGATATCAGACCTGGTTTTGTTGGCAGAAACCTGTTCGTAAACGTTTTGCATGCTTAGTTGAGGCTGATTTTGGGAGTTTTGACGTCCTCGGCGGAAACTTCGAGGTGTTCACCGGAGAGCGGGGTAATTAAACCCTTTTCTTCTTTAAAGCCAAAAATTGAGGCAAACCAAATTCCCGGAACGGTGGTAATAGCAGTGTTGTAGTCAGCGGTAACGTCAATCAGGGTCCGGCGGGAATACATAACCTTGTCGGAAGTATCGCGAAGCTCGTTCATCAAGTCGGTAGTAACTTGCGCGCCCTTAATTTCCGGATTACTTTCAACAATGACCTTAAGGGAACCGAGAACTTTACTGATTAACTGCTGTGACTGATCAATTTTCTCTGGATTGTTAGTGGCAACAGCTTCAGTGATGGACTTTCTGGCAGAAACTAAATCTTCAAAAATGCCTTTTTCGTGCTTAAGATAACCTTTGACCGATTCGACCAAATTCGGGATAAGTTCGGCTTGACGTTTAAGCTGATTGCCGATTTCCTGAATTGAAGCCCGAATGTGAACCTGAAGGGTTTTAACTTTGTTATAAAAACCGACCAGATAAAGAACGATAACAACAACAGCGATGATTAGAATTGGCATTTTTTATTTAAGAATTAATCCAGTTAGTATATCACTTTTTGGCAATTTCAACTTCATTTTCGCCGATACGGTCTTGAGGTTTGATGTAGCGGAGACCTAAGAAATCGTAAAATTTTTGTTCGGTGGCAAAAGTGTGAATACGACCGGTTTTTAGGTCTTTAATGCCGTATTCGGAAATACTTAGGCCTTTGGACAAGGCATAACGGCGGAGGAGAATATTGTGGTTTTTGGAACCGGTGAGGTGGACCAGAAGTGAGCCGAAGGTTTTTGGAGATTGGACCATAAGATCAATACGAACGTTATTTTTGATCCTGATAGAGGCTTTTTTAGAACCGATGTCGAGGGTTTGGAGGTTTTGAGGGTAATCGATAAAATGTTTTAGAATTGCCTCAGGCTGGGTGCTTTTGGCTGCGATATCGATATCTCCGACTGTTTTTGATTGTCGACGAAGGCTACCGAGAGGAACAAACTCAGTGTCGGGGAATTTAACTTTAAGATAATCAACGATATCTTTGGCTAATTTTTCGGCGGTTTTAAGATCCAAACGGTTTTTACGGCCCAAAAAAGCCAAAGTATTTTGTAAAATCGAGATTTCTAATCGTTCACCAAAAGTAGGGAGGGAATCGATTTTGTGATGCTCGCAGTAGTAAATTAATTTTTCCAGGGCTTTGGTTGGGTTTTGGGGGAATTTTAAGCTTTGAGTGAGCTTGTGGGCAATTTTGGGACCAATGCCGTTGATTTTGGTTAGTGTAAAGACGGTCGGATGAATGTTTTTAAAAGTGCGCTTAAGACCGGGGTAAAGAGAGTGGTGAGAAAAGAGATAATCGAGTTTTTTAATAATGCCCTCGCCAATGTTAGGGATTTCATCAAGCTTGGCTTTATCTTGTTGCCAAATTTCGTAGACCGATTTTGGGTAAGAAATGACGGTATCGGCGGCATTTTCGTAGGCAATAATTTCAAATCGGTTTTTGTGTTTGATTTCGTAGGCGGTGGCAATATTGGTTAAGAATTCAGCGATGTCTTGATTGGTGTAGGTTATTTGGTTTAGTTTCATATAGTCTTATTGATTATAATTAAAAAATGACAGAAATAGAAATCAGAGGTGAAATTGAAAAGATAGATTTTGCTGGATTAATGAAATTGCTGGATGAGAATGGGAAATTAATTGACCATTATTGCAGGATTTCGGTTGACTTGTCGCTTGGGTTTGATGAAAAGACCAGAAAGTGGACTAATACAAGCGGGGTTGACTTAAGGATTAAAAAATCCGGAGACAGTGAAAAAATATCAGCTAAGATAGGCAACTTTGCGATTAAGTCGAGAAAAGAAATAGAAGTAAAGTTGGCGAAGGGAGAGACTGAAAAGGCAGTGGAAATGTTTATGGCTTTGGGCTTTGACAAAGGAATGATTTATGCTTGGGAAAGTTGGGAGTATCGGTATAGAAATTACGAGGTTAAGTTGTCACGATATAACGAAGATTACTATATGTGGGAAATTGAGTCAGGAGAAAATGGGGAAGATCCGGATGTTTTGGCAAGAGAGTTGGGGCTAGTTCCCCTTTCTCCGGCTGATTATCGAAAAGCAATTGATTGGCAAAATGAGAATGTCCATTCTTTATTTTCTTTGGAAAAACTAAAAGTTTTGTTAATGAAGGCGGAAAAATAGGGGTTGTCTAAAGAAATGGGTTTGGTATACTATCAAGGTACTGACCGGGTCCATGGTGCAGCGGTCTAGCACATCCGCCTGTCACGCGGAAGATCGTGGGTTCAAATCCCATTGGACCCGCCTGCGAAGAGAGTTATTGACATTTGCCTGTATTTAGGGTATAATATAGATTATGATACAAGAAATACAACTTGGTGAGTGGAATATACCAAATACAGATGTTTTTTATGGATCAGGTCCTGATTCTTATTATTATGGCCGTCGTGTAGATAATGATGGTAATTTGGTAGTTGGTCTTGTTACCCGAAAAGGAGTAATGGTGTCCGAAGGGACTATGCCTGCTGTTTATATGTCGGCAGAATATATCGATTTTGTGGCAAGACAGAAATCTCAAGGATAAAGGTTTAGGGGGTTGAGCCAGAGGGAGATTTCAATTTCATTTTGAACGTAGCCACGAAGATCGAGTTTATTACCTTTGATAATGCCAAAATGTAGGTGTTTTCGTTCACCATCGGTTTGATGAGAATAAGCTTGCCCAAGAGTTCCTATTGTTTGACCCTGTAATACTTTGGTGTTTTTAGCAGGAAGAGTATCAGGATTTAGGTGGCCATAAGTGGAAATATAATCGGAATGTAAAATTGCCAGAAAACCGCCATAACCACTAACCCAGCCGGAGTAAATAACCAGACCGTCAGCAATGGCAACAACGGGAACATCGGTTTGAACATCGCCGTATTCAACATCGACGCCGGTATGATAACCGGTAAATTTTTCCGGTTGAATTGGGGAAGTAGCAGGGGTAATGTAAAGACCAAAGGGTTTTTTAGTAATTCGTTTTTTAAATTCTGCAACCGGTGGAACGAACTTGGGAATAGGTGTTGGGATTGAAGTAGCGGTAATTTGAGGTAAGTTTTTACTTTGGGGAGGAGCTGGCCGAGGAAAAAATATTACGGCAAAAAGAACGATAAGTATGGGGATTAAAATCTTCACTATTCCAATATACCATCGAGATTGATGTCGTAAAGAATTTCTTCGGAGATGAGCCGATAATTGATTAGCTCTTCGGGCTTGAACCACAAAGTAATTTCTTTTTCAGCTTCCTCGGTAGAGCCGGAAGCATGAATTAAATTTCTGACTG
>JBBAAS010000019.1:0-12966 GCA_041658125.1 Candidatus Shapirobacteria bacterium | reverse complement strand
ATTGAGATTCATTGACAAAATCAGCGGAATATTTGATCAATTCGGAAAAGTGAGCGGCAGAAATGTTTTCTTTTTTGAGATTTTGAATGGCGCGGATAATGTCTTTTTGAAAAAAATAGGAAAAATTAAAATTACGAAGAGGGCTACCGGATGGCAAATCATCGATAAGAGAGCGGATAGTTTGGATTAATTTGACGTCGTCTAAAGAAGTAGCTTCGCGCTTTGAGTATAAAAAGTGTTCAGGGTGATCCTGAATGACAGAATTACAAAAAGCATGAAAAGTGCAAATGCGAACACTATAGGCAGTCGGACCGATGAGAGAAATAAGACGTTGCCGCATGTTAAGAGCGGCGGATTCGGTAAAGGTAAGACACAAAATATTGTTCGGATTGACTTGAGTATCGGAGAGAATTTTACCGATCCGAAGGGCGATAGTTTGGGTTTTACCGGTACCGGCGCCGGCGATAACCATGACCGGACCCTCAATAGTATCAACGGCCTCGCGTTGCTCGGAATTCAGGCGGTTATATTCGGCTTGAAAGTTTTTAAGAAAAGTTGAGTCCACAGACTATTTTAGCAGTCTCAGCGACTGACGACAGAAGCGCGGGCGCAAAATCGTTTTAGTTCTTCCGGATTATTTTCAGCCAAAGCTTTTACTCTATCTTTTTCTTCTTGTTTATGAGAAGGATAAAATTTGCATATATAAAGTCTGGCATAACAGATTCCATAAGAACATTCCTCCGTTGGTTTGCCACAAAGATTTTTTTGAGAGATACGCTTTACTTTTTCGGGCACGAAGGGATTTTAACAGATTTATCGATTGCAGACGGAAGTAGGAGCGGGAGAACCAGGGTTGCCATGCTTGACCCATTGGTTATTTTGACAAAGCCAAGTGTCTTCAGGAGAAGAAAAACGGAGAACAACAATTACGGTGACGATAACAATAAAAATGAGAAGAAACTTTTTCATAGATGGTATGGATCTTTTAACCAATTATTTGGATTGTTAACAATGTATTGTTTAATTTTACAATATTCGGATTCATCATGAATAATGTGGTCATAAAAACGGGATTGCCAGGCAAAAAAGAAGTGTTGTTCACGGCATTGTTTGGTAACGGCGGATTTAAATGAACGAATAATTGATGATAATGAATTTGGTTTTGGAGAAATAGTTGACATTTGTTTATTTTCTGTAGAGACGTAGCGCGCTACGTCTCTACACGATATTTGGATATTTTTGTTGACTTTCTTGATTTGAACAATCAAATGAATATGGTTGGGCATAATTACCCATGAATCGATTTTTATATTCGGTCTAATAACTTCGGTTTTTAATAATTCTTCCTTAGCAATCTGGCCTTTGGCAGACAGAACAATTTTCCCGTTTTCTATTTTCCCAAAAAACTTATTGTGGTTAAGAGTACAAATGGTGACGTAATAAAGCCCCGGAGTAGAATAATCCCAGTTATTTAATCTTGATGAGGCGATACGAAATTTGTCGGCAAAAATTGACGGATCATCAACGGGCATAAGTTTAGCGGTGAATTTAAATTACTTTTTTAAAGGTTTAATTAAACCTCTAAAAAATTCCATATCATTATTTTTATAGGCCTTGATGATCGGATCAAACAATCTTTGTAAACGAATTTCGGTTTCCGGAAAATAAGTACGACGGCCATAACTGTCAGAAGCAAATTTTTCAGATTGATGTTTGGCGGCCCGTAAAATTTGTTCGTCTTCTGAAAGTTCAGGATAATTACTCTTGCCGTACAGGTACGGTCTCAAAAATTGTTCACCGGGATCTTTGAGACCACCGCCGCGATCGGCATCACTGATAATTTTAGCCACAACCGTTTTGGGTTTACCGGTTGAGGCCCGATGTTCCAAAACAGCGTGACAAATTTCTTTTAAGTCTTCAGTTGATAATTGGGCGATTAATTTGAGATCGGAACGAATTATTTTTTCGCCGGCGATTTCATGTTCCTCACGGTTAACTGATAAGCCAATATCATGCAAGGTGGCGGCAATATAAACCAACCTAATTTTATCTGGGGTATATTTTTTGGATAAAAATAGAGCGCAGTTTCGTACGGCAATTAAGTGTTGACGATTATGTCCACCATCGAAAGAATCATAAAGATCTTCATATTTACTAAGATCAATGCCAAACATCAGGTTATTTTAGCAATTTTTCCAATATTTCTTTGGCCAGTTGAGGGTTGGCGGAACCGGCAGAGGCTTTCATCAGTTGGCCGATGAGAAAACCGATACTATTGGGATTCTTTTTGTAATCTTTTGCGGCCTTGGGATTGTCGGCCAAGATTTTTTTAGCAAATTCTTCAATAGTAGTGGTATCGGAAACTTGAAAAAGATTTTGTTCTTTGGCTAAAACTAAAGGATCAGTACCGGTTTGGTAAGAAGCTAAAATAATTTGTTTGATCGCCGAAGAAGATAATTCATTTTTATGATCAAAAATATTTTTGAAAAAACTAGGATTAATTTTTTGAATATCAAGCTCAATAGTTTTAAGCGGACCGATAAGCAAATTGGTGATAAATTTGGCGAATTCCGGATCATTTGAGCCATTGAGAACTTTTTCAAAAATTGATGAAAAGACCGAGTCGTCGGCTAAAAGCTTAGCGTCGTAATCGGAAAGAGAAAGGGATTTATATTTGGCGATTTTAGTATCGGGAAGTTCAGGGAGAGTGGCACGAATTTTTTCGATGTAATCATCAGTAAACTCGAAGGGCGGAATGTCGGGCTCGGGGAAATAACGATAATCGGAAGAGCCTTCTTTTTCCCTTTGCAAAAAAGTTTGCGATTTATCAGCATCCCAGCCGCGAGTAGTCTTGTTTGACGAATTTTTTACTGCGTGATCTTCTTCAAATTGTTTGGCTTGACGGTCAATTTCGTACTGGATAGCAGTTTGGACACCGGTTAGTGAGGCGACGTTTTTGACTTCGACCAAAGGTGTATAAAAAGTTTGTTCATTATCTTCGATTTTTAAGTTAACAGTCGGTTCACAGCGCATACTTCCCTTCTCAATATCAGCATCGGAAATACCTAAATAGCGGATAATTTGCTGGATTTTCAAAAGATATTCTTTGGCAATTTCGGGGCTGGGAATATCGGGCTCGGAAACAACTTCGACCAGCGGGACACCGGAACGGTTATAGTCAAGGAGGGTTACTCCATCGATGTGAACGGATTTGGCGGTGTCTTCTTCAAGATGGGCGCGGTTAATCCGAATTTTATGGCCGGAGATATCGATTGAACCATTAATGGTAAATGGTTTTTGGTATTGGGAAATTTGGTAGCCTTTGGGAAGATCGGGATAAAAATAATTTTTCCGTTCAAAAAAAGAGGATGGTTGAACGGTACAGCCTAAGGCCAGACCTAATTTTAAACACATATCGATCGCGACTTGATTTGGGACCGGAAGAGCCCCGGGAAGAGCAAGACAAACCGGACAGGTGTGAGTATTGGGATCAACATGAAAATGATCGGCGTTACAACCGCAAAACATTTTCGATTTGGTTTTCAGCTCGACATGGACTTCAAGGCCGATGATGGGGGTAATGGTCATATATATTTTTCGGCTAATAATAGCCCAATTAGGGTGCGTTCTTCATTAATTTCGCCGTCATTTATCATTTGAATGAGTTTCTTGAACGGTGTTAGAAGTACAGAAATTTTTTCGGTGGCATCATGGTAAGTAGGATGTAATATTTTGGCATTTTTGGCTAAAAATATATGATGTTTTAATTTACTTACGCCATTTGCAGTCCAATATGAGACTAATTTCTTCCAGTTGTCAGCAACGGCACCGGTTTCTTCTAAAAGTTCTCTTTGGGCGGCAGACAATGGTGTTTCCCCGAGTGATAAGCCGCCGGCTGGCAATTCGAATGATTCTTCATTGATAGGATAACGCCATTGCTTTGTCATAAGAACCTCGTTTTTTGAAGTTAAAGCAACAATGATTGAATATTCGTAACCTTCCAAAACCATATATTTCCCTGGTTGATTTGAAGGAGTGATGACGTCGTCGTCCCGAAAGGTATAGCCAAATTTATTTTGGAAAATAATATTTTTTTTAATAGTCTTCCAGGGATTTTTCATAATTTTGGTGTTTGGAGGTGGAAATCGGTAAGCTCCTGATATTGATGACCGGCGGAGAGGATTTTACTTTCTTCAAAATAGTTGCCGATAAGCTGAAAGCCAACGGGTAAATTTTGGCTGTCAAAACCACAAGGCAAGGCAAGGCCAGGAAGACCGGCAACATTAATACAACAGGTGTAAACATCGGCTAAATACATTTCCAAGGGATTGTTAACCTTTTGGCCGATAGGCCAGGCAGGAGTCGGAGAGACCGGGGCTAAAATGACGTCAACTTTTTTGAAAGTAGCGATAAACTCGTTTTTAATTAAAGTTCTAACTTTGGCGGCTTTAAGATAATAGGCATCAAAATAACCGGCAGAAAGGGCATAAGTACCAATAAGAATCCGGCGCTTGAGCTCGGGCTCCATGAAGTCGCCGCGGGTTTGCAGATAGTAAGACAACAAATCTTTTGCATCGGAACGACTTTGGCCAAAACGGATGCCGTCGTAACGAGCCATGTTGGCGGATATTTCACAGGGAATGAGAACATAGTAAACGGCAATTCCAAGGTCGGTATTGGGAAGAGAAACGTCAATAATTTGAGCACCGGCAGTTTCATAAACTTTGGCGGCATCTAAAACTTTTTGCTTAACTTCGGGATTAATGGAACCGGTGAAATATTCTTTGGGGAGACCGATTTTAAGACCGGATAATTTTACCGAAGAAAGTAGTGCTGGATAGTCGTCGACTTTTACTTGACTGCTGGTAGCATCAAAACTATCCTGACCGGCGGTAATTTTTAAAACTTGGGCAATATCTTCAACAGAATGGCCAAAAGACCCGGGGCAATCGAAAGATGAAGCCATGGAAGTAATACCGTAGCGGGAGTTGCGACCATATGTAGGCTTAAGACCGGTAACACCGCAAAGAGAGGCTGGCTGACGGATAGAACCACCGGTATCAGTGCCCAAAGCAAAAGTACAAAGAGAAGCGACTTCGGCCGCCGCTGAACCACCGGAAGAACCACCGGGAACCATCGATAAATTCCAAGGATTGTGGGTAGTAAAATAACCGGAATTTTCGGTAGAAACACCAAAGGCAAAACAGTCAGTATTGGTTTTGCCGATTAAAATGGCATCTTGATCAACCAAACGCTGATAAACAGTGGACGAATACTCCGGAAAATAGCTCTTTAAAACTTTAGACCCAGCAGTGGTCTCGATGCCTTTGGTTAAAAAAATATCTTTGACGGCCATGACGGAACCGGCAAGAGCGCCAAGAGATTGACCGGCCGTAATTTTATCGTCGATAACTTTAGCCTGTTTTTTGGCTTCTTTTTCGGTAACGGTAATAAAAGATTGGATTTGGGGATCGTATTTTTTAATCCGGTCAAGATAATATTTGACGATATCAACGGCTTTAATTTTTTTGGCTAAAAGCAGTTGCCGGATTTGAGAAATAGTAGTTAGAGAAAGATCCATATTATTTTTTGATAGTTGCAGGGACGACAAAGTAACCGTCTTTGGTTTTAGAGGCAGAAGACAAACTTTCGGCTTGAGTTAAAGAGTTTTTGACAACATCTTGACGAAAAACGTTTTTAAGCGGGGTAATTTGAAAAGAAGGATCAATGGAAGCGGTATCGACAGTATTTAGTTTATCCAAATATTCTAAAACCGATTCCAGCTGGGGAAGAAAAGTGGTTTTTTCAGCATCAGTAAGATTAAGCCGGGCTAAATGGGCGACATGATCAAGATCACTTTCGGTAATTTTTTTGGCCGAAGACATGACTGTATTTTACCTTATAATTTTGGCCTTGAGACGGAGAAACTGCCAGCGGACTTTATCGACAAGATTGTAGATTTGGTAGAGAGGGTCATTGATGACCAAATCGTAAGTGCCGACGAACTGAACTAACTCACCACCAAAACCCTGCTTAAACCGATGAAAACCATAACCGTTATCGGCTTCTTTGGCATTGGGGCCAAGAGAGCCCCACATATCAAAACTTTTTAGGCCAAGAGATTTGCCAAATTTAATTGACTCCCACATTAAAAGATTTGGGGCCATGACTTCGCGATGAAGATCAAGGGAGGCGCCGTAGGGATAAAATAATTTATCTTTGAGAGTGAAAAGCATGAAGGCGGACAGAACCTGATCCTGATAGGTAGCCAGCATAATATGAGGAATGCCGGTCGGTTTTAAAGTCCGCCAAAGATCGCGATGGTATTTTTCCGAGTGGAGATAAAAACCCTGACGGCGGGTAGTATCAAAAAGGAGTTTTAAATAAATTTCAAAAGCCTGATCGTCTTGGTGATGAGAAACGGTAACATTATTACGATTGGCAATTTTAATGTTGTAGCGGGTTTTGGGATGCATTGACTCAAGCAAATTTTCTTCGGATTTGGTCAAATCGACAACAAAAGAATAAGGATAAAAGGCAACTTTAGGTGAAACTACAAGATGAGAAAAGGATGGTTTTTGATCGAGTTTTTGGGGAATAACATCGGGCTCAAATTTGACGAAAATAGCGTTTTCATCGCGGGCGATTTTTTGGATATTTTTGATCATTTCTTCGTCGATAATGGGTCCGCGAAGAAGAGTGCCGACACTAAAATTGGTTTTTGGGATCAGATGAAAACTGACGGAATAGGCAGAAATTATTTTATTTTGATCAAAAACACCAAGGTGGTAAACTTTATGGCCTTGGGAAATTTGAAAATCACCCCACTCCCAGGTTTGGACCGGATGAATAGCGGCAAGATTGTAATCTTTTTTTTCTTCGGTGTATAGAATCCGAGTAATCATAAACTAATTATAGTTTAATCTTAGTAAATATCAGGATCATAGATAAGATCACCGTCGGATTTGGATCGATGACGAAAGTCGCGGGTGATTTCGGTAGGCTCGTCGAATTCGATTAAGTTTTTGGGGATATCAAGGAGAAAACGACTGGGTTCGTTAAGAGAACTTTTGCCGAAATAGAGGCGACGGGTGGCATAACTTAAATAAAGAAAATCTTTGGCCCGGGTAATGCCGACATAACAAAGACGGCGTTCTTCTTCGATTTGGGATTCGTCGACCATACTGCGGCTGTGAGGCAAAATCCCCTCTTCAACCCCGGCCAGAAAAACCGCATCAAATTCCAAGCCTTTGCTGCTATGGAGAGTCATGAGGCGGATGCCGTCGTGACTGTCTTTCTTTTTATTTTTTTCCTGAAGTGAATATTCCTGTTGAACTAAGGCCACGTTTTCCAAGAAATCGTTAAGATCAGGAAAAGAAGCGGCAACGGATTTGAGTTCTTTGATGTTTTCGATCCGACGCTGATCCTCCTCGTCTTTGGAATTAAATTTATCAAGATAACCGGAATTGATAACCAAACTTTCGAGGGCGGCTAGAGAATCAAGAGAATTTTGATCAATTTCCGCAAGATGTTCATCAAAAGTAACTTTTTTACGCTTGCCGATAGCCTTGATAATTCTTTCCTCGGAAATTTTATCGGACCGGTCGTGAAAAAACCGAAGCATAGCTAAAATGTCTTTGACTTCGGAGCGCTCATAAAAACGAAGGCCACCGATTAGAACATAAGGGAGTTGATATTTGATAAAAGTTTCTTCCAAAACCCGGGATTGGGCGTTCATCCGATATAAAACAGCGATGCTTTTGTAGGGCAAACGAACAGTGTCATGTAAAAATCGAATTTTTTGGGCAATATAGTCGGCTTCAGCCACTTCGGACTCGGCCTCATAGAGCTTGATTTTGTCGTTAGATTTTTTAGTGGTGAAAAGCTTAAGAATCGGATGAGAATTGTTTTTAGAAATGACAAAATTGGCGGCATCCAAAATAATTTGAGTAGAACGATAGTTTTGTTCTAGATTGATAACGGTAGTGTCCTTAAAGTCAACAATAAAGCTTTGGAGGTTACGATAGTCAGCGCCACGCCAACCATAAATGGCCTGGGAGGCATCGCCGACGGCGGTAATTTGACAATATTTTTTACCTAGAAGTTTGGTTAGTAAGTATTGAATTTGGTTAGTGTCCTGATACTCATCAATTAAAACGAACTTGTAGATTTCTTGGTATTTTTCAAGAGTTTTGGGGTCATTAAGTAACAGCTCGACAGTTTTGAAGAGAAGATCGTTGAAATCGAGAGCCTGGTAATCGGTTAGCTTTTGCTGATATTTTTGATAAATTTTAGCGGCGTATTCCTGCCAAAAACCGGAGCTTTGATCCTTAACTTCGGCGGGATTTAAAAATTTGTTTTTAGCGTTTTCAATAAAATACAAAACAGCAGTCGGACTAAATTCTTTGGGTGTTAAACCGATGTCGGTAATGATGTTTTTGATCAGGATTTCCTGGTCGCTTTGGTCATAAATAACAAAATTGGGAGAAACGCCGATTTTTTGGCCGTCGTGACGGAGAACCCGACAGCAAAAAGAGTGAAAAGTGCCGGCAAAAAGACCGGTATCATCATGGGATGACAAAAGCTGGCTCATCCGATTTTTCATTTCACCGGCGGCTTTGTTGGTAAAAGTCAGTAAAAGAACTTCGGATGGTTTGGCAATGTTTTTTTGAATGAAATAGGCGGCGCGATGGGTTAAAACCCGGGTTTTGCCGGAACCGGCACCGGCCAAAAGCAGGAGCGGCGTCCCCTGGTGGGTGACGGCGGCTTGTTGTTGCGGATTAAGACCGGAAAGAATATCGGACATAAAAATAATTACTAATTATTAATTACTAATTACGAATTAACAAGGACAAGATATCGAAACTTAGAGCAATTGATAGATTTTAGTTTTGCCGGAGGTGAAGATAATTTTGGCGCCAAGGTCAATGAAGTTTTTTTCGTTTAATTTGGGATATTTTTCATATTCTTTATCGCCGACAAAAATGTATTTGACGAAATATTTTTGAAGAAGCGATTGAACTTCGGAAGAGTTTTCCGATTCGTAGATCTTTTGAACCTCGGTTTGGCGAGCTGACGGCTGGTCATAACCACCGCGCCAGAGCCACTCGTGAACAATCCAACCTTCAATGGTAGGCAGGCCGGTAGCCGAGGAAACCTGATTGAAAGTGGTATAGCTATCACCGACCGCCTCCAGCATAACCGGCTGGCCGGAAATATTTTGTTGGATCCACTCAATAGCGGCCAAATTATCAGGATAACTATTTTTAAGAAAGTTTAAGCCCCAAAGACCCTTGTATTCTTTGAGACCATAAAAGGATTTAACGGCAAAATAGGGATAAATAAGGTGAATAACAAAAACGAGAAGAAAGATTAATTTATAGAATATTTTGGGAATAATTAATTTTGTTTGAGAGATCCGAAAAAGAACGTAACCGGCGGCGAGGGAATACAGCATAAAAGCCTGATAGACAAGTTTGAACATAGTGTTAGCCCGGCGGTGTTCGTAGATATAGATGTCTTTGAGGTAAATGATTTCAGGAATAAGAATCAAAATGGTGGCGGTAAGGATGAGTGATAGAACCAAAGAATCGGTGACAGAAAGACGATTAGAAATAACCTTTTTGATAAAAATCAGAACAAAAGGAAAACAAATTAGCCAAAAACCACCATATAAAATAAAAAGTTGGTAGAAAGGAGTGTGAGAATCGGAAAGGCGAAGGCCTTCGACCATGGGAATAAAGTTGAGAGAAAAAGGAAGAGTAAAAAGATACCAGAAAAGAATCATTAGTAAACCGTTAAAGACGGTTTTAGTAAAAGCGGTTTTAAAATCAAAAAAATTAAGGTTGGCAAAAAGAAAGACAACACCAAAAAGCAGACCATATACAGCCAAATCCCAGGCATTGGTCATAAAATTGACGGAAAGGATCAGGCCGGCAGGAACAAAAAACCAGGGAAGAAGATATTTTTTGGGAAAAGATACAGAGGTAATAGAGGCCAAAAGAAAGGCAACAAAAAATAAGACCAGTGGAATGTCGTTCATATGACCGTGAAGGTCGGAGACAACAAAACTATATATCGGAAATTCGTGAATGGTTTTATCTTTAATATCAGGGTCAAAGCCGATAAAGCGGGTAGCGTCAGGATACCAATAAGAATCAGCGGCTTTTTTGATGGCAGTGGCAGTCAGAGTTAGCCGGCCTTCATTTTGAATATTGATTTTGGCAACTTTATAAAGCCAGTGGAGATTGCCGCCGAAGGTGAGAAGAAGAGCAGAAAGAAGGGCGGAAATGATAAAAAATTTTGGTTTTATCTTGGATTGAGAAAGATAAATAAGATTACTAGTGACGGAAAAAGCGGAAACAAAAGTTAAGGCACAAACTGTGGCCATGGAGAGGTTATAGGTGATGGCGGAATTGATGCTAGAAACCTTGGTGAGAAGGGCAAAAATTAAATGACCGAAATAGTAATAATTAATGGGTTGACCGGCAAACCACATATCCTCTGGGGGCATAAAACGGGTACGAAGGGCCGAATTAACGAAGCCCCAATCCATAAATTTTTCCAAGCCTTCAATATCGGGAGCAAATCCGCGAACAAACGACCAAAAAACTAAAACTAAGAAGAAAAGTAATTCTTCAAAAAGAAAAATTTTATAATGTTTTTTAAAAATAGTTTTTAGTTTTTGAAAGTTGTTGTTTTTTCTAAGAAAAAAGACGTTGGCTAAAACGGCTAAAATTGCTAAAAAATATATTGAGGCTTGGGTGAAGGGTAAAATTTTTAGGACTCCCAGAACAAAAATCAGATAAGTTAGGAGGGCGAGGGAAACAATTTTGGCAAAGATATAGCCACGATCCCAAAAATTTTTAAAGAAAGTAAAAACTAGGGGAAGAGCCAGAAGACTAAAGAGAAAAATCGTTAGCCACCAAAAGCTAATAAATTTAAGATCGGCAAGCATAGAATTATTTAATAAAAAAAACAAAATTGAAAATAGTTCGGATAATTTCGACTAATAGAAGAGGAAAAATTAATTGGTGGGTAGCCAACCAAAGCAAGGTACCGATGATAATACCACCGAGAACGTCGATTGGATAATGAAAGCCGGCTAATACTCTAAACAGCAGTAGGGGAACAGTAAGAACAAGATACAAAACCGGATTAAAAACCTGCGTTTGAAGTATCAGCAGAAAAAAATAAGTGGCCTTAGTGGTGTGACCGGAGGGAAAAGAGCCGGTTTCATACCATCTTTTAACCAATCCCGTGGGAGTTTGATCTTTTTTAAGGTATAGTGGCCGTTTCCAAAAAAATTTATTTTTACAAAATCTTTCAATAATTTCTCCAATAACAACAGCGGTTAAGATTTGCCAAAAATAATTAGCGGAACTTTTAATAATCAAAAAACAAACTAAAAAAAGGAAAGGCCAAATAAGGTAATTTAAAATAAGAAGTAGTTTCGAGCCGAAATTAAAAGATAAAAGTAATTTTAGAAAATCACGGCGGGGTTGCCAAAAAAATATTCCTTTTAGACTGAACATACTGATAGAATTATACAGTTATGAAATGGTTGATAGGTACTCCTTATTATCTACCCAATATTAGCGGAATAACTATTTATGTCCAAATATTGGCGGAAGAACTAGTTAAAAAAGGCCATCAGGTAACCATTCTAACCAGCCGACATGACCTAAAATCGTCAAGATTGGAAACCATTAATGGAGTGGTAATTAAAAGACTTTGGTCGCCGATAAAGATTGGAAAAGGAGTAATTCAGCCATGGTTTCCCATAATATCGCTTTTAGAAATAGGCAAAAACGACATAATAAATTGTCATTTGCCCCAACTTGAATCGGGGTGGTTGGCATTTTGGGGACGGGTAATGGGAAAAAGAGTGATATTGACGCATCATACTGATTTGAGCTTTTGGCAGGGATTTTTTAACAAATTGACTGACAGTGTGGTTTTTTTGAGCCAATACATAGCCTGTCTTTTTGCCAATAATATCTGTCCGTATACCATTGATTATGCGAAAAATTCTTATTTGTTAAAGCATTTTTTACCTAAAATTGTGGCTATTTATCCGCCGATTAAGCCGATTTTAAAAAATAAAAAGAAACTGGTTTTGAGTAAGAATAAACAATACGCGATTGGGTTTTGCGGGAGGGTGGCAAAACAAAAAGGATTTGAGGTTTTAATTGAGGCGACGAAATATTTGGATCGGGAACTGAAAGGTAAATACGAGATACTGGTGGTCGGCCCGACTAGGGTAATCGGGGAAAAATATTTTGACTATTTACAAAGTAAATATGCACTTGAATTAAAGGATAAATTTGTCTTTTTGGGAACAATAGATCGTGATGATTTGTCGGGTTTTTATCAAAATCTTGATTTATTGGTTTTGCCAAGCGATGACCGACTTGAATCTTTTGGCTGGGTGCAAATTGAAGCAATGCAAAATGGGACTCCATGCGTGGCGACCGATTTGCCGGGAATGAGAGTACCGATATCCGAAACCGGTATGGGTGAACTTTTTGCTAAAGGAAACGGGCAAAATTTGGCTGAAAAAATAGTAAAAGTACTGAAAAATGGGAAGAAATATTATCAAAAAAACAGTAAAAATTTAGTCGATTTTGATTACCAAAAAACAATAAATGAGTATGAAAAACTATCTAGTAAAAATTAAACAACTGCTAGAAAAAGAAATTGATCCGGCATATAAAAGACGAGCGGGGTTGATATTTGAAAACTTAGAGTTAAACGGCGATGAAAAAATTTTAGAAATTGGTTGCGGAAGAGGATTTTATGTCAACAATTTGGCTAAGTTTTATTCAGAAGCTAAAATTTGGGGAATTGATTTAAATGAAAATTATTTAAAAATAGCCGATAAAAAAAATAATAATTTAAAACTGTTAAAAGCTGATGCCACTAAATTACCATTTGAAAATAATTTTTTTGACAGAATAATTGCCA
>JBBAAS010000018.1:0-13087 GCA_041658125.1 Candidatus Shapirobacteria bacterium | reverse complement strand
GTCGTCTCTTCCCAAGATTATCTTATTTCTCAAAAAATTATCACTTCACCGGAAGGAGCCTTGGCTTTGGCCGGCCTATCAAAAGCTCAAAAAAACAAAGCCGATATCGGTAACTATCCGGTTTTACTTCTTACCGGAGCCGCAAGATGACCAGCCTCAAAGATCTTCTCAACCAATCATCCTTTGACTTCTATTTTCTCGTCGTTGATAAATTCCTTGACATTCAATTGCCTGAACTAAAAAATTTTGTTTCAATTTATTCGTCTTCGACGGACCCAAAAAATAGCGGCGCTCTTCTCTCAAAAGCAACTACCTTAGAACTTATTTCTCAAAAACAAGCTCAAACTCACCGTACTCCGGCCATAGTTTCTTTTAAACCATCAGCTAAAATTGAAAAAATTTGCCAAAAACACGGCTGGGCTTATATTAATAATCCCGCTCATTTAAATCGTCTATTGGAAAATAAATTAAAATTTTCCGAGCTTTGCCAAAACAACAACCTTCCCGTCATTCCTTCTTCTGTCGACACTTTTAATCAAGCAAATTTTGCCAAATTCCAAAATATTTATGGGCCAAAATTAGTCCTACAAACCCACTTTGGCTGGGCTGGTCAAAGTACTTTTTGGGGACAAACTTGGTCAGAAGTCTCCGATCGTTTACCAATAGATTCATTAGTAAAATATTCCCCTTATCTTCCGGGATACACTCTTATTAATAACTGCTGTCAAACCCGCTTTGGCCTTATTCAAAGCCCTCCCGGACTTCAATTCACCGGCATTAAGCCTCTTACCGAGAATCCCTTTACTACTGTCGGCCGTCAATGGCCATGCCTTTCTCCTTTGGCAATTCAAGATAAAATTCGGCAAATCACTTCTGATTTTTCCAATAACATACTTCAACCTCAAAACTATAAAGGCTTTTTTGGTCTGGATTTCCTTGTTTCCGGCAACCAAGTTTATCTTCTTGAATGCAACCCCCGCCTAACCGCTTCCTTTGCTTTTTATACCGATATCGAAACAAAAGCCCAGCTTACCCCGCTTTTTTATTTTCATCTGGCCGAATTTATCAACGTTGATTATTCCCTCGATTCCGTTTTTGAGAATCAGCGCTTTTCTAACCCTAAAATTGTTGGCTCTGAATTAGTCAAAAAAAATCAAACCGGCCAAACCATTAAAAAAATCAATGATTACTTTACCTACAGCTCATCCAATTATCCTCCATCGATTGACTCCTCCGTTCTTAATCAATTAAATGGCTAAAAAATCTCCGGTTCTTACCATTGTTTTGACTCTAATCATAATTGGTCTCTTCTTCGTCTCACTTTCATCGCTCTCAGAAGCTAGTTCCACTACCGGTGACAGGTATTTTTTCATTAAAAAACAATTTATTTGGCTATTAGTTGGATCAATCAGCTATTTATTTTTTTCCAAAATTAATTTAGATTTTTTAAAAAAAATATCGTCACTCTTATATTTTATTTCTATTTTTATTCTCGTTATAGTTTTAATTCCGGGGTTAGGGAGCCAGGCTCTCGGCGCCCGACGCTGGCTTGATCTTGGCTTCATCGGCATCCAACCATCCGAATTTGTCAAGCTGACTTCGATCATCTATTTTTCTCATATTTTTTCCCAAAAAAACAAACAAAACCTAAAAAATCTGATCATTTATCTGGGCATTCCTTTCCTCTTAATTCTGTTGGAGCCCAACTTAAGTACTGCCGTTTTGGTTTCCGCCATTGTTATCACTCTTTATTATCTTGCCGGAGGTGAGATTTTTTCCCTGTTCGGGATTTGCTTAAGCTTAATTGTCATTAGCTTACTTTTTACTCTTACTTCTCCCTACCGGATCGAAAGGCTAAAAACTCTTACTAATCCCCAAACTGCCAGCACTACTTCCTCCTATCACCACAAACAAATAGTTTTAGCCCTGGCTTCTGGCGGATTATTCGGAAAAGGCTTTGCCAATTCTGACCAAAAATACAAATACCTTCCCAAAATTTCAACCGATTCTATTCTGGCCGTAATCGGTGAAGAAACCGGTTTTTTAGGCCTAATTATCATTTTTTTTCTCTATCTTTCATTAATCTCTTATCTTTTCAAAATTTCATCGACCATCGCCGACCCTTTTAAGTCACTTTTGATTAGCGGGACCGCTGCCTGGATAGCCATTCAAACCATTATTAATGTTGCCGCAATTTCCGCCATTATCCCGCTAACCGGAGTTCCCCTTCCTTTTATTTCCTATGGCGGGTCTTCACTTCTTACCTTAATGTCTGCCGTCGGCATTATCAAAAACATCGAAAAACACCCATCCTAACTGCTATACTCTGATAATGGCTCAAAAACCCAAATATACTATTGTAATTTGTGGTACTCATCTTACTCCTGCTTTGGAACTAATTAATCAGCTTAAAAACGATTCTAAAACTACCTGGTCCATCAAATATATTGGTCGAAAATACAATTCCAGCACCGACAACACTCCTTCCATCGAATCAATTGTCATTCCTCAAAACCATTTGGAATTTTTTGGCATTCTTTGTGGCAAATTCGACCGCCGTTACTTTCCCAACACTCTTCGCGGCTTCCCTCATCTTTTTTCCGGATTAGTCTCTTCTTTTCAAATAATTTCTAAGCTAAAACCAGATATTGTCGTTTCCTTTGGCGGCTATTCTTCAGTTCCGGTTGTTATCGCCGCCTTTTTGAAAAACATTCCTTCGATTACCCACGAACAAACCCTCACTCTAAGTCTTACCACTAAAATTAACTCATTTTTTGTTAAAAAAGTTGCCCTATCCTTTAACAACCAATCTTCGTCAAATCCCAAATATGTCATTACCGGCAACCTTCTTCGCCGGGAAATATTCAACCAAAAGTCAGCTACCTTTGAAAAATTATCTCCAGACCGAAAAATTCTTTACTTTACCGCCGGCAACCAAGGTTCTCACACTATTAGTCAACTCCTTTTCAAATTACTCCCAAATCTTACCCAATATCTCATTATCCATACCGGCTATCAGGATTTTGATCAAGCCAAACTTTTATCATCAAAATACCCAAACTACCACCCTTTTAAGTTCATTGGCCCAAACGACATCGGTTGGGTTCTAAATCATGCCCACTTGATCATTAGCCGTTCCGGTGCCAACACCTCTCAAGAAATCGTTGCTCTTCAAAAAAGTTCCATTCTTATTCCTCTTCCGGTTTCTTCTCAAAACGAACAATCTCTCAACGCGAAGTGGGTCGAAAGCCAACTTCCCAAACAAACCATCATTATTGATCAAAATAAACTTACTCCCGAAAATCTTCTTGCCTCTATCAATTCACTTGTTCTTCAAAAACCAACCTCCCATCTTTCCTCTTATCAACCCAATTCCAAACTTCTAAAACTAATTTATGAAATTCTTTAATTATTTTCTATTATTAGTCCTCATTTTTACCACTTTCACCATTACTAACTATTATTTTTCTCTCAAAACTAATCCGCTTTCGCCCCTTTCCCTTCAGGACAAATTTCAAAAAAATCTATTTTTCAACCTTAATTTGGCAAAACTAGAACCCATTAAAACAACTTTTAAATATTTTCAAAATGAAATTGAAATCACTTTCAACCATCAAAACTATCCTTTAAAAGTAATCTTTTCTACCCAAAAAAACCCAACCCTACAAGTTGCTTCCTTACAAAAAATCATAAAAATCGCTACAATTAAGTCTAAAAGACTGGATCTAATTGATCTTAGCCTTGTCCATCCTTATGCAACACTCAAAGATAATTAATGGTATCGACATCGGCACTTCAAAAATCACCACTATTGTCGGTCAATATTTTGAAAACGAAGATAAATTTAACATTATCGCTGTCTCATCAGTTCCCAGCCTCGGTTTTCGTAAAGGCCAAATAATTAATCTTGATCAAGCTACCGATACTATTACAAAAAGTGTAGAATCAGCCGAAAGAATGGCCGGTTTCCAAATTCAAAATGTTTTTGTCTCTATCGCCGCCAACCATATCGAATCCATTAACTCTCAAGGCGTTGTCGCTATTAGTAACCCCAATGGCGAAATCGGCCAGGAAGATGTTAATCGGGCAATAGAGGCCGCCAAGGCTATTTCCTTACCGTCAAGCAAAGAAGTTATCCATATCATTCCCAGAATTTTCACTGTTGATGGTCAAGAGGGAGTCATCGATCCCATTGGTATGAACGGAGTCCGGCTTGAAGTTATCACTCACCTTATTCTGGCCTCAACCCCGGCTTTAAAAAATCTCAAAAAATGTTTTGACGATATCGGCGTCAACGTTAATCAGATTATCTATTCAGGATTATCAACCGCGACTGCCGCCCTGACTGAAACCGAAAAAGAGCTTGGTATAGCCCTGGTCGATATTGGCGGGAATATCACCACCATCACTATCTTTTTCGAAGGCTCACCTTGCTATTCAGCCGTCATTCCTGTCGGTGCTAACAACATTACTAATGATTTGGCTATTGGTCTCCGTTTTTCCATCGAAGACGCCGAAAAAATCAAATTAAAGCTAAATCGTATTGTTGAAAATAAAAAATATGAAGACGAAATCGAGCTAACCAACTTTGGCATTATTTCTGATGACAAGAAAAAAATTTCCCTTCAGACTGCAATCAGCGGCATCATTAAGCCTCGACTCGAAGAAATATTTCACCTTATCCATGATCAGCTTCAAGCCAGCGATTTTTACAACTCCATCCCGGCCGGAATTGTCTTAACCGGCGGTGGCTCTCAAACTATCAACACCAAAGAAATCTGTAACAAAATTATTCCTCTTCCCATGCGAATTGCCTTACCTCCCAAAGTCGGCGGCCTCATAGACGATATTCTTAACCCCGCCTATACTAGCTCCGTCGGCCTTCTTCTCTATTGTCTAAAAAACCCAACTGTTCAAAATAATCATCAAAATAAAAAAACCAAATCGAATCAACCAAATATTTTTAGTAAAATTAAAAGTCTGCTCGAACCTTTGCTTCCTTAGTTGATCATATGGGTCTAATAAAAACCCTTTCCGGGCAATTCGCTAAAATTAAAGTTTTGGGTGTCGGTGGCGGCGGTAATAATGCCATCAACTCAATGATTTCTGAAGGCAATATCAAAGGTGTCGACTTTATTGCCATTAATACCGACTCCCAAGCACTCTTAAACTCACTTGCTTCCATAAAAATTCAAATCGGTGAAAAATTAACTAAAGGCCTTGGGGCCGGTAGTAACCCCCAAGTCGGAGAACAAGCCGCCCAAGAGTCAAAAGACAAAATCAAAGAAATTCTTGAAAATACCGACATGGTCTTCATCACCGGTGGCATGGGTGGTGGCACTTGTACCGGCGCCGCTCCGGTCATCGCTCAAATTGCCAAAAAAGAAATGGGGATTCTTACCATCGCTGTTGTGACCAAACCCTTCCTTTTTGAAGGCACCCGGCGCATGACCAAAGCCGAAGAAGGCATCGATGAACTTCGTCAATGTGTCGATACTTTAGTTGTCATTCCTAATCAAAAAGTTTTAGAGGTGGTCAATAACCAAACTACTCTTACCGATGCCTTCAAAATTGCCGATTCTGTCCTTACCAAGGGCACCAAGGCCATTGCCGATCTGATTACTACTCCGGGGCTCATCAATCTCGATTTTGCTGATATTAAATCGATTATGATGGATGCCGGTTCGGCTCTAATGGGGGTAGGGGAGGCAAGCGGTGAAAACAAAGCTCAAAAAGCAGTTGAGGCCGCCATTGACTCACCCCTGGTTGAAGTCAATGTTGATGGAGCCCGGGGACTTTTGATTAATATCACCGGCGGACCCGATCTCACCATGGCTGAAATCGAAGAGGCCGCTAAAACTATAGCCAGCCACACTGCTCCCGACGCTAACATCATCTTTGGAGCCAGCATCGACCAGGAAGCCAAAGACACTATCAAAATTACCGTTATCGCCACCGGATTTGACTCCAGTCGACCTCGTCCTTATCAACCGTCCAAAGCTGCTACCCCTGGTCTAAACCCCACTTCTGTTAACCCTCCTCAGGCCATAGATAACTCCCAAATTAAAAAACTCTTAGGCAATGAAAAAATTCCCTCCGGCATTGAAATCGAAGACGAATTTGATATTCCCACTTTTCTGCGTAAAAACAAATAAGCGCAAGCGGCTTTTTTGTATTAAAATAAGCCATGTCCGTCAAAAAATTCCCGGCTCTTCCTCAAAACCTAAACTTACCGGCTCTTGAAGAGGAAATAATCAAATTTTGGAAAGATCGAAAAATTTTTGAAAAATCTGTAGAGGAACGATCCGCTGACAACACTTATACTTTTTATGACGGACCTCCGTTTATTACCGGCTCTCCTCATCACGGATCCCTGCTTCCCTCTATCGCCAAAGACGTTATCCCTCGCTATTGGACAATGAAAGGTAAAAAGGTTAAAAGGGTTTGGGGATGGGATTGCCATGGTCTTCCGGCTGAAAATAAAGTTGAAGAAAGGCTCGGCTTAAAATCAAAAAAAGATATTGAACAAATTGGTATTCGCAAATATATTGATGAGTGTTATTCCTATGTTCAAAATGTTTCTCAGGAATGGCCTTGGTATATTGATCATATTGGCCGTTGGGTTGATATAGAACACGCCTACAAAACCATGGATCTAAATTATATGGAATCAGTAATGTGGGCTTTTTCTGAACTTTATAAAAAAGGATTAATTTACAAAGGGCGCCGTATTTCTCTTTATTGCCCACGCTGTGGTACCCCACTCTCGAATTTTGAAATTGCCATGGATAATTCCTACAAAGAAGTTGAAGATCCGGCCATTTCCATTAAATTTAAATTAAAAAGCAGAAACGCTTACATCCTTGCCTGGACCACAACCCCATGGACACTTCCGGGAAATTTAGCCTTAGCCGTCAACAAAAACGAAATCTATGTTGAAATTTCAGTTAAAAACGAAAATGTTATTCTCGCCAAAACCAGGCTCGACACCGTTCTTTCTGGTCAAGATTTTCAAACCATTAAAGAATTTAAGGGACAGGAATTAGTCGGCCTTTCATACGAACCTCTTTATGGTTTTTTTGAAGTAACCCCAACCGACTATAAAATTTATCACGCTGATTTTGTTTCCATGACCGAAGGGACCGGAATAGTTCATGTCGCCCCCGGTTTTGGTGAAGATGATTATAACTTTGGTAAAGAAAACAAATTATCAATCATAGATCATGTCGATGATGAGGGCAAAATAGTTGAAAAAGTTACTCCGTTTGCCAATCTTTTTGTCAAAAAAGCTGATCCGCTTGTTATCGAAGATTTAAAAACCAGAAATTTAATTTTTAAGGAAGAAAAAATCACCCACAACTATCCTTTTTGTTATCGTTGTGGCACCCCTTTAATTTACAAATCTCAAACTGCCTGGTATTTAAATGTCCAGTCCATAAAAGACAGCATGAAACAAACCAATCAAAAAATTAATTGGGTTCCGGAACACATAAAAAATGGTCGTTTTGGGCAGGGGATTGAAACTGCCCCTGACTGGTGTCTTTCCCGATCCCGTTACTGGGCCTCTCCTATTCCGGTTTGGGAGTGTGACTGCGGTTTTAGATTTGTTCCCAATTCCATTGCTGAGCTGGAATCCAAATCCGGCCAAAAAATCACCAATCTTCACAAACCCGATATTGATGAAGTAGTTATTAAATGCGATAAATGCGGCAAGACCGTTCACCGAATTCCCGAAGTTCTAGACTGCTGGTTTGAGTCCGGTTCTATGCCTTTTGCTGAACGTCATTACCCCTTTGAAAACAAAGACCGGTTTAAAAAAGAATTTCCTTCTGATTACATCGTCGAATATATTGGCCAAACCAGAGGTTGGTTTTACACCCTTCACGTCTTATCTAACTCCTTATTTCAATCAGAATCATTTCAAAATTGTATTGTTACCGGCGTCATCATGGGTACCGATGGTCGAAAAATGAGCAAACTTTACAAAAATTATCCCGATCCAAAAATGGTTATCCAAAAATATGGCGGCGACGCTTATCGTTTATATCTAATGGGAAGTGTCGTAATGTTAGGCGAAAATATTAATATTGACGAAAAGGAATTTGAAGAAAAAGTCAAAAATATTTTATTGCCGCTTTGGAATTCGTTTAAATATTTTGTAACCTACGCCAATCTCTATAACTTTACTCCAAAGCTAGAGCAACAAACATCAACAAATATTCTTGATCAATGGATCCAAAATCAAACTGACGATTTGATTAACAACATCAGTAGTGAGTTGGAAAAATACAATATTCCTAATGCTACGAGGCTAATTGAACCATTCGTTAATGATCTTTCTCGCTGGTTTATCCGCCAATCACGTGATCGTTTTGCTACCGGTGATAAAGAAGCGTTACAAACACTTTGGCAAGTTTTAGTTCAATTCAGTTTGGCCACCGCGCCGATAATTCCGTTTATTACTGAATACTTTTGGCAAAGTTTAGTTATTCCATTTAATCCAAAAGCTCCGGAATCAATCCATTTATCTTCCTATCCACGTAATAACAAATATGACCAAAAACTAAATTCAGATATGAAATTAGTTCAGGAAATTTGCGAACAGGGGAATATGCTTCGAAAAACTAATCAAATTAGCACTCGTCAGCCATTAGCCAAATTAACTATTTCTACCAATCAAAAATTAGACTTAAGCAACGAACTGTTGGAAATAATTAAAAACGAAATTAATATTAAAACCATTGAAATAGTTAAATCAGACAATAATTTGACCATAACTCTTGACACCAACTTAACTCCAAAACTAAAAGCTGAAGGTGATTCCCGTGATTTAATCCGACAAATTCAAAGTCTTAGAAAAGAAAACCAATTGGATTTAAAAGATAAAATTATCATCTTTGCTCCCTCTTGGCCAAAAGAATTTGAATCAGATATTCTCAAAAAAACAGTGGCCACCGGCATCAAAACTTCCACCGATCTTCACGTTGAAAAAGTTTAATTTATGTTTCGTCGTCAACTAATTCCAATTTTCATCGGCCTCCTTCTTCTTTTTTTTGTCAACATTCTCATGTTAAGTTCTCTCGCCCCAAACCTCCTTTTTAAACAAATCCTCGCCTGGGCCATTGGTATTTTTTTATTTTTTGTCGGGCGCCAGATTAATCCCAAGCAAATTGCTTCACAAAAATGGTTGATTTTTGTTCTTTGTTGTATTTTTGTCACCATCCCAACCCTGCTTAACAACATCACCCGCGGATCTTATCGCTGGATCAACATCGGGCCATTCTCACTCCAGCCATCAGAACTTGTTAAGCCCTGGTTAATGCTTTTCCTTTCTGTCACCGAAACTCCGCTACTTCACCTCATCCCGGTTGCGCTAGTTGCCAGCCAACCCGACCTTGGCAGTGCCATGTCTTTACTTTTTCTCATGGTTCCTGTCTTGCTTTACAATTCAAAACTCCAAAAATTAACTCTCATCGCTCTTATCATTGGTATTATTATTTCTCCGGTTATTTGGTCAAAAGTACTTCACGACTATCAACGGCAACGGATAACCAATTTTCTTAATCCCAACTCCGACCCTCTTGGTCAAGGCTACAATGTTATTCAATCAAAAATTGCTATCGGTTCCGGCGGTATTTTTGGTAAGGGTTACAAAAAGGGGACTCAGGGTCAACTTCTTTTTCTTCCGGAAAAACATACCGACTTCATGTTCGCCGCCACCGCCGAAGAAATGGGCTTAATTGGCATTGCTTCAATCATTTTTGCCTACTATCTTCTTATCAAAACTCTCTTAGCCAAGGCCTACCAAACCACTTCGAATAAAACTTTATTTCTCTTCACCCTGGGCATTGCTTTTCAAATTTGGATGCAGGTCTTTGTCAATATTAGTATGAACATCGGCATTCTTCCGGTTACCGGTATTCCCCTTCCGTTTCTTTCAGTCGGTGGCTCTTCAATCATGACTCTTCTTTTTTCTTTAGGTGTCATTTTTTCTTCTTGATTTCAAAATTATAAACCCGTGTTATAATCACCAGGTATGAAATATGCCGTAATTGCCATCTCCGGGACCCAATATCAAGTGGCCGAAAACGATGTTATTACCGTCGATAACCTTAACTTAAAAGACGGAGACGAAAAAACCTGCGACCAGGTATTACTTGCTGTCGATGATAAAAAAGTTGCCGTTGGCAATCCTACCATCAAAGACGCGTCCGTTGATTATCAAATTGTCAAAAATTACCAAGGAGACAAGTTAAGAGTTTACAAATACAAAGCCAAATCACGTTATCACAAAACCATCGGCTTTCGCGCCCAATTAACCGATATTAAAATTACTAAAATTAATCTTTAAGCTATGGCACATACCAAATCACAGGGAAAAACTAACCAAAAATCCAATCGTCCCGGACAACGGCGCGGTTTAAAACTTTTTGGTGATCAAAAAGTCGCCGTCGGCAACATTATTGTTCGTCAGGTCGGTTGTAAATTTCACTCTGACGTCGGTACCCTAACCGGCAAAGACTTCACTATTTATGCTATTCGTCCCGGAATCGTCAAATTTTTCACCAAATTTGGCAAACGGTTTGTTTCGGTAATAAAGGCCTGATCCACTTTATCCTACTTTTTTCACAGCTGTTTTCATAGTAATCTGTTGTTGTGGATAAACAGGTTACTCAAATTGCTACTAACCAACTCGAACCCAACCCTCTTCAACCTCGGGGTGTTATCAGCGCCGAATCCGTAGAAGAACTGGTTGAATCAATCCGTGAACACGGCATTATCGAACCTCTCCTTGTTGCCAAAACCCCCGCCGGCTATCAAATCATCGCCGGAGAACGTCGTTGGCGTGCCGCCAGAATTCTCAAATTAGCCTATGTTCCGGCTATTGTCAAAGAAACCTCTCCCCAACAAATGCTCGAAATAGCCATTGTTGAAAACGTTCAAAGAAGTGACCTTAATGCCATCGAAAGGGCCAAAGCCTTTCTCCGCCTTAGAGAAGAATTTAAATTTGACAACCAAACTATCGCTAAAAAAATTAGCAAAAGCATTCCTTATGTTATCAATGTCCTCAAGCTTCTTACTCTTCCTGACGCCATCAAAGATGGCCTACTTTCCGCTCTCATCACTGAAGGCCACGCCAGAGCCCTCTCCGGTATCGGCGACACCCGGTTAATGATCGAAGCTTACAAAATTGTTCTCAAGGAAAAGGCCTCTGTTCGTCGGGCAGAAGAAATTGCCCGCCGTATGCGCAAAAAAATCGAAGAAGGGACTGTTCCGATTACTAAAGAAACCATTCCCCAATTTCTTAAATCAAACCTCGACAACATCGGCTCTGACTTCGAATCTATTTTTAAAAACAAAACCACCAAGGTAAAAATAATTCAAACTAATATTCTTACCAAAATAACTTTTCAATTCCGTGGCCCAATTGAACAACGCTTCGACGGACTCAAATCACTCTACGAACAACTCTGCCATAAGGACCTACCCAAAATTGAAAACTAAATTTTTACCGCCGAAACTAATCCAACCGATTTCAGTGGCCAATATTTAAAAAATGCTCTTCCGACTATTGCTTCCTTTTCAATTGGGCCAAACTCTCTGCCATCCCTAGAATGCATCCTGTTATCTCCCAAACATAAATATTGACCCGCCGGAATAGTTTTTCCCATTCCTTCCGTACTATAACTTCCAGCTTCAGTCACAAAATCACTCGGAATAAATTTTTGATCCAATAATGTTCCGTTTAAATAAATTTGGCCATTCTTTACCATCACTCTATCACCCGGAATTCCTATTATTCTCTTAATATATTCGCACTCATCCTCAGCACACGGCTCGGACGGCGGCGCTTTAAAAACCACCACTTCTCCTCTCTCGGGTGATCTCAATTGATAAGACAACTTATCAGTTAACAAATATTCTCCATCAGTAAAGTTGGGGACCATCGAATTACCTTTTACTTCATTTGGCTGGGCAACAAATAAATACACCAGCACAAAAACCGACCCGGCCAAAACAATCGACTGGATAAACTCTAAAATTATTCCTCCAATTCCACCCCTGTCTTTTCTATCTTGATGATTTTGCATACCGATAAGAATACACCTAAACCGAAGTGGCCGCTAGAGGGATCGAACCTCTGACCTTTCCAATGTGAATGGAACGCTCTACCACTGAGCCAAGCAGCCAAACACCATGATTATACCAAAGCATCCGTCGCCTCTTCCCATCCGTTTTATTATTAGCTTTCTTATGTTACCTTTAAATAATGAAAAGCAAACTTTATCTTCTCGCCTTTTTTGCAGCCATTCTTGGAAGTGCCATTCTCTGGCAAAAATTTCTTCCACCCCTTTTGTCTTTCCAAAATCCAATCAATCCTAATAATCTCGCCGAAAGCTTTGACCCCAATGCCAAAATCGCATACTTTAACAATCAAAAGATTCCCCCTTATCTGCAACCTCCCCTAAATCAACCTGTTTTAGGTGACGAGACTCCGTCCAATAAACGCATCGAGATTGATCTGACTACTCAAACATTAACAGCCTATCAAGACAACCAACTCCTCTATAAGTTTCTTATATCTTCCGGAACCTGGAATCGCACTCCTACTGGCACCTTTGCTATTTGGACCAAAATTCGTTCCCAAAAAATGTCCGGTGGTTCCAAAGAACTGGGTACTTATTATTATCTACCCAATGTCCCATATATTATGTTTTTTTATAACGATAAATATGCAAAGCAAGTGGGTTTTAGCCTCCACGGAACATACTGGCATAACAATTTCGGTACCCCTATGTCTCATGGTTGTATTAATATGAAAACCAGCGAAGTCGCCCAACTCTATGGCTGGGCCGAAGTCGGCATCCCGATCACTATCTACGGCAAATACATCGCGCAAAAATAACCTCACTGACCATATCTTCTCGCCTCTTTCCGTCTCACCCCAGATGGTCTTCTTGTAGCTTGAGGTACCACATCTTTGTTTTCTGCCGCATCTTTCAGCGCGACAACATAATCTGGAACATCGTAATCTGAAGTAACAGTTCCCGATGCCTGCCTCACACAAATTCTAACTTGTCGCTGA
>JBBAAS010000017.1:0-16146 GCA_041658125.1 Candidatus Shapirobacteria bacterium | reverse complement strand
ATTTTTCTGCAAACGAATCCGGTTCAGGCAGAGATGGCAAGGAAACAAAAACCGGAAATGCCGGTGGAAAATATTTTTATTGAGCCGGAAATGCGAAATCAGGGGCCGGCAACGGGAATGGCGGCAGCGATGTTGTATAAGCTGGGTTTTAAAGACGAACCATTTATCTTGATTCAGGTGGATGTGCTAAGAGAACCGGAAGAAGAATTTTTTAAGATGATTGATCAGTGTGATGAGCTAGTAAGAAAAGATGGAAAATTGATGACCGGAGGCTACAAGCCACCGTTTGCGATGATGGGGTGCGACTATTTAATCAGAGGCGATAAAGTTGAAGGTACCGGGGAGGTGGTAGTTTGGAGAATGGAAAAATGGTTGGGGAGGGATACAAAGGAGGAGGTGGAGTCGTTTTTGAAAGATGGCAGAGCGTTATTGCATAGTAATCATTATGCTTGGACACCAAGGTTAATGCTGGAAGCAATCAAGAAGAGAAAGGCGGAGTGGTATGAGCCCCTAATGAGTATTGCAAATGGCGGGGATGTAGCGACTGAATATGCCAAAATGCCAAAAGGGCCGATTGAAGAGGTAACGAAATTTGAAATGGAAGAAGGGCTGGTGGTAGAACATGCTTTTAAGTGGATTGATTTTGGGACGTGGGAGTCGGTAGCAAAATATTTGGAAGAAAAGGGGATGTATCAGCCCGAAGATGTAGAAGAAATTGAGGCAAAGAATAATTTTGTGCGGAAGCCCAGGGGAAAATATGTGGCACTAATCGGGATGGAAGATACGGTGGTGATCGATACCGGTGACGCACTTTTAGTGATGAAAAAGGACCAGAGCGGCAAAGTCGGGCAGATAGTGGATAAGCTCAAAGAGAAAGGAAGGACGGAGTTGCTGTAGAATGAGGAGAGGGAAAGTTAGGGGCCAAAGATGAGTTTATTATAGACCTACAAAAAGGAAACGGGTTGAAATGATGGGTAGCAAGTAGGTAAAATAGAGAATGAGAATTGGTTTTGACACGGAAAGGTACTTAAAAGCGCAGAAAAAAGCGATTGAAAAAAGACTGAAAAAATTTGATGACAGGCTATATTTGGAATTCGGAGGAAAGCTTTTGGATGATTTTCACGCGGTGCGGACATTGCCGGGATATGAACCGAATACAAAACTAAGACTACTAAAGAGTTTAAAGCGTGATCTTGGGGTAATTTATTGTGTGTCGGCCAAGCAGTTACAGAACGGTAAGGTGAGAGGGGATTATGGAATCGGGTATGATTTGGCGGCAATAAAAGCCATTGAAGATTTGAAAAAAGAAGGATTGAGAGTAGAGGGGGTGGTGATTAACCGGTGCGAGGGCGAGCGGGAAGTAGAAATATTTTTAAGAAAATTAAGAGAACTCGGAATTGAAGCGGTTAAAAGAAAAGAAATTAAGGGATATCCGAACGATGTTGACAGGATAGTCAGCGATAAAGGATACGGAGCGGATGAATATTTGAAGCCAAAAAGTAAATTGGTGGTAGTGTGGGGACCGGGGCCGGGATCGGGGAAATTGTCAACGTGTTTGGGGCAGATTTATCACGAAGTGAAAAAGGGAATGAATTCGGGGTATGCCAAATTTGAAACATTTCCGGTGTGGAATTTGGACTTAGACCATCCGATTAATGTAGCTTATGAAGCGGCGACGGCGGACTTGGGGGATTTTAATTTGATTGACCCGCATCATAAAAAGGCTTACGGAAAGGAAGCGGTTAATTATAATCGTGATGTAGAAACATTTTCGATAATGCAGAGAATGTTTGAGAAATTGCTGTCGGAGAAAAATTTTACCAGAAGTTACCGGTCGCCAACGGATATGGGGTTTAATGTGCTAAAGGAAGGAATGATAAACGATAAGGTCCTGCGGGAAGCGGCCAAAAAAGAAATTAATTTTTACGTATTTAGATATCGGGAAGAGTATAAAAAGGGGTTGGTAGACAAAGAGGTGCTGGAGAGGATGGAAAAGATTATGAAAAAATCGGGGATAGAAGAAGATTTTTTGCCGACGGTAAAAGTGGCCAGATCGGCTAGAAATAAAGCTAAAAAAGAAAAAGACAAGGGTTGTGGAGGAGTGTTTTGCGGGGCGGCAATTGAGTTGAAAAATGGTGAGGTAGTGTATGGCAAAAATTCACCGCTTTTGTATGCCGAAGCGGCGATGATGCTAAACGCAATTAAAAAACTGGCCGGAATTAATGATGAAGACGATTTGGTATCGGATTCGATTATCAGAAGAATTAACGATCTGAACGGAAGTTTGGGTGACGTGACCACATCGCTGAATATGGTGGAGACGGTAATCGCGCTGGCAGTATCGGCCAGGGATAATCCACTAGCCCAAAAAGCACTTGAGCATTTAACTGAACTTCGGGGGTGTTTTATGCATACGACTCACCGGTTGTCGCCGGCCGATGCCGTGTTTTTGAGAAAATTAGGGGCGTGGGTAAGCACGGATGGGGAAGTAGGATAGAGGGTGATAGGATAAATTAGTGGAGCTGAAATTAAAGAGGGAGTCAATTCGTTTGAAAGGATATGATTATTCTAAATCCGGACGCTATTTTGTGACAATTTGTACACATAGAAGATTTAAAATATTGGGGAAAATAATAGGACAAGAGGTCTGTTTAGACGAAAACGGATTGATAGTAAAAGATGAAATTTTGAGGACAGAAAAAATGAGACATAATATTTTGTTGGATAGCTTTGTAATAATGCCAAATCATGTGCATATGATATTGGTAATAAAAAATGATTTTGGGGCAGGATTGGATAACGGTGGAGGTGCTGGGGTATATTGTGGCGAAAAGGTAGGGGTGTATTCCGGTGGAAAGGTAGGGGCGTATTGCAATACGCCCCTACGGAAAATAAATTTAAAATCGCCAAAAAACAATTTAGGATCAATTATCAGAGGAATAAAGTCAACAACAGCGAAGAAAATACAGGAAATTAAATATGATGGATTACCGATTTGGCAAAGAAATTATTACGAAAGAATTATCAGGGATGAAGATGAATATCAGAAAATAAGATGGTATATGAATAATAATGCAAAATTGTGGGAGAAGGATGAAAATAATATTGAAGTAGGATAAAACAAACCCCGCCGAAGCGGGGTTTTAGAATTTCAACAAAAAGGAAATTATTTCAGCTCCACCTGGGCCCCTGCCGCTTCAAGTTTTTGCTTGGCTTCGTTGGCAGCATCTTTTTTCATGGTGCCAAGGTCAGCGGGACAAGCATCGACCATATCTTTGGCTTCTTTGAGACCGAGTTCGGGCTTAAATTCACGAACAGCTTTGATGACGGCGATTTTGTTAGCACCGGCATTGGTGATAACGACATCAAATTCGGTTTTTTCCTCGACTGGAGCTGGAGTTGCTCCGGTCCCGACGCTGGCGGTCGGGACGGTGGTCGTTGCCACCGCTTTAACATCGAACTTTTCTTCAAGAGCTTTGACCAAGTCAGAGAGCTCGAGCACTGACAATTTGGAAATTTGGTCTAAAATTTTGGTTAATTTTGCGTCCATTTTTTTATAAATTTTTAATTATTAATTTGTTTTAAATCCCTCTTTTTTTCTCCCTTTGAGGAAAGGGAGAATTGTAAATTTATTTTTTTTCTGCAATGGCTTTAAGAGTTAAAACCAATTGGGTTTGGTTAAAACGAAAGGCATAGGCTAAGCGCTGTAAAGGATTTTTTAAGCCGCCGAGAAGCTGAGCAATTAAAGCGGATTTGGAAGGCAAGCTTAAAAACTTTTTAAGTTCATCAGCTAAAAGTAGTTTTTGGTCATAAATGCCATACTTGAAGCTGGTTTTTTCTTTGTCTTTGTTGACTTTTTCAACTTCTTTGAGAGGGGCGATTTCGTCCTGATCACAAAAAACCAAAGAAGTGGGGCCGGTGAGAATTTCGGGAAGTTTGATACCCAGTTTTTCCAAAGCGCGGGTGATAAGAGAGTTTTTGGCAACTTCCATAATACCGCCCTGTTGTTTGATTTGATCGCGGAGATCAGCCATTTGAGCGGCAGTTAGACCTTGATATTGAAGTAAAGCAGTAGACTTGGCGGATTTGATTTTTTGAGTCAGGTCGTCGACCATGACAATTTTTTGAGCGTTTGGCATAAAAAAAGCCTCGAAGATCGAGGCGCAAAATAAAACAAAATAAATTATTTTGCCTCGAGCAGGATATTAATTAGTTGGTCGCCGTCGCTGAAGCTTTGGCGGACTAAACCGGCTGTCTTCGGTGGTAGAGCGATTATAACCTATTAAGACGCAGAAATAAAGATGGTAAAATTGGGAATGAGTAAAATTGACTTTAAAGCAGTCCTGGAAGAGAAAAAAGAAAAGATCTGGCCAGTAATTGAAAAATATCTTAAGGAATTGACAGTTTTTCCCGATTATTGCCAGGTCCCTGACAAATATTCGGAGATGGCCGAATTCCATCAAAAAATGGTTTCGGAATATCCGGAAAGAAAAGGCAAGTATCTTCGGCCGTCTCTAGTTCTTTTGACGGCTTTAGCTATGGGTTTTCCGGAAAAAAAAGCTTTGCAAACTGCAGCCGCCATGGAGACTTCCGAGGATTGGATTTTAAATCATGATGACATTGAAGACGATTCTTCGCAGAGAAGAGGAAAACCGGCCCTGCATAAAATTTATGGGAAAGAATTGGCGATCAATGCCGGGGACGCTTTACATGTGGTGATGTGGCGGATGTTAAGAGATAACCTAAAAATTGTAGGAGAAAAAAAAGGGCTTTTGATTATGGATGAATTTTTACGAATGCTGGATCGGACAGTTCTTGGCCAAACGGCAGAAATAAAATGGACTCAAGAGAGCAAGACAAACTTAACCGACGAAGATGTTTTGTTTATTCTGGAAAGTAAAACCGGTTACTATACTATCGCCGGACCAATGCGATTAGGAGCGATTTTGGCGGGAGCGACTAAAAAACAATTAGCCGATATTTACGAATTTGGAAAAACTTTAGGCCGGTCTTTTCAAATTGTGGATGATCTACTTGACCTTACCTCTGACTTTAAGGGTAATAAAAAACAAATGGGGAATGATATCTATGAGGGGAAAAGGACGATTATGTTAGTACATCTATTTCGAGCGCTTAGGGGAAAGGATAAAGAAAAATTGCTGGCTATTATGGAAAAGCCACGGGAGAAGAAGATAGTTGGGGAAGTAGAATGGGTAATTAAGATGATGAAGGATTACGGTAGTCTTGAACACGGAAAAAAGCTTGCAGAAAAATATGCCAAAGAGGCCGAAATGATTTTTGAAAAAAAATTAACTTTTTTGAAGTTTCAGCCAGGGAGAGACCAATTAAAAGCGGGAATTGAGTTTATTATTAAAAGAGATCATTAATTATGGCTATCAATCTGGAAAGAAAAATAATTGCTGTGGGAGCGATTATTCAAAGCGAAGATGGAAAAATTATAGTGGTTCAGGAAACTGAAGACAAATCGATTGTTGATAAAAAGGTGGGTGATTGGGGTTTCCCGATCGAAACGGCTAAGCCAGGAGAATCCGTAGAAAAGAATTTAGAAAGACTTTTTACCGAAGAAATTGGGGAAATAGAAGTTGATTATGATCTTGTCTCCGATTGGATTGGCGACTACAACGGAGGCAATAAAGAAGTTCCTCTTTGGGGAAGAGTTTTCTTGGTTCATTATAAAGGGCGGTCTAGTGAAAGAGTTTCTTTTAAGTCTGTTGACGGGGAGGTTATTAACCACCGCTGGATATCTCCGGAAGAAATTTTTAAATTATCTCGAAGGAAATGTGCCAGTGAGCCAATAAGAGATTTTATTGAGGGAAGGAGAGGAGTTGTTTGTAGCGAATGTTTGCCGGGTGTGAGAGCAATTTGAAGTTGGGGGGTTGGCAAAGATAGAGATGAGATGTATTTTGGAAGTATGTCGATGCTGGAACATTTGAAACAATACCAAGGAGCAGTGGATGCGGTCATGGCTTTAAGCGATGGATTAGCAAGGCCGGCGGAACAAATAATAAGGGTTTGTTGGGTAATACCGGGAGGGTGTGCTAAAAAAGAGAAGGAAATAGTAATAGGAGGTGTGAGAAGCAGTTTGTGTAATTTGTTGGGTTGTGACTTGCCGGAAATTTTGGATAGAGATTATTGGGCTTCGACGACCGGACAAGATATTTTAGGGAGAATTAGGAAGGGATTGGACGAGCTTGGGGTCAGATCTATCGTGTTAAAGCCGAGGGGTAGTTGATGAAGAGGCGGTTGTAAATAGATTTCGGAGTATAGAGTTTCAGGGTAGCAGAGGGTGAAGAAAGGGGAGAAGCAAAATAATTATTTTGAGGATCGATGGTGATTTGGATGGGGGTGCCGGCGGGGTTGATTTTATTTTCGCGATAGTAGAGATAAAAAATGGGCATGGCGGCCATGTCAAGGGTTGGCAGGGAATAGATCGCCAATTGCCCCGGATAGTTTAGGTCGATAGATTTTTTGAGGGTGTAAATTTTTTGAACTTGGGAGGGGTGCTGATAGACGAGGTTAAAGTTGAAAACGGAGGTAACGATCAAAAAGAGAATAATAAAAATGGCGGAAAGAGGTTTTGGGAGAAAATATAAGCTCCAGGCAGTGAGAAAAATAAAATAAGCATGAAGGAAAATAAGGTATTCGCGGGAGCGGACACCTTTGTAATAGCGCATTAAAACAACCTGAATAAGAAGAGAAAGGAGGACGATCCAGAAAAAGCGGAATTGGGGATAGCCTTTTTTAAAAGACAAAACGAAAGTGAAAATAAAAATAGCCAGGAGTAAATAACCTAAAGCAGGGATGTTGGTGATAATCTCGCCCCAGGTTTGAGGCCAGAAATCACGAAGGTCAGTGAGCCAGCGGATGGGAACAAAAAATTTGTTGACGCCGCCGGTATAGTAGTTGAAAACCGAAGTGATCCAAACATGGCGATGGGTAAAGTCAAAAATAAGAATGGGAATGAAAGCAGTTAAATAACCGGCAGTAAAAGTAAGACCAAGCTTGAGACGGGGGAAAAGCTTAAGGCGGTTAATAAGAAAGGCAGTTAAAAGTAAGGAAAAGAGACCAAGGGATTGAAAGTGAAAATTTTGGGCGAGACCGATACTAAAAGCAAAAAAATAAGCAAAAATAAGACGGGAATTTTTAAGGTAGAAGGAGAGAAAAAAGAAAGCCAGAGTTACGGCAAAGAAAACAATAGTAGTGTTGAGCATGTCGGGAGCATTGGCAACTTGGGCCGGGCAAAAGGCGGTGATAGCGGCTAAAAGCAGACCAAAGTTTTTATGGTAAACATTTTTGCCGATGAAATAAAAAAGAAGTGGGGTAAGGGAAAAAATGAGAGTAAAGCCAACCCAAGGACCGGAGGCAAAAGGAAAAAGAAAGGTAACGGCCATGATAAGCCAGTCGTAAAGAGGACCAAAGTTGAAAGGTCCGGCCGAGGAAGGGGAACCAAGGAGAGGCAGAAGGTGGTTTTGCAGGGCATAAGAAGCGATAACGGCGTCGCGGGCTTGGTCCTGATTGAAAACCCAGCGATTTTGATAGTTTAAAAAACGCCAAAAGAAGGAAAAAAGAAGGATGAGAAGAAGAAGGATTTTGGGATTTTTAAGCACTTTGATCATATTATGGCATAATTACGGGATGATAAAAGTAGTCTTGTTTGATTTTGACGGGACTTTGGCGATGTCGATGGAAATGGTTTATGACATTTATGGAGAAGTGGCCGAAAAATATAACTTGGTAAAAATTGACGGTAGCCAGGTGAACGAACTTAGAAAATATTCGGCGAAAGAGTTTATTAAGTTATTGAAAATAAAGCCGACTGATTTTCCAAAGATCCACCGGGAGGTAATGGATGAACTTAGCAAGAGGATGGAAAAAGTTAAATTACTGGCGGGAGTGGAAGCGGTTTTAAAGAAAATTAAAGAGAAAGGAATGACGATGGGTATAGTGACGTCAAACACGGTGGAAAATGTAAACCGGTTTTTAAAGGCCAAAAGAGTTTTGAACTATTTTGATATAGTTGATGATGAAAAAAATTTGTGGGGCAAGGGAGAAAAAATAAAAAAGTTAATGAAGAAAATGAAGTGGAAGCGAGCAGAGGTGATATATATAGGAGATGAAAGCCGGGATGTCGAGGCGGCCAAAATGGCCAAAATTAAAGTAATTGGAGTGAGCTGGGGTTATGAGGCCAGGGAGAATTTGGTGAAGGCCGGAGCTGATTTTGTAGTAGATAAACCGGAGGAAATTTTGCGGATTTTGCTAAGATAGAGGTGTGAAGAAGTGGTTGATAGTGATGGGAGTATCGGTAGTAATACTTGGTTTATTGGGTTGGTGGATATGGGGAAGAAGGGCCGGAGTGAGTCCGCTTGGAATCAAAAAAGAATTGGGAGAAAGAGTTTATGAAAAATATGATTTTGATAGCCTGAAGGCAAGTTATAAAGTTTCGAAAGTTTCTAAAGTTTATAAAGTAGAAATGTTGGGGAATATCCCCGAAGTGGAAAGTAGGCGGAAAGATTTGGGATTAAAAAGTGTTGGTTTTAAAACCCAAAAGTTTAGATTTTTAAGTGAGGGAAAATGGATTACCGGGATGGTGAATATGCCGTTAACCCCGATGAGCAATAAATTACCGGCGATAATTATGATTCGGGGATATACTGACGCGGAGGGGTATTATTCCGGGTCGGGGACATGGCGGGTAGCCGATGAACTGGCGAGAGTCGGATATGTAACCGTGTCTTTGGATTTTTTGGGATTTGCGGGGTCAGAGGCAGAATCAACGGATATTTTGGAGGCTAGGTTTGTCAAAGTGGTTAATGTTTTAGATTTGATTGAATCGGTAAAAAAGTTGGGGATAGTTGACCCGAATAAAATCGGGATTTGGGCACACAGTAACGGTGGACAGATAGCCTTATCGGTGCTGGAAGTGTCGGGAGCCAATTATCCGACAGTTTTATGGGCGCCGATGACCAAGCCATTTCCTCAAAGCGTGTTGGAGACAATTACAGATGATGAAGGTGGCAGATATGTGAAACAAAAAGTGGATGAATTTCTAAGCAGATATGATCCGAGAAGGTTTGCGATGGAGAATTATTACGGATGGGTGAAGGCGCCGGTATTGATACAACAGGGAACAGCGGATGAGTGGTGTAAGGTGGAATGGCAGGAAAAAGTAATAGAGGGAATAAATATGAGCGGCGGTGAAGCGGCGCTGGTGGTGTACCAGGGCGATGATCACAGTTTGAGTAGGAATTGGGAGGAAGCGGTGGAGAAGGATAAAGAGTGGTATAAAATGTTGCGTTAGTCATAAAAAAACGGTAAAATACCTAATTTATGAATGATGGTTTGGAAGTAAAAAAAGAAGTTTCGTGGTCGAAGCAGATAAGATTGTTGGTAAATAAAAAGTGCAATTATAATTGCAGTTTTCCTGGATCTTGTAGAGAGTGGTGTCATAAGGATGGAGTAAGAACGGGAAAGATGGATAGGATTCCAAAAGTAACAGTTGAAGATTTTTTGTTTTTTGCCGATGCGGTTAGAATTCCTTTCGGAATAGAAAAAGTAAAAGTTGGAGCAATGGAGCCCTTGTTGTACCCCGGGATTTTTGATTTGATAAGTGGGCTAAAAAAAATAGGATACAAGGAAGTTAGTATGACTACTAATGGATATTTTTTGCAGAAAAACTTGGATAAATTGGAAAAAACTGGATTAGATACTTTAACGGTAAGTATGCACGCTTTTAACAAGGAAGCCTATCGGTCGATAACCAGAATTGATGGTTTTGATATGGTAAAAAATGCGGTAGAAGAGGCAACAAAAAGGAAATTTACAAAAGTTAAAGTTAATAGGGTACTGTTGAAAGTTGATGATTTATGGGGGGATCTGATGCGTTTTTTTGACTGGGCTGTAGCCAATAAGGTCAGAGTGAAACTGTATAAGTTAATTTGGTCGCCAGAAATGGATTCGAAGAAGTATTTTGACAACTATGTCTCCTGGAAAGGATTGATGGTATTTTTAAGGAAAAATGGCAAGTTGAAAGGGATTGACAGTTTTACGATAGCGGGAAGACAGAGATTTTTATGGGAACTTAATAACGGATTAGAAATAGAGACGGATGTTTTTGGGCACAAGTTAGGGGAAGAAATGTCTTCGATTTGTCGGAAATGCAGTTTGGCTCAATACTGCCAGGAGGGATTGTTGTCTTACGGGATTGAAGTGAATCCGGATTTGGTAGTTTCTCCGTGCCTTTTAAGGGATGATGTGAATCTTGATTTATATTCATTAATAAAAGAAAGAGACGGGGAGAGGTTGAGATCAAAATTGTCCCAATATATTGACAAAATTGCAAACAGGTAAAAATGTGATATATTAGTGGGTATGAAGGTGTATTTTGGTACCAGTCCAAGAATAAAAGAAAGGTTTCCTGAGGTAGTCGATAAGATATTTGATCAACTTCAAAAATTGGGATGCAGGCTTACCAGCAAATGGGTTAAGGAAGTGAATACTGTTGACTTTTATAATTTATCTCTAAAAGAGCTAGACGAACATCAAAACAAAACGATGAAGGCAATTAGGGAAGCTGATATATGTGTTTTTGAAGTTTCGATTCATAGTTTATCGGTCGGTTACTTGACGAACTACGCCCTAGAAAATGGAAAAGTGGTGATAGTTTTAAGTCAAAGCCAGGAACCGTGGAATTTGTTTAAGAGTATAAAATCAGACAAGCTTTTGACTGTAGAGTACAAAGAGTCAAATTTGAAGGAAAAGCTGGAGGATGTTTTGAAGAAAGCCCAGGAAAAATCAGATGTGCGATTTAATTTTTTTGTATCACCAAAAATTTTGAATTATTTGGATTGGGTGGCGCAAAAGAGGATGGTGCCAAGATCGGTATTTTTGAGAGACTTGATAGAAAAAGAAATGAGGAAGGATAAGGAATTTAGGCAGTAAACTGAATTTAAGGCTATCTTTTTGGAGGTTTTAAGTGTAAGCTTACGGTAAGCAGAAATGAAAATATATTTGGTAGCGTCGCCAAGAATTGTTTTCGAAGATCCGGAAGTTTTTCGGAAAATTCATAGGCATTTAGCCAAAGATCATAAAATGTTAAGCGAGATGCTTTTGAGGTGGACGGACCCAAATAGAAAAGAGAAAAAGGCAGAGGATGTTTTGACGATGTCGCATGAAGAAATAGTAAAAAGAGTTAAACAATCGGTGGAAACATTGAAAAAGGCGGATGTGGTGATTATGGAAATATCGGGACACAGTATGTCGATGGGGTATTTGACGGCCAAGGCACTCGAATTTGGCAAGCCGGTAATTTATATCCAGCGGGAAATTTCACAGCCGCATTGGATGGAAGGCTTGGACGATCCAAAGCTGTCAAGCTACAAATATACTAATGAAAATGTGACGGAAATACTGGATCAGGCGATTGCCAAGGCAAAAGACCTGATTGATGTGCGGTTTAACTTTTTTGTCAGTTCGAAAATTTTGAATTATTTAGATTGGGTGTCGCAAAAAAGAATGGAACCAAGAGCAGTGTTTTTGAGAAGTATTATTGAGAAGGAAATGAAGAGAGAAAGGGAGTTTAAAGGATAGATTTTCTAAAATTTTCTTTGGTTTTGAGCCAATAAGGGGACTGGCGGCAGAGGGGGTGTGAGTCTTTGGAGTCGAGCAAAAGGGATTTGACGAGCTCTTCTAGAAAAATGGTGTTTTGGGAGCCTTTGATAAGGATAGTAGAATCGGGAGGAAGATGGGTTTTTAGATAGTCAGCGGCTTGCCACCAGTAAAGAAATTTGACGGCTTTGGGGCCAAAGGATTTTTTGGTTTCCGGGCCGACAGAAATAAGGATGTCGGCGATTTTAGAAGCTGTTTGATATAGTTCTTGGTGGTACTTTGAGCTATTTGGGCCGATTTCGCGCATGTCGCCGAGGACGGCGATTTTGGGGGATTTAAAGGTGGAGAGAAATTTCAACATTTCTTGACAGGCGAGAGGTGAGGAATTGTAGGAACTGTCGATAAGGGTTGAACTATTAATGTCTTTTAAAACGGAAGCACGGCTTGGGGGGAGATGAAAATGGCGACGGAGATTGTTGGCGGCGGTTTTTTGGTCAAGACCAAGAGTTTGGGCCAGAGTAACGGCGGCGCCAAAAGAGGTTTGATAGATGTCGGGGAGAAGATAGCGTTTAAATTTAATATTAATGGGTTTTATGGGAATAGCGTTTTGGTTGTGGGTATATTTAACAACCAATGGGTCGGAGGGGTTTACAATGGCAATTTGGGTAGTATTGGCGAGCTTGGCTTTTTCGGCGGCAATTTGATCAAGTGAAGAAAAGCCCTGAAGGTGAACGGGGGAGACGTTTAAGAAAATGCCAATATCAGGTTGAATAACTGATAAAAGAAAGTCCATGTTTTTAGGTGGAGTAGCGGCATCAACGCCCATTTCGACTAAATATAAATTAAATTTGGGCCAGTAAAGAAAAAGCTGAATCGGGGCCAAAATAGCCAGACGAATCCAATCGGGAAGAGTATAGTCGATGGTTTTGAGACCGAGAATATTAAGAGAAATACCGGATTCGGAGTTGGAGCCGGAAGTGGTTTTAATTTTAAAATTGGGTTTCAAAGCAGCTTCGCAAGCTAAAACAGTAGAGGTTTTACCGGCGGAACCGGTAATACCAACGATTTTAAGATCGGGGTTGAGTAACTTGATCTTTCTCAGCTGAAACCGGGCAAAAAAACGAAGGTAAGAAAGGAATAAGAGACTTAGTTTTGGTTTCATAGAATGGTTCTTCTGATAGTTGAGTGTAACCCGGTAAGGATAGTATAGGGAAGAGTGTGAAGGGTGGCGGCTAACTTATAGACGGAACAGGGATCGTCACTATTTGGAGAAATAATAGTGGCCTGATCACCAATTTTGACGTTTATGGTCCGGGGAATTTTGATAGTGGTCATATTCATACTGATATTGCCAACCACAGGGCATTTAGTATTTTGGATTAAGAAATCAACCTGATTACTTAGGCCCCACGGAATACCTTCATTATAACCGGCGGTAAGGATAGCGATGGTTTCATCCTGTTTGGCGGTGTAAGTACCTTCGTAGCCGACTTGGTCCCCGGAGCGGATATTTTTAATTAAGGCCAGACGGGAAGTGAAGGTCAAGGCCGGATGAAGAATTTGTTTTTGAGTCCGGCCCTCAATGGTATGGGGACCAAAAGGAGTATAGCCATAGAAGCCAAGGCCAAGCCGGACCAGATTAAAGTAAGGATCACGAATAATTGAAGCGCCGGCGGTGGCGGCAATATGCTTGTATTTAAAGGTAAAGCCGGCTTTTTCAAATTCGGTGACCATGACTTTGAAAAGTTTAATTTGATTGTTGGTAAAAGTAATTTTTCTGGGATCATCAGCTTCCGAAAGGTGGGAGTAGATACCTTCTATTTGAAGGTGGCGGCAGGTTTTGAGAACGGAAATAAATTCGGAAACATTTTCTTTCTGGATGCCAAGTCGACACATACCGGTGTCAAGCTTGAGGTGAACTTTGGCTCCCGGCTGATGTTCGTTTAAAGCTTTAAGGGAGTCGATATCGTAAACAGTAAAAGTAAAGGGAAGTTTTTTCCAAACAGAATAATTTTGAGGATCAGTGTAACCCATGATCATGATAGGAGTTTTGATTTTTTGTTTCAAAAGCTCGTAGGCTTCAAAAAGGGAATCGACCATGATATAGGGGGTTTGAAGGTGACGGTCGACGATTTTGGCAATTTCAACTAGACCATGACCGTAAGCATTGGATTTGAGAACCGGACAAACTTGAGTGGCAGGATTAAGTTTTTGAAAGTAATTAAAGTTGTGAACGAGGGCGCTTGAATCAAGAATAATTTCGTTGAGAGTATGATATATGGCTATGGTTGTAGTATAACATATTGTATTAACAAAGTAAAACTTGAAGCTAATATTTGTATTTATAATATAACTATGATATTTTAAATACAGTATGAAAAAAATAAAAGTGGCGGTGTTGATGGGAGGAAGAAGTTCAGAAAGGGAGGTGTCAATAAAGTCCGGAAATGAGGTGGTGACTAATCTGGATAAATCAAAATACGAAGTGCTGCCGGTAATCATTGGTGAAGACATAAATGATTTGGCAAAAATAAAGACAGAGGTGGTATTTTTGGTGATGCATGGGAAGGACGGAGAAGACGGGACAATTCAGGGGATTTTAGAATTTATGGGGATACCGTATACCGGGAGTGGGGTGTTGGCGTCGGCCATCGGAATGAATAAGGTGGCATTTAAAAGAGCGATTGATCATTTGGGGGTGAAAGTGCCAAAGTGGCAGATTTATGAAGAAGGGGCGGAGGTAGAGCTGCCGGCGGTAGTTAAGCCGACAGATCAGGGGTCAAGCGTAGGGGTGAGTATCGTCAGAAATAAAGACGAATTGACAATGGCGGTAGTGAAGGCTAAAAAGTACAGTAAAGAAGTACTGATAGAGGAATATGTAAAAGGAATTGAAGTGTCGGCAGGAATATTGGGGAATAAAAGATTGACGGCACTGCCGATAGTCGAGATATGTCCAAAAAACGAATTTTTTGATTATGAAGCGAAATATACCGAAGGAATGTGTGAAGAAATTGTGCCGGCCAGAATTTCGGAAGATTTAACCAGGGAAATTCAAAGGCAGGCGATGATGATATATGCGACGATTGGATGCCGTGGGTTTGGAAGAGTGGATTTTATAATCAGGGACGAGGTGCCGTACGCTCTGGAAATTAATACCATTCCGGGGTTGACACCGAATTCACTTTTACCCAAAGAAGCCAAGGCGATGGGGATCAACTATGCGGAACTATTGGACAGACTAATTCAGTTAGCTTTGGAGTGATGTGATAGCTATTTGATAACCTCAATCTTGACGCTGGGACCCATAGTGGCACAAACCGCCAGCTTTTTGATTTTGGTGGGCTTGACCACTTTGATCAGTTCGGCGATGTTGGCTTCAAGTTCGGAGGCCGATTGAGAAACTTTTCCGACAACAACATGGATGATGGCTGCCTTTTTTTCGGTGGCAATTATTTGTTTGGCGACGGATAGTTTTTTAACAGCTTCTTCCGGCTTGTCAGTCAAAGTGCCGTTTTTAGGATTAGGCATGAGGCCTTTGGGACCCAAAGTTTTGGCAAAAGGTAGGAGCCTAGACATAGTGACCGGAGTAGCGATAAGAATGTCAAAATTCAATTTACCGTCTTTGATTTCGGCTAAAATAGCATCGTTTAAGACGACAATTTTTTTAGCGGCGGTTTCCAAGTGGGGGAAAGTGATTTCGCCGACAGGACCGATATCGATAGTGGTGATGTGGCATTCAACCTTTCCATCAAATTTGGAAATCGAGGTCTTTTTGACCAATTCGACTGCGTCTTTGAGGGGGTAATATTTGGTAACTTCAATCAGCTTTTTGGCGGCTTGATATTTTTTACCGCGAACCTTAGCGGTTTTAACGGTTTTTTTCGCCTGTTCGGCGGATGAATCTGTGGTTTCCTCGACTTTGGTTTCTACAACTTCAGTTTCCGTCTTCGCTGACGCTTCGGCGGACAAGTCTGGAGCCTTTTGTTCCGATGTTTCAATCGGAGCTTCCACAGCAAGCTTAGCTTTTTTAGCTTTGTTGGTTTGAGTGGTTTTGCTCATAGATAGTACAAATATTTAACTTGGATATGATACCACAAAATTAGGATTTTGACCGGGATTAGGAAAGAAGAGAACACCTGCCGCAGAAAACTTTGTAAACGACGCCAGTTTCTGTTTTACCGGTTTTGGCATCGAAAATTTGACCACCACCGATTATTTGAGTGCAAGGCTTTAAACTACCATCGGGGTTAACCGGTTTTCTTGTACAAAAACAACTGCCTTCTTGATCAGGTGGAGTATTGACCGTTACCAAGTTGGGAAAAATTATCCCTAATAATGATTCTGGTATGGTTGGCATAAAAATTTTGCAGTTAAATAATAAATTAAGAGTTTTTGGCGGAGTTGGTTGAAGGGCAAACGCTACACATAGCGCAAGAAGGAACTTTGGCGATTATGGCAAGCCGCGATTCTGTTCCTTTACCTCTACCTGTTCCAACTTTTACCGTACGGCCAAAGATTCCC
>JBBAAS010000016.1:0-19819 GCA_041658125.1 Candidatus Shapirobacteria bacterium | reverse complement strand
TGTCGAGGGTAGCCGGAAATGAAGTTTATTTTCAGGCATTTGTAAAAATCGGGGAAAAAGTGCAGAAAGGATTTTCGATTGCCAGTTGCTTTGAGGATACGGAAGTATTTCCGCCGATTGTTAACCAGATGGTGTCGACCGGAGAAGCGACCGGGAAGTTGGATGAAGTATTGAATAAAGTATCGGAGTACTTTGCGATGGAAGCCGAGCAGTCAGTCAAGGCGTTAACCGCAGCTGTTGAGCCGGCAATTATGATAGTTTTGGGTTTTGGAGTGGGGTTTTTGGTAATCGCCGTGATTATGCCGATTTACAACTTGACATCATCTTTATAAGAGTATTTAATTAAGTTAATAAAGTTAGAAAGTTAGTAAAGTTTATAAAGAAAATGAAAAGCAAAATATTGCAAAAAGGTTTTACATTAGTAGAGTTATTGATTGTCATCGCCTTGATTGCGATTTTGTCGGTGGCAGTGTTGTCGACGATCAATCCGATTGAACAGTCTAATAAAGCGAGGGATGCTAAGTTTAAGAACGATGCTGCCGAAGTGCTGGGAGCTTATGAAAGATATTATGCGTCAAAGAATATATATCCTTGGAATGATAATGCTATTGGTACAACTATTCCGATTGGTACGGGGAAAACAATTTTGGGTGATACTGCAAAATTTGGTATTGTGTCGGAGTCGGGTGTTGGTACTACGGGAATACTAATAACAACAGATGAACTAAAAGCCTCTTTTGTTAATAAAGATCCTTGGAAGTCTCAAGGTCAGACGGTGGACGATATGACTGCGATTACTGATGGACAAAGTTCGAATTATGTTTGTTTTTGTCCAAAGGCAATGGCCAATAGGACGGATGACCTAAAAATGAAGTGTATTGATGTGGCTAATAAAAAAGTAACTGCGGTTGGAATTGATACATGTATCGCGGCGACTGATCCTAAAGCGGCAACCTTTTGTGATGCTCCATCTGCAGCTAAGGCTAATGTGATGTGTGTACCGGAGTAAGGTTAGATTAGGTTAAGAATTGAACCCCGACGAGAGTCGGGGTTTTTTGAGGACTCAATCCCCCTTTATCCCCCTTTGACAAGGGGGAATAAAACGTAAAATATACTATGGAAATGTTTTTGGGAATAATGTTTTTTGTGTTGGGGACAGGTGTCGGTAGTTTTGTAAATATGCTTTTGTACCGTACGGCAAAGCGGTACGGAGTTTTAAAGTCTAAAAGTCCAAAAGTCGGGAATAAAAATCGGAGTTTCTGTGATGGTTGTGGAAGACAACTTCGATGGTATGAAAACATTCCGGTAGTAAGTTGGGTAATACAAAAGGGCAAAACGAGATGTTGTGACAATCTCCTACCCCGGAGTTATCCGATGATTGAGTTATTGATGGGTGGGCTATTTTTAGTGGTATACGTGGGCGGACACATCGGTCCGCCCTTACAATTGTTGGTCGGGTTAGTAATAATTACGATGTTGGTGTTTGCGGCGGTGTTTGATGCCAAATATATGATATTGCCTGATTTTTCGACATATATTTTAATCGGGATAGCCTTTTTGGGAGTAGTTTTTGATGAAAAAAACATGATCCCCTATTTGCTATCAGCGGTAGCAGGAGCCGGGTTTTTGGGAATTTTGTATCTGCTAACCAAGGGAAAAGGAATGGGACTTGGTGATGTAAAGCTGGCGATATTTATGGGCTTGTTTTTAGGCTGGCCAAAAATAGTGGTAGCGTTTTATGCGGCGTTTATCGCCGGAGCAATGGTGGGGATAATTTTAATGGCGATGGGGAAAATAAAAAAAGGTAAGACAATGATTCCGTTTGGACCGTTTTTGATTTTGGGAGTAATGGTGGCTTGGTGGTGGGGAGAAAAAATAGTAAAAATTTTTAATTTTTAATAAAATAAAAAAAAGGGTAGAATTAGTAATGGAGAGAAAGAAAAATAAAGGCTTCACCTTGGTGGAGTTGTTGTTGGTAATAACAATAATGATTATTTTAGCGATTTCAGCGATTGGGGCGATAAATCCAATTGCTCAAGTTAACAAAGGGAATGACGCCAAAAGAAAGAAGGATATGGGTCGAATTAAGATAGCGATGGAGGATTATTATAATGACAAGGGTTGTTATCCGGGCCAAGTGTTAATTGACACATTAAACGAGGCAAACAGTTGTGGGAAAAACGTATTTACTCCGTGGTTAGCAAGTTGGCCGTGTGATAGTCAAGGGAAGCCTTATGGTTTAGCGGTAGAGGCAGCAATAAATCCGCCGCCGCCTCTTTCCTGCCCCAAATGGTTTAAGGTTTTCACCAAACTGGATAATAAAAAGGATGCCGGTATTCCACAAGGTTGGACGACGGGAATAGAATATGTCGGCAGTTTTGCTAACGTCTATTCTCATAGTCAGGTAAATTACGGGATGTCGAGTACCAACGTCAGGTGGGATGAGAAAGCAGCGCCGAGTGGTTGTGGTCCCGGTTGCAGCAGTCATGGTTCAGGAGATTGTAATACGGCTGATGGTATTCCTCCTAGTTGTTCAGGTGATGACTGTTACCTTGGTAGCAATTGTGCTTCGGAGTGTCAGTTTACTTGTTGTAATGATGGTCATCCCTGTGATTAAATGAATGGAGACTATGGTAAAGGGAAAAATAAAAGGATTTACTTTGGTAGAACTGTTAGTGACGATTACAATTTTGGCGATGTTGGCAACGATAGGGATGTCTCAATTCGGCACAGCTCAAAGAAAATCGCGGGATGTAAGGCGAAAAGGAGATCTCGATGGAGTGTATAAGGCTTTGCAGGCTTATTATGCTGATTACGGGCGGTTTCCGGCCTCGACGCTGGGTAGAATCAGTATTGGCGGAGCAGGGATAGATTGGAATGGATCAGAGTTTAAACAAGATAGTAATTTATATATGAAGGTGATGCCCAAGCCGGTAACGGCTAGTACACCATATTGTTATAAGGCAGATGCCCTCGGGACAAAGTTTGGTTTGTTCGTGAATTTAGAAAGTGTGACGGATAAGGAATGTGACCGGGATAATAACGGAGTGGGAGATACGCTGACAGCGGCTAATGCATGTGGTAGCAGGAGAGACTATTGTTATCAGCGACTAAGTCCGAATTTAACAATTGGCAATCCAATATGATGAAAAGAAATGGTTTTACTTTAATTGAATTGTTGATAGTGATCGCAATTATCGGGACTTTGACGGCAATATTGTTACCCAATTTTATGGGAGCGAGAGAGCGGGCAGTTGATACCAGAAAGATTCAGGAGTTGGGAGCGTTGAAAAATGCTTTGAGGGGTTATTATAATGACCATCAGGCTTATCCAACGCCGATTACTGACACAAGATTGGCAGATGATTTTATGGTGGGGATATCGCAAATAGGATATACCTATTTTATGCCCACTTCAGGAGGGGTGCTTGATACTGACAAATTTCAGTTGTGCGTGGGCTTGGATTCGGGAGCAGGAGATGAGGATATAAATTCACAAAGACGATGCGGAGCGACAGGGACCGTAGGGGTTTGCGGCCGAGGAACAACAATTGATAAGTTATATTCTGTTTGCGCCAATTAAATGACTAATAAAGGATTTACGCTATTTGAGCTGTTGGTAACGATGGCGATTATCGGAATTTTGGCGGCGGTAATCGGTGGATCGTTTGGTAATGCTCAAAAGAAAGGCCGGGATGCAAGAAGAATTGAGGACATGAAAAACATTCAAATTGCAATGGAACAATATTATTCGTTTAATAATTCGGCATATCCAAGTTGGAGTGCTGATCTTGTGCTTGGAGCGGGAGGACAAAAAGTTTTAGAGGTTTGGCCAATAGATCCTAAAAATGTTGCACCTTATATATATACATGGAAAAACAAAAGCTCGGCATCTTATTGTATTTGTGCTTTGTTGGAGAATATAACAGCGGGAAATGCATCAGATAACGACCCTGTTTGTGTCTTTGCAAATTCAAGTAGCTATTATTGTGTTAAAAATCAGCAATAAATAAAAACCCTTCCCCACCCTTCCCTTGACAGGGCAGGGGAAAAAATAAATATTATGAAAAACAAAAACGGTTTTACGTTATTTGAAACGTTGGTAGTAATTTCGATTATTGTCTTAATCACGGCGGCGGTGATGGTTAATTTTTCCGGAATTAGCCAGAAGGCCAGGGACGGAAGGAGAAAGTCGGACTTGGAAAAGATCAGAACGGCATTGGAAATGGCTAGGCAAGTGGGGAATACTTATCCGGCAACCGCTGGAGCGTTGGTGACTACAAATTATATTCAGGCTTTGCCGACTGATCCTAAGGGATATTCTTATTTTTATACCCGAGACCCGAATAAGTACAAGTACACACTTGATGCTTATGTGGAGTTATCAAGCGAGGAAACCGGCACGTATGGCAATAATTGTGGTGCCCCGGGTGTCTGCAATTATAGAGTGACAAACCCGTAATCAAAATTGATTTATGAAATATGATTTATGATTTACGAATAGGACAGGGAAAAAAAAGCGGGTTTACCTTTATTGAGCTGTTAATATCGATAAGCATAATAATGTTGCTGGTTGGAGGGGTGATGGCTTCGTTTAATAGTTTTGCCGTTAAGAATAAGCTGGATAATGCCAAAGAGGAAGTGATGAGTAATTTAAGATTGGCCAGAAGTTACGCGGTGTCGATGCAGGGGGCAGAGGGAACAACGGGGAGTAATTTAAAATATGTAAAAGTGGAAATGAATACTAATGGAGTGATGACGGTGATGATGGATAGTGACGAAGAATATTTTAGTAGGGATTTGACGCCTGCGGAAATGACGGTAGCGATGACTCCCACTTCCCTACTCTTTGGAGCCTATGAGGGTAAGGCGGGCAGTTTATTGGGGAGTGATATCGAATTTTTTGATATTAGCGGAGTCGGAGAAACAGCGGCGATTAAATTAACGGATACTATTTTCGGAACTGACAGCCGGACAATAATAGTTAATGCGGCGGGAGTAATTAATGAGCAAAAATAACCGCGGACAAAGTCTAGTTGAAGTGGTGGTGGGAGTGGGAATTATGGCGCTGACCCTGTCGGGGGTGGTGGCATTGATGGTTTTTTCGATGGGGGCAAGAAGCAAAGGAATAGACCGGAAAAAGGCATCGGAAGTTGCTGCCACGGTGGCAGAAAGATTGGTAGAACAGAGAAACGGTGATCCGGCGGGTTTTTGGGGTAATATAAATAATAATCAAACAGGAACAATTGACGAAGTGGGCTATGTGGCTATTTTTCAAAGAAAGACAAACTTGACAGATCCGGGGTGTAGTAGCGAAGCAGAACCGCCTACTTGTGTCAGCGTAAACATCAGAGTAACTTGGGGTGATCCGGCCAGTCCGCAGGAGTATAAAATAGTTAGATATTTTACAAGGTACTGATGAAAAAAGCCGGGTTTACGCTGGTGGAAATGGTAGTGGTGGTCGGAGTAACGGGAATAATTATGGCGGCAATTACCGGGGTTTTACTTAACTCGTTTAAGGCTAAAAATCGGGTTAACGTAGCTGATTTGGTGGAACAAAACGGGAGTATGCTGATTTCGGAACTTAGAAAAAACGTGGTTAACGGAGTACTGTCTACTTGTGTTAATGGAAATAAGGTAACAGTGTCGAATAAGGCGGATCAGAAGGATACAGAGATCGAATGTGCTAGCAGTAAGATTGCTTCGAAGTCGGCTGCTAACACCGTATATTTAAACGGCAGCAATGTAATAGTTTCTGATTGTGATACTTTTGTCGAATGTTTCAATGTTGGAGGAAAGACAACTAAGATAGTTTTTGCTTTTACGCTGTCAGGCGGGAGCCAGATAGCCGGACCGGCGAATTTTGTAAAAAAAACGTTTGTGACGGAAGTAGCGACGAGAGACTAGTTAGCTTTGGTGAGATATGTAACAACTGTGTATTTATGTTAGCCCTATAATAAATAATAGTATTAGAGACATATTGGGTATGTATGTAGCAAAAATGAGGAACTTGAGCTAATAATTTGTTTATTTTCCCTATCCTATAGTTTATTGACAAAAGGAGGGATTGACGGTATCATTAGGATATGAATACAAGCAATCCGGAAAGAAAGGCAAATAGACCAACTGCAAAGGCAGCGACAAAAGTAGGATTGGCGACAGCTGCAGCGGTGGTAGCCATAGGGGCAACCGGTTGTGACGTTTCTTCAATGGTTGATAAATTTATGAAAACAGCGGTAGCGGAAACTAAAGCTCCGGCTACTTGGGACCCAAACAAGGGATTGGAGTCGAGAACACCAGCGGTTGAAGCGAATGTAGATCCGACCGACGGATTGTTTCCGTTATTGGGCCGAGAAGTGCCAGAGAATCAAATCAATTGGATAGACATTTCACGTGAGGATATAAAAAACCAAGAAATGCTGGCGACGTTTGATACTCAAGTTGGATCAAGGTTGGCAGAATTGACTAATTATCGAGTGGTAACAGGAGAAGATCCCCAAGATTCAGTTAGCTGGACCTTTGTTAAGTTGGAAAGCGGTAGAACGTTGGCTTTATTCATAAAGGAAGATGAACAACAAAAAGCTGATACTATAGTCGCCGGAAGCTTTCAAATTAGAGGTAGTAATAGCAACTGGGAAATGACATTGATAAATACTACGGAAAAAGGATTGGTTTTTATTACTTTTGATGGTGGAAAGGTGACATTTAAAGGTGTTAACGGGGAAGAGGTGGAATTGGTTTTAGGACAAGACGGGACGGAACTTTTTAATGCGATATATGCTAAAAATACGCCGACACCGGATGTGGAAACAGCGACACCAGCGGTGACAGAATCCCCTGCTCCGACTCAAGTACCGACAACAGCAGTTCCCTCCCCTACCGAGGCGCCGACAGCGGAGCCAACCGTAGCGCCGACGGAAGTAAAAAGTGCGGAAATTAGACATGTTGGCAACGAGGTGGAATTTGGATTTTATCAGCCGGAATTTTATCAGAACATGGAAGTGGAATACACGATTCCGGATGGAAGAGTGCTTAAGTTACCGATAGTGATTGCGGTGTTGCCGGGGATGGTTAACCGGGCGGAAGAGGCAGTCAAGAGCTTTGATATTGAAAATCCGGAAATCAAAAAAATTTATGCCGAATATACCCTGCAAATGTTTTATGAACACTCAAGAACAGAAGGCTTCGGTGGATCGTTTGAAGATTACTTAAAGTCGGTAGCTGACGGCGGCGGCCAGATTACTTTGGCAACGACAATTGAGCCCAAGGGGTATGTACAGGGGACAGGCTTGGATATGAGCATCAGGCCGTTAACTCAATTCAGTCCGCTGGACGGGGTGCAAGTAATAATGGGTGACCAAGAAACTGAAGGTGAGCTTTTTGGTAACGAGATGGGAAGTACCAGTATGTATTTTGCCAGAAGTCCGGAAGGAATGCTGGTGATGGGGGCAGGTTTTTTTCCGAACTGGCTGAGTATGTTGGACAATTCTATTGAACATAGTCAGGATTTAATTGATAAATTTGGTCTGGAAAACTTAAAAAAAATGGGCAGAGATAGATTAATGATTAGGATGGGAATGCAAGTTTTAACATTTTTACCAAATTTGGAAGATGAGTGGTTGATAAAGGGTTATTTTACTAAATTACCGGAAAGACAATATGAAGTTGATGAAAATATGAATACTCAATATTTTACGCCGACATGGAAGAAGATGTTAGACCAATCGAAGTTTCCATTTACGGAATTGTACGCCGGCTTGGTTCAATAAATTTTTTATTTACATAAAAGGGTATAGTTGCTAGACTGGAGTAGTGAAACGAAAGGGTTTGCTGGTTTTCATAATTTTGGCAATCTTAGGATTGGCGGTAATGGGAGTGTTTTTTTGGCAAAAGAGTAAAAAGATAAGGGTAAGCGGGAAAATAGGAAATTATCAAATAACTTTGGTCAACGAAGCGGCTCTGACGGATTATTTAAACGGATTGAGTTTTTGGACAAAAGTAAGGTCACTGCCGGTGAAAGACGGGACAAAGGCTAAATTGAGCTTAGAGTTTACTACTCAAGGTCAGGAGTGGCTGCCGGTATATACTGCGGAGGAAAAGCTGATTAAATCGGTGGGTTATAGTTATCAGGAGCCGACAATTTTGATCAAGTTGCAATTTGTGCCGGAACTGATTGATAGTATAGTGGCGGTAAAACAAGCAGACAGCCAATTGAGCGAGGGGATACTGAAAGATTTGTGCCTGATAACTAAACAGCTGATAAATGACAGTGTAATAAAAAGCTGCCAAACGTTGGCAAAAGAAACGGTGACCAGTAAGGGAGTAATGTTTAAGGTGGAAAAAGTGACGGCAAAAAAGACGACCGGATTGCGGTTGGTGAAGAAGGTTTGGGCGGCGGCTTGTAGCGGTGGCAGTTATTCCTGTGGAACGAATACGACCCATTGTAATTGTGCTCATTCGCTTGGAAATCCTTGTTCAAGTAATGGGGCAGTTTGTTATACTGATCTTTGGGGTAATGACTTCAAATGTAGTTGTAATACCACTTGTGATGGGGGTTTTGAAACTTTTGCCTGTACGAATTTGATTATGAATCCCGAGAACTGCAGTTGCGGCTATTGCGGTTTGTGTGCGGCGGGTGATTGTAATAGTTCCTGGGGATGCACGACGTGTAGTCCGGTAGACGGTGGGTGGAGTTCATGGAGCTCATGTAGCAGTTGTAGTCAGTCGAGAAGCTGTAACAATCCTTCTCCTTCTTGCGGCGGAGCAGGTTGCGGCGGATCGTCAACTCAGAGTTGTGGAACGGTGAATGGTGGCTGGAGTGGGTGGACTGGTTGGAGTACGTGTAGCGGTTGTAATCAAACGAGAACAAAAACTTGTACTAATCCCTCCCCTTCCTGTGGCGGGTCAGATTGCGGGACGGCACCGATAGAGAATCAACATTGCGGAGATGTGACCGGAGGTTGGACTAATTGGAGTGATTGTAATTTCAGTAGTTGTAGCCAATCAAGGACTTGCACTAATCCCTCACCTGCCTGCAATGGAGCAGGCTGCGGGACACCATCGACTCAACATTGCGGAGACAGAGACAGTAATTGGAATGCGTGGGTGCCGCCGACGTGTTCGCCGTTGTGCGGGCAAACACAGGCGAGGACTTGTGATGGTCTATTGCGGTGTAGCGGGACGAACTATTGCACCGGAGCCAGTTCCAACACTTGTACCAATACTGACTGCGGGGATCCAAGCCCGCCGACAAATATTTTTCCGAGTAATCCGTGGAATAATCCTTATGTGGTGTCGACACCAACGATCAATTTGACTTGGGCTAATCCGATAACTCCGGCGGGTTTTGACAGTTTTGAGATCCGGGTCGATGATCTTGATGACGGAATGGCATTTTCTGGTTGTAATGCAACGACGCCGGGAAAGTATTGTGCCTCTCTGTCCAACGCTACTCATGGCTTAACTTATCCGACGGCGGCAATGGGAGGGGCAACTTTGGTTATCGGACACAATTATTATTGGTGGATTCACGCTTATGATGCGACCAACTGTGCCGGTGTTGGAATATGTTCGGGCGACGGTGGTTGGAGCAATTTGGTGGGTGGATATTTTAAAGTTAATGCTCCGCCGGCGGGGGGAGGGTTAGTGATTAAGAGTAAGCTTAATCCGGTAGTAGCGGAGACCGGTAACAGGAACCAAATTTGCGATACCGTCAGATTTAACAATAATCGGACGGCAACTTTTGAAGTGACGGTGGGAGATGCTGACGGGGCGGCAGATGTTGAAAAAATTCTTCTTAGTTTTAATCGTGGTGGATACGATGGAGATGATACGGACTTGATTTTGGATTGTGACGAGATGGCGACAGCCACCATGGTTTGCTCGGTGACCAATACCGGCAGTGGGGCAGTGACATTTGTTGGGATAGCAACGACGATAGTGTCGGGAAATAACGTGACGGTGCGGTGGCCGGTAACTTTTCCGGAAAGTAGCTACGAAGGAAGGACTTATGGCTTGAGAGTGGATGCAAAGGATGAACACGGAGTGGTCCTGGTAGCTAATCCGAACCGATCTTTAAAGTTGTGGGATTGCAAAGTAGCAGTTAGCGGGACAATTTATGATGCCAGTGACGCGCCGTTTGGTCCGGTATGTTTAACCGGTGACGGGTACCATACTCCGGCGGGTGTCGGGATGAGCTTTAGCTCCCTGACATTGGGGGGTGAAGTAATGAGTCCTTTTGGGACGAATATCTATGGTTCGCATGATTTGATTTGGGGAAATTCTTCTTATAACACGACAAATTTAAATTCTGACTTTAACGGCGGATCACCACTATTAAGAAGAATAGGTAATAAAGATCAGGGAGTTGGTTATACTGGTTGTGGAAATTTACCGACGTTAGATAATGATGCGGTGTGGCCATATGATGCTAATCCGTCGTTACAAGTAGACCTTTCCTCGGTGATGAATCAGAAACCTTGGTATCAAATAAGCTCGGGAGGAATTTTAAGTTCAGGGGCAATCAAGAGCATGGTGCCGTTGACGTGTTTGCTGTCGGTTGGTTGTACCAATGCTTTGAGTATTAGCGGAACTAACGGAAATAATGGGTTAGTGGCTGCCGGCGAATCAATCAGTAATGAGACCGGGTGTGGTGGCTGTAAAAAAGGCAACCCGAATGATTGGTTTAAGGCAGATAAAAATATGACAGATAACACGATTAACTATGGAAATTTAAAGAAGGAATATTTTGACAAATTGGGAATCGGAAGAACACTTGAAGGTGATCAAACTTCGGAAGATTTGGCGTTGTTAACAGGCGTAGTGTTTATTAAGGGGAATTTGACAATAGATGTAAATAAAACTGTACCATCGGGAACTTTTTTGATGGTGGGAGTAAGCGGTTCGGTAATAATTGCTGAGACGGCAGCCCGATTTGACGGAATATTAGTGGCTGATGGCAGTGTAACGACGACAGGGGCGTCAGGAACACAATTACAGATTAACGGTTCGGTTTTTGCCGGTGGGGGTTTTGTCAACGACCGATCCTTGGGGCCCGGAGCGGCCAATAATACTAAACCTTCGGTTAAGATTAATTACCGGCCGGATTTTGTTTTTTCGATGCCGGCAGGATTGACGAAAAGTACCTATAATTGGAGAGAGGGAAACTAAGTCCTATAATATTTGAGATTTGAGTGTATATCTGATGTGTATTGCCGGAAATTTGTCAGAGTTGAGTAGAATACTTATGCAATGTGTAGAACCTATAATGATTGACTGACGGATAACTAGAGAATATAATTTGGGGGTGAAAGATCGATGGACGAGAAGGGAGTTATTATTAAGAGGTGCGGCCTTATTGGGGTTGTTGATAGCTGAAGAAGTGGGGAGGCGGGTGGTAGTCGGTGAGGGTAAAACAGTATGGGCGGAAGGGAAATTGCCCAAGACGTTGGAAATAAGAATCCCAAAAGATTTGGTTGGAGGATGGATCCCCGGAAGGCATACCAAAGAGGGTATCGGGATTTTGGAAGATCAGCAAAGAATTTTTCATCCGGCGGAAATATTAACGGTACCGGAGATGGTGAACTGGAGAAGCTTTACGGCGGAGCATGCCAGTCAACAAAGAGCGCAGGATTGTGTGCCGCTGGCCTATACTGACGCGCTAAGAACGATAGGAACGGTGGTGACTAACGGAGAATATTTTAAGCTGGGGGTGCCAGATGAGCCGACAGGGACAGAGATTGACCAACTGCACGTTTTGAACCCAAGGGCAATTGAGGCGACAGTAGGATCGGGCCCAATGATGCTTGATCAGGGAGCGGAAGCGTTAGATGCGGTTGGGATCTGCCGGAATTTGTTAGTAAAAAATTATATGGAGGGCGGTAATCTGGATCCGTTATCCCCCGAACAGATTATCGAGGCCAGAAGACTAATTCCGTCAAAAACCGAGATGGTTTTTGATACGCACATTGATGCTAGCGCTGAAGAGTCAATTGTCAAAATGGAGGCGGCGGTAGCACAAGGGCCGGTGGTTTTGGGCTTTCCCTGGTATTGGAGCTTTTTTGACGGGAATATGGAATGGAGGGACGATATGTTGGTGCCGCAAGAGGAAGAGGTATCGTTGGCAGGGCATGCGGTTCAAGCGGTAGCATACGACAGAAACAGAGTAGGAAGGAATGGAAATACGGGGGCGATGTTGTGCCGGTTTGCCTGGGATGATTGGTTTCCTTATGGGGCTGATCCTGACTTGGGAATACCGGAGGATGCAAAGGGTTTTATTTGGATGCCATATGATTTTGTCCGATTTTGCCATCGACGGGGAGAATGGGTGGACTGTTGGCGGGCGGAATACAAAAACGGTCGGGAACAGGGTTTTTGGCCGACAAGTCCGGAGCCGCCGGTTCAAAGAATTTTTTTGCCATTGGTGGCTAAAGGTTGACAGTGACGGAACAATTAATTAGACTGATAGAGTGAGAATAATAGGCAGAAGAAATGCCGTGAAGAAGGTTTTGATAATAATAGGGTTGATGCTGGGGGTGGGATTGTTGACAGGCGGGACAGTGGAAGCGGCTTGTAACAGTTATTTTACTAATATTTTTGGCTATTCAGTTCGAGAGTGGTGTACACCACCGGCGGATAAGGGAGGATATTGTAACCTTGGTGAAAAAAGCTGCAGTAAAAAAAGTGTAGGCCAATCAGTTTATAAGTTTACTTGTGAGGGAAAATCAAAACGGAACGGAATATCCGAGTGTGGCAACGGGATGCCGGAAGCAGTGCCGAGCACCGGAGAAACGATGTCAGTGGGAGATCCGGGGTGTAATAAAACGGTACAGATTGATGTATTTCAAAAAGAATGTATGGTTGCAAACAATTGGATTTGTAATGGAGCATCGGTAACTTTGGGCGGGGATATGCTGGATTTCTTTGTTTACTATAATAATGATTGTCCTCCGCCTGTATGTAATACCGGAAGCGTGGTAATGTCAGTATCGCCTAATCCGGTAAGTGCTGATAATCAGGACGTTCATTTTAAAATTACCAGTGGGGATGCCTCTCTTTATATCGGTAATAGCTGGACCGGAGGAGTAACTAACTGTGATGAAAGTAACTGGAGTGATATAGTTTGTAAGTCAACGACAGCAGGTAATTTTAGCTGGGCTCATACTTGGAAACTTTGTCGGGCGGATGATACGGATATTTGTTCTCCTGAATGTAAAAAGAGCGTGGAGTATAAGGTTAGCCCGAGAATCTTGAACCCGAAGTTTTGTCGGGTTTCGGTGGGGGCGACGTTTTCGGTGGGACAGTCGATAGCGATAAGTGCCGATGGTAGGGGAAATATGGGGGCGGGTAAATCGGAGCCGGTGAGGTTGTGGCTGGAGAGGGCTGATGGCAAAGCGATTAATCCCCTACCGGCGGGAGTGGGTGATGCATACGTAAGCCCGCAGACCGGTAATATTGCTTATAGAATGGGCGAATGTTTGTCGACCAATGACCATTCTTGTACTTTATCGAAAAATATTAATGGCGATTTGGTGCCGGGGGCGTATTTTCTTCATTGTGATTTGCCAACGGATTTGGATCCGATACCGCCGATTGGACTAGGGAGTAAATGCAGCGGTAATCCTTTTTGCCAGTTGGGGTTGACTCCACCGAGAGCATCGGGTGATGTCAAGGCGACAGTAACAAAAAGAGAGACGGGGTGCGATAGTTGGGTTTATTGTAATGTTAATCGACAGGATAGGGATTATTTTATAGTGACGGAGGCAAAACCGGTGGGAGTCGGAATAACAATTCGAAACTCGGGCAATACGGTAGTGCCGGTGGAGACAGGAGATAAAAATCAGATTTGTCAAACGATATTTAGAAGTGCAGGAGTACATGACCGAAAAGTGAAATTTTCGGTGACAGTTTCCGACGCAAGTGGCGGAGAGACGATTAACAAGGTTAGTTTAAGATTGCGAAGAGGAGAAACGACAATAATGCAAGTTAACGGAATTGGCTTGACGACAGTAACACCGACATATACGGTAACCGGCGGTGGAGCTATCTTGTATGATACAGTAACCAAATCGGTGTCGGGAAATAGAGTAACCGTAACTTTTCCGATTTTGTTTTCAGAAACTTTTGGGGGACCGAATTTTGCTGTCGATAATTTGCAAATATGGGCTGAAGATGAAACAGGACAAAAGCTGGACTGGACGGACGGGGGCCGGAAGTTTAAGGTATGGGATTGTAAGGTGCCGGTTTCAGGATCAGTTTATGATGGTAGCGACGCTCCGTTGGGTCCGGTGTGTCCTACTGATGGTTATTCAACGCTGGTGGAGGCTGGTATTTTTACGAGCCTGACTTATGCAAACTTGATCAGCGGAGAAAAAATTATGACTAAGGTGGGGCCGGCGGGTTACGCCGGATCCGTGAATAATTCTTTGATTTGGGGAGGAGGAGATTATACCCCGATATTTAATAGTCCGGATGGGCTACCGGGATCGCAACCGATAGCGAAAGTGATTGATAAAAATAAAGAGGGGTCGCCTGATTGTCCGGGAATAGTGATTGACTCGACATTTATTGATGCTTATCAGGATAAACCGGAAGCGACTGTTGATTTTTCGTTTACCGCTAACCAGGAACCGTGGTATCAGACTGTTTCCGGAGGAAGATTGTTGGGATTCGGGGCGATACGGAGTATGGTGCCGCCGACATGTAATGAGACTTCCGGTTGTACTCCGGCTTTAAGCATGGACTCAACTAGCGGAACTAACGGAGTAGTGATAGCCGAAGGGGGAATTAGTAATGTAGCCGGGTGCAGTGATAGTGATTGTAAAAATGGTTTTCCTCATGATTGGTATAAAAAAAGTAAAAACATTACTGACGGATCGATAAATTATGAGGTGTTGAAGACGTTGTATTACGACAGGAAAGGAATCGGAAAGGTTGTAGATGGCGGTAATTGGTCGTTGGTAAAAAGTGGTGCGGGGGCAAATAAAGTAATATTTGTAAACGGTGATTTGACGATTAATGAGAACAATACCGTTTTGACGGGAGATTTTTTGATGGTGGTGGTAAACGGTTCGGTGACGATTGGTGAGTCGGTAACCCGGTTTGATGGAATAATCGTGGCGGACAAAGGAATTTTGGCTGATGGGGCATCGGATATAACACTTCAACTTAACGGATCGATTTTCTCACGGGAAGGATTTACTAATACCAGGAGCTTGGCTGTGTCTGACCCGGATGCGAATAATTCAGCACCATCGGTAAAAGTAAATTACCGACCGGATTTTATTTTTTCAATGCCGGCAAAGTTAGCAGAAAATGTTTATAATTGGAGAGAGGGAAACTAAAAATGAAATTTTCAATTAAAGAAGAACGGGGACAGGTGGCGCTGATTGTACTTTTAGTATCGGCAGTGGTGTTGAGCTTGGGCTTGTCGGTATCCAGAAAAACAACGGTGGAAACCAAGGTGGATACTGATGAAGAGCTTTTAAAACAAGCCTTTAATACGGCTGAATCGTCAATCGACAAATATTTGGTGACCGGTGAAACAGCTTATAGCGGAGGAGTGGGTGAAAGTGCAACAGTAGCGATTGATGTAATAGGAAACGGGACAAGTTTGGTTTCGGAGTCATTGACCGAAGGGAAACCGGCATTTTTTTGGTTGACGACACATAATCTTGACGGATCGGTAAACTTAGCCGGTTCGGGCATGGAAAATATAAAGATTTGTGCCAATAATACGGCTGATGTTGGAGCTTTGAAGATTGAAAATTTTTATTCTGGTGGAACAAAAGTAAAAAGATTTGGGGCGAATCTTTATAGTAGTGATTCTGTTAATGATTTTGATGATCGGTCGGATAATTGTTATACCCTGACAACTCAAAATGGCTCTTTGTTACTAACAGTGACTCCGATATTTAAGACAACTTCCGGTAGTACTACCATTACAGTGGAAAAGAGCAGTAATTTTCCAGCACAGGGGGAGGATTTGACGGCAACCGGAAAAGTGGGTGATCAGACAACCGGAGTCAGCCGAAAAGTGAGAGTCAGAATAGGCTATAAAATTCCGGCGTTTATGCTGGATGCGCTGACGACTTTGCAGTAAGGTATTGAGTTGATGAGGAAGTGTGTTTATACTGATGATATGAGTGATAGTTTTGGAATTGATGTTGGTGTAGGGACAATTAAAATAGTATCGATCGTTAAGGGAGGAGAGAAGGGATTGATATTGGATTCAATCGGAGAAACAAAAACTCCGAGGGTAGAGTGGTTTAAGGGTGATCATACCGGCAAGGCAATGCAAACGATGGTGGACAGTATCAAAAAATTGATGTCCGATTTGAAACTAAGAACCAGACAGGTAACGGCTTGTTTGCCGGAGGATGAAATTGCCAGCCGGGTAGTTCATTTGCCACCGCTTAAAGAAGGAGAGATCAAGGATGCTTTGGCTTTTGAAGCTGAGACCTTTGTCCCCTATCCGTTGGATCAGGTGTCAATAGATTACGAGATAGTGGAAAAGGATGATATGGGAAGATTGACGATTTTTGCCATTGCCGCTAAAAAAGACTTAATCAAGGCTTATATGAAGTTATTTAAAATGGCCGGCTTGGACTTGGTAGCATTGGAATCACCGGCGGTGTCGATGAGACGGGTGTTGAGTGCTTCGGTGGGAGGTGAGGGGGGAGTGATGATGGTTGATATGGGGGAAAAATACTCGGATTTGATTTGTGTTAAAAATGGAAACATTTGTTTTACACGGTCAATGTCGGTGGGAGGCGAGTCATTAACCCGGGCAATTTCGATAAATTTGGGGATGGATATGGCCTCGGCGGAGGAGTACAAAAAAGCCTATGGGATGAGGGCGGCCGAATTGGAAGGGAAAATTAAAAGCGCGATTGAACCGGTATTCGTCAGTATGGCGGATGAAATCCGGAAGGGAATGAGTTTTTATACAGAAGAAAAGGGTGGAAAGATAGATCTTTTAGTTCTATCCGGCGGCGGAGCTAACTTGCCGGGATTGGCAGAAGAGTTGACTAAGCTTTTGGGGGTAGAAGTTCAAGTGATTCAGCCCTTTTTGAAAATTGACACCAGTAAAATTAAAGTGCCAATTGATTTAAATGGCGAAGGTTGCCGGTTTAGCTTGGCAATCGGGTTGGCTCTAAGGGGGCTTTTATGACGATGGATTTGAATTTGTTACCGAATCGGGCTAAGTTTCAGGCAGACAAGTTGGAATTGAAAAAGAAAGTGAACAAGGTGGTGATAATGGCCGGAGGAGTGTGGCTTTTTGTTTTAGTGGTGGTATTTGGACTTTGGGGGTGGGCAAAAATTAGTCTTCAAACTGCTGACAAAAAAAGAACCAAAACCGAAAACGAGTATAAGGCGTTGTCGCAATTAATTGTTGCGAGCCAGCAGTTGAAATATCGGGCCAAACAAGTAGGTGAGGTTTTAGCTTCCAGATTTGAATATAGTAAAGCCTTTAATAGAATGAATAATATTTTTCCCAAAGAAATGGTAAAAGTAACCGATTTGGTTTTTAAGGATACGTCAAAATTTATGGTATCAGGAGAAGTAGATACGGGGGTAAAAATGGATTATGTGGAAAAGAGGCTGGAAAGTATTAATCGGGGAGAGGAAGAGGGTTTGACGAGGGCAACATTGAAAGGCGTGGGGGTTAAAAGTGGCCTTTGGAGTTTTTCTGTGGAGGTAGGCTTAAAATGAAAAAAATAGACGTCAAACTTTCATCAGATAAGATTTTTGGAATGGAACCGGAGATGTTGCAAATATTTTTAATCCCCGGAGTAGTTTTTTTGGTGATATTGGTAGTGGTTTTGGGGTTGGTGGTGCCAAAAATTGGGGAAATTGCAGAAATGAGGAAGAATACGGCAACGGTAGCGGAAGAAACCAGAAAATTAGCCGAAAAGAGGGATTACCTTAAGTCGGTTGACCAGCAAGAGTTACAGGATAATGCAGATTTTTTGGCATCGGCTTTGCTTAGAGAGAAGAATGCCTATTATTTGGTGAATGTGGTTCGCAACATAGTGTCTAAATTTGGTTTTCAGGTTGATAGCTTTTCTGTATCTTTGGGTAAATTAACCAAAGAAGACGGGGAAAAAGAGATTGAGATAATGGCGGCTAAAATTCCGGTGACAATAGTAGTACTGGGACCAAAGGATAAATATTTGGATTTGGTAGCGACGATTGAAAAAAGTTTGCCGATATTGGAAATTCAAAATTTTGATATGAAGGCAGAGGGGGAGACGGTGATGATAAGCTTAGGAGTGGCCTCTTTTTATGTTTCAACTAAAGCCGAGGCGACGGCTACCAGCTTGACCCTGACCGACTTGATGATGAGCCAAAAAGAAAGTGAGCTTTTATCAACCATCAGAAGTTTTGAAACGGTGGGAACAGTAACCGGAATTGAGAGCGGAACCAAAGAATTTGTCAAATACGATCGAACTAATCCGTTTAATCCTTAATTTCCAAAGAGAATTTTTGTTGAGGATAAGTCAGAGTCAGAATAGTGCGAATAGATTTGATGATTTTGCCGTCTTTACCAATAATTTGGCCGACCATTTCGGGAGTGGCAGAAATTTCAAAAACAAGGGTACCGTCGACATCTTTGGAAGAAATGGAAACAGCGTCGGGGGTGGGAACAATACCTTTAACAATAAATTCGAGAGTTTGTTGAATGCTTGACATAGGTTATTGAGTAGTCGTTTCGGTAGTAACGGGTTTTTTAACACGAGGTTTTGGGGGAAATTTGTCAGGGTGAAGAAGCTTATCGACTCCCAACGTAAGCTGGGCGCCGTTTTTCTGCCATTTTTCCAACTTGGCCTGGTCGACATTGAGAGTTTTGGTTTGGGGAGTATAAAAACCAAGATCATCGATAAAAGTACCGTTAAGCTTAGATTTGACTTCTTGGATGACAATACGAAAAGTCCGTTGGTGTTTTTTACCACGGGGAGACAGTTTTATTTTGAGCATAGGGGGAATTATACAGGAAAAGTCGAAAAATTAAAGCTTTTTTAGAGAGATAACTTTGGCGGCGGTGGTAGCGGCATCGCTTTCGGCCTTTAGCTTAGAATTGCCGGTACCTTTGGCAATAAGCCGGTCGCCGACAAAAGCGCCTACCTCGAAGGCTTTTTGATGATCGGGACCGGATTCGGACAGGGTTTTGTAGGTAGGAGTAACCCCCTCTTGGTTTTGGGCAATTTCCTGAAAAAGACTTTTGGGATCTTTGAAAACTTTTTTTTGAGACAATTCTATTAAGTTAGGTTCAACAAATTCGTCTAAAAAGGTAGAAGCCTTAGAAGCTCCCTGGTCTAAGAAGATAGCGCCGATTAAGCTTTCAAAAGTATCGGCCAAAATGGATTGGTTTTGACGACCGCCATGAGCTTCTTCGCCCTTGGAAAGGAGGATAAAGGCGCCGAGGTCAATTTTTTTGGCGATGCCGGAGAGGTTTTCGGTGCAGACTGTTAATGCCCGAAGGTTGGTAAGTTCACCTTCGGAAAAATCGGGGAAAAGGTGAAATATTTTTTCGGAAACCCAAAGCTCTAAAATAGCGTCGCCTAAAAATTCGTAACGTTCATTTGAGGCAAGATTGAGACTGCGGTTTTCGTTTAAATAAGAGCGGTGGGTTAGGCCTCGGCGAAGAACTTCGAGATTTTGAAATTGAAGATGAAGAGAATTTTCAAGCTGTTTTAGTTGGTCCATTTTGATTCTCCAATTCTTTTAAAATTGATCCCAGAACACCATTGACGAAAGAAGACGAAGAATCGTTGCCGTATTCTTTGGCAATTTCGATAGCTTCATCGATGATAACTTT
>JBBAAS010000015.1:0-19997 GCA_041658125.1 Candidatus Shapirobacteria bacterium | reverse complement strand
AAAACAAAAGTATTTTATCGGCCCGAATTAACTACAACCGGCTTTTACTTAAAACCGGTGGTTTTAGCACTTTGGTTTTTATTCTTTCCCTGATTATTCTTCGCCATATTCCTGTTAATGTCGCTGGCTGGATGCTTATTGCCGATCTTACCCGCCAAAACACTACCATGAACACTATTACTGCCATTGGTACCTTCATTACCGCCGTTCATGCCGGTTATGTCCGTCAGCTTCGGGCTTCTGAAGCCGCTCTCAAAACTAACGTCCCCCAAGCCATTGTTGACAAGGTTTTTAGGGAAAAAATGCGCCAAAGTTTCAAAAATGGCGCTATTCTTGGGCTTGGCGCTTTTTTAGTCACCAATCAAATTCCCTGTGCTTTCGAACTTTCCGTGGCCACTTTTGAAGTTCTTTACATCCTTTCACCTTACACTTTTGACCGGTTATTGCTTGGCTCCAAGCCCCCTGCCCCTTCTGTTGTTACTCCGGCCTAGGATATAATACTCAAAATTTACGACTAATCTTAATATGGCCACCAGTTCCCAAATCGATCCTCAAAATCTTCCCCAGCATATCGCCATTATTATGGATGGCAATCGCCGTTGGGCCCAAAAAAAGGGAGTTTCCGACGTCAAAGGCCACGAAGCCGGTTCCGAAAATCTTCAAAAAATTGTCAATTATTGCCGGGATCTTGGCATTAAGCACTTAACCGTTTATGCTCTTTCTACCGAAAATTGGCGCAAACGTTCAGTTGAAGAAGTCCGGGGCATTTTTGGTCTGCTTATCCGGTTTGCCAAGGAAAAAGCCGAAGAGTACCGTCGTTCCGGCGTTAAAATTTTTGTTTTAGGCAATTTTCAGGCTTTTCCCTTTAAGGTCAAAAATGCCATCAAAAAAATTCTTGATATGGTTTTGGATTATGAGCGGATCAAATTTAACATTGCCCTCAATTATGGTGGCCGCGATGAAATTATCCGGGCTATTCAAAATATTATTAAGGATAAGGTTCCGGCCGGTAAAGTTAATGAAGAATTAGTTTCTTCTTATCTTTATACAACCGGCCAGCCCGACCCCGACTTAATTATTCGTCCCGGCGGCGAGTTTCGGCTTTCTAACTTTCTTTTATGGCAAATGTCTTATGCCGAACTTTATTTCACCGACATTCTTTGGCCTGATTTTGGCCCCAAACAAATGGAAAACGCCGTTCTTTGGTACCAGCAACGCCACCGTCGGATGGGCAAATAAATGCTAAAGTAATTAGGTGAACTCGCTTTTTCTTAGAGCTGTCTTTTTGCAGTATTCCGAAATTGTCGGCGCCGGTATTTTTGTTCTGCCCATTTTGTTTGCCAACAACAATCCCTTAATGACCATCGGTTATCTTTTTTTGATGGCCGTTTTTGTCTACCTCATCAATTATCTCTATATAACCGTTATTCTTAAAACAAAAGGCGATCACCAGCTTGCCGGTTACGCCCATCTTTATCTTGGTCCTATCGGCAAAATTATCGCTTTATTAAGTTTGTGCCTGCTTGGCCTTGGCGCTTTGGCAATTTATATTCAGCTTGGCTCCCAGTTTTTCAGTACTATTATTCCCAATGTTTCGGTCAGTCTTTCCAAAATTATTTTTGTTTTTCTCATTTCTCTTTTTCACCTTCTTCTTCAAAAGTTTGCCAAATCACGGATTCATTTTCTCTCTCTTATTTATCTTTTGATCACCGTTTTTATCGCTGTCTATTCTTTAAATTATTCCCCGATCAATTTTCAAAACCCCATCGACTCCTCCATTTTTGGCACCCTCATTTTTTCCCTCACCGGTTTTGCCATTTTGCCCGAAGTCGAAGAAACTCTCCGTCATACCCAAAATAAATCTCTTCATCTCAAAACGGCCTCCCTTTTGGGAGTTTTGTTAGCCGTTGTTACTTATGCTCTTTTTTCTTTTTCCGTTATCCGCATTGCCGGTCCAAATCTTACCGAAAATGCTCTCACTTCTCTTGGTCAGGTTCCGCCTTTGATCATTATTCTTCTTTGTCTTTTTGGTTTTTTTGCTACCTTCAAAGCTTCTTTAAACTTTTTAAACATTTTCAAGGAAATTTTATATCGTGATCTAAAAATTACGAAGAATAAATCTTTTATTTTTTCCACCGCCATCGTAATTATCCCCTATCTTCTCACCGCCATTCCCATTCTTTCCGTCATTTCTTTTACCGGTGAAATCACCCTTACCCTGGTCGCTATTTTGATAGTTGGTATCTTTTTGCGGCTGTCAAAATAATCTCTCCGATCAGTTTTTCAAATGACCAGCCTTGTTCTTTAGCGGCTCTTGGCAGTCGTGAATTATCCCTTGGATCGGGTAAAAGTCCCACCGGACAATTAATTTCCAAAGCATAAAGTTTTCCGTTTTCATCCTGTCTCATATCAATTCTTCCCCAGTCGCGGCAACCGATGGCCGTAAATGCTCTTTTAGCCAAATCTTCAATTTCTGTCTTCAATTTTTCCGGAACTTTCGCCGGGCAAAAAATTGCTTCGATCGGATTGTCCGGATTGTCCCAAATCCATTTTGCCTCATAACTGTCAATTCTATTTACTCCTTTTGGCAGTGAGTCAAAATTTGTTTCCACAATCGGCAGTACTTGTAGGTTTCCCTTATTCCCGAGCACTCCCACCGTAAATTCTCTCCCGCTTAAGAATTTTTCGACCAATATCGGCTGTTGAAAATCTTTTATCAATTCTGCCACTATTTCTCTTAAATCTTTTTCGTTATTAACCACCGACTTATTTCTGATGCCCGAGCTCGATCCTTCTTCATTGGCCTTGGCAATTAGAGGAAATTTTAATTCCGGGTTTAGCTTGTCAAGAGCCGTCTCCATCAATTGAAACGGCGCCGTTGCTACTTTCCAAAAATTCCATATTTCCTTAGTTCTGGCTTTATCCAAAATTATGGCCGCATTCATCGGCCTCGGTCCCGTATACGGAATCCGGAGAATTTCACAAAACATGGGAATTTGAGCTTCCCGATCTGCCGTGTTAGTTACTGCTTCGGCAAAATTAAATAACAAATCAATATTGTTTCGGTTTTCTTTCAGCAACTCATATGTATTTTCGTTCGATTCCACCATCAAAACTTCGTGTCTGTTGGCTTCAATGGCTTTTTTAATGCCGTCGATTGTTTCTTCGGTATCAAATTCGGCATAAAATTCTGCCTCCGGATCTTCCCTTTTAATATTTTTCGGTTTCAGGTTGTAGGCAAAAGCAATCTTCATTTTTCTCCAAAATAATTAATAAACGATTTTATAATATCAACATTAGCCTCAATTCGTTTTTCTAACTTTTCCTGTCCCGGAGTTTCAGCGCAAGCGGTTTTCTTGATTCCCTTATGAAACAACCAATCCTCAAACGAACCATCGTGTTTTTTATAGCACAATCCTCCTTTTAAACATACCTCTTCAACTTTTCCATTATATCTGTTGATTATTTTCCCGTTATTATGCCCACCAAAATATTTTTTTCCTGCGTCCATTAAAACTTTCGAAAATTTTCCTGGTGATTTTGATTTTTCAAACGAATAAACATAAAACTTCTTTTGTTCCAAATCTTCATGTAGCGATAAAAACCCGTCTCTTGCTGTTTCCAAAATTAATTTTTCATTTTTTTTCAAAATTTTTCCTTCTTTCGATAAGCCGTTACGTTTATGAAAAAAACCTCGATTCGAATCTTGTTTCCACCGGTTATGTCTGTTTTTTAGGGCAAAACCGGTAGGGTTAACCAGTGGTAAAAATGCCAAATTAATGTTTTCAGGGATTTTAGATTTATTGGTCAAAAATTTTATAATTCCCCACACTCCGGCTACTTCATCTCCATGAAATCCTCCGGCAATCAATAAATTTTTTCCGGTCTCTTTTTTCTTTTTTCCGGTAATTAACCAAATTGGGTATTTTTCTACCATGCCCAATTCTTTACAGTCCCATTCATCTCCCAAGGAAACTTTTAATTTCCGATAAAAATCTTCAATTCCAAAACCGTTTTTACTCATTTTTCTTTTCTTTTCCTACCACTGTATTGGTGATCAGTCTTTCCAATATTTCTTCAAAAGAAATATCGTACATATTCAAAATTGTTCCCATGGCACAGCCCACTTCTTTTGGTCCGAAGGTCGGATTGTGATTCGCATCAATAATATAATGTCTGCCCGACTCATCCAGTCTGATATCAAATTTACCGTAATCTTCCATCTTTAACACATCAAATGCCTCTTTGACCATTTCCCGCGCTCTTTCCGGCATTTCATACTTTTTATAAGTAATGGCGTTACTTTCCGCCGAATCATCATTCCAGTTGGCTTCAAAAGTGACGATTTTAAATTTGTCGGCAAACGGTCCGCCGAATATTTTTTCGCCGGTATACACTTTTTGATTTATCCCTTCGGTGATAATCACTGTAATTTCTCTGCCTACAATAAACTCTTCCAACAACACTCCCTGCTTGTAAGTTTTCATTAAAAAATCCAGTCTTTTTCTCAATGCCTTTTCGTTGTGGGAAATTGCCGACTCGTCAATTTCAATTGAGCCGTGGACTTCGTTTAATTTCGATATCAGCGGATAATCAAGTTCGTTTTCAATTTCCTGGCTCGGGTCGGTAATTAGTTGATATTTTGGCACGGTTATTCCCCGTTGTCTTAGCAGGTTTTTCGTAAAATATTTATTGGCGCTGATTGTCAGGCCCATCATTCCCGTGCCGGTGTAAGGGATATTTAGAAGTTCCAACGTTCCCGGTATTGCCGCCGCCAAATATTCTTTGCCAAAAACCGAATCAACCAAATTTAAGACAAAATCCGGCCTAAATTTTTTCAGATTTTCGGCAAGTTCGCTGTCCCCCGGAAACAGCGCCACCTCAATTTTCATTTTTTCCAAATATTTGGCTACCAGTCCGGCTCTTTCTTTGACCTCAACTTCCGAAATAAACAGCTGTTCTGTCGGAAAATATTCTCTTTTGGCATCCGAATATAAAATTGCAATCCGCTTAGGAAAAACTACGTTCATTGTATCTTGAATTCTACTCAATCTTTCTCTTTTTACAACCACCTGTAGTCTAACTAATAAATTTTTTTGTCTCCCCTCTTTCTTCAAAGAGGGGAAGGGGTGATTTAAGATATAATTACCTTGTGGATAACCAAGTCGATGAAATCAAAAAAAAGCTCGACATCGTTGAAGTCATCAATCATTATCTCCCCCTAAAAAAGCGCGGCCGCCATCATGTTGCCTGTTGTCCTTTTCATCAGGAGAAGACTCCGTCTTTTATCGTTTCCCCTGAACTGCAAATTTTCAAATGTTTTGGTTGCGGCAAATCCGGCGATATTTTCACTTTCGTTCAGGAGTACGAACGGGTCGATTTCAAAGACGCTCTGCAGGATTTGGCCAAAATGGCCGGTATTACTTTGATCAAAAGTGATGTTTTAACTCACGTCGAATCCCAAAAAAAACTTTTAATCGACATCAATGAAAAAGTCGCCGTCTTTTATCATTATATTTTAACTACCCATCCTTTAGGTAAAAAAGCTCTTGATTATGTTTTAGGCCGGGGGATTAAACTGGCCACGATTAAGGAGTTTAAGCTCGGCTTTTCGCCGGAAAATTCTGACCTGATCGGCAACTATCTTTTCAAAAAAAATATTAAATTATCCGACTTAATCGCCACCGGTACTTTCGGTCAAAGTCAATATGGGGCTCATCGTCTTTACGACCGCTTTAATGGTCGTCTGGTTTTTCCGCTTCACGATTACCGCGGTCAAATTGTTGGCTTTTCCGGTCGGGTTTTACCGGGCGCTAAGGCCGAACAAGCCAAGTACATCAATTCTCCCGAAACCGAAATTTATCACAAAAGCCGGATGCTTTTTGGCCTCCATTTAACCAAAGAAGCTATCAAAAAAGCCAATTCTGTTCTCATCGTTGAGGGTGAGTTTGACCTGATTTCTCCCTACCAATCCGGTGTTCAAAATATTGTCGCTCTCAAAGGTACTGCCTTTACCGAAGAACAACTCCAGCTTCTCAAGCGCTACACCGACACCCTGATTTTGGCCCTCGATTCCGATTTCGCCGGCAATAATGCCGCTAAAAAAAGTATCGAATTAGCCGATTCAATGGGCTTTGAAATCGAAGTTTTGGATTTGGAAAATAAGTACAAAGATCCCGACGAAGCCATTAAGTCTGATTTTGCTTTTTTTCAAAACCAACTCAAACACACTCTGCCGGTTTGGGACTTTATCATCTCTGCCGCCGCCGCCCAAAACGACCCCAGTACCATCAAAGGCAAAAAAGCTATTTTATCTTCCGTTTTACCCTCCGTTAGTAAAATTCAAAATTCCGTTATCCGCTCCGATTATTTAAAAAAATTGGCCGGCATTATCGGTTCTGATCTTGACGCCGTTATCGCCGAGTCGCAAAAAATTGACACCAAAATTCCCTCCGCTCCCGTTATTTTCCCCACCGGCTCGACTAACCTTTTGGCCATCGATAAGCTGGAAAAGCTGGAAGAATATTTGTTGATTCTCCTCTTTGGCTCTCAACGGCCTTTGGTGGTTGCTAAAAATATGAAAGTCACTCTCCGGCGTTTTAGTACTCCCCGTTTTTCTGAATTGGTTTCTCTTCTTTTATCTTTGAAAAGTTTTTCTCCTCAAAGTTTTCAGGAAAGTCTCCCTGCCGAACTGGAGCCTTTATTCCAAAACATCTATCTTTCCGCCACTTCTACTCATCTTGAGCCCCACCGTCGGCATTTGGAGCTAAATAAAGTCAAAAACCAGCTTCAGGTGGTTCGGCTTAAAAATCAGATCAAAGACCTGGGTCAACAAATTGCTGTTTTGGACAATTCCGACCCCGATTCCAAAATTAAACCTTTGGAACTTAAATATCAGCGCCTTTTGGGAAAATTGGCAAAACTCCAAAAACCCTAGATTTATCGCTAAATTTTAGGTACAATACATCCGTGTCGGCCGCTATCAATTTTTCCAAGATTAAGCAGACCCTTTTGGTTCAGGCCAAAAAGCTGCACTACTTGACAAACGAGGAGATTTTGGCCGTTATTCCCGAACCGGAAAAATGCATTGAAGCCGTTGATGATGTTTTTGATTATCTTTTTGATCGGGGGGTTGATGTTTTTGACAAAGTTGAATCCCGTGAAGTTATTGACGATAAAAAAGCCAAATTAAATAGTGCCGAAATTTTGGCTATGCTTTCTCAAAAGGGCGCCATCGATTCGGTTCGGATGTATCTCAAAGAAATCGGTAAAATCGATCTTTTGGTTTTTGCTGAAGAAGTCCGGCTGGCCCAGGAGATTGAAAAAGGCTCCCAGTCCGCCCGCGAGGATCTCATCAATGCCAATCTTCGGTTGGTAGTTTCCATTGCCAAAAAATATATCGGCCGTGGTTTGACTTTTTTGGATTTGGTTCAGGAAGGCAATCAGGGCTTGATGCGGGCCGTGGAAAAATTCGATTGGAAGAGAGGGTTTAAATTTAGCACTTATGCCACTTGGTGGATCCGTCAGGCTATCACCCGGGCTATCGCCGATCAGGCCAAAACCATCCGGATTCCGGTTCATATGGTTGAAACTATCAATAAAGTTTACAAAGCTACCCGGGCGCTGACCCAGCGCCTTGGTCACGAACCGGCTATTGAACAAATTGCTGCCGAAGTCGGCGTTACTGTTGAAAAAGTTGAAGAAATTTACCGTATTTCCCAGGACACTACTTCACTTGCCACTCCGGTGGGGGATGATGAGGATTCATTTTTAGGTGATTTTATCGAGGATACTACCCAGCCCTCGCCCTACGAAGAAACCAGCAAGGAGCTTTTGCGCGAATCCATTGAAGAAGTGTTAAATAGTCTTGATGAACGTGAGGCCAAAGTTTTATCTCTCCGTTTCGGTCTCTGTGGTGAAACCCCCAAAACTCTTGAAGAAGTCGGTAAAATTTTCAATGTTACCCGTGAACGTATTCGTCAAATCGAAGCGAAGGCACTAAGGAAGTTACGTCACCCCAGTCGCAGAAAAAAATTGCAGGACTATTTGGAATAACGTCATTCTAAAATTGCTCTATCAATTACTTTTTCGGCTGGCAAGGATTCCTGATGTAGATAGTGACATCAGGGTCAAAATAAGTACAACCTAGAATTTGACAAAAACTTTTATTCTGAACTAACGGACAGATTTTTTGGTTTGCTACCTTAGTGCGAAGAGATAGAAAAGCAAGAATAAGCAGAAAAAACAGAAAAAGTAATTTCATATACCAATCATTATCGCTGATCGCCATAAATGGCATTCATTTTATTGGTTATGCCATGTATAACCCACGCCGCTCCCAGAAATAAATATGTTGCTAATACCAAAAAGATAAACATCAGATAAATCACAATTTTTATTTTTATCCCGGCCAATACATTAAAAATTGTAAAGATAAACAAAGAAACTACCGGAATACCCAAAACAACTCTTATCATTAGTTTTTCCATTCGGTCAATAATTATTATTTGTTTCCAAATCACCGCTATTAAAGATTTTAATAAAAAGATAACTAAAGTAACTGTCGCCCATCCGCGCAAAATTGTCTCACTATTATCACTATTAATATTGATATTCTTCGGAATAAACGGAAACAAGTCAAAAATCAGTTTAAAACTGCCCCCCATCAAACTTTGAAGCGGTATAAGCGGTATAAAAAACCAGGAAACACAAGCAATTACCGCCGGTGCCGTTACTGCAGAATCAATCAAATTCGGAATTATTCTAAAAAATATCTGCCCAACCACCGATCTCCATGGTTCTCCTATATTGCCATTAATTTGTACTATACTTCCTTTAATTATATTCAAGTTTACCACTATCCCTAATTTTTTCATCCGGTTTTGTCATGCCTACTTCATAAATCAATTTCTCGAGCTTCTCCGTTTTCTATCGGCTCGTCTTTGCCGGTCAACTCCTGCCAAAATCTTCTGATAACCAGTTGATGGCTGATGATCATCACCGTCTCGTCTTTAAATTCAATCTTCAAATCTTCAATAAATATTTTTATCCGTCTTTTAAAATTTTCATCATCCTCTGCCTTTTTCTTTGGTGAAATTAGTTTAGAAAAACAAATATTTACATATTCTTTCCGGTCTTTTAAAATTGCTTCCATTGTTTCGATACATCGTTTGGTATTTGAACAATAAATTTGTTCAAAGTTTTCCTGCGACAATTCTATGGCTAATTTTTTGGCCTGTTGTCGGCCTTTTTCGGTCAGATTATTTTCCTCGGCAATGTTGCCGGCATTCGCCTGTGATTCTCCGTGCCGGACTAGTATTAATTTCATAGTCGTATTTTACCAGAACCTAAACAATTCAAGCTAGCAATGGTATAATTTTGCCCAGCTCTTTATAAAATCAATCCCCTGTAGCTCAGTCGGTAGAGCGCCCGCCTGTATAGTAAAATGCAGCTTTCTCGAGTAATCGAGTTTGAAAAATTGGGAGAATTGCGTGAAATCTAAACCCCTTTGGGGCATGACAACCCGCAGCCGCGCTCCGAAAACTTTCGGAGAAGGTTCAGAGACTAGGTGAGTACACCTTTAAGCACCCGAGTTCCGATTTGTCGGAATATGATATAGTCCAAGCCTCATAGAAATTTGAGGGTTACTTGTAAGCGGTAGGTCCGTGGTCCGAGTCCACGCGGGGGAGCATATTAAAAAACCCGCCAAAAAAATGGCGGTTTTTTTAATATATTCTCACACTGGTTCCGACCGTGAACGAGTGAACTGGGAAGTTTAGTCCGATTCATATCGGACAGTCCACCTCTGCTCCCGCTGTACCGAAAAATTCGGACGTATTTCAGATCAGCAAAATGAAGCGCGGCCCTGCCTGCCGGCGGCAGGGGTGGGGGGCCTGCCATGCCGCAGGGGCGCCGCGCCGATCAAGAACTGTTGGCTCGGTCGGAAAACGCAAAAATTTAATGATTTAACTAGTTAAAAATTAAAATATAAAATAACTAAGTTTTTTGCCCCAAATCTATTAGAGTTATAATAAGCAAGAATTATATGAGATATTCCGCCTTTCAAATACAAAATTACAAGGGTGTTAACAACGCATGTCTTGAACTGGATAAAATACCGAAATTAAATATTTTTACTCTCATTGGGCTTAACGAAAGCGGTAAAACTACAATATTAGATGCGATTAACCATTTTTTAAACCCGTGCTTAGACCCCAATGACTTAATACCAAAGAGCAAAAGGGCAAACCTTAATGGGGATATTACCATAGAAGCCGCTCTTGAAACAGAACCGACAGATGAAGATAAAATTAAAGATTTTTTGTCTGATAAGGGATACAAACTAGAAGGCGAAATAAAGGAATTTAAGGTTAAAAAGTCATTTACATATGTAAATTCAACCTACATTGAACCAACAAAATTTGAATGGTTTATTAACATAATCGGAAAACCAAGCAAAAGCCGAAAATCAGTCAAAAATAAACCACTTTCTAGCACAGATTCGTTGTGGAGTGAGGTAACAGACTTTATATCGAAATCTTTACTGCCGAAAATAGTATACTATCAAAATTTTTTATTCGATTTTCCAACTGCAATTTATTTGGAGCCATTTGGAGGAGAGGGGGCAGAACAGGAATTCTATCGGAAAGTTCTCCAAGATGTACTTGACGCGTTAAATCAAAACTTAAAATTAAAAGAACATCTAATTGACAGAAAAAGGAGTGGTAGTAAAAATGACCTCCAAAATATCGAAAAGGTACTAAGCGATATGGGAGGAACAATGACCAAAGAGGTATTTGAAGCATGGGCAAGGATCAGTAACAAACGAGTGGGAAATATCGTGGTCACTCTCGGGAACGATGTCAAAGTTGACACTCAAAATAGACTATATCTTGAAGTTAAAATTAAGGAAGGAACAGACAGTTATGACATAAAAGAACGAAGCCTAGGTTTTAGATGGTTTTTCGCCTTTTTGCTATTTACACAGTTCAGAAAACACAGGGCAAATGAAATTGGCAATATGCTCTTTCTACTCGATGAACCAGCGTCTAATTTACACCAAACCGGCCAACAAGTCTTATTATCATCCCTCGAACAACTTACTGACTGTTCAATGGTAATTTATTCCACTCACAGTCATCACCTCATTAATCCCAAATGGTTATCAGGAGCATATATAGTTATCAACAAAGGACTGAACCCAGAGGTTAAGGCTTTAAATGATGATTTTAATGCCACGAGGACAGACATAATAGCTGAACGTTACTATTCTTTTGTAGCCAGTCACCCTAATGAAGAAACACACTATAAGCCAATTTTAGATATTCTCGATTATAAACCTAGCAAACTAGAGGCAATTCCAAATATTGTAATTCCAGAAGGGAAAACCGATTATTATATATTTAATTATTTCCAAGACACTATTTTAAACATAAACGATGCCAATAAATTATACTTTTATCCGGGAGCAGGTAAGGATAAGCACGATAATATTATCTCGTTATATTTGGCTTGGGGAAGGCCATTTATTGTATTACTTGATGCTGATAATGGTGGTCAAAGGGCAAAACAAAGATATCTAAATGAATTTGGTCATATCCTCGACAGCAAAGTGTTTACATTAAAAGATATAGATACCAATTACACCGGATATGAAACTGAAGATTTATTTGAAGAAGAAGAGAAAATTAATTTCATACAAACAGTATTTCCTAGCGAAACACAATATGAGAAATCAAAGTTTGACAGCGCAATTCAGCAAAATTACATAAGTTCAACTGGTTTTTCCTTTTCTGTAAACACTAAATCAAACATCAATAGGGTATTAGGTTTTGTAAAAGACAAATTGAAAAGCCAGTAACAATGTTTTTAAAACCTATTCGACATAAAATCGCTTCCCCAAAAATAATTAATCGACACTCAACAACCACGACTTATACAACACTATTGTATAATATGTCATGCAACTTTCAGTCACTTCTCAAAAAATCCTCAAAGTTTTTTTCTCGCAGCCCGATAAGGAATTTTTTATCAACGAATTAATTAGACTAACCAAACTATATCCCAATTCTGTCTATAAGGCGCTACAAACCTTAGAAAAACAAGGCATGCTACGGTCAAAAAGTGACATTCGATTTAAGTATTACCGTTTAAACCCCGATTACAAATATCTCAACGAACTAAAAGGCATAGTTGGCGCAAGATTTTATCCTAGTCCGTCAGTAAATCCCGAATGGGTAAAAATCCTCAACCGCCAATCCTCTGTTTCTTTTACCATGGCTCTGTGCAAATCCAACATCACCAACTTAAACCAGGTTTACGGTGTTTCTGTTCCGACTCACTGGACTAACGGTATAACTTACGGCGTTTATTACCTTAAAGACGAACTAACTAATTTGGGCAAAAATGTCTCGAAAAAAGCCGAAGTAGATACTAATTTTTTTGATAATGACGTAAGGGCTTGTCGAAATGCTTGTAATAAACTAATAACTGTAGCCAGTAAAATTCCTAGCAATCTATCATCATACACCAATCAAAAATTAGCTAAGTTACTAAAGCTCTACTATCAAAGCTACCTTGATGTTTTTCCCTTTGTCACTGTACCCCACGGTATTGAGCGTTATTTTGAAACTAAGATAAAAGAACAGATAAAAAACCCAAAAATACTAAAAATTTTTTTATCTCCAGCTTCTATCCAAGACGACGAGAGAGATGACGCCTTAAAGTTAGCTACTTATGTCAAAAACAATGGATTTAATAAAGGATCTAGTAAATTACTAAATCAACACACCCAAAAATATTGCTGGTTATCAATGTGGAGTATCCACGCTAAACCTTTAACCAAAACCTATTTTGAAACCGAGATTAAAAATATTCTCGACAAACTCAACAATCCCCAAAGTGAAATTGACAGAATGGCGGCAGGGGATAAAGAGGCCAAAGAATTACTAAATAAAACATTCGAAAAGATAAAAGCATCGCCAACATTGAAAAAATTGGTAAACTATCTTCAGGAATATATTTATCTAAGAACCTTTCGCAAGAATTCAATTTGCCAAGCCCATTATTACCATTTGCCGCTCCTATTTGAGCTAGCCAAACGGCTTAAATTATCTCTCGACAAAATTAAGCTTCTGTCTTATGAGGAAATGATTTTTGGTATTGAAGGGAAAATAGAGTTAATCGGTCTCAAAAAATTAGTCAAAGATAGACAAAAAGGTTGGGCAATTTGTATGTGGCAGGGAAAATCCAGAATAATAACTGGGGTCAAAAACATCATCGAAACCATGGAAAGACTTAATATTATTGCCGCCAGTTCTTCTATGCAGAGAGTAGTTAGAGGCAATGTTGCCTCTCGGGGAATGACTGCCGGAAAAGTTAAAGTAATTCGAAAACTTTCCGAAATTAATAAAATTGAGAAGGGCGACATTTTGGTTACTCGCATGACCACCCCCGATTATGTTGTGGCTATGCGCAAGGCCGCCGCCATTATCACCGACGAGGGCGGCATAACTTGTCACGCCGCCATTGTCTCTCGGGAGTTTGGTATCCCCTGTATTGTTGGCACTAGAAACGCTACCCAAATACTAAATGATAATGATTGGGTTGAAGTTGATGCCGTAGAAGGAATTGTTAAAATCACGGAAAGTATTTCTACTCTCGAAGATGTAAAAAGTATCTCAGGCCGTACTATATTTAAAGGGAAGGTTAAGGGAAAAGTTAGGATTATTCTTGATGCCTCCGATTTTATCAAAGTTCAAAAAGGCGACATTCTTATTGCTGCCCAAACCACTCCCGAATATCTTTCTTTGTTATACAGAGTCAAAGGTTTTGTTGTTGATGAAGATTCGTTAACTTCTCATGCCGCACTTTATGGTAAAGCTCTCAAACTACCTTCAATCATGGGAACTACTTATGCCCGGAATGTTTTACACGATGAAGATATGGTAGAACTGGATGCTACTAACGGAGTTATTAAGAAATTGACTTAATTTTAAAATTTTTCAAAAATCGCGCATAAAAAAATAATTGATCGGCGCGGCACCCCCCCACCGCCGCGCTTTATTTTGCTGATCTGAAATACGTCCGAATTTTTCGGTACAGCGGGAGCCCTGTTCCGTCAAGGTATTAGAACAGAACGATTTTCGAACTTTGATAGAATTGATCATGCAAACAATTGATTATGATATTCCGCTTATTAAACAAGGACTTCAGGATTGTGTCCAGTCAAACGCTGTCCAAATTTTAAAATATTACGGTATTCAAAAATCATTAGATGAAGTCAAAGCCGAGGTTCCAGTTTTTGTTTCTAAAGAAGGCAATCCTTTAGGTTCCTCTCTTGGTCATATCGCTACCTATTTTATTAATCAAGGACTTAAGACCACCATTCATACTGTTGATATTGAAATTTTTGACCGTAGTTGGAAAGGTTTATCCAATCAAGATTTAATTGAAAAACTTCAACAAAGAAGAAAATTTATTCAAAGCACAAAATATAGCCAAGAGGCTCTCGATGTAATTTTTGATGGTTATATAAGTTTTCTTAAATTAGGCGGTCAAATTACTTTTCCAATAATTGACGAAAATTTTCTTATCAATCACTTGAAAAGTGGCCCGATTTACGGAGTCGTCAGTTTTAATTTTTTAAACTCTGCCTCTAAATACAAATTTTCAAATGTTAGTAAAAATTCCGTACCAGATTCAGTTGAGGGTTCACCTGGAACTCATGTAGTTACTATCGCCGGATATAAAGATAATCAATTTAAACTAGTCGATCCGGATCCAGAATTTGGAGGAATTAGATGGATTGATCCCAACTTTCTAATCGGCTCAATTTACTTAGCCGAAACCGATTTTGATTCAATATTAATTACCTTTAACAAATAGATTAATTCTAAAACCTGTCCCCTTTGGGGGATCGTTCCATTTAGCGAGCCCTGAGTCTGTTTGATATATATGACTGTGTAGGGTAAACTTTACCAAATGTGCTATCCATCGCTTGAAGCTATTAGAGAGAGTTGTCCAGCAATCCAAAAAGGGCTGGTTGGTGCGGCTCAAGGAACCCCAGTGGTTGAAATTGAACAATTTGAACAGGGTGTTGGTAAGGCAAGATGTGATATTGATATTGATACTATGATAACAGCACGTATTACTTGGGGCTGTCGGAACATCAGCTGTTAGCCCCACCGGCTGTCCTTTAAGAGATGGGGCAGTCAAAGTTAGTTTGTAAAGTTTTAAAATCGTTCCACAAACCGAGCAAGGTAGAATGGGAAGGGTAATAACTTCCCATTTTTATCGATGTATTATAATAATAGTAGTTTTACCCAATAGTCATGACAATAAAAAAATCAACCCTGGAACAAAAATGGTATTACAGGTTAGTAAAAGTATTTTTCTTAATACTACCGTTCCTGATTGCAATTCTATTTATACTAAAAAAAAGAATAGTCGTTTGTAGTAGTTTAATACAAGAAAGCATTTTTGACCTATCTCTCAACTATATTATCTTTATTGCAATAGTTCTGTTTTTGTATTTTTTGTTTTTAAAATGGATTTGGAGGGGTTTCCTTTACATTGTATTTGGAGGATTGGAAGATGATACAAAAAAACAGGAGAATGACCAGTCTTCAGTAAAGACAGAACCGAAACACAAAAAAACAGCACAGATAATCCCCTTTATAATTGCTCTCATCGTTTTTACAATAATTGCTTTGTCTAAAATGGGATATATTAAGCTGCCCAAAATAAATCTTGATAATAACAATAACAATTCAAACGGTAATTCTGGGTCTGCTACCTGTCCAACGAGGTCAAACCCCCCTTGTAATTCGGTCAAGAGCGGCATTAAGACATCCGGCGTAATTGTACCCGGAAACTGCAATTGTCCGAGTGATACTGTTTTCGCCCAAATGGATAATATAACAAAAGGCGGCCCCTACAAGATTTGTACATGTAAATGATTGATTCTGTCATAATAAGTCCTAATATCGTCTAAGGCGGGGGAGCATATTAAAAAACCCGCCAAAAAAATGGCGGTTTTTTTAATATATTTTCACACCGGATCTGACCCTGCGAAGCAGTGGGGAGCTTGCCCTGAGGAGTGAAACGACGAAGGGAGGTAACTTGTCCTGAACTAGCTTGCCCCGAGCGTAGCCGAGGGGAAGGACGCGGGGGAGCTTGATATATAAATTATTCCAAATGTTGAACCATATCATCCTTTAGCATACCTGACTTATTTTTGCGGTAAATAAACTCAAATAAATCAGAGACCGGAGGTCAAAACAATCGGTTCAGGATGGAGACCTGATAAATCGGTATGACCTGAACCGTTTGGTTCGCCACTTGCGACTAGAGCGTCACGAACTTGTTGCCAATTGGCATTTAAATTATTTTTAATATAAAGTGCAGCTACACCAGCTACATGAGGAGATGCCATACTAGTGCCACTAATAGTGTTATAACCTCCACTTTTCCAAGTGGAATAAATATTGACACCCGGAGCACCAAGATCAACTGCATCACCATAGTTACTAAAAGATGCAAAAGTATCGTCTGATCCATAAGGAGTAACGGAACCACCTCCACCAGCCGAGCCATCTGAATCAACTAAAGCTGAAACAGTTATTACAGTGTCATTGTAAGCGGCTGGAACGGAATTACTGGCATCAACATGTTCGTTACCGGCCGCAACTACGTAGGTAATACTTTTGGCTGTAGAGTTACAAATTGCCCTGTGAAGAGCGTCACTATTGTCGTTACCACAGTTATTATCACTAACTCCACCACCCGACAAACTCATATTGGCAACTTTAATATTGTAGTTAATAGCATTAGCAGTTACCCAATCAATACCGCAAATAACTGATGACCAGGTACCGGATCCACTTCTATCAAGAACTTTAACAGCCACCAATTTGGCCTCAGGAGCGACTCCAACTACACCAATAGTGTTATTTAACGCTGCAATAGTTCCAGCAACATGACTTCCATGCCCATTATCGTCATTAGCACTTCTAGAGCTGGTAACGCAGCTTTTACTGGCGATTACGGATAAATCTGGGTGATTCAAATCAATACCAGTATCAATTACTGCCACCCCGATACCTGTCCCAAAGTTGGAACTACTTACGCCGATTCTTCTAATTCCTGTGGGTATTTTCTGTGCTGGAGGTAAAGTTAGAGTTGGTTTTTGGGATTTACCGGCTGTGGAAGCAGAGATAGACACTATTCTATCCTGACTAATAAACTCAATTCTGAAGTCTTTTCTTAATTTTTCTAGTCTAGCTTCAGGAATAATCGCACTATAACCTTTAACGGCATTTTTATAAGTGTAGGAAATAGATAAACCGTAGGCCTTAGCGTGTTCATTAGCTACTGCCTCCGGATTGGAAACTGAATCTTTAAAAACAACGATATATTGATTGGGAATTAAATTCGAATTTTCTTGCGCGTTTATTTTATTAGGAATAACTTGAAAGATTAAAAGTGAAATAGCTAATATAATGAAAAAGCTAACTATAAAAAGATGTTTTTTATTCATATAAATAATTCTAGCACTTATCCACACACTGCAGTCCTGATTGATTCCAAGGCGGGGGAGCAAATTAAATTAAGTTACCAACTGTCTTTTACCTTCATCACCGGGTAACTTCTTTCTACCCGAAATCTTTTTAGACATGCCTCGTTAATCGTGTTCGTGGTGTTAATCATTTCCTGATCAAACGTCTTGCCTTTCCCTCTTTCATGTTGCCAAAAATTATCGACAATATCCAAGCAATATTTTCTGATTACGAGGGGTCTAATGCAAAACCAAAATAAAACACCCAATACGGCGACAAAGACAAGAAATAGCACCAACATTTTCTTACTAGTCACCAATTCAGTCTAACATGGTAGTTCTAAAATCATTCTTTTATATATACAATGAAAGTATCAATATGGTTAAAATGTCCAAGATTTTTTTAGTCTTGTCTATATTGTGTTTGTTTGTTGTTTTTTTTATTCCAGTCAAAATATTTGCCGAATACAAATCCGATACTCCTTCGGGCCAAAATATTTCCAAACTTCCAGTAACTTCCAATGATCCAAAATTGGCTGGTGGCCATGTTTATCCCAATTGGGGTCCAATTTGCCAGAGATATTCATACTCGGTGATTTACCTAGATGATAAGAATCGACCTCCCGAGTATGTCAAAATTTACTTCAATGGCACCATGTTTGATATGGATAAGGAAAATCCTGAAGATAAAAATTATCTTCAGGGTGTTAGGTATGTTTACAAATATGTTCCTCAAAAACTTGGTTCAAACTTTTTCTTTTTTGAGGCATCAAATGGTTTAGGTAAAACCAGAAGCAATATTATTGACTCTCCGGACAACGGACCGGTTCTTTTTAAGAATTCCTTTGAAAAAAACGAAATTGCTGTAATTGATGCTACTACAAAAACAAAAATTCTATCATATGACCTGAAGGATGAATGGGTTGGAGGGGTAGCACTAAGCGACGATGGTAAATATTTGGCAGTTAAAACTCACAAAAAAATTTATCTTTTTGATACTTCAAAGCCGGATAAGCCCGTTTGGACTTATGAAAGTGCCGGTGAAAGACCGGGGGATGTTAAGGGTGGAGTGGATATTTCCGGTGATGGGACTAGGATTTTTGCTTCAATTGGAGGCAGCGCCATTCTTTTTAATAACCTTAGTAATCAACCCCTTTGGGTTTACGAAGGAAGCGGCAATGGAGCTTACAATGCAGCTATTTCCAAAGACGGAAAATATATGGCCATGGGAACGGCGGGTAGTGTTACCAGCACTGCCTCCGGTTATCAGTCTTCCGAAACAACCAATCTTTTAATCCTGTGGAGTGATAAAAGTGAAATTCCTTTGTGGCAATATCATGCCGAGGGTAATTTTCATGATGTTTCGTTGTCAGACAATGGTAGCTTTATTACCGGAGCAACCGGATGTCCCGACAGGAGATTCTATCTTTTTTCAAAAGACTCAAATAAGCCGATTATCCGAAGTGAAATGTTGACCCGTGACTCTCCGGTACACCGGGCCAAAATTTCTGGTAATGGTGAATTTGCGGCTGTCGGCAGTGAATCCAATGATGGAGCGGTATTTCTTTTTTCCAAAAACTCCGATAAACCCATTTGGAAATTTCCCATGCCCGAAAGAAGTTCAGCCCGGGCACTGAATTTTACTTCTGATGGAAACTATATCGGTGCGGCTACTTTTAAAGGCGATGCCTATATTTTTAATCGCAACTCAAGTACCCCAATTTCTCATTGGAAAGTCACAAATGTCTCTTTAGGCGGAATTGATATTGCCGAAGATGGTAGTTATATCGCTGCCGGCGGAAATGATAACAAGCTTTATATTTTTCAAAAAGGTTCAGTCAAACCTTTTAGCGTTGATTTTAATGAGTATGTAGAAGAGGTTGACGTTTCGGCCAATGGCAAATATATCGCCGCTGGAACCGGTGGTTCGGTTTATTTTTTTGAGGCCAGTGATGAAAATGCACCAAAGGTGAATTGTAACGAAATCAAAGAACCTCCAGTCGAAAACACAACAAACCCACGTGGAGTCACAAAAGCCAATAACGTTCTTAATAATGCTGTCCCTCAAAAAACACCCCTCAAAATACCTTGGCCGGGAATGTTATTCGGTTTTGGATTTTTAGGCTCGTTGATCGCTTCAGTGGCATATATTGTCGTTGTCAGACTTAAACATCTAGACATAAACAAAAAAATAATTATTGTTATGGCTATCATCAGTTCTATATTTTTAATTTCGACTATCGTTTCAATGGTAATAAATGCAAAAAACAAGCCAAAGCTAAACGATGTCACGGTTGGAACGAAAAGTAATGAAAATCTACAAAAAAACAATGAAACTCAGCCAACGGGTTGCGGTAATGGTATGTGCGAGCCTGATTTTGGCGAAACAAAAACAAATTGCCCCGGTGACTGTTCAGGCGCAAATTAAACTGAATCGATA
>JBBAAS010000014.1:0-20226 GCA_041658125.1 Candidatus Shapirobacteria bacterium | reverse complement strand
TGACGTTTTTTGTTTATGTTTTAGCGACGATGATTTCTTCGGAAATTAAGGGAAGGTTGTTTAAAAGTTCGTGGTTATTTATGTTGTGGGTAGGAATTGCCGGAGTAATTGGGATGATAACGATGGCAGGTTGGTAGGAGAGGTTGAGGGGCAGGTGAGTAGGGAAGTGGGGAGTGGCTTTTCACGGAATATCCTATAATTTTCACAAGTTAATATAAATATTATAGGATGTGTATGAGATATAGTTTGATATAGTCTGTGTGGAAAACTAGATTTGGGCTCAATAGCTCAGTGAAAGTGAGAGAAGTGATGGGTTGGGAAGGATATATAGAGTAAAAGAAGAATTAGTAATGAGACTGAGAGGGAGAATTGGCGATGGTAGTAGGTTTTGTCACCTCTTATCCCCTTGGGAAGAGAACGAATATTTGTTATGTCGCACAATGTATCTTTTGCGACTATGTAGTAGGAAGATTGCAGGGGAGGGGCAAAATTTAATTTTTAATTTCTAATTTATAATTTCTAATTTAATACTGAATAAGAAAAAAGAAACAGTTGAGTGATGAAATTAAAACGGGTTTTGGCTTCTCCGACGGCGGGATCCTTCAAAAACCGATTTGGCCTCAAAATTGGTATCTTGACTTCCCTGTCGTTAGTTTCTGGAGATAGTGAGCTATAAGTGTGGAAAGACAGGGTAAAATTAATACGGCTTCACCAGAGCTTTTGTGGTGAAAGATTGTGATAAAGACGATTGTAATATCGGTGAAAATGAGATAGCATTGGCCTGTGGTATCTGATTTAGCGGAGATGACAAGAAAATTTTTAGAACACTTGGAGGTGGAAAAGAATTGTTCCAAATTGACCATTAGAAACTACGAGCATTATTTGGGAGTATTGTGGAATTTTATAGTTTCGGAAGGCAAGAAGGAACCAACGATTTCAGATATTGATCAGGAGACGGTGAGAAAATGGAGACTTTTTTTGTCAAGGCAAAAAGGAACGGCCGGTGATATGAAGATTGTAACCCAAGGTTATTATGTAATTGCTTTACGGTCGTTTTTAAAGTGGCTGTTGAAAAATGATTACGTGGTAATGCAGCCGGAAAAGTTGGATGTGCCTAAAAGCAAGGACCATTCGTTGAAGTTTTTGGATGGAGATCAGGTCAATAGATTGTTAAATCAGCCGATTTTATCAACCAAAGTTGGTTTGCGGGACAGAGCAATTTTGGAACTGTTATTCTCAACCGGGCTACGGGTATCAGAACTGGTGGGCTTAAACCGGGATCAAATTGATTTAAAAACGCGGGAATTTGGAGTTATCGGCAAGGGTGGCAAGGCCAGAGTGGTTTTCATTACTAAAAGGGCCGAGGGCTGGCTGGATCGATACCTAAAGGGTCGAAACGATAAGTACCGACCGTTGTTTATTCGCTATGGAGGCAGAAAAGACATTACCCTATCGGATGAAAAATTAAGGCTAACGGCCAGATCGGTTCAGAGATTGGTCAAGCACTATGTCAGGTTGGCAAAATTGCCGGTGATGGCAACACCGCATACCCTTCGCCATTCGTTGGCAACTGATCTTTTAAGGGCCGGAGCGGATCTTCGGTCGGTACAGGAAATTTTGGGTCATAAAAACATATCCACTACGCAGATATATACCCATGTAACAGACTCAAGATTGCGTGAGGTTCATGAAAGATTTCATAGCGGCAACAAATAGTGCGTGGGTATGTATGTTCGGTGGCCTATAGTGGGGTGCTTTTGAGGCAAAAGAGCGTAATTTGATATATTTAGAAGTATTAACCGGACTTAATGTTGATATTTGGTCTATCTTGTGGGCAATTTAATTTCGGAAACCAGGTTAGCAGTCGTTATACTTTAATGCTAAAGAGGGCTAACCTATAACCGTAGTCCTATAATATAAGAGAAGTCCCCTACCCTGCTAGTTATTAGCTTTAACAAACGGGATCAGATGGGCAAAAAACGATAACTAATCTTATAATAATGAGGCTTTAGGTCCTATAGTAAATTAGGCAGAAGATAGGCCTTGGGGATTGTTGGCTTCGATAATAGTAGCGGTACTGACTTTATCTTCACCGGACTTGAACCGCATGAGGATAACGCCCTTGGTATTACGGTGCAGGATGGGGATGTTTTTCAAAGGTAGCTTGATAGTGACCGCTTTTTTGGAAATAAGAATGACTTGCTCGTGAATTTGAGAAACTACTTGGGCGATAGCAATATTGCCGGTTTTAGAGGAAAGATTAGCAACCTTGACACCGATACCGCCTCGTCTTTGAAGAGGATAAAGATAAACATCACTGCGCTTGCCGATACCATTTTCAGTTACAACAAAGAGATGACGGAAGTCGGTTTGTTTTTTATCCCGAGCGGCAATGGTTGGAGGAACAATGTCCATGCTGACCAGATAATCGCTTTCTTTGAGAAGAATGCCTCGAACACCGCGGGTGTGACGGCCCATGGGACGAATATCGGTTTCCTGGAAACGAATACATTTGCCGTGATGGGTAACCAAAAAGACCTGATCGTTGCCGGAAGTGGTTTTGGCGTAAGTAAGCTGATCCCCCGGATCAAGCTTAATGGCGGCTAAGCCGGTTTGACGAATGTTTTTGAAACGCTCGATAGAGGTTTTCTTAACAACACCGCTTTGAGTGGCTAAGATAATGAACTTTGAGTCGGTAACTTTGGAGACCGGCAGGGTGGTTTGAACAATTTCTCCCTGGAGAATGTTTATGAGATTGACAATAGCTTGACCTTTGGATTGACGGGAAGTTTCGGGAACATCCCAAACTTTGGTTTTGAAAACGCGACCTTTGTTGGTGAAGAAAAGAAGGTCATCGTGGGTGTTGACGGAAAGAATGTTTTCGACTTCATCTTCGGTTTTGGTGGCCATACCAACGACGCCAACGCCGCCGCGTTTTTGAATACGGTAAGTGTCTTTTTGAACCCGTTTAATATAACCGGTTTTAGTAATGGTGACCAGAGTCGGTTCGTTGGGAATAAGGTCTTCGTCGCTGAAATCTTCCAAGCCTTTGATGTAAATTTTAGTTTGACGGGGATCCTGATATTTTTCCCGAATCTCTTTGTTTTCAGCTTTAAGGACTGAAACCATTTCATCTGAATCAGTTAAAGTTTTAGTCAGATGAGCGATGATTTTTTGGACCTCCAAAAATTCATCATCAATTTTTTGACGTTCAAGGCCGGAAAGACGGCGAAGCTGAAGGTCCAAAATAGCTTGGGCCTGAAGATCGGTAAAGCCAAATTTTTCCATGAGACGAAGTTTTGGGTCTTCGTCAGCTTTGGTGGCCCGGATAGTTTTGATGACTTCTTCGATTAAGTCGAGAGCCTTACGGAAACCTTCGAGAATGTGATTGCGAAGATAGGCGGCTTTAAGGTCAAAAATCGATCGGCGGCGAATAATTGTTTCCCGATGACGTAAGAACAATAGAAGCATTTGGCGAAGATTGAGGGTTTGGGGAACACCGTTGACTAGAGCCAGAAGGTTGGCGGAGTAAGAGGATTGAAGGGCGGTGTATTTGAAAAGCTTATTAAGAATAGCTTTGGGCTTGCCCATTTTTTTAATTTCGACGACAATGCGGATGCCGTGACGATCAGATTCGTCCCGAAGATCGGAAATGCCGATGATTTTTTTGTCTTTGGCCAAATCGGCGATTTTTTTAACAAATTCGGATTTGTTGACTTGATATGGTAGTTCGGTAATGATGATTCGGATTCTACCGGACTTGGTTTCTTCGATGCTGGTTTTACCGCGGATACAAAATTTGCCCCGACCGGTGAGATACATTTCGATAATCCCCTTCTTGCCGTATATTTCTCCGGCAGTAGGAAAGTCGGGACCGGAAACAAATTTAATTAATTCTTCAACATTAGCGTTGGTTTCCAAAAGATACTTTTGTTTTTCCAAATCCAAAGCGGGCCTTAAAACCAATTCTTGAGTATTTTTTGGCTTAAGAATGGGAGTTATGGTAATTTCTTCTTCGGCTTTTTCCAGGTGGCAGTGGTCAAGAATGTAGTCAAGAGCATCACAGAGCTCTTTGAGGTTGTGGGGTGGAATCCGGGTGGCCATACCGACAGCAATACCGTCGGCGCCGTTTAATAGTAAGTTGGGAATACGGGAAGGCAAAACGGATGGTTCTTGAATTGTGGCGTCGAAATTGTCGACCATGTCAACGGTTTCTTTGCCTAGGTCGGTGATCATTTCCGGGGTAATTTTGGCCATTTTGACTTCGGTGTACCGCATAGCGGCCGGCGGATCGCCGTCGATAGAACCAAAATTGCCTTGACCATTGACCAGAGGATAGCGAAGGGAAAAGTTTTGAGCCATGCGAACCATCGAGCCGTAAACAGCCATGTCGCCGTGAGGATGATATTTACCCAAAACCTCACCAACAACCTTGGCGGATTTGGTAAAGCGACCACCCGGAGTTAGGCCCATTTGGTCCATGGCATAGAGGATCCGGCGGTGAACCGGCTTAAGACCATCGCGGACATCGGGTAGAGCCCGGGCGACGATGACTGACATGGCGTAGTCGAGATACGACTTTTCCATCTCGGGAACGATATCGACGGGAATAATCTTGCCGACAGCAGAAATGCGGTTTTCGTTGCGGGGTGGACTTGTATTTTTAGTTGTATCTTCGGGCATATTTAAATATCCAAATTAGCTAAATGGGCGTGGGTGACGATAAATTTTTTGCGGGGCGGAACATCTTCGCCCATGAGAATTCTAAAGACTTCGTCGGTTTTGGCGGCGTCGGCAATAGATACTCTTTTAAGTTGTCGGGTTTCCGGGTTCATGGTAGTATCCCAAAGTTGTTGAGGATTCATTTCACCCAAACCTTTGTAGCGTTGCATATCAAAACTTTTAGACGCATCGAGACTTTTAAGATAAGTGTCTTTTTCCTCGTCGGTGTAAACATATTTAATACTTTTATTTTGTTTGATGCGATATAAGGGCGGCATGGCAATATAAATATGGCCATGTTCGATTAGGCCCGGAAGATGGCGAAAAATAAAGGTCAAGAGAAGGGTGGCGATATGAGAACCGTCGACGTCAGCATCGGACATCAAAATAATGCGGTGATAACGAAGTTTTTCCAGATTAAAGGTATCCCCTATTCCCATACCCAGAGCAATAATGAAGTCCTTTAATTTGTCAGAACCAACAATTTTATCGAGACGCATGCCTTCGGTGTTGAGGGCTTTTCCCCAAAGAGGCAAAATGGCTTGGTATTTGCGGTCCCGGCCTTGCTTGGCCGAACCACCAGCCGAATCTCCTTCCACAATATAGATTTCACAATCGGCGGGATTTTTACTTTGACAGTCGGCTAATTTACCCGGAAGACCCAAAGAATCAAAAGCGCCCTTGCGCATGATGGCATCTTTGGCGGCCTTGGCGGCTTTGCGGACCTGAATGGACAAAATGGATTTGCCGACTATAACCCGGGCAATATCGGGGTGTTCTTCGAAGTACATTTCCAACTCTTCGCGGACGATTTTGGCAACAATCGGCTGAACTTCGGAATTGCCCAATTTCCCCTTGGTTTGACCTTCAAACTGGAGGTTCTTTGAGGGCATTTTAATGGACAAAACGGCGGTTAGGCCTTCGCGGACATCATCACCGGTGATAACATCGTCTTTTGATTTGAGCAATTCTTTTTTTTCGGAATAGTCTTTGATGACCTTGGTGAGAGCAGTTTTAAAGCCGGAAAGATGGGTGCCGCCTTCGACGGTATTGATGATATTGACGTAAGACGGGGTATTTTCCTGAAAGGTGTCGTTGTACTGGATGGCAATTTCGGTGTCGATGCCCAAGTCGACCCGGTGAAGGTAAATAGAGGGGTGGAGGGTAGTTTTGTTTTTATTAAGCTCGGCTAAAAGCGAAAGAATCCCGCCTTCAAAGTAGTAGTGATGTTCGGTGTGATTCCGTTCATCAAAAAAGTGAAAATAGATTTTGGAAGTAAGATACGCCCGGTCTTTGAGAGATTTTTGGATAATTTTGGGATCAAGTTCAATAGTTTCTTTGAAGATTTCCGGGTCGGGATGAAAGGTAACAGTAGTACCGGTGAGATGGTTGGGAATAATATCTTTCAGCTTTTTGACCTTAGTTTCGGGAATTTCGGTAAGTTTGGTTTTAACTTTACCGCGGATAAAATCGATATAATAGATTTTTTTGTCACGCCGGACTTCGATTTCGTAAAGATTGGAAAGAGCGTTAACACAAGCGGCACCAACACCGTGAAGGCCACCGGAAACTTTGTAGGCAGTGCCTTCGAACTTACCACCGGAATGCAAAGTGGTCATAACCACTTCGATAGCTGGTTTTTTGTACTTGGGCATGATGTCGACAGGAAATCCCCGCCCGTCATCAGCGACGGTGGCCGAATTGTCCGGATGAACGATGACCCAGATGTTTTTGGCGTAACCAGCCAAAGCTTCATCAATGGCATTATCAACAATTTCGGTAAGACAATGGTGAAGTCCGTGGATGTCGGTAGAGCCGATATACATGGCCGGACGTTTACGGACCGGTTCAAGGCCTTCTAAAACGATAATTTGGTTACTAGTGTAATTGTTATCTTGTGGCACGATTTGATGATAAATTTGAGCTAAATTGATTTTAACAGGTTAAAATAGCTTTACAATAGGCAAGATTAGTGGAAAGATAGGCAATATTAGTGGTATCAAAAGAGGTCAAAATAGATCAGATTTTAATCATTTTTTGCCTTTACTTAGGGCAGAAAATGAGACAACGGCGGTGGCGATGAGAACATTAAGGGATTTGTTGATGCCAAACATCGGGATTTCGACGGTTTGATCGACCAATTTTAGAACTTCCGGAGAAATGCCGTCGGTTTCGCTACCGGCGACAATGGCGATGGGAAAATTATATTTGGCCTTTTGATAATCCACACTTTTGGGTGATTGTTCGCAGGCAATAATTTGGTAGCCTTGTTGTTTGAGCTTTGTTAAGCAATCAGTGGCGTTGGCCGGATTTTCCCAATCGATGAATTTCCAGGTGCCGATAGAAGCACGATGGATTTTTATATTAGGAGGAGTGACAACGGGACCACAAAGATAAATCTTTTCAGCACCGATGGCGTCAGCCAGACGAAAAAAGGAACCGATATTGTAAGTGTCTAGAACATTGTCTAAGACTAAAACGATGGGGTTACGCTTGATGCCTTTTTGTAATTTTTGTGACTCCCCTACTCTACTTTTACGAAGTTGGTGGGAGTTAAGCTTGACCACAGTTAGTTACCCGCAACCACCGGCGGCGGGAGCTTGACCGGAAAGTTCGTTAAGAACGGTATTACATTCTTTTGGAGCTTTGTTGAAAGAGGCGCAGACGGCTTCTTTGATGACATTGGGAGTACGGTATTTGTCCTGAGTAGCAGTTTTAGTGCCAATCTTAAGAGTACCTTTGCCGTCTTGGGTGTAAGCGGCTTCGGGGGGAAACGGAAGACCATTGACCAGAACCGTGGGTGAACCACTGACTTGATATTGAGTGGTTAAGGCGATTTCTTTTTCAATCAAGCTTTGAGCGTCCTTATTGAAACATTCGGTAATTTTGGCGGTATCAAGACTGGCTTTTTTGGCCTGTTCTTCCCAACAAGTGTCGGCATTTTGAGCGGTGCAATTTTTATTGACGTTAGCGACAAAATCCCACCATTGCTTTTTGTCGGTGGTTTGATTCCAAGCACAGATTTCGCGGATATTTTGATTGGCTTCAACCCGGCCGTGAAGTGAGGTGTAAAAACTATCACTGATTTTGATGTAACTTTTTTCATCTACGCACTGGGCGAGATTGGTGGCAATGGTCTTTTTACATTCATCTTCGGTAGTAAAATATTTGTTGGTGACATAAGTGGCACATTGGGTAGGATCGCCGACCCGGGGCTTGCAATAATCGGCAAGACTACCGGTAACTTTGTCAAAAATATATTGAGGTTGGATGTCGGTTTTGTTGCCCAAAAGATCAAAGATAGGACGGAGAATGTCTTCCATTTGGTTGCCGTAGGGACAAAAGCTCATGACAAAAAACTGGAGCTTGGCTTTATCAGTTTTGGTGGTGGCAAAAGTAGCGGTAGCCGTTGCGGAGGTAGTTACGACAGAGCCCGATTTTAATTTGGTCCAGGCGATGCCGGCGTAAACAGAAACGACGACTAAAACTAAAGAAAAAAAGATGACGCCTAAAATGGGAACTTTGATATATTTTGGTGAAGTTTCTGGCATGATGTTTTAATTTCTAATTTATAATTTCTAATTTTTAATTTAATTTTCGACTTTGATGGCGTCAACCGGACAGGAAGAAATCGCGTCTTTGTCTTCTTGAGAAAGAACGGCCGGTTGATTTTTGAGGATGGCCTTGAAGGTGGTTTGATCAAGAGCAAAAGTATTTGGAGAAATCAGCGGGCAAGTATTGCAACCGATACACTTTTGGGAGTCAATGATTATTTTTGGCATAACAATTATCTTAGCAGAAGTTGATACATTGACAAGGGGTAGCGAGGTTATATGATGAGGATACGTTATGGAAATCGGAACATCTGATTTTGAAAAAAAAGAAGAAGAGCCTCCCAGTAATCTGGTATTTAAAATAAACCCGTATTTACGCAAGTTGGCGGGGGTTTCGGCGGCAGTGAAAAGACAGTTTTTTCCGTCGGCGGAAGAAAATGAAGTTTGTGATTTTTCGTCGGAGGACCCGCTTGATGAGGATAAAAATATTTTAGTAAAAGGATTAGTGCAGAAATATCCAAGAAGAGTACTTTTGGAATTGACAATGTCGTGTGCGGCATATTGCCGATTTTGTACCCGAAGAAGAATGGTGTCAGACATTAAAAAAGGGCAATTAGAAAAAAAAGATATCGAGAATGTAGTGGATTATTTGAAAAAACACGAAGACATTAATGAAGTGATAATTTCAGGCGGAGATCCGTTGATGGCTCAGGATATTTTGGTTTATGCTTTGGAAAAATTGAGTAAATTAAAACAATTAACAATATTACGGGTACATACCAGGGTGCCGGTATCTAATCCCCGATTGGTAGGGAAAAAGGTACTGGATGCGTTTGCCAGAATTAAAAAACAAGCGTTTTATTTGTCGATTCACTGTGAACATCCGGATGAAATTACCAAAGAAGTAACTTTGGCTATTAGTAAAATAAGAAAAACAGGAGCGGTGCTGTTGTCCCAAACGGTATTTTTGAAAGGGGTTAATGATTCGGTAGAGACTTTAAAAAATTTATTTACCAGATTAGTAGAGCTGGGAATCAGGCCGTATTATATTTACCGGTGCGATCCGGTTAAGGGAGCGGAACACTTTTTGGTGCCATTTGAAAGGGAAATTCAGATTATGACGGATTTGAAAAAAGAAGTTTCGGGTTTGGCATATCCAATGTATGTAATTGATGCTCCCGGTGGCAGCGGAAAGGTACCGGTTGGATTAAATTTTTGGAAAGGAGAAAAGAGAGCTTTTTGGGATTATGAAGGCAAGAGAATTGAAGTGGTAGGGCCTTAAAGATAAAAATCTTCCTGATTTTCGATGAGGCGATGGGATTTGGTGATGGCTTCCAAAACGGTTCTGATGCGGTCTTCGGCTTCGTCGCGGGTAAGATTTTTGAGATTGTTGGGAAAATAGTGAAAAATTTCATTTCGCCCATATTTCCAGGCATTCCAAAGAATTTCAGCCAGTTCCTCCCCTTTGGGGTGGATGTCCGCTAGCTTTTGAAAAATGGAAAAGCGTTTATAGCGAAGCGATGGATTGAGAGTTTTGCCAACCCGGAAACGGTCGCTTTGGTAACTTTCCTGATCGATGATGTGAAGCTCCAGAAAAAAATCTTTAAGATAACCTTCGTAAACTTTGGCGATAGGAGAGACTAAAAATGAATAATCATTAATGTGATCGAATTTTTCCAAACGGTCAAGAATTACTTCGGTGTCATTTAAGAACAGCCGTTGCTCCGGATTAAGACAGGGCTTGGCTTCCGAAAAAAGATTTTTAAGAGCGGGGTTCATGTTTTATTGATCAAAAGAAGAAAAAATATTAAAGCCAGAACGGAAAAAATAGCCAAATAATATTTTAGATATTTTTGGGGTAACTGTTTTTTTTCGCGGGCAAAAAGCCAATTTTGAAGATGAGACGGGTCCTGCCGATAATCAGTAATTTCGTCAACCAAAAGATGAACATTAAGAGCTAAGAGTAAGGAAGTAATAAAAATGCTTTGGCTGGAGGTAAAGGCAAAAAGAGAAACAACGACCAAAACCGATTGGAAGAAAAAATGGTGAAAAATAAGGCTGGTATGAGTTTTATGGGTGGCCTCTAAAATTTTTAAAACAGCCGTAAGGTTTTTATTTTTAACAGCAGTTTGGACCGATTGGCTTTCTTCGAGGTTGGGCTTTAGAAAGTACCAATAAAGGAAGTGATCAAGATCTAGTAAAAAAGCACCCCAAAGTAGGCCAAAAAGAAGATAAATAAAGTTGTACCAAGGATGATGACGAAAAATCCAAAATATCGCAGTAAAGATAAAAATTACTAGTAACGGGTAAAGGTGACGCTTGAGTTCTAACTTCACCATTAAATAATAGCAGAAAGAAATTATTCGTATCTTAGGGCTTCGATAGGAGATAATTTACTAGCTTTACGGGCGGGAGTGACACCAAAAATGATACCGACGGCTGAAGAAACGCCGAAAGCCAAGAGGACCGAAGAGAAAGTGACTTGGGCCGGAAAAAAGTTGTTGATTAAAAGTGAGCCTAAAAAGCCGAGAATAATGCCGATAGCGCCACCAAGGGCGGAGAGAATGACGGCTTCAATTAGAAACTGGATTAAAGTGGCCCGAGGATAGGCGCCGATGGCTTTGCGGAGACCGATTTCCCGGGTTCTTTCGGTAACGGTGACAAGCATAATATTCATAATGCCGATGAAAAATTTCATCGGGTGATTATACCGCAGTTTTGAGACTTTTTAACTTCCACATAAATAATTTTTTGGGCGACTTGACGGCACCGGGGATATGGTCTTTGACAAAATAACGGGCTTGATCAAGAATTTGACGGTCGACCTGTTTGGCCAGACGGATATAAAGAGAGCGATTTTCCCAGTCATGGAGTTCTTTGGCCAGCTCTAAGCCATAGGCCTGAAACTCATTTTTGACGTATTTTTGCCGACCAAAAAGCGTGCTTTGGAAATTACCGATAACGTCTTTGAAGGATTTGGGTTCGGTTTTTGTCACTAGAAGTATTTTACCTTGAAACAAGTCGGGGTGGACCCAGGCGGACTCGAATCCCGAAGTTGCTTCGCTCATCGGGACAGGCCGCCAACGAAGTGGACTCGCGGGGAATCCCTATCTCTCCCGATAAATCGGGATCGATACGGGACAGGTTGAACCCCTAAGTGGACCCAGGCGGACTCGAACCGCCAACAACTCAGTGCGACTGAGACGTTTTACCATTAGACTATGGGCCCAAAAGTTGATTGATTTCAGGGAGTATTTTAGCAATAGTTGTCGAAATAAGCATTTTTTCTTCGGGCGAGAAGGGCATAAGGACGTAGCTTTCGACGGGGGTAGAGTCGGTGGGGTGGCCGATACCGATGCGGATGCGGTTGAAAGATTGGGTGCCAAGATATTCAATAATAGACTCGATGCCTTTGTGGCCGGCGGGACCACGGTCAAATTGAAACCTATACTCCCCTACCGGAAGATCAAGATCGTCGTGAATGACATAAAGGTCCGAAGGGTTGATTTTGTAGAAGTTAAGAATTTTTTGAGCAGTGAGGCCGGAGTTGTTCATGTATTCGGTAGAAACGGCAAAAAGATTTTGATTCTGTTCGGTGAGTTGAGCGGATAACTTGTTTTTGTTGGTTAGAGGCGTATGGCAATACGCCTCTACAAGATGGTTTAGGACCATTTGGCCTAGATTATGGCGGGTAGCTTGGTATTTTTGATCAGGATTGCCTAAGCCGAGAAAGAGCTTCATGCTGTAGTATAAAGCATAATGAATTTTTGCCTATGTTAGTGATAAATTAAAAAAGAGATAGCGGTTAGCAGTCGATTGGGTTGAGTGCTAATACGCATTTAATGTGTCTCATAGAACTGATCAATAGAGAAAAAAAGAGGCTCGACGTGAAGGGTTAAAAGCCGGTCACATAGGGATTTTAAGGTGGTTTCTTCGGCGGTGGGGATGACGGGGATGGCCAGGGTGATTTGGACAATAGGAAGCTTCTTTCTGATAATGTCGGTGAACTCATTGTATTCCTGGGCGGAAGTTTGACCACTGTCAAGAATAATAACGTTTGGGGTAGCGGGGAGATTGGAAATAAGATCGGGAAGATAAGACAGGGGGAGATTAAGATTTTGAGCCACAAGCTGACAATACGGCTGATCGTCATGGTCGATGTAAACAAGCATGGGATTTTGAAGTTGTTCGGATTGAATTTTTTGAGCCAGAAGCGAGGCCGATTCAGAGTAGTTTTTGAAAATCATTTTCGGTGATAATTTTAATGTTTAATTTTTGAGCGGTTTTATATTTATCAGAGTTGGCCGGGGAGTTGGCGATGAGAAAGCTCGTGTTGCCGGAAACAGAGTTAACGAATTTGCCGCCATAACTTTCGATTAGCTCGATAAACTTGGGTCGGGATATGGACAAGTCGCCGGTGATGGTAAAAGATAAATCTTTTAATTTGGTGTTTTTTGGTAGAGACGTTGCGCGCAACGTCTCTACATTGTTTAAAATAGATTCGAGCCAATTTTTCCGGAGTTGAATCCCCTGCCAAACTTTGTCGGCTAAAGTTTTTTGAAAACCAGGCAGAGACTCGAGATTATTTTGAGAAATGTTTAATAGTTTTTCGGGAGTATCGAAACCGGCAGTAATGAGCTGTTGAATCCGGGCGGCACTGAAGTTGGGGATAATAGCGGCGTCGAAAACTTGTTTTAAAGTCAGATTTTTTTTGGATTGAATTTGATGAATAATATTTTTGGCTGATTTTTCACCTAAATTGTCAAGATTGCTGATATCTTCGACGGTTAATTTGTAAAAATCACCGGGGAGACGGATCTTGTCGGCCTGATAAAGCTTGGCGATAGTTTTGTCGGAAAGGCCTAAGATACCAAGGGTGTCACAAAAAAGACGAAGGGAGCCAAGAATTTGGGCTAAACAGTTTTTGGAGTTAGGACAGCGGAGAAATTTGTCTTCTTTGGTTAGCGGGGTGTGGCAACTGGGACAAATAGCGGGAATGTCGGTGTGGCCGGGAGTAATCTTGGTGATGATTTCTTCGACGTGAGGAATAACATCGCCGCGGCGGGAAATTTGGACAATGTCGCCGATATTGAGGTTTTTTTGAATGACTAAATCGTAATTACCAAGCGAAGCAAAAGTAATGACGGCACCGGATAGTTCGATTGGTTCGACTTTTGCAACCGGAGTAATGGTCCCTAAAGGACCAACCTGCCAGTCGATTTTTTTGATTTGGGTTTGATTGCTTTGGGCGGGAAATTTGTAGGCGACTTGAAATTTGGGCCGGTTGTTTTTAAAGCCGAGATCGTGAGTGATGCTTAAGTCGTTGATTTTGACAACCAGACCGTCAATTTCGAAAGGGTAAGAGAGACGATCTTTGGTTAAAAATTGTTGATAGATGGTTTCAATTTCGGTGAATGTTTGACAAGTAAAAGTGTCAACCGGGGTAAAGCCTAATGTTTTGAGCTCGGTGATTTTTTCGAGTTCGGTTGTATACGTAGAGACGTAGCGCGCTACGTCTCTACTAAAAATATCAACAGCTATTAAAGTGCAGAGTTCGGCAAACTTACCATCTAATCTTTGACTTAGGCCGGAAGCGGCATTGCGGGAGTTACTGTACGCAGCAAAATCCCTCTTCCCGATGTCGACTAAAGTCTCATCGGGGCTTCTCCCTTTGACAAGGGAGACTTTATTTAGTTTTTCGAAATCTTTTTTGGTTACTACGATTTCACAACGGACGGAGCCGGTAAAGTCCTTCGGCAGGCTCACCACAAGGTTTTTCATTTTGACGATGTTTTGAGTAACGACGTCGCCGATTTCACCGTCGCCGCGGGTAATGGCATCGACAAGCTGGCCGTTTTTATATTCGATTTCCAAAGATAAGCCGTCGCATTTAGGCTGAATCAAAAAAGTGGTATCGGGTGAAACCTTTTTTAGTTCAAAATAATGAACGAGGTCTTCGAATTTAGAGACTTTGTTTTGAGAAGTCATGAGGAAACTATGCTTTTTTTTATCAAAGCCGGTGTCAAAATTTGGGGTGCCGACTTTTTGGAAAAGCCGATGGTAGGGACTTTTTTGACGCAGGATATCTTCGAGAGTATCGTAAGTGTGGTCATCCATAATCGGCTTGCCGCCGGTGTAGTAGGCTTTTTTGGCTTCGATGAGAAGCTCGCCTAAATTTTGGGGAGAAATTTTCTGAAGATCGAGAGAGTCAAGAGTAACCATGGTCGTTTAGACGCTGGTGAGACAGTAATAGGCGCCTTTGGTGGAACCGTGTTTTTCGGCAACGCCGGATTCGGCCAATTTTTTAAGATCGCGCCAAATAGTATCATCACTGACCATGGGTAAAAGTTGTTGGGCGTCGGGCATACGGAGACCGCCGAATTGTTGCATATATTCAACTAATTTAATTTGTCGTTCGGTAAGATGGACTTGCTTGCCGCCGAGCTTTTGTTTGAGCTTAAGGTCGCGGGAAAGACTTTGGACCTTTTCTTTGACCCGATTGAGCTCGATTGCCAAAACTTCAGTGAAATATTCAATCCAAGCAGTCATGTCGCGCTTGAAAATATCGGTAGAAAGATTGTGAGTGGCCTGGAGAGTGTCGTAGTAATTTTCGGGATTACGGTCAAAATATTCTTCGGTGGAAAAAAGACGGCGGATGTCATAACCTTCGACGTAGAGAGGGAGCATGGCAAAAGCCCGGGAAACGCGGCCATTGCCTTCGATAAAGGGGTGGATGGCAACCAGAATGTATTGACTGATGGCCGAACGGATAGCCGGATGAATCTCTCTTGGAGCCACGTCATTCAGCCAATCGACAAAATCAGTGACTAAGTATGGAACTTCAATGGCCGGTGGGGGTCGATGGGCAATTTCGCCGGTTTTGGTATTTTTTAAAACAACCTGCTGGTGACGATATTTACCAAGATCAGCGTCGGGAATAATTTTTAAAGTGGTTAGTTCGTGAATACGTTTGATAACAGTTTCGCTGTAAAAAAATGGCCGGTGGTCAGAGGCATTAGCAGAAATCGGAGCCTTTTCTTCGGGAAGAGGCATGCCGGCGTCATAAAGGGACCAGAGTTCTTCAAGGTAAGAAATGACGTTGCGGTAGTTGATAACTTCCTGAACGTCGCGGTCCGAAGCGGTGACTTCCCGACCCTCAACTAATTTGGCCACTTCCTGAAAAGTCAGATCGTTGCCTTCGATGCGGGTGCCGAAGTGAACAGTGCGAATGACTGCTTCCTGTTGGAATTGTTTTTCATAAGTGGGAATAATCGGGGCTTCGTCGATGATGGCCTTGGCGGCTTCGACGATGCCGATATTTTTCAAAATACGATTATTGATTGAAAACATTGGCGAAAACATGAATAAGAGATTATAACATTTTTGGAATTAGTCAATAAGGGGAAAGTGCGGAGATACTTTACGACAAAAGAAAGTAGTCCAAAGCGGAGCGGGGATCAACATTTTGATTGATGAGGCGGATGGATTTGAGTAGTTTTTTAATAAGGTCGGCGGTTTTTGGGGAGGAGTCGGTGAGAAGCTGTCGATGGTAAAGAAAAAGTTGATTTTCCAAAAGTGGTAAAACGGCTTGTTTATCGGCGGAAAGCTGATCGGACACTTCCAAATTTTTTTGAAGGTCGGCAGAGCGGGCAAGAAGTTTTTGGTTGGAATCAGGAGAAACAAGAGAATGGTATCGGAGGGTTTGACATCGGGAAATAACGGTCGGAAGAAGAGAAAATGGTTTGCCGGTGACCAAAAGAAAATAATTGTTGAGCCCCGGTTCCTCTAACATTTTGAGAAGAGAGTTTTGAGATTCGGGAGTTAAATTTTCAGCTTGATTGATGAGGACAATTTTGTTTTGATGCTGAAAAGGCTTTCGGGAAAGAAAATGCCTAATTTTTCGAATAACATCTATCCCCCATCCCGACAGTTCGTCGACTAAAAAAAGATCCGGATTGTTGGGAGAAAAATTTTGATCAAGGGTGGTTAGGAGACTTTGAACTTGAGAAGTAGCGTCAATAGAGCTGGTGATAAGTAAAGTGGAAGGAAACATAGCAATTACATTTTACATCGCAATAGTTTAATATTTTATGTATGAGTGATGTTGCCCTGAAAGTGTATAGAAACTTGGCCGAGGTGTTGTTGGAAAGAAAACTGATTGACGAAAGCAAGAAAAAAGAAATTGAACTAAGGCAAGTGAAAGCCGGAGAAAGCGAAGAAGATATTGTCCGGTCGATGAGATTGGTTTCGGAGGATGAGTTTGTATCGGCGAAGGCGGCGTTTTTAAGGGTGCCGTATATCGATTTGGACGGGATTGGATTTTCACCGGAGGCATTGTCGCTGGTCCCGCAAAGTGTTGCCGAAAAATATCATTTGGTGCCTTATAAGCTGGACGCGAAAAACAGAAACTTGTATATTGCCATGGCCAATCCGTTGGATTTGGAAACGGTGGAATTTTTAGAGAAAAAATCAGGCTTTGCCGTCAAGACGGGAATGGGATCGGAGAAGAAAATAGACATGTTTGCCCGGGAGAAATACGAGAGGGAAAAAGGCATTACATCAGAAGTTGGTCGGGCATTGGATGAGAGAAAGGAAGAAGAAAAAATAATTGAGGAATCAGCTAAGAAAGTTTCGGCTGAAGCGCCGGTAGCGAAAATTGTGATGACGATTTTGGAATATGCGGTCAAGTCGAGAGCTTCAGATATTCACATTGAACCACAAGAGGACAATGTCCGGATTAGGTATCGGATAGATGGAATTTTGCAGGAAAAATATGTGTTGCCGCGGAATGTGTCGGAGGCGGTGGTTTCCAGAATTAAAATTTTAGCGAATTTGAAGATTGATGAGAAAAGAGTGCCGCAGGATGGCCGGTTTTATTTTCAAAGTGATAACAATGAGGTGGACTTGCGGATTTCAACTTTACCGGTAACTTATGGAGAGAAAGTGGTGATGAGATTGTTAAAAAAATCACAAAAAGTACCAACATTGCCGGATTTGGGATTAAGAGGATCGGCTTTGCGTAACTTAATGGATGCGATTGCCCGGCCACATGGAATTATTATTGTTTGTGGTCCGACTGGCTCCGGAAAAACAACAACTTTGTATTCGGTTTTGGATATTGTGGCCACCTCTAAGGTGAATGTAGTAACAGTAGAGGATCCGGTGGAGTATCAAATGAAAGGAGTCAATCAAGTTCAGGTAAATGTTCAGGCCGGGTTGACGTTTGCTTCAGCATTAAGATCATTTTTAAGACAAGATCCAAATATTATGATGGTCGGAGAAATCCGGGATTTGGAAACGGCAGAGCTGGCAGTAAATGCGTCACTGACCGGACATTTGGTGTTTTCAACTTTGCATACCAATGACGCTTCAGGGGTGCCGCCAAGGCTACTGGATATCGGAGTGGAACCATTTTTGCTGATATCGTCGCTTCATTGTGTGGTGGGGCAGCGGGTACTTCGGAAAACTTGTAAGGATTGTGTTCAAACGATGGAAATTCCGCCGGATAAGATCGAAGAATTGAAAGCAACTTTGGGGCCAATTTACCAAATGATTGAAGAAAGGTGGAGAAAGGATGGTAAGCCCATGACACTGCCTAAAATAGTTGGCTGTGAAAAATGCAACAACACCGGTTATTTGGGAAGAATAGCAATTTATGAGGTGATGCCGATAACGGAAAAGATCGGAAAATTGGTAGTGGAAAGAGCGTCAGCGGCGATGATTCAAAAACAAGCGGTGGAAGAAGGAATGTTAACGATGAAGCAGGATGGTTATGTCAAAGTTTTGGAAGGGGTGACAACTATGGAGGAGGTATTAAGGGTGGCGCAATATTAGTTTGATTTTTAGCGTTAAAGAGTTTAAAGTTTAAATATGAATACAAAAATTTCAGAAATATTAAAAATGGCGGTGGCCAATAAAGCTTCGGATGTTCATTTTATGGTGGGGTTGTTACCCAAAATCAGAATTTACGGGGAACTAACGGAAGTAACTAACTTTGATATTTCTAACCCGGCAGCTTATACGGAAATGATTATGTCGATTTTGACTGACGAGCAAAAGACGAGATTTATCAAAGAGAGGGAGTTTGATTTTTCCTTGGCGATTGATGAGGCGAGATTTAGAGTTAATATTTATTTTAGTAAAGGCTTGGTGGGGGCGGCATTGAGAACGATTACGTCGGAAATACCGACATTAGAGACTTTAAATTTGCCGTCAATATTGTCTTCTTTTGCTAATCAAAAGCAGGGTTTTATTCTGGTAACCGGGCCAACCGGTCACGGAAAATCGACCACGGTGGCTTCGCTTTTAAACGAAATTAATAAAAGCCAGAGTTGTCATTTAGTAACTGTTGAGGATCCGATTGAGTACCAAATTAAGCCAATTAGATCGCTTGTTTCCCAGAGGGAACTGGGATCGGATACTCTCAGTTTTTCGTTGGCGTTGAGGTCGGTATTGCGACAGGATCCAAATGTGGTATTTGTGGGAGAAATGCGGGATCTAGACACAATTCAGTCGGCAATAACTATTGCCGAAACCGGGCATTTGGTTTTTTCGACTTTGCATACCAATTCGGCCTCACAGACGATTGACAGAATAATTGATGTTTTTCCGGAAGGAGGCAAGGATCAGATTCGGGTGCAATTGGCGGAGGTAATTACGGCGGTAGTGTCCCAAAGATTATTGCCGGCAATTGATGGGGGTCGGGTGCCGGCGGTGGAGATATTGATTGCCACTCCGGCGGTTAAGAATATTGTCCGTGAAGGCAAGACTTTTATGTTGGATAATGTGATTCAAACCAGTGTTGATATGGGGATGATGAGCTTGGAAACGTCGTTGTCACGGTTAGTTAAACAGGGAAAGATCACTGAAGAAACAGCAATGGCTTATTGCCTGCGGCCGCAGGAGTTACAGAATTTGTTGAGGAATACGCGGATTCTATGACGAGATTTTTGTTTAAAGCTAAGGATTGGAATGGGAAAATGATTAAGGGCGCATTGGATTTGGGCAGTAAGGCGGAAGTGTTGACTTCAATTAAAGACAGCGGATTGGTGCCGATTTCAATTGAGAAGGAGCAGGTGGGGTTGTTGTCGGCTTTTTTTAAATCGGTTTTCGGAAAAGCCAGTTTTAAGGACGTGGTCAATTTTACCCGGCAATTGTCGACGATGATGACGGCAGGATTGCCGCTAACGGATGCTCTGTCGCTTTTAAAGAACCAAACTGAAGGAACGGGAATAATGTACGATATTTTAGATTATGCTTTGGCCACGGTTCGGGGAGGACAGCCATTGGGGAAAGCTTTGGAAAAATACAGTGATGTTTTCGGAGAGGCGTATATCGCTTCAATTGATGCCGGGGAACAAGGTGGAGTTTTGATAGAAGTATTACAGAAGTTAGCGGATAATTTGGAGAATGAAAATGAATTTCGGGGTAAGGTAAAAGGGGCAATGATTTATCCGGTTATTGTAGTAATTGGAATGGGAATAGTCGCTTTTGTGATGATGGTGTTTGTGATTCCAAAATTGTTGGCGCTTTATAAAGACTTTGGAACTTCGGCCAAAATGCCACAAGCAACTTTGATTTTGATGGCAGTTTCCAATTTTGCAGCCAAGTTTTGGTTTTTGTTGCCGTTACTGGTTTTTGGAGTTTATTCAATAATGAAAGCAGGTGCCCAAAATGATAATTTTAGACTGAAAAGGGACAGCCTGATTCTGAAGATTCCAATTGTGGGTAATTTGATAGAGAAAACGGTTATGGCCAATACCATCAGAACTTTGGCAATGCTTTTGGGAGCCGGAATACCGCTAGTAGATTGTTTAAAGATAGTGTCGAGGGTAGCCGGAAATGAAGTTTATTTTCAGGCATTTGTAAAAATCGGGGAAAAAGTGCAGAAAGGATTTTCGATTGCCAGTTGCTTTGAGGATACGGAAGTATTTCCGCCGATTGTTAACCA
>JBBAAS010000013.1:0-20545 GCA_041658125.1 Candidatus Shapirobacteria bacterium | reverse complement strand
GGTTTGTTATAAACCGGTAGGAGTTGTTTTGAAGTAATCAGGGTAAGCGGACGAAGACGAGTGGCTTTGCCACCAGCTAAAACGATGCCTTTCATAGTGTGCAAGAAATGAGTAACTTTTTTCATTTTATACATATTCTGATATATTGCAAGTTGGTGCAAAAATGAAGCAAAAATGATATAATTTAGCGTATGAATACAGCAGTTCTACCAAAATCGGTTGATGAAGTCCAAAAATGGTTAACCCGACATGGTTTTGTAAATCAGGTTAAATTGCTTACAGATTCAGCCGGAACAGCAAAAGAGGCGGCCAAAGTCTTAAGTTGCAAAATTGAACAGATTGCCAAGTCTTTGATTTTTAAAACTGAAAATAACAAGCCGATATTGGTAGTAGCCGGTGGTGAAAATATGGTTAATTTAGAAAAATTAATGGAAATTGTCGGAGAAAAAGTAGAAAAGGCTACGGCAGATTTTGTAAAAGAAACAACCGGATTTTCAATAGGCGGAGTGCCGCCAATGGCTTATAAACAAAAAGTTGAAGCTTTCGTTGACAAGGATCTAATGGAACACGGAGAAATTTGGGCGGCGGCCGGAGACCCAAAGGCGGTATTTAAATTAACTCCGGATGATTTGGTGAAAATTACCTGCGGGAAAGTAGTCGAGATTGAGTAATTACTTCTTTTTCCAAATAAATTTGTTGTACATGAGCCAGTTGTAGGGCAAAACTAAGAAAAGGATGATAAAAGGTAAGAGCAGTTGGCGATATTGAGCTCCAAGGAGAGCGACTCCAAGTGAGCCAAAAATAGTCTGTATTAAAAGTGCCCCCGCAGAAGATAGATTGAACTGTAAAAATTTAGAGACGGTTTTTCCGGTACCGGAAATTTGGTCTGATTTAAAAGTCCAAATATTGTTGAGAGTAAAGTTACTGATAATAGCCAGTTCGGTAGACAGAAGCCAAGCAAGCCATTCGGTATTAAACAATCTAGAAAATAAAGCCAAAGTACTGGCATTAATGAGGTAACCAATAAAGCCAACAGTGCCAAACTTTAGGAATTTTTGCGTAACACTATCATGCCAGCGAAGCGTTAAGGCCACACGAAGAATTTCCTTGGCTGTTTGAGGCTCAATTTTGGATTCACCGGCAGTTCGGACATTAAATTGAAGAGGAATTTCGGTAAATTTGGCGTTCATGGCCAAAATTTCAAAAAGCAGTTGAAGCTTGTAGCCAAAGCTACGGCTGTAAAGGTGTTTGAAGTCGGTTAAGTCAAAACGATCGATAAAACCCTTGACCCGGGTAACTTTTAAGCCTGTGGTCGGATCGGTAACTTTAAAGAAATTTTTGAAAGGGAAAAACATGATAAAACGAGCAGTAAAACCACCGACTTCGGAAAAGAAAACCCGTTTAAAACCCCAACCTTTGGGATTACTTCCGCCGGCAATTTTACGGGAACCAATGACATGATCGTAGCCCTGTTCTACCTTGGCTAACATCAAAGGAATGGTAGACGGAGGGTGCTGAAGATCGGAATCAAACTCGAAGACAAAATCAGCGTTTAACTTATCAATGGCGTATTTAAAACCCTTGTAATAGGCAGCACCAATGCCGTCTTTGCTGGTTTCGGTCAAAAGAAAAACATTAGGAAATTTTTTAGCTTGAGTTTCAACTACTTTACCGGTACCGTCGGGAGAATTGCCATCGACAACTAAAATTTTCATCTGCCAGTCTTGAATAAGATTACCTTCTTTTTTGGCGATTTTTGGAAAAGTATCGGTACAAAGAACTTCAATAGTTTTACCGATAATATCGGCTTCTTTGTAGGTCGGAATAACGATAACGGCGGTTTGAGATTTGGTGTTTGATTTCATGAAAGAAGTATAACAAGTATTGGGGTTTTGACAAATGTTATAATTCTGCCTATGGAAAGGGAAGAAGAGGAAAAACAGTGGATGGAATATTGGCGACAGGTAGATCGAGAAGTTAGGGAAGAAATGGCTCGGCAAGACCCCTTAAGGGAAATACAACATAGGCGTTTTATCAGTAATTCCAACGGAAGAAACAGACCGCAAAGAAGCAGGCCGCGATTAGTTGAATTGATCAAAATTGACAATTATGTTTATACTACTGGTGAGGATTGTCTTTTGTCGAGAAAAGACAAACACGGACTGTGTGGAGATCGATTGGCTCAACAATTTGGTTATGATGACCAGAGTAAGTTTTTAGATGCTATTCGAAGAAGATCAGGATAAAATAGACTTATGAAAATTGATGTAATTACTTTGTTTCCAAAAATGTTTGAGTCCCCTTTTGAAGAAAGTATGGTTAAGAGGGCGATTAATAAAAACATTATAGAAATGGAATTTCACGATATGAGAAAGTGGGCATGGAATAGTTATGGGTCGGTTGATGACAGACCATACGGTGGAGGACCGGGGATGCTAATTAGAGTAGATGTGATCGCTAAAGCATTAGAAAATTTCAAATTTCAAATTTCAAATTTCAAAACTTCAAGGATAATTTTAACTTCAGCAAGAGGAAAAAGATTTGATCAGGCGAAAGCGGAAGAGTGGTCGAAAATTGATAATTTGATATTTATTTGTGGTCACTATGAAGGTTTTGACCAAAGAATCTCGGATAATCTTGTAGATGAGGAAATATCGATTGGTGACTATGTATTAACCGGAGGAGAATTGCCAACAATGGTAATGATCGATGCGACGGTAAGATTGGTAAAAGGTGTATTGGGAAAAGATGAATCCAGCATTGTAGAGAGTTTTTCGGAAATTGAGATTGACGGAAAAAAAGTCAGAGCGCCAGAGTACCCGCAATATACCAGACCGGAAATATATTTGGAAAAAGAAGTTCCAAAGGTGTTATTATCGGGCGATTTAAAGAAAATAAAAGAGTGGCAACTAGAGCAATGTCGAGGAAATAACAATAATTCCAAGTAAAACCATAATCAGATATTCTATGATGATGGAAACATCAAGATCACCACGACGATAATGATGATAAAGGCTCCATGAGAGATAAGCTCCGGAAATTAGGTAAATAATCCGTCTTTGCGAATGAGAATCGAAGCTAAAGACAAAAAACAGGATGCCGCCAATTATAAAAATTAAGAGAAGGGTGAAATATTCAAGCGGTTTTTGTTTGATTTCCTTAAAAATTGTCATTTTAAAAAATTGATCCCTGACGGGTAAATAAAAGAAGTAAAAGAATTATTAAGAGAAAACCGACATGGCCGGCGGAAGATCCGGTCATGCGATTGGTACGATTTTTAAGAGTGATATAACCATCAATGAGAAGAACTCCAATGATAAAGATGAACATAATAATGCCGACAGTTTTGCTGATAGCGACGGGACTGATTTGGGGGGCTGATATTTCCGATAGAACCTGAACGTTTTGAGAAACAACCGCCGTGTCGGAAGGGGGTTTTTCATGGCTTATAACGGCATTAACCGGGGTACCAAAGTGCTGGACTACCAGAGTGGTTTTGACTCCATTAAGAACGCCGTTAACAACACCGATGCCAATTTCCTGATAACGGGTATCTAAAATATTTTTCCGGTGTGTAGTTGATTTCATCCACGCCTGCATCATCGATTCGGTATCGTAAAAATCTTTGGCGAGGTTTTCACCGGCAACAGAGTATCGGTAGCCAACTTCTTTAAAAAAATCCCAAGGGGTTCTGCCTGTCGGTGAACTGTGAGCCCAATAGTCATTTTTGAACATATCTTCGGCTTTTTTAGTGGCTGATGCCGACAAGGTTGAGTTGTAGCTTAGGCCGCTTAGACCAAGTTTTTGCCTTTCACTGTTAGTTTGAATAAACACTTTTTGATCGGTAATTTCGGAGGAATAACCAAGAACACCGGGCCTGGCGATAGTGAAGGACTTGATTAGGGATTGATTGAGAAGATAGAGGGCAATAAAAAGTCCTAAAAAACTAGGGTGAAGCAGAAGAGCCCGATAATTGTTTTTAGGCTGAGGAATAAACCAAACCGATAAAAAATTCTTCACAACATCAGTATAGAAAACTTTATCGCTTTTTCAAAGCGATCAAAAAAGGTGAGGCTAAGGAAATAAGGTTGCCGATCCAGAAATATTTACACAAAAGGCGGAGAGAGCAACAATATTTTTGCAGGAAATAACGGTCAATAAAAAAGGTACCCAGACTTAAAATCAGACCTAAAACGACTTTTTTAAAAGAAAGACGGCGATGGAAGGTGACTGTTTTCAACGTTTTTCATGGCATATTTTTGAATTTTTGTGTGGGAACAAAAATAAGTTTGATATCATCAATTAATATCACTAAAAAGATTGGGCTCCTACTAGTACTGTTGTTGCTGTTTTTCCTAGGTGTTTTAAAGGAAGTAAACGCATTTGACCAAGTAACTTTGACCGATATTAGGTTTAAAAGCGATCCGCCGATAATAAATCGAAAAAATAGACTCTACGTAATTTTTAATAATAGTGATAACTCGAATGATTATGAACTCTACGTAAAGTTAACTTATTCCCAAAACCCCGAAAGTTCACCTTATCAATTTGGTCGAACTTTAAAAATGGTCAATGTCAAAAAGATGCAAGACGGAATATATTTTGACGATACATTAAAGATTAGCGGCAATGTCTATTTTTGGACTACTGTATATGAAGATCAGTCTGAAAATAATAAATTAGCAACCTTTTCCAGGATTGTTTTTGTGGATAGGGACAATGACGGGGATGGGATTGGTGATAGTGTAGATCCAGACGATGACAATGACGGGCTACCGGATACAGAAGAGAAAATTATTGGTACCGACCCGTTTAACCCCGATACGGATAAAGACGGCGAAAGGGACGGTCAGGATCCCTGTCTTCTTGATCCACTAGACAGTTGCGCGAATGCAAATAAAAATAGCCAGACTGGGAGTAACGGTGATAATATTGTAGGTTCTGATATAAATACATCTACCCCAACCACAATTGATAATTTGGCGGTTGAACCAACCGGAGGAACATTGGGTGAATTAGCTGAGAACCAAGTGCTTGGGGAAGATACTTCTAAGAGTGGGGAAAGTGTAAAAAAACCGATTTCTTTCATTAAAATATTATCAGTTGTATCAGCAATACTATTTGGGCTAGGGGCGGGAATTGTCTATCTGATTAATAAAAAGAAAGATTGATTGATCTAGATTGTGGTTAACTTATAAACTTATTTTTTTTATTATATTTGTTTGTCAAAGGTTTTAAGACGAATTTAAATAGGGTTACACCGATAATAATCCCCAGTAGGTCAATCAACGTGTCGGAAAAACGACAATGGCGACCGAGAACTAAGTTTTGATGGAATTCATCGGTAAAAGCATAAAGGTAACCAAAGATGATGGAGGATAGTTTATTTTTTAAACCAAAAAAAAGAAGAGCTCCTAAAACTGCATATTCACCAAGATGAAGTGACTTGAAAAAAATAGTCCGAAAGGTTTCGCTCCCACCAATAACGTCGGTAGGCCGGGAAGAAAAATAAAAAATAACAATCATCCATAAAAGTGACGGCAGGAAACGAAGAATGGATTTTGAACTAATTTTGACCATATTTTAGTTTTGATAATATCAGAGGAGTTAAAAGCAAGGCAGTACCGGTACCGATAAAAATAGAAGGGATGAGATTTTTGGGAAGTTTGTTTTGGTCGAAACAGCGGCAGGAGAAGCGACAAAATCCTGAATACCAAGAATTTCAGAGTCGGTAGGAGAGGGGGTGGTGAGGTAAAAAGCGGCATCTTCGGTTTCAATAATAGTGGGAAGATCGGTAGGATCTTCGGTCGGAGTGGCTGAAGATTTGACGATAAGGGTAGGGGTCGGCTTGATCGTGGGAGTGGCGGTGGGTTTTGGAGTGGAGGTTGGAGAAGGAGAAGGAGTACTGGTTGGAGCAGGAGCGTTGGTAGGTGTGGCAGTTGGGGTGTCGGTAGGAACAGGAGTCGGAGTAAGGGTTAAGGTCGGTGTCGGGGTAATAATTGTTAAAGAAAAAGTATTACTATTATAAGTATCGTAGTCGCTACCGCTTTTTTTGGCCAGACGAACTTTTAGGGAGAGATTGGGATTACTATAGACGATAGCTGAAAGAGTAGCCGAAGAACTGGAATCGGTAGCAGAAATGGAAGGATAGTCACTCCAGGAGTGGCCGGTGTAAGGAATAGCCTGACTATTAAAATAAGTTTTGATGAGGTTTTCATCGGCACCGTCGGCAAAAGCTTTGAAGTAATAATTTTCGCCGACAGTAAGATTGGTAAGAGCTAGGCTGATAGTAAAAGGATCGAACTGAACGATGGAATCTGAAGTAGAGATAATTTGGATTGAGGGAGCGGAAAAGATGGGTGAAGGAGATAAAAGAAAAAGGAAAACAAGAAAAATCATCAACACAAAAATAGTCTAGCAGATTAGGCGGATAATTTGGAAATGGCCAGATCAATTTTTCGGATAGTTGATTTCCGGCTAAGAATGGGAAGGCAGTCGACAATGGGGGGGGTTTGGGTAACACCGCAAATGGCGACACGGAAAACCATAAAAAATTGACCGATGTTCCAACCATTCTGTTTTATAAGATCCATTAAACCGGTCTGTAAAGCTGGAAAATTATATTCGGGAATTTTTTCCAAAAGCTGCCGGGCTTGAGTTAACATCTCTTTGGCCAGAACAGAAGGAGTTTGGCGCTGAAGTAAAAGTTCATGAGAATAATCGATATCTTCAAATAAAAAATTTGTTTGAATGGGGAGATCAGAAAGTTTGGCGATTCGGCTTTTCAAAATAGGAACAAGAGTTTTAATGGTTTCATCACTGGCCTTTGGAAGATATTTTTTAAAAAGTGGAAAGAGCTCTGCGTCTGATTTTTGCCGAAGATAAAGACCGTTAAGATAATCTAATTTTTTAATATCAAAAATAGGTTGTTTTTTGTGAAGATGATCAAGACTGAATTGTTCGATAAAATCAGTGAGAGTAAATATTTCCTGATCAGTACCGGGGTTCCAGCCTAAAAGCATTAAAAAATTTAAAAGAGCTTCGGGGAGATAACCGTTGTCTAAAAATTGACGGACAAAAACTGAACCAAAACGTTTGCTCATTTTGCCTTGGTGAGTTGGGTCTAATAGGACCGTAAGATGGGCAAATTGTGGTACTTCCCAGTTAAAATAACGGTAAAGAATAATTTGTTTGGGAGTGGAAGAAATCCATTCATCGCCACGGAAAATATGGGAAATTTTCATCAAATGATCATCAACAACAACCGCAAAGTGATAGGTAGGAATGCCGTTGGATTTGACTAAAACCTGATCATCAATGTCGGTGGTGTTAATTTTAATTTCACCCCGAACGGCATCAGTAAAAGAAATCACTTCGTTATCGGGTACTTTAAGGCGAATTACGTAGGGTACTTTATTTTGGAGATTGGTTTGGATTTGGTCGGCGGAAAGTTTTAGGCAACGACGATCATATTTGGGAATTTGCTTGGCGGCCCTCTGGGTAGCACGCATGGTTTCAAGGTCACCGGAAGTACAAAAACAATAATAGGCCAGCTTTTTGTCTAAAAGTTCTTGAATATATTTTTGATAAAGAGCCAGACGTTCTGTTTGGACATAAGGACCGTAAGACCCGCCAATGTCAGGACCCTCATCCCAAGAAAGACCGCAATCTTTGATATCTTTTAAAATTCGGTCTTGAGCTCCAGAAACCAGACGTTTTTGATCGGTATCTTCGATACGGATAATAAATTGACCGTGATTTTTTTTGGCAAAAGCATAACTATAAAGTAAAGTACGGAGACTGCCGATGTGAAGTTCGCCGGTGGGACTGGGAGCCATGCGGGTACGAACGATTGGTTGCCCATTAGTCATGGCATATTGTAGCATTTGACGCTAAAATTAATCCATGTCCTTAACACAGACGGCATATATGTCGAGGAATTTAATTAAATATGGCGGGATTGGTTTGGTGGTATTTTTATTTTTGTGGACAGGAATGACGGCGGCGATTAAAGCTTACAAAGCGGCTCACCCTCCCTATACTCCGCCGGATATGAGATTTGGGATATTACCAAAGTTAGTCTTTCCGGAGAAAACTTTTGAAAAAAAGGAGTTTACAAAAGCATTGCCGGGTGATGTTTTCCCAAAATTTTCCGACCAGGCAAAAGTGTATGTGGTTTATTTGCCAAAAACTCTTTACGGTTCACTTGATTATGCTAAAAGCATAGCCAAGGACCTCGGATTTGCCGGAGAACCAACAGAAACCAAGACAGGGAGCGGCATTTATGAATTTAAAAGTGAGAATTTAAATCAAGTATTGAGAATGAATGTTTTGGACGGCAGTTTTGTTTTGAAGTATCCTTATGAAAGCGACCAAATGCTTTTGAGTCCGGATAAAATGCCGATGAAAGAGGGAGCGATTGATATTGCCAGAGCGTATTTAGCAAAAGCAAATAAATTGCCAAAAGATATAGAAGGCGGTGAGAAAAAGGTCAGCTTTTGGAAAATAGAATTTGACGGACTAAAACTAGTAGAGTCTTTGTCGGAAGCCAATATGATTAGGGTCGATTTTTTTAGAGAAACTACCGACAACAAGTTGAAACTGATGACCTCGGAACCGGGAAAAGCGGCGATATCAGTGTTGGTATCCGGCTCTTCGGTAGAGGGAAAAAAGGTAGTTGAAATAAATTATCGATATGTTGATATTGACCGACAATCTTTTTCGAGCTATCCGATTAAAACAGTGGAGACTGCCTTCAACGATTTAAAGGCGGGAAATTATTGGCCGGCCAGCGATAACCAAAGCGGATCGGCAAAAATAAAAAATGTATATTTGGCCTATTTTGAGCCGGTTAATTTAACTAATTATTTACAACCGGTGTTTGTCTTTGAGGGTGACAACCAGTTTGTGGGCTATGTGTCGGCAATTTTAGATAAATACGTAAAACAGAATTAAGGAGTGTATGGTTTCCAGGAAAGATTGTGTTTGGCCCAGGCAACAAGCGATTTGGTGTCGGAAAAACGATCAGGACTTTGGGCAACAACAGAAATTAAATAATGGCCGTTAATATTTATTAAGCCGACAAAACAACCGCCGGCTTCGAGAGTATAACCGGTTTTAAGCCCTTCGATTTCGGGGATAACTCCGAGAAGTTCGTTGGTAGAGGTTAAGTCGTGAACATAAATCCCGTCAACATCGGTAACAGTTAGATTTTTATACTTAACGTATTCTTTGATAATCGGATTTTTAATTGCCAGCCGAGCGAGCTGTGCTAATTCATAAACAGTAGAATAGTGGTTGGGATCATGAATACCGTCATAATTGGTAAAATTTGTATTAATAAGTTGATATTTCCGGGCAATTAAATTCATTTCTGTGACAAAACCCGGAACTCCCTGTTGGTGGTGAGAGGCTAAATTGAAAGCGGCATCGTTGGCAGAATATACCAATAGGGCGGTTACCAAAGATTTAACCGTAATTTTTTCACCGGCGGTCAATTCCATAACCTTCCCTTCTTTATATTCTTCGGTGATAGTAACAACTTCATCGAGGGGATAAATATTGAGAGCCGTAAGAGCAGTGGCTAATTTGGTAACGGAAGCGGAAAATATGCGGTTTTCGGGGTTTTTGGAAAGCAAAACCGTGTTGGTCTCGGCATCCAAAAGAAGATAGGCCGGAGCCAAAATGTTCGGAGAAGAAGAATCGGCAACTACGGGCTTTAAGGGATGAGAATAATCACTAATGTCCTGAGCAATAAGAGAAACCGGTTTTTTAGAAAATAAACGGATTGATAAATTGGTTAAAAACCAAAGCAAATTAAAAATAGACAGAAAAATAATGAGGAAAAATCCGATGTTTCTCCGTTTAGCTTTGGGCATAGGATCCAATTTTAGGACTTACCAATTTGACAAAATCGGCTGATTTTAAAATTATCGAGCTGGTGTGCGACCCGGCGTTAAAGGCAATTTCTGTTTGTTTTAGAAAACCTTGATCAACAAAAACCGGAGTGCTAAAAAGATTGCCAAACGGAGGAACAGCACCGATTTCGACACCGGTTTGTTTTTTGACCTCTTCAGGGGTAGCCATGCGCAAATCTTTGAAATTAAATTCTTTTTTAAAGGCGCCATTATCAAGCTTTTGAGCGGCGGAAAGTACGACTAAAATCGGATTGTTGTCGGCAAACATAAGTAGCGCTTTAGCGCCTTGGTTTAAATCAGTACCACGGGCTTCGGCGGCCTCCTGACAAGTACGGGTTTGTTGGTGAGAAAGTTCCTTGAAATCAACTGATTTTTCTTTGAGAAAATTTACTAATTTGTCATGAAGAGAAACTTGGGAAGATAAGGAATATTTTTTACCGACGAGCGATAGGCGATTATCGATTCGTTCCATGTCGCGGGGAAAAAGGCTCGATTTACGAAGGTTATCAAGGCCTAAAATATTCATCGTTATCCGTTCCAAGCCAATACAGTAGCCACCTTCCGGGGGCATACCGTATCGAAACGTTTGACCATAGGGAATTTCAAAATCGGCAGGATCCTGGTCTTTTGATTTAATTTTTTCCTGAAGCTCGGAATAATTGCTAATCCGCTGACCTCCGGAAATCCATTCGACACCGCGGCCAATTAAATCCAAAGTTAAGGTTTCTTCGGGACTTTCCGGGTCGGGAAAGCTGTACCAGGCACGTTTTTTGGTGTAAAAATGGGTAATAAAGACTAGATCGCTACCGAATTGTTCTTCTGCCCAACGGCAGATTTCCCGTTCCCCTTCCGGATCCATGTCAAGCTCGTTTCTAACATCACGACCGGTACGTTCATAAATTAATTTAAGAGCGTCTTTTAATTTTATAATCGGAGTATTTTCGATAGTTTTGGGAACAGTGACACCATATTCATCTAAAATATCTTGGTGCTTTTCAGAAACGGCTTTAAAAATTGCTTTTACAGCACTGTCGGCATTTTTAACAACATCAAGCCAGGAATCGATAAAACCAAATTCGACATCAAGACCAACGTATTCAGTTAGGTGACGGGTAGTAACTGAAGGCTCGGCACGATAAGCATGAGCAACAGTAAAAACCCGTTCAAGAGCCGGAATTAAAACTTGTTTGTAAAGTTGGGGGCTTTGGGCCAAATAAGCCTTGTAGCCAAAATAATCGACAGGAAAGACTTCGGAGCCACCTTCGGTTGATCCGGCTACAATGGTGGGGACAAAAATTTCTGTAAAATCCTGACTATTTAAATAGTCACGAAAGGCCCGGACAATGGTCGCCTGAACCTTAAAGACATCTTGGATTTTTTTATTTCTTAGTGAAAGAGAACGGTTATCCAGTAAAATCGGCAGAGAAATATTAATATCCGGCTGATGGATATCAAAAGGAAGGGCTTCGGCTTTTTCTAAAACCTGAAGTGTTTTTACTTCCAGCTCAACAGAACCAGTAGCGATTTTGGCATTGATATATTTTGGATCGCGACTACGAATAGTACCGATAATATCAACGACATATTCTTCGTGAAGAGAGGCAAGAGTTTTATCGCCAACAACTTGAATAATGCCGGATCGATCGCGAATATCAGCAAAAACTAACTGGCCATGAGCCCGAACAGAATTTACCCAACCTTTTATTCTTACTTCCTGACCTATTAGCTTTGAAGTTTCGGCAATTAGGGTACGATTCATGCGTGTATTCTACTGTATTTACTAATAAAATTAAACGGTGTGCTGAATAATTTCTTTGACTATTAATTGTGGTGTGGTGGTTCCCTGCCAAGTATTGGCATCAAGAGAGGCAATCAAATCGATAAGATCATCGATTTTGATTTGAGAGTCGAGTTGGCCTTTTTTAAAAGCGATGGCGTCCGCGGGCAGATTTTCAATTTTTGAAGTTGAAGGATCATCGAGCTTAAGCTTGAGATGATCACCGGCGGAGCCCAAAATCCGTTTACTGACGACCCGAACATTTTTGAAAAGAAACAGCGGATGGGGATTGCCAAGACCAAATGGCTCCAACTCCGAAATAGCTTTGATATTTTTTAAATTTACAGCTGACAGTTTCATAGCGGCGTCGACTTCAATTGCCGGAGTAAGGTCGACATCTTTTAATTTTTTATTAATTAATTTGGTAAGAGCGGTTTTTAAGGCTTTGATATTCTTGGTAAGAATGGAAAAACCGGCGGCACCGGCATGACCGCCAAGATCAATAAAAATTTTTGGGTCAAGTTCCCGGAGAGTTTCAATAATATTGAGACCGGGGATAGACCGGCAAGAACCTTTGGCAGTGTCATCATCAATACTGATGGCGATAGTAGGCAGATAATATTTTTCGACAAGACGGCCAGCAATCAAACCGATAACTCCGGGATGAAATGACGGGTCCGAAACAAATAACAATTTGTTTTCCAAATCGACCTGTGACTCGGCTAAAACTTGGCTTTCCCGCTGAAGTATTTGGCGATCCTGATTATAATTGTCCAAGACTTGGGCATATTTTTGAGCTTGAGCGGGGGTTTGACTGCAAAGAAGACGAAGAGCATCGGTGGGGTTAGAAAGACGGCCAACAGCATTAATGCGCGGGCCAAGAGCAAAACCCAAATCATAGGCGGTAACTGAATCGAGCTTAAGACCGCTGATTTCAATTAATTTTTTGATGCCGGGACTGGGGTTAAGCCGGAGAGCTTTGAGACCATGAACAACTAAATTACGATTTGGGCCGATTAGGGGTAAACAATCGGCAACAGTGCCAAGTGCCACTAGTCCAAGATCAGCATTTTTGTCGAAAATTTTTGCCAAATACCAGACTAAAGCACAAGCGGCAACCTTGGTAGAGTGAATAATTGAATCGGCGACCGGAAGAGAAGCTTGAGGCAGATGGTGGTCGAGAATAATAATTTTTAGACCAAGCTTTTTGATTTTGGCAATTTCAGAATGAGCAACAATACCGTTGTCAACGGTGATTAAAAGAGAAAATTTTTGGCTGAGTGATTTTTGAAAACGTAAAAAAGATTTAGCTTTGAAGCCATAACCGTCAAGCTGGCGATCAGGAATAAAAGGGGTAACTTTAGCCTTGGCCTGATATAAAGACTGCCAAAGAATGGCGGTGGAAGTAATCCCGTCAACGTCATAATCGCCGTAAATCAGGATATTATCGTTGTCGGCGATGGATTGTTTTATAAGCTTAACTGCAGAAGTGATATGGATATCTTTGGGTTTTTCCGGGAATTGAGGATTGAGAAAATCAGAGGTCGGAGAAATTTGGCGGTTTTTGAGAAGAAGAGAGACAAGGTCGGTAGAACTAAGATTTTTATCGATAACTTTTGAGCTTTTGATAACAATTTTAGGGGTAGACATGGAGTTGATTAATGATAACAAAGAAGCCATGAAAATTGCTTTTGGAGGTAAATTTGTTATACTTTCCCTGTCTTGAGTGGATTTAGCCAAAAGCTCAAGGCAAGTTATTGTTAAGGTTAAAAGGAGTACTAAGTACTAAAAATGGCAAAAAAACTTTTTGTAGGAAATCTTTCCTTCAACATGACCGATGACCAATTCAAGGCGGTTTTCACACCCTTTGGAAATGTAGTCTCGGCAAATATAGTTATGGACAAATTCACCGGCCGAAGCAAAGGCTTTGGTTTCGTAGAATTTGAAACTGATGAAGTCGCCGCTGAAGCGATGAAGGCAACTGACGGTACCGACCAAGGTGGTCGAAATATTGCTGTCAAAGAAGCATTACCGAGGCCGGAAAAACCAGCCGAGGCGCCAACTGCTTAATTTCAATAGTATTGAACAATAAAACCCCTCCGAAATGTCGGAGGGGTTTTGGGTTAAAATAGGGTATGGGTTTTGTGATTCCCCAAAAGATAAAAAATTTAACCGATAAGTTTGACCAGGCGGGAGCCGAAATTTATGTTGTCGGCGGAGCGGTCAGGGATATGCTTATCGGCAGGGAAATATGGGATTGGGATTTGGCAACTAATTTGACGCCGGAAGAAATGAAAAAATTGTTTCCGAAAAATAGCTTTTGTAATAATGTGTTTGGAACATTTTCAGTTTTGGGCAAAGACGGGGAAATTTTTGAAATTACCACCTACAGAACTGAAAGGGATTATTCGGACGCAAGACACCCCGATAAAGTTGAGTGGGGGAAAACAATTGAAGAAGATTTAAAACGAAGGGATTTTACCGTTAACGCGATGGCACTACAAGCAAATCCCTCTAAATCTCCCCTTGACAGGGGAGACTTAAAAATTATTGATTTGTACGGAGGGCAAGAGGATATAAAAAATAAATTAATTCGGGCTGTCGGTGACCCGGATGAAAGATTTTCGGAAGATGCGCTTCGAATGATGAGAGCAGTAAGAATTGCCGTTTACATCGGGTTTGCAATTGAAGAAAAAACTTTAAAATCGATACAAAAAAATGCGGTTAAAATTAAACTAATAGCCGGGGAAAGAATCAGAGACGAGTTGTTTAAGATATTGGAATCCCCTACTCCGGCCATGGGAGTTAAAATGCTTTTGGAAAGCGGCCTTTTGGCGGAAATTATCCCGGAGCTAACGGAAGGAATTGAGGTTAAACAAAAAGGGCATCATATCGATGATGTGTGGAATCACAATTTAAAAACTTTGGAACATTGCGTTTCGACAAATCCGGTGACAAGACTTGCATGCTTGCTTCACGACGTAGCCAAACCGGCAGTGATGAAGGGCGAAGGCGAAGCCAGAACTTTTCATGGGCATGAAGTAGTAGGGGCGAGAACCGCCGTACAAATCGCGAAAAGATTGAAATTGTCTAATAAAGAATTGGATTTGCTATTTAGATTGGTGAGGTGGCATATGTTTACGGTGTCGGAAGTGCAAACCGATGCGGCAGTGAGAAGATTTATCCGAAATGTAACGCCGGAATATATCGAAGAAATGATTGCCCTACGCAGAGGGGACCGGCTTGGATCCGGTGCCAAGGAAACCAGCTGGCGGTGGGAAGCGTTTAGAGAAAGAATTGGGGAAGTGCAAAAACAGCCATTTTCAGTCAAGGACATGAAGATTGACGGCCATGATGTGATGGAAGTATTGGGCATAAAACCGGGACCAAAAGTAGGCGAGATATTAAATAAGATTTTTGCGGAAGTTGAAGTAAGGCCGGAGTTGAATGAAAGAGAGGTGTTGTTGGAAAAAATAAAAGAGAATAATGATAATTGAAAAACTATATAAATATGTTATAGTGATACCCAATGGTAGCTACATATAAATACGAAGGTGAGGCTGGTGTTTTGCCGGATGGTTTTGATGGTGTCATTACCCACGAGGAAAACCCATTAGCAAATAGCCCAATAATTTCGACAAATCCAACCAAAACGATAATATTGGGAAAATTTCAGGTTTTAGAGAAATTTCCTGATGAGGGAATTCAAGGATATCTTGACAGCCGATCAGGTAATCAAGGTAGAGTTGAATTGGAGAGTCTTGGACAAGGTGTGGTTTTGAATATTTGGGATATTAAAGCTGGCCGACAAAGACAAGTGACCATTACGCACGGAAAGGAATTTAGACCGAGAAGAGTTTTGATAGCTCGCAGATAAGTAATAATTGGGATTATTTTGCCCAAGCAAAGACAGAAACGAAAAAACGAATTGAAAAACTATATAAATATGTTATAGTGACGGTATATGGTAGCAAAGATTTGTGTGACAAAAGGTGAAATAATTGAGGAAATTGATTTAAATAATAAGGATAATGATTGGGATTTGGGCCAAGATTTAAAAGTCCATACAAACACTTACTTTACATCAATAATACGGAACCCAATTTATCACGTTGGACGTTTAGTTACCGGAACAGGGAAAGAGGCCCCTTTTATAGAAGGATTTGAGCCTTGTGACCGTGCTGAGGCCCCGCATACTAGAGGAAATGTTGATATCGTTTTAATTCATGGTGGTCGTGCAGTTTTGACATCTTACGAGACTAAATCCAATCCGCACACAAAGATAGAGATCAGACATGTGAGCCCAGAGGAAAGCGAGGATCCCACGGTAAAAGTTTAAACAGCAGGTCTATTTTTGACTTTTGCGCTTCCAGAAAAGAACGAGAGGAATGGCGACGGCGGTAGAGGAATAAGTACCACAAATTACCCCTATCAGAAGAGCTACAGCAAACCATCGGGTGGTGTCCCCGCCGAGTACCACCAGCGACAACAACATGAAGATAATGGTCATAGAATTGTTGACCGAGCGAACAATGGTTTCGGTGACGGCTTGATTGGCAAGATTGACCCAGTCGATTTTATAATTTTGACGTCTTAACTCCCGAATACGATCGAAAGTGACGACAGTGTCATGAACTGAAGCAGAGAGAGTGGTTAATAAAGCGGTGACAAAAAGAGCGTCAAGCTCGGCGCCAAAAAAATGACCCAAAAGAGAAAAACTACCGATAAGAATAAAAGAATCATGGAACATGGCAATAATAGCGGAAGCACCAAAAGAAAGATCTTTAAAACGACGGCCAATAAAAAGTAAAAGGAATAAGGATGAAAGGATAATGGCGAAAATGGTTTTTTTCAAAAGTTCCTTGCCTAAAATGGGACCGACAGATTCAAAGCGAAGCTCTTCATATTTGGGATCAAATTTTTTTAGGGCTTCGTTAAGCTTGGTTTTGGTTTCAGGAGTAATATTTTGGAACTTAAAAAGATAGTTTTTTTGATTTGCCAAAGAGATGGAATTTAGGGGAAGATTTTGTTGAGTAAAAAGATCACTTAGTTTTGCTTTATCCGGCTGACCGGGAAAACTGGCTTCAAGAATTGAACCACCGGCAAAATCGATGGAAGTTTTAAAACCCCATTTAGCTATGGAAAAGATTGAAGTGGCAATCAATAAAAAGGAAATGAAATAAAACAAAGGACGATATTTCATGATGTTCATAGTTAATTCTTTTTGGCTAAAACACGTAATAAGTTGCGGGTAACAAAGACACCGGTGAAAATACCGATAAAGATACCTAAAAGCAGAGTTACAGCAAAGCCTCGAACCATACCGGATGAATTAAAAAAACTCCAATTAAGGGGATTAAAAAGAATGAGACCGGTAATGATGGTACAAGTGTTGGCGTCTTTGATAGAATCCCAAGCCCGGCCAAAACCAAGCTCCATAGCCGTATTCCAGGGTTTGCCTAAACGCAGTTCTTCTTTCATCCGGGAAAAAATTAAAATATTACTGTCAACGGCCATGCCGACTGATAAAATAAAGCCGACGATACCGGGGAAAGATAGACTGATCGGAATGAGACGATAAAGAGCCAGAGTAATAAGGCCATAAATTATTAGGCCGATGTCGGCAATAAAACCAAGATAGCCATAGTTGCCGATCATAAAAAGAGAAACCAAGAGCAAACCGACGAGACCGGCCTTGATACCTTTGTTGATGGAATCTTTCCCAAGAGTGGCACCAACCTGAGATTGCTGAATAAGAGTAATGGGTAAAGGTAAAGCCCCTGCATTTAATTGAGCGGCTAAAGTTTTGGCGGATTTAATGTCGAAATTACCATTAATAACAGCCTTACCATCGGGAATTTCGGATTGAACAGTAGGATAAGTGACAGGAAACTCATCTAAAAAGATAGCGATGCGCTGATTTAAAAATTTTTTAGTAGCAGTGGCAAAAAGCTTAGTACCTTCGGGATTAAACTCCAAAGCAACTTCGGGCTCCGAATTGTTGGGATTAATTTCAACCGATGCTTTAATTAAATGAGAACCGTTAATGCCGGTATCTGCGGAAAATTGATCGTAAATAGTGGCTGAAGCAGTGGCTTCGGGAGGAATTGTAGTCTCACCCTTAAAATTTAATTCAGCGGTTTTGCCGATAAGGGCAATAGCCTCATCAACGTTTTCGATGCCGGGAAGTTCGACTATAAGTCGATTTTGGCCATTTTGATTGGAAATCATAACATTGGCTTCACTAATACCAAACAGATTTACCCGACGTTCAATATTGCCTTTAAGAGATTCTAATGCCGAGGGAATGTTTTCTTTTTTGGCTTTAGTAGTGTCTATATCAAAAGTTAAAGAAGCACCGCCGGCTAAATCAAGACCGTATTTTAGGCTTAAATCTTTTTTAAAACTAAAGCTTCCGATTTTAAAAGCAAAGTCAGGACGGGTTAAAGTCTGATCAATGTTGATTTTGCCAAGATGAAGACTAATAGGTATCGATTTGGGAAGATTTAAAAATAAACAAACTAAGGTAAGAAAAATAATGAAGATAAATATGTTTCTGGTTTTTTTTTGAGGCGAAGCCATGGTTGATCCTTTTTAATCCTTAGAACACTTTTTGTCAATCAGCGAAAGCTGGCGGGGATGACCACTAAAAAAATAGGTGATCGAAGAACGGGGACGATTAATTTTGATTTGAGCAATGTCGCCTTCTTTAACGTCAAAATCCTTGAGGCATTTAGAGGGAACGGTAACGGCTAGGCTATTGCCGGTTTTGATGACTTTTCTGATTATCATTTAAAGATCAAAAAGATCATGGGGGTTGCCCAAAAGTAGTAAAGGGCAGTTAAGAAAAAAATCAACCAAAAGAGAATCTCTTTTATTTTTACGAAGCTTAAACTCTGATTTGTCCATAACCATATAATTTATTTCCCGACCCAAAGTGCTTTCTTCTTTTTTTGCTAATTGTTCAATTTCCTTAAGAGAAATGTTGCCAATTAAAATAAGGTCGACCGAATCTTGAGTATTGGGGTCACCGGTTAAGAATTGATAGCTACAAAAAGCGAGCTTAATTCGGCCAATTGATGAACTTTTTTCAATTAAAGATTGACCAATTCCGGAATTTTTGTGGGCTAAAACCAATAAGTCGGTAAAAAAACTCGAGTCGGGATTAGCCCAATAATAGAGACGATTGCCACGCGCTTCGGACATTAAAATACCACCCCTTTTGAGATTATCCAATTCACGCCGGACGGAATTGATTTCTTCTTTGGTTAATCGAACCAGTTCCCGAACATAAAAAATCTGCTTGGGAAAATAAAAGAAAATATTTATCAATTTACCCCGAGTTTGGGAAACAAACAGATGTTTAAGTCGAGTTTCAACCTTCATAGTTGATAGCGGTAGCAGTAGGCAGAATTTCTACCCAAACTTGTCCGGGAACAAGCTTGACTTCCTGCCCGGTTTTATCCTTAAAAATTGTTTTGCCGGTACGGTTAGCTTTAGCCCAAGTAATGTCTATTTTGGTCCCGTTTTGGAAAACCAGACCACTACCCTGACCGATCACTTCATAGAGATTGTGGCCATGAACATCAACAGAGCGTTTTTCCTTAACATACTGGATAACAACATTTTTGGCGGTAAGAACTTCACCGGTGTTGAAATCAATGTACGGCTGACCGCCGTTTTGCCGAACATAAGAATTGATTGCCTGATCGTACTTCCAGGAAACAAGATAGTCCTGATAGCCAGACCAAAAGTTAAACGATATGGCTGAAGGTGACGGAGAGTTATTGGCTTGGTCTTTTTGTTTGAATGACCAACTTTTGTAGTTTTTGTCCCAATTGGTTTTATTAATGATAGTTTGATTGGTTAAGCCCCGACTTTCGGCAATATTCCAAAGTTCGGTAGTGGAACAATACATGGAGTGCTCAGTGTCCACCGGCTTTCCGGTACGATCGGGCTCGCGGCGACAAACCTTATATGAAAGAGAAAACTGACTTAAGTCTCCCCAAGTACCCTTATTATTCCAACCGTAACCCTGAATTTGTTCGATGGCTAAAGCCTTAGCATTAGTAGTACAAGGACCACCGGGAACCGCGGCACTACAGTTAGCACCACCGACGTGGGCATACAAGGGATAATCACCGTATTCGGAAGCCAGATCGAGAAAATAGGTCCGAGCAGAACGAACGGGGCCGACATCGTACTTGTTAGGAGAACCCTTAACAATATTACAATAAAAAACAGCCATAAATCGGGTAATGCCGCCTTCGGCGACAGCTTCATAGACGATGTCGGCATTTTGGAGTCCGGATTGGGGTCGGGCATCAGCGTGATTTTCAATCATAACGGTTAAAGGTCGTCTTTTGCTCCAAATATCTTTTTCCTCTTTAGTAAAAAGTTCACCATTAATAGGGCAAACTTCAGTTTTCGGACCGGAAAATGTTAAATCACCAATTTGTTTTTTGGTCGGAGATGGAGTAACGGTAATTTTGGTTTCGGTTTTGGTGGTTTTTATTGGAACTAATTGATTAAACGCATAATAAGAAATACCCGAAATTACCAAAAAGAGACCGGCATAAACGATGGGCTTGTTAATTTTGGAATTCATTAAATAGTTAACCTTTAATAGCTTTTAATATAACTGATTTTTCTTCTTTTGACAAAGAAGAGTCTACCGGCTGGCCGTTTTTAATAGCTTTGGCATAGAACCTGGTTAAGTTCCGAGCGTGCAGTGAGGTAATGATAACACCGGAATTGGTTTGATCCAATAAACAAAGTATAAAGCTTTGATCACTGCCAACATCGTCGAAAGGATTAAACCGATGTAACTTGATTTTGGTAAGGTTGTCGA
>JBBAAS010000012.1:0-21711 GCA_041658125.1 Candidatus Shapirobacteria bacterium | reverse complement strand
GCTCAAGAATTAGAGGTCTGGCCAAAGCAAAAGCGTCTTTGATGGCATAGGCACCGGCGAGCTTAAAAGACATTTCCGAAGAATCGACATCGTGGTAAGTTCCATCATAAACAGTGACTTTGATATCGGTACAGGGGTAACCGGCAATAATCCCCTTTTGGAGGGTTTCGCGGACACCCTTTTCAATGGCAGGAATAAAATTTGAAGGAATGGCTCCCCCTTTGACGCCATTGACAAACTCGATACCCTCACCACGATTTTTTGGTTCAACATGGATTTTACAGTGACCATATTGACCATGACCGCCCGATTGGTGGATGTATTTTCCTTCACCGTCAGCATTAGCGGAAATAGTTTCCCGATAGGCGACCTGAGGAGAGCCGGTTTTAACATTGACACCAAATTCGCGCTTGAGACGATCAACTACAATTTCCAGATAAAGTTCGCCCATACCGGCAATAATAGTTTGAGCGGTTTCCTGGTTGTATGAAACTCTAAAAGTTGGGTCTTCAGCAGAGAGACGCGAAAGAGCCTGACTCATTTTTTCCTGATCATCGGTAGTTTCCGGTTCAATGGAAAGGGAAATGACCGGATCGGGAAATTGAATTGGAGAAAGAGAAATGGGGGCATTTTTGTCGCAGAGAGTATCGCCGGTAAAGGATTCTTTCATGCCGATACAGGCAATGATTTCACCGGCAAAGCCTTCTTCGATACCTTCACGCTTGTCGGCGTGCATTAGAAGCAAACGGCCGATTCTTTCGGTTTTTTGACGGGTAGAATTGTAGATTTCGGAACCGGATTTGATTACACCGGAATAAACACGAACATAAGAAAGAGTGCCGACGTGAGGATCGGACTGAACCTTAAAAAGCATCCCGGAAAAGGGCTCGGTTTTGTAAGGTTTACGAATAATTTTTTCGTGAGTGTTGATATCGTAACCTTCGGTGGGAGGAACATCGGTAGGACAGGGTAAATAATCAACGATGGCGTCCAAAATCGGATGAATACCTTTGTTGCGCCAAGCGGCACCGCAAAATACCGGAAATAGGCGGCGGGTGATGGTCGCCTGACGAAGGGTGGCTTTGAGCTCGGGAACGGTAATTTCCTGATCATTGAGGAATTTTTCCATTAAAACTTCATCTTCCCCGGCAATTTTTTCGATCATGGCCAAACGGGCTTTTTTAACAGCTTCGGCATATTCCGGCGTAATGTCTTTGACGGTAAATTCCATACCTTCTTCATCTTTGTCATAAACAATCATTTTTTGTTCCATAAGGTCGATGACACCGACAAAGTCGTGTTCTTCGCCGATAGGTAAAACAACCGGAACGATGGGAGCTTTTAATTTGGCATTAATACTATCAAGAGTTTTTTGAAATGAGGCGCCAACTTTGTCCATTTTGTTGACAAAAGCAATGCGGGGAACTTTGTACTTGTCGGCCTGACGCCAAACAGTTTCTGATTGGGCCTGAACACCGGCATTACCGTCAAAAATCATGATAGCACCGTCTAAAACCCGCAAAGACCGCTCAACTTCGGCGGTAAAGTCAACGTGGCCGGGAGTGTCAATAATGTTGATACGATAGTCGTGCCAAAAAGTAGTGATACAAGCAGATTGAATAGTGATGCCTCTTTCACGCTCCTGAACCATTGAGTCGGTAGTAGTAGTCCCTTCGTCAACAGAGCCGATTTTGTGAATTTTACCGGTATAAAATAAAAGACGTTCAGTAGTAGTGGTTTTGCCGCCGTCGATATGGGCAATGATGCCAATATTTCGGACTTTGTCCATGGGGACGTCGCGGTTTTTGGTTAATTTAATAGCTTCAGGCATAATTTTTTTAATTAAAAAACGGGCATAATTACCCGCTTTAGGATGGGTTTATGATAACACGAGAATGATTAATTGCATAGATATTTTAGGTATAATTAGTGATGGATAAAAATATTGCCATTACCGGGGCGGGGTTGACAGGATTGGTTTCTGGTTATCGGTTGGGTCAAAAGGGTTATTCGGTAACTATTTTTGAAAAAGAAAAAGAAGCCGGAGGGCTGGCCGGTGGATTTGAAATAAACGGGACAAATTTGGAAAAAAGCTATCATCATATTTTTAAATCGGATAAATATTTGATTGATCTGATTGAAGAATTGGGACTAAAAGACAAATTGAAATGGAGCGAGAGTTCGATTGGTTTATATTTTGACGGAAAAATGTATCCGTTTGGAACGGCGATGGATTTGCTGAAATTTAACCCCTTGGGACTGATTGATAAAATTCGATTGGGACTGGTAAAAATTTATTTGGAAAAAGATAAAGGCTGGGAAAAATATAAAAATATTACAGCAGTAGAATGGATGAAAAAACGGAGTGGGCAGAAAGCTTACGAAGTAATTTGGGAGCCACTTTTACGCGGTAAATTCCACCAATATTACAACAAAATATCGATGGCGTGGCTGTGGGCAAGAATTCACATCAGAGGCAACTCCAAGGATAGTGACGGCAAGGAAAGACTCGGGTATTTGATAGGCGGATTTCAACAAATTGCCGATGAACTCTGTAGAAAAGTCAAGGAAAACGGGGGTAAAATTATATTGGAAAAAGAAGTAAAAGAAGCTGATTTGGTAAAAAAATATGACTTGGTAATTTCAACTATTCCGGATGAAAAAATAGATTATTTGGGATTTGTAAACATAATTTTTACTTCAAATCAAAATTTGAGCCGTTATTATTGGCACAATATTAATGATATAAATTCGCCGTTTTTGGCCTTTATTCAACAGACTAATTTGATTGACAAGAGTAATTATAAAAATGAAAATGTTTACTATTTGGGGGCTTATGTGCCGCAGAATCATAGATTCTTTAAAATAAGCGAGAAAAAAATTTATGAAGAATTTTTTAAATATTTAAAAAAAATATTTCCGGAGTTTAAGGAAAAAGAAATTAAACAGAAATTTGTTTTTAAATTTAAAAACGCACAACAAGTGGTGACAACTAATTATGTGGTGCCGGCAAGACAAAATCCCTCTAAATCTCCCTTTGACAAGGGAGACTTAAAAAATAAAATTTTTCATGCGAATTTTGCCCAAATATATCCGGAAGATAGGGGAATGAATTACGCGGTAAGAGAGGCAGAAAAAGTATCGGGGTTGGTGATGAAAGACCTTATTATTTGATCAGGGTTTGCCAACAAGAGTTGATGAGGGTTCGTTGTTTGGAGGTTTCGGCGGTAGATTCCATGACCGATTTAACTAAAGCAGGATCGGCAATTTTGAAATTTTTTGCCAATTGAATAATTATTTCTTCAAGACGCTCCTCAAACGGTTTAACAACAACACCGGTAATAGATTTTAATGGGGTAACATCGAGAATGGTATCAACCCGGCGATTTGGAGTGAGCTTGTCTAGCTCTGCTTTGGTGATTTTTTCAGTCGGTAATTCCGGAAGAATATATTTTTTTAACAACTGGCTAATCCGATACGGAGTACTCCACCCTTCGTTGGCAACATGAATGGTGCCGGTATGACGAATTTTGATTAACTCTAACGTCCAGTCCATTAAATCTTCAATAACGGTACCAGTGTTAGGAGTATCGACAAATTTGGTAAAGGTAAGGAACTTAATCAACATATTTTTAGTATCGATTTCAGAAGAGATTGGTTGCCGAGGACGAAGAATTAAGTATTGGAATTTTTGGCTTTTTTTGAATTTAACTAAATTTTCCGACCAAACCTTGGTCCAGCTATAAAAAGCCGCAGGAGAGAGAAGATCGTCAACTTTTTTGGCATCAAACTCATCCTTACTTTCAAAAATACAGCCGGAAGAGAAATGAATAAAATAAACATTTTTCTGGTCGCAAGCTTGAGCAACATTGTCAGCGCCAAGGACATTGACATTAAAAGCTTCCAACCGATTTTGGGAACACTGTTCCAAATTAGTAATAGCGGCAGTATTAATGACAACGGTTGGCTGGTAGTCGGTTATGGCTTTTAAAACCTGGTCAAAAACAGTAATGTCAGCATCAACGGCAATTTTTGTATCAATACCTTTTTGAGTAAAATAGCGATGATAAAAATTGCCGATTTGACCGTTGCCAAAAATAAGAATCTTTTCAGACATGTTTATTTTTTGATATTTTTATAATCGTTAAGTTTTTTGTAAAACGCTTCGGCTTCGGATTTGGCGGCGCGCCACCAAGGTTCATTGTTTTGGTACCAAGCGATAGTCTTTTTTAGACCGGAAGTCAGAGTTTCTTTGGGGTTCCAACCTAAATCTTTGTGGATTTTCTCCCAACTTATGGCGTAATTATCGTGAGCCGGACGGTCAGCAACAAATTCAATTTGATCATTATCTTTGCCCATTAAATTAAGAGTTTTTTTGACCAGATCAATATTTAGTGAGGTTTCTTTAAGGCCACCAACACAGTAAGTTTCACCTAATTTACCCTTGGAAATAACAGCCTCAATGGCAGAACAATGATCATCGACATAAAGCCAATCGCGATAGTTGGTCCCTTTGCCATAAACAGGAATTTTTTTACCATCAAGAACGTTGGTAATCATCCGGGGAATCATTTTTTCCGGATGTTGATAGGGGCCATAATTGTTGGAACAATTAGTAATGGTTATCGGTAAACCAAAAGTTTTGCCAAATGACCGGACAAAATGGTCAGAAGAGGCTTTTGAAGCCGAATAAGGAGAAGAGGGATCGTAATGCGTATTTTCAGTAAAAATATCGACAACTCCGGGAATGATGGTACCAAAAACTTCATCGGTAGAAGTGTGATGAAAACGGATATTGCCGTGTTTTTTCGCGGCGGAAAGTAAAGTATAGGTGCCTAAAACATTAGATTTAACAAATAGCATAGGGTCATCGATAGAACGATCAACGTGAGATTCGGCGGCAAAATGGACAATAAGATCGGTTCCCGGAAGAATCTGGTCTAATAAATCAGCATCAAGAATATTGCCTTTAATAAATTTGTAGTTTGGATTTTGATCGTAATCAGAAAGGTTTTTGGGGTTGGCGGCATAAGTAATACAATCAAGATTGGTGATTTGGTCGTTCAGATGATGGCCAAACCAGTAGCGGATAAAATTAGTGCCGATAAAGCCAAGACCACCAGTGATGAGAATTTTCATATTTTATTCTGTAAGCGTGGGAGAGGGCGTTGGTTTTTTGGTGACAGAAGGTGAAGGCGAAACAGTAGAAGCAGGAAGAGATTGACCTCGAATGTCGGTACCGATAGTAAAAACAACGTCATAGGTCGAGGTGCTTTTAAGATCAGAAGTAATTTCGGCATCAAAAACACCGGTTAATTTGTCTTTGAAATAAGCGGAGGAGGTCGACAGAGAAGCTTTGGTTTGAATGAGGTTGGCAGTAGCGGTATTGGTGCTGTTGCCGACGGTAACACTGGTAAAGCCTAACTTGGTTAATTTTTCTTTGAGAAGAGCGGCTTGGCCATTAATCTCGGTAGCATTAAGAACCTGAAGCTTAAGGCTTTTGCTAATTTCGGCAGCAGTAGGAATAGCGGTTGGGACAGAAGTAGGAAGTTCGGCAATAGTGGGAGTAATCTCTGATGATTTGGGGGTTTTGATTTTTCCATCACCGGACCGGTTAAGAATTAGCCAGATAAAAATTGAAGCAAGGGAGGCGGTGATAATAAAAACGGCAATTATGGGAAGAAGGTTTCTTTTAGGGGCGGAACTTTCGGAAAATGTTTGTGGGGATTTTTCATTCATCTTGGTAATTATAACAGGATTAGAGACGGTTTGACTAAGAAAAAGACCTAAAACGGGTAACGGCAAATTACTGGGGTAATTTAGCTTAATGGCAATTTCTTTTTCATCAAAGGAAACTGTTTCCATTTTGGTAGTCGATTCTATTTCAGCCTTTGATTGGGACGGAAAGTATATTTTGGTAGTAGGTGAGGAAAAATAAAGATTAGAATAATTAACGATTTTCTGAATTTCCAAAGTTGGTCCTTTAACAACGGAGGTGAGATAAATTGATTGATTTTTAGATAAAACCAAAATAAAGTTGTTTTTGCTCAAAGGATAGACCAAAAAATATTCGTTTTGATTAAAGGTGGAAATGGTTTTGATACAGGCAGAAGAGACGGTTTCGACTGATTTGGCTGAAAGATTGACGGCAGAAAGATTTTCATAAATGGGAGTAATTTTTTTTAGATCAAAGATTTGAGCTTGAATAATAGTTTTGTCTTCAAGAGGAATCAAGTTGAACTTAAGAGCGTCTGGTTCAATTTCAAAAGGAACAAAGGTTTTTGCCAGTCCGGTAACTTCTTTGGAATCGATTTGAGTGATTTTACTGTCGTAAATAAACGATCTGGTAACAACCAAATCATCAGACAAGAGCAGATAACACTCTTTAATTTTGTTTTTTTGGAAAAAATTGGCCAAAGAAACCTTTTGGGGTTCAGATATTTCTTTAGAAAAGTCGATATCGAAAGAATAGTAATTGTTATCGCGCTGATTTAGATAGATATCGACTGTCTGGGCGTGTGGCCAAAGAACGCATTTCCGACCGGAGAAAAGAGACATTGGAATATGATAGCACAAGATGACTTACCAGCGCAGATGAGCAAAGGCCTTGTTCGCATCGGCCATTTTTTCAACTTCGGCACGTTTGCCTACAGCTGAACCTTCATTTTTTAAAGCGGCCAGAAGCTCGGCGGATAATTTATCGCCGTAGCTGTGAAGTTCCTTGTTAGATTTGGAGCGGGCGGCAGTGACTAACCAACGAATCGACAAAGAAAGCTGACGGTGACCACGAACCGGAGTGGGAACCTGATAAACAGCACCGCCAATGCGACGGGGACGAACTTCAACCTTGGGTCTGATGTTGCTAAGAGCGTTTTCAAAAGTAGCCAAAACGTCCTCTGACTTAGTTTCTTTTTGGAGGATTTCTAAAGCCTGATAGACCTGTTTAGCGGCCGGAGTTTTATTACCGTTTTTAGTGGAATAATTGATTAATTTAGCAATTACTTCGCTTTGATACTTGGCATCCGGTTTAAGTTTTCTGATTTTGCTTTGGCCTTTGCGGGACATGAGTTAGTTTAAGTTTATAAAATTAAAAGTATAAAGTTAAGCGGAAGCTTTTGCAGGACGCTTGGCGCCATACTTGCTTCGGGATTGAAGACGACCAGTAACAGGAGCGGCGTCGAACTTGCCGCGAACAATATGATAACGGACACCGGGAAGATCCCGAACCCGACCACCACGAATGGCGATAATACCGTGTTCGGCCAAATTGTGCCCAACTCCGGGAATATAGGCAGTGACAGTAGCACGGTTACTCAATTTGACCTTGGCAATTTTTCTAAGAGCAGAATGAGGCTTTTTAGGAGTCATGGTTTTAACGACCATAATTACGCCTTTTTTTTGCGGATTTTTAGTTAAAATAGTCCGGTTTTTGATACTATTGTAGTTGTTTCTGAGAGCTTTGGCCTTAACCTTGAAGCTTTTAGGGCGTCGACCGTGACGAATAAGTTGATTGACTGTTGGCATAAATTTATTCTACCGATAACTGTTTACTACTTACCGGGATTAGACGTCCGATGATAACATTTTCCTTCAGACCAATCAAGCTATCGACTTCAGCTAAAAGCGAAGCTTCGGTCAAAACACTAGTGGTTTGCTGAAAGGAAGCGGCTGAAAGCCAGGAACTGGCAGAAAGAGCGGCCTGAATTAGGCCCAGAAGAATTTTTCGTCCCTTGGCTACTTTGCCGTTTTTGGCTTTTATTTTGGCGTTTTCATTGAGATAAACGGCGCGGGTGACAATTTGACCATAAAGAAAATTGGTATCCCCCGGATCTTCAACTTTGATTTTGTCACTCATTTCTTTGACGATAACTTCGATGTGTTTGTCGTGAATAGAAACACCTTGAGATTCATAAACTCCCTGAATATTGTCAATAAGGTAGCCTTGGGCACTTTCAAGGCCTTTAATTTCCATAATCTCACGAACATCGAGAGTTCCGGAACAAAATTGAGTCCCCTGAGCAACTAAATCACCGTCCTGAACAAGAAGAGTAACGTTGGTCGGAAGGAGATATTTAATAGTTTTAGTGGCGTTATTTTTATCTTTACCGGTTAGTTTAATTTCGTAACCATCGTCGGTTTCTTTGACGTTAATTTTGCCTGATAATTCGGCTAAAGGTGAAGGTACCTTGGGCATACGGATTTCGAAAAGTTCCTGAATCCGAGGTAACCCCTGGGTAACATCAATGCCGACGATACCTCCGGTGTGTTTGGTTTTAAGAGTAAGCTGGGTACCAGGCTCACCAATAGATTGAGCAGCAATAACCCCGACCGGAACACCGATACTGACGATCCGACGATTTGACAAATCCCAACCATAACATTTTTGACAAATTCCATACTTAGTTTTGCAGGTAAGCGGTGAATAAATGTCCACTTTTTGAACTTCACTTTTTTCGATTAAGGCAACATCGTTATTATTTAATAAGGTACCTTTGGCAAAAAGAATATCGTTTGTAGCCGGATTGAGAACATCGTTGGCCAAATGTCGACCTAAAATACGACGACCAAAATAGCGTTCGCGATTTTTATCATTTTTGCTGATAGTAATAAATTTGAAGGTACCACAATCTGCCTCACGAATAATTGAGGCATGAGCAGTGTCAACCAGACGACGGGTCAGATAGCCGGCATCGGCGGTTCTTAGGGCAGTATCGGCTAAACCCTTGCGGGTACCACGAGCTCCGGTAATGTACTCAAAAACAGATAAGCCTTCGCGGAAATTGGACTTGGTTGGTAGGGAAATGATGTGGCCCATTGGATCAACCATAAGGCCGCGCATGCCGGAAAGCTGCTTGATTTGGTCTTTGGAAGCACGCTTGATACCAGCGGCAGAGACAATCCGAATCGGAGAATCAATATCAAGAGTAGCCCAGGTTTTTTCGGCAATTTCTTCGGTAGTTTCCATCCAAATAGACTGACTAAGACGTTTTTTCTCGTCGTTGCTGATAAGACCGGTTTTAAAATTATCTTCGATTTCGGCAACCCGTTTGTTGGCGGCAAGGATTATTTGATCCTTACTTTCCAGATAACCGCAGTCAGCCATGGCCAGAGATAGGCCAGAAAGAGTAAAACCCTTGAAGCCGATATTTTTTAAATCGTCAATAAGCCTGACTGTTCGGACACGACCGGAAATTTCGATAGATTTAACAACTAGGTCGTTGACAGCTTTAGATCCAGCCATAGCTTCATTGATGAAATCAAATTCCCTGGGAATTATGGTGTTGAACCAAATCCGACCATAGGTAGTCTTGATTAGCTTTTGTTTGATGCGAACACCGATAAGTTCACGAAGGTCAATTTTTTTAGCTTGATAGGCCAAAGTGGCTTCAACTTCATCAGAAAATAGTGGAAGCTTCTTAAAATCTGGCTGATCAAACTTAACTAAGTCTTCAGACCTAATTGAAGTAATGTAATAACAACCAACAGCCATTTCTTGAGTCGGAACAGAAACCGGAGAGCTGTCAGCCGGCTTGAGTAAATTTTTGGAAGGTAACATTAGTCTTTTGGCTTCCCTTTGAGCAACTTCAGACAGTGGAAGATGAATACCCATCTGGTCACCATCAAAATCGGCGTTAAAACCCTTACAGACGCAAGGATGAAGTCGAATAGCCAAACCATCGACTAAAATTGGCTTAAAAGCCTGCATGGAAAGCTTGTGTAAGGTTGGAGCCCGGTTGAGGATAACATAGCTGTCTTTGGTAACTTTTTCCAAAATGTCGTAAACTTCGTTGATGCGATGATCAATCAGGTTTTTGGCGCTTTTAATATTGGGAGCTAAGCCGGAAATCATTAATTCACGAAGTAAGAAAGGACGGTACATTTCAATAGCGATTTCCTTGGGAATACCAACCTGATTGAGCTTAAGCTCGGGACCAACGACAATGACAGAACGGCCGGAATAGTCGACACGTTTACCAAGTAAATTGCGTCGGAAACGACCTTTTTTGCCTCTTAAAAGATCAGACAATGATCGGGGAATTCTTTTGGTATTTTTTCTTTTGTTTTTGGTGCTTTTTTGAGCATCAATCAGAATATCAACCGATTCCTGAAGCATTCTTTTTTCGTTGCGACAAATGATTTCAGGAGCACCTAATTTGAGTAATTTTTTAAGACGATTATTGCGGTTAATCAATCTTCGATAAAGATCGTTTAGGTCAGAGGTGGCAAAACGGCCGCCGGTAAGCTGAACCATAGGACGAAGATCAGGCGGAATGACCGGAATTTGAGATAAAATCATCCAAGTGGGATCGATACTGTTATCAATCATACCGTTAAGAATTCTAATTTTGTACATGATTTTTTTCTTCTTAAGACGGCTGTTGGTTTTGGCAAGTTCTTTTTTAAGGTTTTTGACAGTGGCGGAAATATTGATTTGGGTTAGAACTTCCCGAATGGCTTCGGCTCCCATTTTAGCCACAAAGAAAATGTCGGCTTTAAACTGGGAGAGATAAAAGCTTTCTTCGTCAGAAATAATGGAAAGAACACTTAGAGAACGAATTTTGTCTTCTAGAAATTTGCCTAAGCTTTCGATCTTATTTTTTTCAGTGATAGCTTTATTTTCCAACTTTTGAATGTCTTGCTTAAAACGAACATCACGTTCTTTGCGGGCAATCAATAGCTGATCTTTATTTTTAATTTTTTTGGCAAGATCGGTTTTTTCCTGTTGGCATTCTTTATTTTTTTCTTGAGTAGCTTTTTTGGTTTCGACGTCGATTTGTTCTAACTTTTTCTTCGAAAAACTAGTTAAGTTGTTAAGAGCCTCTTGACGATGATCCTGATCAACGGAAGTGACCAAATATTTAGTAAAGTAGATGATGGCTTCGAGGTCTTTTTGAGGAACATCGAGAATAACACTTAAGGGAGAAGGAGTACTTTTGAGGTACCACAGATGGGCTACAGGAGCGGCCAGAGTGATATGACCCATTCTTTCACGGCGAACTTTGGAGGTAGTAACCTCCACGCCGCATTTATCGCAGATAACGCCCTTAAATCTGATTTTTTTATATTTGCCGCAATAACATTCATAATCGTGACTGGGGCCAAATATCTTTTCACAGAAAAGACCGTCTTTTTCCGGACGCCAGCTACGATAGTTAATGGTTTCGGGCTTAAGGACTTCACCGTGTGACCAAGAAAGAATCTCATCGGGGGAAGCTAATTTAATTCTTAAGCCGGTAAAATCAACCATATTTTTAAATTTAAGCATTTGGGGTCTCCTTTAATTGAATATTTTCTTCAGAGGTAACTTCTTCTTCGGGGAGAGTTGGCTTTTCAGCCTCGACACCGACCGGAGAAATATCGAGAGCTAAACCAGCAAGTTCCTTGGTAAGAACCTTGAAACTTTCAGGAATGGCTGGCTCAGGAATGGGAAGACCTTTGATGATCGATTGAAAGGCGAGGGTGCGACCTTCAATGTCATCAGATTTTAAGGTAAGCATTTCCTGCAAAATGTGAGCGGCACGATGAGCCTCAAGAGCCCAAACTTCCATTTCTCCTAATCGTTGTCCACCCATTCTGGCCTTACCGCCAAGAGGTTGTTGGGTAACCAGAGAATATGGACCGGTGGAACGGGCATGAACTTTGTCGTCAACCATATGTACCAGTTTAAGAATATAGCTAATGCCGACTAAGCTTGGTTGGTCGTATGGCTCACCGGTACGACCATCGTAAAGTTGAACTTTACCGGTCGGAGTAAGGCCAGCTTTTAACATTTCGGCGGTAATTTTTTCTTCGGGATATTTGTCAAAAACAGGAACGGCATATTTTTGGCCAAGTTTGTAACCGGCAAGACCAAGATTAGTTTCCAAGACCTGACCTAAGTTCATACGAGCGATGACCGAAAGGGGTGAAATGACCAAATCTATCGGAGTACCGTCAGCAAGCCTAGGCATATCATATTCGGGCATGATACGACAAATGACACCTTTATTTCCGTGACGCCCGGCAATTTTATCGCCTTCTTGAATACGACGAAGTTGAGCGACATAAACTTTGATTACTTTGTTGACACCGGGATCAAGTTCATCATCTTTTTCTTTGTCGAGGATATCAACTTTAATGACAACCCCGCCTTCACCATTAGGAACACGAAGTGAAGTGTCTTTGACTTCGCGGGCTTTTTCACCAAAAATAGCGCGGAGTAATCTTTCTTCGGCGGTAAGTTCTTTTTCACCACGAGGCTCGACTTTGCCGACTAAAATATCATTAGGACTAACATTAGCGCCAATCATCACGATACCATCTTGGGCTAGTTTAGCTAATTCGGCTTCGGAAACATTGGGAATATCTTTGGTTAATTCTTCCGATCCAAGTTTGGTTTCGACAACATCAGCCTTGTATTCAAAAATCTGAACATTGGTAAGAATGTCTTGTTTAACTAATTTGTCGGAAATAAGAAAGGAATCTTCGTAAGATAAACCATCAAGAGAAGCATAACCAACCAAAAGATTGCGGCCAAGAGATAGTTCACCGTCACGGGTAGAAGGTCCATCAATCAAAAGATCTCCTTTTTTAATAACGTCGCCGACGTTAACAACGACACGCTGGTTGTAGCAAGTACCGCTCGGAGAAGTATGTTCAAATTTTACAGTCGTATAAGTTTCGGTTTTGCCGTTGGAACTAATTTGGCTACAATCCATGTGGTCAGATGCTTCGATTTTTTTGTCTAAATCGACAACAATTTTACTGCTATCGACATATGAGACCTTTCCCGAATGATTGGCTAAAATAGTTCGATTCATGGCCGAGGCAACTAGAGATTCCATGCCAGTACCGACATACGGGGCTTCGGTGGTAACTAAAGGAACAGCTTGAGTTTGCATGTGCGAACCCATCAGGGCACGGGTAGCATCATCATGATCAATAAAAGGAATCAAAGAGGCGGAAGTACCAACAATTTGATTCGGGGCAAGGTCGACGTATTGAACCAAATCAATTGGTCCTTCAACAAATTCTCCTTCATGCCGGATAGGAACCCATTCCTGTTTAATAACTCCGCTTTCGTCAATTTTGATAGCCAAGTGGGTGATATAGGTATGGTATTCGTCTTCAGCATCAAGATAAATCCAGTCATCAGAAACAACAAAGTCTTTTCCGTTTTTGACAACTTTACGATAAGGGGCTTCGATAAAGCCGTACTTGTCAACCTTGGCATAAAGGGCCAGATAAGTAACTAAGCCAATGTTCGGACCTTCCGGCGATCGAACAGTACAAATGCGACCGTATTGAGAAAAATGAACATCGCGGATAGAAAAGGCAGCTCTTTCGCGGGTTAAACCACCGACACCGACAACAGTAACACGGCGGAGAAGATCAAGCTCATTCAAAGGATTAGTTTGATCGAGAATAGCGGATAATTGATTTGATCTGAAGAAGGTATTAAGAGAGGAAATTAGAGGTTGAGGATTGATCATTTGGGAAGGAGCCGGCTTTTCCTTGGTGGAAATTAAGCTCATTCTTTCTTTGACCATACGCTCAAATCGGGCTAAGGCAGGACGAATAGCGACCTGGGCAACTATTTCACCACAGCGACGAAGGCGACGATTGGCCAAAGAGTCAATATCATCAATGCGTTTAGCCTCGCCTTTTTGAAGCTTAATGAGGTATTTGATCGTGGCGATGAGGTCTTCTTTTTTGATGACCCAGTTTTCTTTGTTATCATCAGACGAATTGAAACCAAATTTTTTGTTGAGTTTGTGGCGACCGACATTACCCAATTCATAGGTTCTTAAGTCGAAAAATCTTTCCCGGAAAAACTTTTCAGCATTTTCAGCCACAACCGGTTCACCGGGACGAAGTTTACGGTAAAACTCGAGAACAGCTTCTTCGGAATTTTTGGTGGGATCAGCAGAGATGGTGGAATTAATGTAGTCAGAAAATTCAGAAACTAATTGCTTATCGGATAGTTGACAAGCGGCTCGAAGAAGGATGGTGGCGGGAAATTTCTTTTTACGATCAATTCTGGCGAAAATAACATCTTTTTTACCAATGAAAAATTCAAGCCAGGAACCACGAACAGGACGAATTTCGGCGTTGTAGAGTTGTTTGCCGGTAGAGGGATCGTTTTCGGCAGTAAAATAAACACCGGGGGAACGAACTAATTGATTGATAATGCCCCTTTCGATGCCGCTGATAATAAAAGTCCCCTCTTCGGTCATGGTGGGGAGACTTAAGAAAAAGACGTTCTCTTCTTTGACGTCGCCGGTTCTTTTGTTGGTTAGACGGGCTTTGACTTTGACGGGGAGAGTGTAATTGAGTCCTTTTCTTTTAGCAATTTCAGGAGTGATGGAAATAGGGTCGTAGGCAATGTCACCCAATTCAAGTTGCCAATTGTTGCCAGTATAGTCGGAGATCGGAGAAATAGAACGAATAGTTTCAATAAAATCTTTGTTTAAAAAACTTTGCCAGGACTCTTTTTGAATTCCAATAAGATCAATTTTAGGGAGGTTAGGGTATTTTTTCCCCCAGTTAATGCGTTTAGCGGAAGGCATCAAACAAGATTAAATTGTAAAAAAAAGGCGAGTTATGTTCCAACCGCTCACCAAATGTGGATGATTATATATGTAATATATACAAATGTAAACAAGGTAAATAATTTAGAAGTTTACAGAGTGATATTTTCTATAATAGTCTTTAAGTCTTGATCATGGTTTAGCTTACATTTTGGCGGGCCTTCCGGTATGTTGACCTCTACTGTTATCCAGACGATAGAGTTACCAACTTTTACATATGTGTTGCTAATTTCTTCGATATTCATGGCTGGAATAGTGATAGAGCTGTAGTTTCCTACTTTGTATTGGATTTTATAGAGTGTAATATCCGAATTAAGGTTATAAGTGTTCTTAATAAAATCGTTTAGAGAAAGGGTTGTGTCCATTGGTTTACTAACTGTTACAGAGACACACTTGTCAGATGTCATAATTTTCTGAAGTTCGTTTGAGGTAAATTTGAAAGTGGAGAGGATTTTTAAAACATTTTCTTTGGTTAAATCTTTACCAAAAGTGGAACTAAGAGAAAACTCTTTGCTATTATTGATATTTGAAAAATAAAATGCCCATAGACCTTCATTGTTAATACAGGTACTTTTTAATTCTCCTAATAAATTAACTTTCCCCATATCGTCCGGCCCACATCCTCCACCCCATCCGGGGTTTATGTCTGAAGTTGCGATTGCAATACTAAATTTATTTCCAAGTTGAGAATTAAAGTTAATTTGTTTTTCCTTGGTCGAAATATTCTTTTCATTAACTTCAAGACTAGAAGGATATAGTAAAGAAAAACCTCCAAAATCATTCGTATAGGTTTTCCAATTATTTGTAGAAACAGCAGTGGGGGTTGAATTTTTTGTAGGAACAATGCCGATTTGGGGGGTAAAAATAGTAGCGGGAGTTTTATTAAAATTAAGAAACAAAAGATAGAGAGTAGAGGTAAAAAGGATGGCGATTAAAGAGAGAAAGACTTTACTTCGTGTATCCATAAAGTTTTTGAATTTGGGTGAGGGTATCTTCACATTTTGGGTTATCAGGGGCTATTCCAGTTGAACAGGTATTAGTCCAAAGAATCTTATCGTTAAAGGTATAAATAGGATAAAAGTTACCAGCTTCGCAGAGAGTAAATTTAGCCACATCTTGGGCAGTAAAATCAAGTTTAGAAGTGTAAGCTAATTTAAGACCATCAATTTCTTTGATAAATACTGGGTAAACTGCCATCATACCTTTTAAGCTTGAAGAAATGGTTGATTCTCCATCACATTTATCCCATGATAATTTAGTTGGACTTTGAGTATAAGAAGTCCAATTTTCTACTTGGGAACGAAGGTCAGAGGTAGATGGTTGAGTAAATTTAAAAGTGGAAAGGATTTGGGAAAATTCTTTACCTAATTCATTATCAGTACATCCTTGCTTGGTTGAATTACAGTACATTTCAATACATTTATCATTAATACTAACTAAAGCCCCTCTGAATGGAAATTGACTACTTAATTTATCGTAAATTTCGAATATTGTCGTGTTTTTGAGTTCACCAGCATTAACTAATTTGAAAGTTGGAGTGGAACTTATTTGATTTTTAATTTCAGAACATTGGCTGTTTTTAATATCAACATAATAAAAAGCCGATCCGTGGGTGTAAGCTAATTCTTCCTTGTTTACCACATAGTCAGAGGAATGAATGGTCGTAAGACCGCCACTATCTTTTCTATCATTCTCATATGTGGAGAGATAGTTTGATGGATATTTAAAAGAAAATCCGTAGAGTTTGTTTTCATAAACTTTCCAATCAGCGGTGGGATCGGACGTAGAAATAACTCCTGATTTTGGGATTAAAGTGTTAGTAGCGGGAGTTTTATTAAAATTAAGAAACAAAAGATAGAGAACAGAAACAAAGAGAACAGCAATAATGGAACAATAGATTATGGTTGATTTTTTCATGGGTTATGGAGATTTTAATCAGTAAATTTGAAAGTAGAAAGCATTTGATCAAAAGTTTCTTTAACTTTTTGAAATTCAGGAGTGGCAGAATATGGGGAAAGATTAACCATAATGATTTGTTTCCCCGATGGGTTTTCAATCAAAACGGAATAGTTATCGGTAAGATTGGGAAGATTGGTAGCAGCATGTGTTTTGTAACCATTAATAGTGGAGTTAATAAATTTTATGTCAGTAGCCAAAGAAATTAACCAGTCGCTAAAAGAGCTAACTATAGGCTTAAAGCTAACAGTATGGGTAGAATTGGAGATTGAAACAATTTGGCCAGAAGTAATGGTGTTCCAATCTTTTGGATATTTTATTGAAAAACCGGCTTTTTTATCTTCATAAGTTTTCCAGTCTTTGGTGATAGCGCTAGAGGTAGCAGTGGGAATGGGCTTTTTAGCAGAAGAAGTTGACGGAGTGGCCGAACAAATGGTTTCGGTACAGGTGAACAACAAATCCTCGCCACAGGTGCAAATATTACAGCCATCGGCTGCGGGGAAAGAACCACCGACAGGATATTTTTTATCGTTTAAGTCACAACCAGGACCAATAGTGGGAGTGGCCGGAGTGGATGTTGGAGTTAGGTCTACGGTTTTAGGAGATGAATTTTTTAAATAATTGTAGGCAAGTAACCCCACAACAATCAAAAAAATAACTAAAGTTAGGTAAAAAAATATTTTAAAAAAGTTACCTGAATCGGGACGGGAAACGGCCATTTCCTGATTGACTTCGGGAATAGGCTGGGAAGGTGGAAGGCCCGAGGGAGCATCGATAGGTGGGGTGTCAATAATATCGGACAAAACCGGGGGTAACGGAGGAACGGGTGACGATGGTGATGAAGGAGCCGGAGGAGAAGTAATGGGCTCCTGAAGGATTTCGTCGGCCGGAGAAGCGGGCTTAAGGTAATCGGAATATTTTTTTAGAATGTCCTGATATTGTTCTGTAAGCTTGTTATCCTGTGGCTGGTTAAGATCGTCAAAGAGAGGCATTAGATAACTATCTCAAAATTAAAACAAAGTGTCAACAAAAAGTTGAATTTTTAGCCAAATGATCTAGTATTAATTTATGATGAAAATCAAAATTATGTTTTTGGGATTAATAATATCCTTACTACTAGGTAATAAAGTTTTGGCTGCGGGGTTTAACGTTTCATCGATCGGTTCGGTGGAAACCGGCGGCAGACAAATTTCTAAATGGTGGTATACGGGATTACAACCAACTATTAAGGGTGAAGGTTTGGCGGGAACGGTGATTGATGTAACCGTCGACGGTGTGGCAACAAAGGTGGATGTAACTTCTGACGGGGAGTGGACGTATACTCCGGCCGCTACTTTAACGGAAGGAGAACATACAATAGTTTTGGCCAATAGTGGGGCACAAATAAGCTTTATTTTGGTTTTAGGAACGGCCAATGTTGATTGGGATGCTGTTAGTAGTGAGGCGAGTGTCAGTACCTTACCAACAGTTGGCGTGGCTTGGCCAACATGGATATTGCCGGTTGTCGGGTTAGGACTTTTAGGTTTTTCTGCTAAAATTGGCATTAATGCCAGAAAGTAAGAAAGTTTTTATCAAAACGTTTGGGTGTGCCCAGAATGTGGCGGATTCGGAAAGGATACGGGCTTTTTATCAACTTAATGGACTTACTGAAGTTGATGATTGGAGAAAGGCTGACCTAGTAGTAATTAATAGTTGTATCGTCAGGGAATCGGCGGAAAACCGGGTTTATGGCTTGGTTAATGAAATTAGAAAAACAAAAAAGCCGAAATTTGTAATACTGACAGGATGTCTGGCGGGATTAAATAAAAATAAAAAAATTAAAGGAGTGGATGAAATTTGGCCGATTGAAAAATTTGACTTAAAGATTAAACCGATAAGAGACGAAGAAAAAGTGGCGTTAATTTCGATAAGTTCAGGGTGTAATAATTTTTGTTCGTATTGCATAGTCCCCTACGCCCGAGGTAGAGAAAAATCGGGAAGTTTTGAGGAGATTTTAAGCGAGGTTGACGAAGCGATAAAAAATGGATTTAAAGAAGTGGTATTGATCGGACAAAATGTTAATTCGTACGGGAAAGACAAAAATCCCCCTAAATCCCCCTTTGACAAGGGGGACTTAATTTTATTTCCGAAATTACTAGAGGAAGTGGCAAAAAAGCCATTGGAAAAAATCTCGTTTGTGTCGAGTAATCCGTGGGATTTTTCGGATGAGTTGATTGAAACGATTGCCAAATATCCGAATATCGACCGGTTAGTACATTTGCCGTTGCAATCAGGAAATGATGAAATTTTACGAAAAATGAACCGGAAATATACGGCTAAAGAATATTTAGGGTTAGTAAAGAAAATTAAAAATAATATTAAGGATGTAAGATTTTCAACCGATATTATCGTCGGGTTCCCAGGTGAAGATGAAAAGGCTTTTCAGAAAACGGTTGCTGTTTGTAAAAAAGTCGGATTTGAAATCGCCTATCTAAACAAATATTCACCCCGAAAAGGAACGGTCGCGGCCAAGCTTTATAAAGATGAAATTCCGCAGGCGGAGAAGAAAAGAAGATGGAGGATATTAGATGATTTGGTTAATCAGAAATAAGATATTTGGCAACGTTCTGGTTGTGGGCGTCAAGGGTGGCAGCATAGTGCATGTTGCCGGAGTGATCGGTAAGATAATAAGAATAGTCCGAAGAAGTGGGATGAAAAGCGGCATAGAGAGAATCGTATCCGGGATTGCAGATGGGAGAGGGAGGGAGTCCGGGTTGGAGATAAGTGTTAAAAGGAGATTTGATTCTTAAATCGACTGAAGAAAGCGGTTGCCAATATTCTTTAGGACGGCGAATCGTGTCGCGGGCATACTGAACGGTGGCATCGACCTGAAGAGCCATGTTGGTTTTGAAACGATTGAGAAGAATACCAGCAATCATTTGCTTGGAAGTGAGGCTTCTCCCCTCCCTTTCTAAAATCGAAGCCAGAGTAACAATTTGAGAATCGGACAATTCGGTATTGGTGGCAGATACTTTGGCCTTCGCAAACTTGGCAGAAAAATTTTTTTGAATAACGGCTAAAATTTCTTGGGAAGTATAGTCCTCCGGAATAAGGTAACTATCGGGAAAAAGTTGGCCTTCAAGGTCGGCCGCCAGAGATGAAAAGTCCGCCGGAACTTGATTTTTAATTTCTTCCAAACGTGTACCGTCAATAATTTTTAGCCAATAGTCATGGCTACCGCCACGGGATAATTTTTGAACTATCTCCTCGGTAGAAAGCGAAGAGGATATTAAAAAAGTACCGGCTTGAAGCTGACGGTTTAGCCCAAGACGATAGGCGTGGAAAATAAAAACTAACTGACTTCTGACAAATTGATTTGATTTGAGGCGACGGCTAATAGAAACAATGCCGTCGCCCTGATTAACAACAAAAGTTTTTGGGGAAGAACTTTGACTGACCGGGGACGAATTGATTTTAATAAAAACCAGTAAGGCCAGGCAAAAAACAAAGATAATTCCGAAAGTATAAAGAAAAAACCGCTTCATGAAAACTAGACTTCATCAAATAAAGCACGACGATGCTGGTTGTTTTTACTATCGTGGATGAAAATCCGACCACATTTACAAGTAACGGTTGTTTTACCTCTGACTTCTTTACGTTTACCCTGACTTAAGGGAGTACCACAACCGACACAACGACCTTGAGAAACCAACCAAGCTTGGATTGGAGCAATAAGATTTTTAAACATTTTGACTTAATTAACTTATAACCCGACGAAGAATAACAGCAGCGGCAACAGAATCAATTTTCTGTTGATATTTCTTCTTATTTCCCTTGTTGTTAAGATAGATCCCGTCTGCTTCGATAGTGGAAACCGCTTCTTCAACAGTCTCCACGTTCAATTGTAGCACGGAGGAAAGTTCTTCGACAAAGACTTTGGTTTTTTGGGCAAAACGGCCTTCGGAAAGGCCGACATAAATTTTTTCGACCTGATGATCAGCAATAATTTTTTTAAGACCGGAAAAAAGAGACGGGTTGTTTTTTAAAGCAGGAAGAGTTTCGATAATGCCGTTAATGGCAATAGCCAGGCCGATTCGCTTGGTCCCGTAATCAATGGCTAAAACATTCATCTATAGCTTGTATTATAGCATAATTTGGGCTAAAAGTCCACTATTTTGGCTTTGATGACCAGGCGACGAAGATAAGTTCCGGGGGGAGAACAGGTAATCAAGGTTAAGTAACGACCATCAAAACGTTGTTCAAGAATGGAAAGGTCGGTAGGCTTGACTTCGTACATTTCTTCAACTAAATATTTATATTTGATATTGTCATAGTCAACGTAAATTTCATCCCCCTGCTTGAGACGATAAAGAGTAGAAAAAATAGTCAGATATGATTTGGGATTAAAAAATTGAGGAAGAACTGAATGGCCAAAAATTACAGCATTGCCAAGCTGGCCAGGAAGAGCGGTTTGAGGATATTGGATCAGACTTTTTTTGAGATCCATACTGCCAACAATAACAGTAGCGTCCTGAATCTTTTGAGACGGAATCGAAAGTCGGTAAGCAGAAATACCATCGGAAGAAAGTTGAGATTCCGGTTTTGGCGAAGAAGAACTATCAGCGACAAACCAGTTATTAAGCTGGGTGAGGTCGGTGGAAACTTCACCTAAAATATTGCCGGAGCGATTGTAAAATCGGGTAGATAGGGGGTTTTGAAGCTGATTAAATTTTTGAGAATAGGAAAACTGAAATTGAAGAATCGGAAAAACTGCTGATGAAAGAAGAAAAAAACCAAAAACAAAGAAAGAAACGGCTAACCATTTTTTGTTGGTATTTACCGGCTTTTTTTTGTAATATGCATAGGTCATAATTATTGAATTTCAATATTGATCTTTTGGGAACGGAAAGGGAGAGGGTTAATGGCTTGTAAAAATTTGAAGTTGGTGTCAATTTTAAAGTTGTAGACTCGGGGGACTTTTTTGAGAATATCACCGGCAACGACCCGCCTTCGACCCTTTATTCGCTGACGAATTGAGTCAACATTAATGTTTGGAGGGGAAGAACCACCAATGCTTAGGGTAGCAGTAGAACTGTCAGTTTTGTTTTGGATATCTTTAAAAGAAAAAGCGAAATTATCCAAAATAATTTTGGTTTGAGAAAAATCGGGAAGATCTTTGAGAAAATTATTAACAATTTCAGCTTTT
>JBBAAS010000011.1:0-22407 GCA_041658125.1 Candidatus Shapirobacteria bacterium | reverse complement strand
TGGGGAATTGATTTAAATGAAAATTATTTAAAAATAGCCGATAAAAAAAATAATAATTTAAAACTGTTAAAAGCTGATGCCACTAAATTACCATTTGAAAATAATTTTTTTGACAGAATAATTGCCAGTGAAATTTTGGAACATATTCCAAATGACCAAAAGGCATTGGAGGAAATGTATCGGGTACTTAAGCCCGGAGGCACGGCTGTAATAACAGTGCCAAATCATAACTACCCGTTTTTGTGGGATCCGGTTGATTGGATTTTAGAAAAAGCGGTTAAAACTCACTTGCCGTCAAATATTTGGTGGATGTCGGGAATTTGGGCGGATCATGTCAGATTATATTTTGATGAAGAAATGACGGTAAAATTGATTAACGCAGGATTTAAAATCGTTAAAAAATGGACGGCGACGCATTTTTGTTTACCGTTTGCTCATTTTTGGTTTTATGCGGTGGGAAAAAACTTGGTGGAGAAAGGCTGGTTAAAAAATTTTAACCGGTTTGAGAATGAGACTAAAGAAAGTTGGCTGAAAAAGGCAGTGCTGTGGCCAATTAAAGCAATGGATGTAAAAAACGAAAAAAATAACAATGCTTGGTCGAGCGTTAACTTAATATATAAAATAACTAAATCCGGCGGAAAATAAGGATTTTGGGATGATCGTAAACAGTAAAAGCCTCTTCGGCAGTGTCGTCACGAAAATAAATGCCCGGATAAAAACAGTTTTGATCAACGGCAAACCAGAGGTTTTTGATGCCGGGATAATTAGTAGGACCAAGGTAGTAGCATTTTTTAAAAAAAGGTAAAAATAGACCCGGGTAGGAATTAATTTCAATAACTTTTTTAAAATTCAATTTTTCGGAAAATAGATCCTGATAGAATTTGGAGGTTTGGGGATATTGTTGAGAAGCTAACGGGATTGAGCCCCAAAGACGGTTGGAGGACATAATGAGATAGTCAGATAACGCCAGAGACTGATTAATTTTTTGCCATTTTGACGGACTTTCGGGATCATAAAAGGCAAGAGTTTCATTAGGATAGATGAAGTTGTAACCGGGAAGAGGCAGAGGCAGGGCATCATCCCAGTATTCACTGGTAATTACTGATGATTGGGGAATATTTTGGTAAATCCAGGTCGAGGCCTGAATCCGGGAATGGGGTCGGAAATAGATAGAAAGAAAGCAAACGGCTCCAAAAATATGAAAAATAAGAAAGACGGCAAGAATTTTAAAATTTAATTTGGCGGATAAATAGCCAATGGTTAGGCACAAAAACGGATAAATCGGGAGAAAATAACGCATTGTATGGGCAAATTGTGAGCCCTGGTAGAAGTAAAGCAGTAAAATCCAAATGGCTGAAAAAGTAATTAAATATGGTAACTTGGAAAACTTGGTTTTTAGAAGAGACAGAAGAAATAAAACTGAAAGGGGTAAGCCGAGTCCCCAAAGGACGATATTTTGCAAAGAAAAAAGTAGAGGTATCTTTGACAACCATTGAACGGACGGCGGAAACGAAGCGCTGGGATCGGAAAAAGTTTTGAGGGTTTTAAAATTATCAATAAATTGCGGGTTTAATTTGAAAAAACCGACAAAGTTGTATGGCTGAAAAAAACGAAAAGTAAAAAAAGTAATGGGTAGACAAATAAAGATTGTCGACAAGATTTGAAATAAGTTTTTGGTTTTTAAAAAGTACCGGAAAAGAAAAAAAATAATTATCGGAAGAAAATAAAGGGTAGAAATTTTACAGCTAAGAGCAAGCCCAAAGAAAAATGCGGCGAGAGGAAAAAGACCATATGCCATAGCGGTAAAAGTGGCTAAAACAAAAGTGGTGAGAAAAGTGTCAACGGCAAAAAAGTGCGATAACTGAAGGGGCAAAACACAAAAAGCATAAAAAAGTGAGGGTAAAAAAACGAGCTTTGATTTTTTGGGGAAAACTTTTCTGGCCAGAAAAAATAAAAGAAAAACATTGAAGGAATCAAAGAGGGCCGATAATCCCCGACCCCAGAGGTGAACGAATTGATAATTGTCCTGATTAAAAAGAGAGGAAATAACTTTGGTCAGAAAAAGCGGAAAGGTACCGTAAACAAAAAACTGGTAATTTGAGTAATTGTAAGGATTAAGAGGGGAAGAGGCGGTGTCGAAATATTCAAAAATATTTTTGGGCAATTTAATATCAGAAGCCACCATGGTTAAAAATCTTTCGTCGGGATGAAGGTGCTGACCCTGATCCCAATTTAAACCAAAGAGACGAAAACACAGAGCAATTAGAAAAATGATAATTAGAATTAACTTAGATTTTGAGAAGAGTTGCATAGTCTTCGACGGATAATGGCGTATTTTTTTTGAAAATTCTAATGGTGGGCTGGTCAAAAACAGAAAAGGTTTCTTCGGTACTTTCCGGATTTAAAAAAATACCTGATTTGATTTCAAACTTTTTAATTTCAGAAAAGCCTAGATTGCCGTTAAAAAGATTTTGATAATATTTTTGAGAAACTGGAAATTTGGAGTTATTTTGATTTTTAAAAATGCGGCGGGAAGGAATAATAATATATTCGCTTTGAGAAATTTTGGTTGGTAGGTCCTGAATTAGATTTATATTTTTATCAAGATTGTAGAAATCAAAATTCATAACCTGTAGCTGATTATCAGTAATCGGTAGATTGATAACATTGCCGGCTTCGGATAAAACGATAGAGTTACCGGGAATATTTTGATTAATCCACCCAGAAGCGGTCAAACGAATATCGGGATGAAGATAAAGATTGAGAAAAAATATTCCCGGAAAAATGGAAATGACAGACAAAAGAAAAACTAATTTTTGAGATTTAATGCGACTCATAAAAACGGCGGCAAGAAGAGGGAATATAAAAAAGAGAGGCGACATAAAACGGGTCCATTTGGCGTACAACTGGCCAAAATAAATAAAATAAACAAGAGAAGGCAGAAATATCAAAACGAGTATTTGGCGATTAATTTTTTTAAGATAAAAAAGACCGATCAGCGAGAAAATAAATATCGATAATCCGGAAACATAAGGAAAGATTTTTGTTATTTGAAAAAGATAAGGAGTAGAGCCAATAAATTGAGAGGTGTAAAAAACCTTTTGGCTACCGGTGGCGACGGCAGTTTCGTATAGCATGGTTGACTTGAAGTTTTGAAATTCGATGAGGTTGTAGGGAGACAGGGATAGGAAAAGTAAAAAAGAAACAGCTAGGTAAGAAAAAGAGTAGAAGAGAAGGTGGAGTGGTTTGAATGGTTTTAGGTAAACAAAAGCAAGCGATAAAAAAATAGGGATAGTAAAAAAGACGGAAGTGATTTTGGTGGCAAAACCAATGCCGGTAAAAAGAGAAGAAAAAAGAAGGTATTTTAATTTGGGATTTTTCAAAAACTTAATTGAAAGAAAAATGTTCAGGGTAAAAACAAAAAGAAGAAGACTTTCGGTGGTACCAAAATGGGATAACTGAATTAACCCGGGATTAAAAATCAGAAATAAAATAAAAATGAGTCGGGTAAGTTTTTTTTTAAATAAAAATTTGGAAATAAGATAAAAAACTAAAACAGTGAAACAGGAAAAAATGGCTGACCAGCATCTTAGCATCAGAATTGAGGTAAAAAGGTTGTTTGAGAAACGGAAAAGAACGAGAGAAAAATAGACAAGGTACAAAGGAAATTGACCGTAAGCAAAAAAGTGAGGGTTGAGGTTGTTGGAGGAAAAACGGGAAATAGCTATGGCCATATTATTTTCATCGGGATGAAAAAGAAAACCGTTGCCCCAATCAAGCTTGATAAAACGAGTAGTAACCGTGAGTAAAATCAGAAGCAAGGCAAGCAGACGACTTTTTGCCCTAGAGGACATAGGTAATACCAATGATCATTATCCCCCAGAAAAAAACTGAAAAAAGAAGCGGGATATCGGTAGCAATTACCTGTTCGGGACGTTCCCCTTCCTGCATTTCAAAAATTATCTGGCCATAGCGCATAATTCCAAAAATTACCGGGAAAATAGTGATCATATACCATTTGCGGTCTAAAGCTGATGGAAAATTTTGCAGTAGAAATTGATGAATTGAACCGCCAAACTTAAGTGGTTCCTCAAAGAAAGTAAACATGGAGTACGTCACTAAGGTACAGACGGCAAACATGGTGGTATAAAAACTTAAAAGACTTTTGCTATAACCCCGAAGAGCAGATCGGGTTTTAGTTCCCTGGTTGACCAATTCGCTACGACGTTTACCGCTAGCTAAAAAGAGAGAAAGAAAAATTACAGTTAACATAATCCAAATCGGCAGATGATAACCGGTAGCAATTTCGCCGGCAAAAGCCCGAAGAATAAAAAAGAAAGCAATGCCGATAATGTCCAAAACTGCTTTTCGTTTAAGAAAAAAGGAATAGAGGTATTGAAGAAGAATAAAAAGTAAAGAAATAAAGAAAAAACTGGGATTAATTAAAAGAGCCAAGGAAAGGCCAACTAAGAAAAGAGCAAAACTGGTGGTAGCGGCAACCGAAACGGCAACATCACCACGGGCAAGAGGGCGATTTTTTTTGAAGGGATGAAGACGGTCTTTGGCAAGGTCGACAATGTCGTTAAGAATATACGAAGACGAGGAAAGACAACAGAAAGTAATAAAACCAAGTAAGCTTTGGTAAAATATTTCTGGGTTGAAAAGTTGACCATTGAGAATGGCTGACGCGAAAAGATTAAGATTTTTGATCCACTGGACAGGCCGCAATTCTTCAAAAAGAGCAAACAGATTTGTTTTGTGGCTTTCGTTTTCGATCATCAGTCTACAATAATATCAAAAATCCAAGCAAAGTGATGATGGTGCCGATAATGGTTAAGCCATGAGAAGGAAAATCAATCCCGGCTTGGGGCAAAACAATTCTGGTAGGAACAGGTTCCTTTGCAATGTAGGCCGGAGTATTGGTCGGATTGGGAGTATTGGTGGGATTAATTGTATTACATTTTATGCCATCGCAGATAGTTCCACTTTCCAGACATTGATCCAAAACACATTTGTTTTTGTAGCAAGTGTGGTCACCTGAACACTGACCGGCAACTCCATCACCACAAGATGAGTTACAACTGAGCTGAGGGGTTGGAGTTGGCTGTCCAGGAACCGGAGTATCGGCTGGAGTCAGAGTAGGAGTGACGGTGGGAGTGTTCGTTGGGGTTGGAGTTGGGCCGTCGGTAGGAGTAAGAGTAAGAGTAGGCGTGGGAGTTCGGGTGGCTGTCGGAGTTCGGGTGGCTGTCGGAGTTTGAGTGCCTGTGGGAGTGTTTCTAGCGCCAGGAGTAAGAGTGGGAGTAGAAGTTCTAGTGGCGGTAGGAGTTCTGGTGGCTGTCGGAGTTTGAGTACCCGTAGGAATAGGAGTAGAGGTAGCAACTGGGCAAGCTTTACAGGCACAGACTCCACCGGGACCACTGACTCCGGCGCCACCGAAATGATGGTCTATTTGCCGACATTGACAGGGAGCCGGATTGGCACAGTATTGATGGCTTCCATCATCGGGAACATGTTCTATTGAACCCGGGTTATCGGCAGTCATACAGATACCTTGATCAGAAGTATCGGTTGTCCCGGAATAACCTTTAGTAAAAGCCTGAATATCTTCTCCGGCACAATTGGTGACAGTAAAACATGTACCACTATAGTTGATAGTGCAAACTCCAGGTTCAACAGGAGGTGGCGGTGCATGTTCGGTGCAACAACAATTATCCGGGTACTGAGTACTACAATCACCAGTATCAAAATTCCAGTCCGTTGGACATTGGTGTCTTGGAGCATACCATGGACAAACGGTGGCTTTACGACGTAAGTCTTGGCTTTGTTTGACTAGAAAAACTCCACCGATAATGGATAACCCCAAAAAAACGAGGGACAGGATCAAGTACAATCTTTTCATTTTATTTCTTTGTTGATTTATTGTGCACGAAATAGGCCGAAAACGCAAGCGAAAGGAAAGCTAACCCAATTGGAATCAGAGTAGGATAGACTATTCCAGAAACTGGACTTCCGGAACTAGTACTCGGCTTGTAAGTACGGATAGTCGGGATGGCTTTGACGGTAGGAAGAGGAGTCGGTTGACGAGTTGGAGAGACAAAACTAACCGGCTTGGTTGGAGTGATTAAGGTGGCCGAAGGTGATGAGCTAAAAGCCAGTGAATTATCTTGAGCTAGAACAGTGAAGCGACGACTAATAGTTTCAAGAACACCGGTTTGGGGATGTTTGGTAGTAACAGTGATGGTATGTTCCCCGGGGGATAGGTCTTGAGGAGGAGACCAGTTCCATGATCCATCGCTTTGAGTGGATATTTCTCCGGTTTGAGTAATCGGAGACTCGACCTTAATCTCGATTGTAGAACCAGCAGGACCGACGCCGAAAAATTGGGGTTTAGCAGACGAAACAGTTTCTGAATCTTTAGGATTGTAAATATCAAATTGAAAGGGTAAAGACGGAGGAGTAAATGAAGTAATTAGAGGAATTTGAGGCTGACTGACGGAAGAAGCAGTTAAAATATTTTTCCCGACATAAATGTCCGGAGCCGGATTGTTTTTAGAGGTGTTATTAAAAACTTGGGTAGTGGAAAGATCGGGAGAAACAAAGACAATTTCTTCTTCGACGTCCAAAGGAGGAATAAACCTATCAGTTTTGTCGAGATTAAAACAGGCTGATAGGGAAATATTCCAATTGCCAGTGGGAATAACCAAAGAAGATAAAGGAAGAGCTCCAGGAAGGTTTAAGTAAATAATACCAGCGGTGGCCGGCTGGTTGTCGGCAATTAGAACCTTACCCCAGGCAAGATCAGATTCGGGTGGATTACCGGATGGTGAGGAGAGTGTTTTAGCCTGATAACTTGGATCGGAATAATCTTTGTTTTCGTTAATTAAGACAAAAGGATAGGAAGTATTAGGAGTAAGTTTTTGAACGTCAAAATAATGGAGGCGAGAGGTCGAAGATTCAGGTAATAGTTGATCTTTGATTTTAATCGCCATAAGACACTCACCAGTGGTAGTAAAAGAAATAGTGAAGGCAGTGTCGGTTAAGTTGGTGATCTGAACACCGACAGGATGGCAGTCACCACTGGCCTGAGAACGGTTTGAGACTTGGCTACCACTTAGCTTGACACCAAGAAAAATAGTGGCTCCCAGAAGAACAAGACCCAGGATGGTGGGAATTCTTTTTTCATGCCTCATTACTTAGGAGTCGGAACGGGAGAATTGGTAGGCAGAATTAACGGCGTTTCGTCCAGAGAAAGTTCTTCGTGTTGCTCGATTTCAGTGATAACTTCTAAATCAAGGTTGGGGTCGAAAGGTTCGGCCAAGACACTTGTTTCCATCTCGGCGGTAGGCTTAACCAGATTGCTATAACTTTTTTGGACTAAAACAAAAAAGACGGCAATCAAGGTCATTAAGGATATAAAAACAAAATAGCCTGAAAATTTATTTTTGTTCATAGGAAGGTTGCCAATAATAAAGCTTGGTTTCCAAATTGAGATTGAGGTTGCTACCATCAACGGGTTGGGCGTCGGCACTTGAAGATTTGTTCTTGGTTCCCAGAGTAATTGATTCAATACTCAAAACACGCCGATTACCAAGTAATTTCGTAACGAAATCAGCGACCGAACTAAGTTGACCATTAACATTTAAACCAGTGGAAAAATAGGTAAGGTTAGAATCGGAAATGAGACTTGTCGGAGTTTGGCTATCAGATTTTAGATTAAAAGCTAACTCGTCAGTACCACTAGCTCCGGAACGATTGGTATTTTTTTGAATTTGAGTGGCAGCGTAAAAAAAGCGGTAACGAGTGGGCAGAGAAGCTTCAATAAGCTCATATTTTGGCTGAACTTGAGAAAAATTTTCCTGAGCCTGAATAATGTTGTTGATCTTGGTTTTCATTTTTTTAACTAATTGGTCTTTGGCTTTAATTTCACCAACAAGAGAAGAGATGGTGAGAAAGGTCGGGCGGATAGCAACAAAGACAAAAAAAATGATAAGGAAAAGTGTGGCTACTAGTTCAATTGATTTGGAGAATTTTTGGTTGTCACGCTGACGATGAAGATAATTGATTAGCAGTTGGTTAGTATTGGTAAAGGTGGAACCGGTCATGTTTTTTGGTCTTTAAAAATAACTAAAATATCTAAGGAATATTTGTTGTCTTTGGGTTTTTTGGTTATGTCGTTAACCTGAACAGCTTCGACATCGGGATTAAGGATAAGATTATTAATAAAGTCGATAATTAATTCTTCTTTAAGAACAGAGGTGGACAAGGAGGCAGTAATTTTTCGGCTCGCGGGATCTTGAACAATAGTGAGGTTGTCATAGACAATTTCCGGTGGAGTACTTTGAGAGAGGGAGGTAATCTTTTGAGCGTAAAGCGGTTTGTCGGCATAGTAAGCCTTGATTGTTTTTAGTCTTTTCTGAAGGAAGGAGAACTCCTTTTGAAAACTGCCAGTGCTTTCAACAATGGCCTTTTGTTGTCGAAGGACTTCGGAAAGATCAGAGTTTCTGCGGTCCAACCAAAAACGAGAGAGGAAGGCGCCAATAACAATAAGTTCAGTAAAAACAATAACGATTCGCCCAACCGTGGTTAACCAAACGATAACCCGGCCACCAGGCGTAGTTAGATTTTCCTCATCCGGCAATAGTGAGGCTTCCTTTTTGGCAGGCATATAAACAGTATATAACTACTTTGGGGAAATAAACAACCGGCTGACGTATTTTTGAAAAAGGTGGTGATAAGGTTTCAGTTCTTCCGGAGTAAAGAGACGAGAAAAAAGATAATAACTAACAAAACCAACAACCAGAGAAATAATGAAAAGGATTAAAACTGAGACAGTTTTGGCGGTGTCGAGAATGAAGAGATCGAGTATTTTTAAAGTACCATAGGTGGTTAAAGCCATAAAAACAGAATTGAAAATAATTTTTATAACTTTGGGAAAAAAGATTTTGTAGTTAAAACCATCAACGGTGTGGATAAAAAGGTAAAATAACCCAAAACTTTGGATGATATTACCGATAGTGGCACTGACAGCTAGGCCAACAATACCTAGGTTTGTGTAATGAACAAAGAAATAGCTGGAAAGAATATTAATTACAAGAGAAATGAAGGAAATTTTGAGTGGAGTTTTGGTGTTGTGAAGAGCATAAAAAGCCCGGATAAGAATTTGGGTTAGAGCTTGAAGAATTATGGCGGGAGTCAAAAATCCGAGGGTTCTAGCGGTAAGCAGGGTAGCTGCCCAAGGAAATTGTCTAGAGCCAAAGGCTAACCGGACAATGGGAAGGCGCAAAACCAAAACCAAACTGGCAACCGGAGTAGCGATAAAAAGGCTTTGGATGATGGTTTTAAAAACCGTGTGGCGAAATTCATCTAGCTTATTGTTAGCGACACTTTTGGAAAGAATCGGCAAAGAGGCTTGGCCGACGGTAGTACCAAAAATACGACTGGGAAGATACATTATTTGTAAAGCCAAGTTAAGAAGGGAAATTGAGCCAATAGTTAAAGTGCTGGCAAAAAAGAGGGTGATGGTGTTTTCAATTTCGCCTAAACCCAAAGATAAACTTCTAGGAATCATGAGATTAATAATTTCCCTGACACCGGTTAATTTGGGATTAAAGATAAGTGAGTAGTCAAAGCCGATTTTTCTAGCAACGGGAATCTGAATAATTAAGTGGAAAAAAGCGCCAACTACCGCACCGTAAACGACCCCATAAATACCAAAGTAAGGAACCAGAGTAAAAATACTTAGGATAATAAAAAAGTTGTAAACGATTGGAGAAAGAGCGGGAACAATAAAAACCTGATGAACCTGAAGAATTCCGGTGAGAAAGTTACTAACCAGGAAGAATATTTGAGCAATTAGCAGAATTCTCGTAAGATTTGACATAAGTTCGATTTGATAGGAATTAAAACCTCCGGCGATGAGATGGGAAAATTGGTTAGCAAAAATAAAAACAATTAGAGAAATAATAGTAAGGGTGATTAAAAGGAGGTTGATAACGGTGGAGCCGATTTTGTTGGCCATTTCTTTATCTTTGTGGAGATAAGTCGAAAAAACAGGAATAAAAGAAGCTGACAAGGCACCGGTGACTAAAAGCTTGAAAATTAGGTCGGGAAGACGGAAAGCGGCGTTATAAGCATCAAGCTCCAAAAGACAACAATTAAAAAAGCGAGCATTAAGAAAACGGCTGCGAAGTAATCCCAGAACAGCTGACGCGGCAAAAGTGATGACTAAAACTAGAGAGGCAGAAAAAATAGTATCTTGCCGCTTGAGACTTAGAACCCGAAAACGTTCAGATAAGGTCATAGACAAATTATATCGGTAAATGGTTGTAAATAGTTAGGGTATAGGATAGAATACCAGTCATGCCAATTAGTTTATCGACAAAAAAGTCACTAAGAAAGTCCCAAAAAAACCGAAAGGCTAATGGGATAGTTAGAAAAAAAGTTAAGGAAATAATAGCTTTATTTTTGGAAAAACCAACTGAGGGAAATTTAAAAGCCGTATTTTCGATAGTTGATAAGGCGGCAAAAGTGGGCATTTTTCATCGTAAAAAGGCGGCAAGATTGAAGTCAAGATTGGCTAAAAAGATTGCTAACAAAATTGAAGTAACTGCAAAGAAAGAACTATCGAAAAAAGAGCCCGTGAAGAAAAAAACTGTAAAGAAAAGTGTGAAGTAAATATCGTAAAATAGGGGTGTATGAAAAAATTCTTTGTTACCACTCCGATTTATTATATTAACGATGTCCCGCATATTGGCCATACCTGTACAACGATAGCGGCCGATATTATCGCCAAACTACACAAACAGCAGGGAGAAGAGGTCTTTTTTTTGACCGGAACAGATGAACATGGGCAAAAAGTGGCAGAGGTAGCGGAAAAAGAAGGATTAGCCCCAAAAGAATATTGTGACAAGATTGCCCCACGATTTGAAGAGGCATGGAAAAAATTAAATATAGATTTTGACTATTTTATCCGGACAACTGATCCAAAACATGAAAAAGTAGTAGGGGAGTTGCTGCAAAAAATTTTTGATAGGGGAGACATTTATAAGGGTAAATACGAAGGTTGGTATTGTGTTGGTTGTGAAAGTTTTAAAACCGAAACAGAATTAACAGACAAACATTGTCCCCTGCACCCGCCGGAAAAAACGGTGTGGAAATCGGAAGATAATTGGTTTTTTAAATTGTCGAAATATATTCCCAAAATTATTGAGTTAATTGAAAATCCAAAAACTAATTATATTTTTCCAGAAGGAAAAAGATCGGAAATTTTGGCAAAACTTAAGGCAGGAGTTAATGACATTTCCTTCTCGCGAGAAAATGTTGCCTGGGGGATACCGGCACCTTGGGATGAAACACAAACCATTTATGTCTGGATTGATGCGTTGATTAATTATTACAGTGCTTGCCAATTTCTAGAAGATAAAAAAGATTTTTGGCCGGCTGATATTCACCTCTTGGGAAAAGAAATTTTGTGGTTTCATACGGTTATTTGGCAAGCAATGCTATTGTCGGTCGGGTTACCTCTACCTAAAAAAACTTTTATTCACAGCTTCTATATGGTTGATGGGCAAAAAATGTCTAAGTCCCTGGGAAATGTGATAGCACCACAACAACTGATTGACTTGTTTGGAATTGACGGAGCGAGGTATTTGGTCGCCAGGTCTTTTCCTGTTGAAAATGACAGTGATGTAGGAATTGAGAGATTCAAAGAAAGATACAACGCTGATTTGGCGAATAACTTGGGTAATTTGGTGTCAAGAGTGAGCAAACTTGCTGACAAATTACAAATAACAAATCCCTCTAAATCTCCCTTTGACCCCACAGGGGCAAGCCCCATAGGGGCAAGCAGGGGAGACTTTGTAAGTCTAATTGATAACTTAAGATTTGATGAGGCGATTGGGTGGGTGTTTGAAAAGTATATCGATAGTACTAATGCCAAATTAAATGAAGTGGCACCGTGGAAATTGGAAGCTGATGATCCAAAAAGAAAAGAAGTATTAGATTATTGCATCAATAATTTATTAACTGCGGCAAATTATTTAAAACCGATAATGCCAAAAACAGCAGAACAAATTGAAGCAGTTTTTAGCGGTGAAATTAAGCCGCTAGAAAAACCGTTGTTTCCAAGAATTAGCTAATTTATTACTCGAGAGATTTGAGATAATCTAATAATTTTGGATGTAAGGAAGTCGTAAAATATGTTTGTACTTCTGTTGGCTTGATCCATTTTGTGTCAACAAATTTTTCTCCCCTTTTTTCCTGGCCGCTGACAACCTCGCAATGATAATAAATTGATAGGAATTCTCTTTTTTCCGGGTAAGTTTTGGCAAATATTATTTTTTTAATATCAATATCAAGATTGACTTTTTTCTTGACCTCGAGCTTAAGATAATATTCTAAGTCTTCTTCGTAGGCAGGCCGGCCACCGGGAAAACACCAAGAGAGCTCCTTAATGTGTTGATCATTTTGCCGACGACCGATTAAGATTTGGCGGGTCTGGGGGTTGTAGACAATAGCCAGTACGTTAACAAGGAAAACCCCTTTGTCGAATTGTGTCCAATCCATAGATAAGGAATTATATCAATTGTATAATTACTTCGTGATCGATACTCATGCCCACTTGTCAGAAAAATTTTGCCCCGACGTAAAGTCGGGACAAGCTTTGATCGAAGAATTAACGGTAATATTAGCAGGGTCAAATGTGACTGATAGCAGAGAGAATATTGAATTAGCAAAAAACAATCTCAAGCTTTGGGCTAGTGTCGGGATTCACCCCCAATGTACTGATCCGGAGAATTTAGATGCGATAGAAAAACAGTTAAAATTGTTGGAAGATATGGTTAAAAGTAATAAATATGTTGTGGCTATCGGGGAATGCGGATTGGACTTCTCTCCCCCACCACCAGAAGAGAGGGAAAGAAGTAAAGAAGAGCAGGAAAAACTGTTTTTAGGTCAAATAAAAATAGCCAAAAAATATCAAAAACCACTAATAATTCATGCCAGAAAGGCAATAGATGAAGTGATAGAAATTTTAAAAAAATATAAAAATTTGTCGGGAGTGTTTCATTGTTATACCGGCGGAAAAAAGAGAATACAGAAGGTGTTGGGATTAGGAGACCAGTGGTATTTTGGAATTGACGGGAATTTGACTTATGAAGTCGGGTTGGCGGAAGTGGTAGCGGCAATACCAAAAGAAAGACTAATACTGGAAACCGATTCCCCTTTTTTGACACCGGTACCGTTTAGAGGACAAACCAATAAGCCGGAGTATGTGAAATATATTTATGAAAAACTGGCGGAGATTTGGAAACTAAGTCTCAACGAGACCGAAAAAATGATAGATAGAAACGCCAAAAGATTATTTAATATAATCCGAGAGTAAATTTTCGAGTTCTTTGACTGAAGGGTATTTGTCGACCAAGGCAACTTCGTTGTCGATCATAAGAACGGTTTTGCCCTGAATGCCCTGGGAATAAGGCCGGTTCATGTCCTGAATATATTCGGGATCATTCTCAATTTGAAGACGTTTGCAAACCGCATCGAGATTGGCAAAAAGTTGTTTGCCTTGTGGACTGCCACGATCAAAAAGTTGTATGCGCATAATTGGATTCTATCAAACTATCTTTTTGGCTCTTATTTCAGCAACGATGGGGGCAACAACCTCACAGGGAGTATCGGGAATAGGAGGAGAAGGGTGGTTCATAGAAATGGTAAGTCCAACTAGTGTGTTGTGAGCTTCTAAGGGCCGCCTTAACCCTTGTACAAACTTGAGCCACGCTTCACAAGAAATACAATTTGGGTTTTCGGGTCCATATTTACACATTGGAAACTACTTTATATCTAAAAGAAAGATTTTACCAGACTGCAAATTAGAGATCTGTTACAATATTGTGGTTCTTGTTTTCTTGTGTATTTTGACCGTGTTATATAAAAGACAAGCAATAGTCATGGGACCGACGCCACCGGGGACGGGAGTAATAAAAGAGCACTTGGGAGCGACATTCTCAAAATCGACATCGCCAACCAGTTTTTGAGTTTGAGGATCGGGGCTTAAGCCAATATCAACCACAACACTCCCCTCTTTGACCATATCGGCAGTAATAAACTTGGCCTTACCAACGGCAGAAACTAAAATATCCGCCGACTGACAGACATTTTTTAAATTTTGAGTATAGGAATGGCAAATAGTCACAGTGGCATTTTTTTGAAGAAATAAAGCTGAAAGCGGTAAGCCGATATAAGGACTACGACCTATAATGACCGCATTTTTACCGTTAAGATCAAGATTATATTCTTCAAAAAGCTTAATAACGCCAAAGGGAGTGGCAGAGGCGATAGCGGCTGGATTCTTTTGGAAAAGCAGGCCTAAATTAGCGGCAGTTAAACCGTCGGCGTCTTTACGAGAATCGATAGAATTTAAAACAGTCGAAGTGTCAACTGAGATAGGCATGGGTAGCTGAACCATAATGGCAGAAATTTGGGAATCCTGGTTTAGTTGACTAATGAGCTTGACAACTTCATCAGTAGAAGTGGTGACAGGAAGATGGTGGAGGTTAAATTTTATGCCGATCTCTTCCGATTTTTTTTGTTTTTTATCAACATATTGAAGACTGGCAGGATCGTCACCGACCAAAATGATATGAAGAGAAGGTGGAGTTTGCAGACCGAAAATATCAGTTTTGAGCTGACCTAAAATTTTTTCTGAAGTGGTTTTGCCGTCAAGAATGGTCATATATTTATTATAACTTAGTTAAAGTTTCCGATCCGGTTTTGGTAATTAAAACGGTGTGTTCAAATTGACAGGAAAGAGCGCCGTCAATAGTACAGACAGTCCAACCGTCTTTTTTATCAATGGTAACTTGCCAATTTCTGGAAATGTTAATCATGGGTTCGATAGTAAAGATCATCCCCGGTTTGAGAATAACGTCATCTTCCTTGGTATCAAAATGAAAAACAAACGGATCTTCATGAAATTTAAGGCCAATGCCGTGACCGCCCAAAAGACGAATCACACTATAACCAAATTGAGAAATATAGGGCTCGATAACTTTACCGACACAATCGTTAAGAAGCTTACCGGGTTTTAAAGCGGCAATAGATAATTCCAGCGATTTTTGAGTTCGTTCTAATAAAAGTGAGGCTTCAGGAGAAATTTTACCAACAGAATAAGTAGCCGAAACGTCACCGAAGTAACCGTTTAGAATGGTGGTAACGTCAAGATTGATGATGTCGCCTGTTTTCAAAATTTCTTTACCGGAGGGGATGCCGTGACAGACGACGTTATTAATAGAAGTACAGATACTTTTGGGATAGCCTTCGTAGCCAAGAGGAGCCGGAACGGCCATATGATCAATAATATATTGATGGCCAAGATCATTGAGATAGAGAGTGGAAACACCCGGCTTAATGAAGTCGGCCAGATATTTTAGGGTGGCGGCAGCCAGACGACAGGATTTTTTGATACCGTTAATTTCGGCGGAGGTTTTGATAATAACCATGCTGGATTATAGCGATAATTTGCATTTTTTTGAAATGTGAGTTAAATTACGTTGATGGTCGAATTGATGATAATGATATTGTGGTTAGGACTAGTTAAAGAGGCAAGAGCACAAACTTTGACCATGGTTCCAAGTGTAGCAAGTGAAAGTCCGACTGTTAAGCCAACGGTAACAATCAAGCCAGTAACTAGTCCAACAGTGACGATATCACTGTCGCCAACGGAAGTTGAGCCGAGTCTAACCCCGATACCAACCGAAATCGAGCAAGTGGTAACCCCAACTCCAATAAGTCAACCCAAGGCAACTGATCAATCGTTGGTAGTGATATTTTTATCGGCAGTAATCGGGCTATTGGTGATAATAATTCTGGCACAGGCTTGGCCAAGAGATAAAGAAGAGAAAGAATAATTTAGTCGATGGTAAGAGTTTTTCGGTAAAGATAATAGGCATAGATGAAAATGAAAATGGATGTCAGAAGAACCGGAACCAGTAAAAAGAAAAGGGCTTGGTTTGGAAAAAATAAACAAAATAAAGTTAAAATTCCAGTGATTTTAAATAATTTAGCACCAACCTGATGGGTTTGATTCCAAATAGTGTCACTGTGGAGAGTCCAAGGAGTACGAATACCGACAAACCAATTACGCTTGGCGTGACCGGTGAGAATGCCAGCGTAGTAAAAAATGACGGCGAAAGCGGGAGACAGTACTTGGATCATGTTAAAACGGTAACCTAGATTCCAAAATATAGTTAATAGGTGGAGATAAAAAAGAAAGATAAAAACGACATTGATAAAGGCATAAAAATAACTTTTGAATTGGTCGAAATTTTTTTTATAAGGATCGGTTTGAGGGAGAAAAAGAAAAAGAAAATAAAGAAAAACCGATAAAAAGGGCATAAAAAAGAGGCCGAAAAATTTACCTGAGTAACCGTTAACTTGACCATCCGAACCCCAATGAGTAGCCAAAAGATCGGGAAGACGGGGATAAAAATAAATTCCGACTAAAAATGAAATAAAAATTATAAAAAGAGGAATTAATTTTGATAATTTCATGATTGATAGTTTAAACGATTTTCGACCTTGGAAGAAATATTTTCTTCAACGGATCTGACTTTATTCAGATATCCAGAAAGAAGGGCCAAGCCACCGATGGTTGTCCCTTTCTTACCCCCGACTTCGGCCAAAAAATCACCGTGCATATCGTTACTGTGGATGATGGTGAAATTTTTGGTGTGCATGAGTTAATCCTGCCAGGAAATAGTTTGCGGGATCGTACCAATAAAATTGAATTTACCATCGGAGAGGTTAAGGGATTTGATATTGAGTCCGGGGACACTTTGGCGACGGGCATTGGCGAGTTCTACCAAGTAAAATTGATTGTCAATAATGAATTTAGACGGGATCGGAACGCGGCCGATTTCTATTTTTTGGGTATTGAGGGTGATTTGGTTGTCGGTAACAGTGACCATGCCCTTAAAGTAGAATGGAGGATTGCCTTGTAAATGAAGTGCGTCAGCAGCGGTTTTAGCCAGTTCGGAAGACAAGCCGGCGGCTTCAAGATAGCCGGGTAAGCGATCCAACAAAAGAATACCGGAGACTTCACCACTACCATCGGGATTAATTTTGATCTGAACATCTTTGACCAGATAATATTTCCACTTAGGACTATTAGCAAGGGCGGTAATTTCGGGAGAAGTTAGAGAAACAGAAACATCTTTTTGACCGGAATAAAGAATAGAACTAGGACTATTGTCCGCGAGCTTCTGATAGGCAATACCGTTTTGACGGTTAACAGAGTCAAGGTCGGCAGAAGTAGCTTTGACACCAAGGTCACGAGGCTGGTTGGAACCCAAAATTGAAGAGATCCGGGGAATAAAGCCGAGATAGCCAACGAATAAAATCGGTAAGGACAAAAGTAGCAGAATAATCAGTAAAGAGCCGGCGATGGAACCTTTCATAGTAAAATAGAGGTGTTAATAGTTTATTTTATCAGTAACGGACAAAATTATATCTAAAGACTATAAAAAAACTTCCTGGGAAAGAGTGGGCGGTTGGTATAAAAATGTTGTCGGTGAAAAAGGGCATTATTACCATCAAAAAATAATTCTTCCGGGAATTTTGAGGTTATTAAAGTTGCAGGCTAATCAAAAGTTATTGGACTTGGGTTGCGGTCAGGGAGTATTGGGAAAGTGCTTGACCAATCATAATTTATTTTGGGGACTGGACTTATCGGATAATTTAATTTCGATGGCTAAAACCGAAGACAAAAACAGAAATCATAAATATTTTGTCGGTGATGCTACAAAAACAATAAATACTGACGAGAAGTTCGATTGGATAACTATGATTTTGGCGATTCAGAACATGAGTAAGCCGTTTTTAGTTTTTAAAAGTTGTTCTAATTTACTGACCGAAAAAGGAAAACTATTAATAGTCATGAATCATCCGACTTTTAGGATTCCCCAAAACAGTGATTGGGGGGTGGATAAAGAAAGACTGATCCAATATCGACGGATTGACAGATATATGTCGCCATTAGAAATTGGCATTGAGGTAAGTCCGTTTGATAAAAAAACGGACGAAAAAACTTTAAGTTTCCACTATCCTATATCGGCTTATAGCGAAATGCTTTTTGATAATGGTTTTATGATAGAAAAAATCGAAGAATGGGTGTCGGATAAAAAAAGTACTGGCTCTATGGCTAAAGTTGAGGATAGAGCCAGAAGAGAATTTCCTTTATTTATGGCGATAGTTGCTTGCCGAAGGCAAGACAAAACTCGGAAATTTCCAGAAGAGCAAAACCTTTGAATTTGATAGCGGCTTCAATTTGAGAGAATACTTCTCCGGGATTTTTGGCCTCAACCCTTTGAATAAAAATAGCGGGGTTGACGGATTTAAGTAATTTAACGGCATCGATGGGAACGTTAGGAGTGCCAAGAGGAGTTGATTTGGTTTTAGAACCTTTGGGAGTGGTTGGACTGGTTTGGCCGGTAGTCAGGGAATAAAGATAGTTATTGGAAACTAAGACGGTAATATCAACGTTCATCCGAGCGGCGGCAATAAGATGATTAAGACCCTCACCATAAATACCACCATCACCACCGATAGCTAAAACGGTAAGATCGGGATTAAAAATTTTGGCACCCATGGCAACTGGGATACAACGACCGTGAAGAGTATGAGAACCGTAAGACCGGATAAAATCGGCCATATTGCCGACACAACCAATGTCGTAAGTGACAACCAGATTATGAGGAGTAATTTTGAGATTGATGAGAGCTTTTTCAATGCCACTTAGAGCCAAGTAATTTGGACAACCGGGACACCAAGTGGGAATATTATTAGTTCGATAATTTTGAATAGTAGCCATTTTATTTAAGTTGTTCAATTAATTCTTCGGGGTAGAAAGGGCGGCCGTCAAATTTTAAAATTTGACGATCGGGATGGAAATCAAACTGGGATTTTAACAAAGTAGTTAGTTGGCCGGTTTGGTTGTTTTCAATAACGGTAATATTTTTAAATTTTTTAATTATTTTTGGAAGACCGGGATCACTTGGCCAGAGAGTACGAATTTGCAAAAAAACATAATCGGGAAGATCTTTGAGCGCTTCCAAAACCGGAGCCGTAGTTGAACCCCAAGAAACAATTAATTTTTTGGCGGTTTTAGGGCCAAAAAGCAAATTTTTTGGAGTTAATTTTTGAGCAGTAATTTGTTTTTGCATTCTTTTGGCAGTCATTTTTTTGGCCAATTCACCGTCTTCAGTAGCAAAACCGAACTCGTCGTGCTCATAGCTGTTGCTTAAAAATTCACCGCTCAAAGTACCAGGAAAAGTAATCGGAGAAATACCGTTTTGAGTATTAAGGGAATAACGCCGATAACCTGCTGGAGGATTGGTAATAATCTCACCCCTATTAATTTTGACCTTAACTTCGCAGAAGTCAAAAACATTGGAGGAAGATTCGCCCAAATACTTATCCGAAAGGATAATGATTGGAGTTTGCAAAATGGCGGCTAAATTTTGAGCCTCAACAGCCAGCTTGAAGGCTTCGGCTTGGGAACCGGGAGCTAAAACAACTTTGGGAAATTCACCATGACCGGCATAAATGGCATGTAAAAGATCTCCTTGGCCGGTCCAAGTGGGGAGACCGGTGGCGGGACCGGGGCGGGAAACTAAATAAAAAACCATGCCGATTTCGGCAATACCGCAAAAGCTGATGGTTTCGTCCATGAGAACAAATCCCCCTCCGGAAGTACCGACAGCGGCACGGGCACCGGCGAAAGCGGCACCGGCGGCAAGGTTAGCAACGGCAATTTCGTCCTCGGGATGTAAAACAGTGATTTTAGATTCCTTTTGCTTTTCGGCCAAAAAATGAAGAACGCCGGTAGCGGGAGTCATGGGATAGGCGGCATAAAAATTGCCACCAGCTTGCAAAAAACCCCAGCCCAAAGATTCGTTACCATCACAAAGAACAGGATTTTTGTTTTTAGCGGCGGGTAAGCTAAGTTTTTGGTTAAATCGGGAGAAATTGTTCTCCGCAAAATGAAAACCAAGATCAAAAGCCTTGAGGTTGACGTCGACAAATTTGGCATATTGTCCGACAATCAAATCCTTGGCGATTTTGGGGTTGAGTCCGTAAAGATAGGTAATAACGCCAAGACAAATAGTATTGGTCGTTTGAGAACTGCCGGATTCTTCTGATAATTGTTTTAGAGGGAGATTAAGAAAAGTAGCGCCTTGATCATCGGAAGAATATTGTTCGTCACCAAAAACTAAAGTATCTTTGGAAAATTCGGACTGATGTGCCTGCCAATGACCACCAAGAAGAGAAAAGAAAAGATCAACGTGGAAGTGGGGAGCAAAAATGGTTTGATCGGAAAAACTAACCTGATAGGTGTTATGGCCACCGCGAACTAAAGAGGGATATTCATTGTAGTCTTTGATATTAAAACCGGAAGCAATAAGAATTTTTGAGAGGAGTTGACCGCCGGATTTGATGCCAAGGCCGGCGGGAGCGGCAAGTTTGATAGTGCGGATGAGAGACATGTGCTTATTTTACTATGTTAAATCATAAAAACACCGGTTCATATTAACGTGAGTTAAAAATACCAAAAGATCTCATAATTTGACCATTGCAGAGGTAAAGTTAACAAGGATATAATCTGTCTACCCCACTTATTTTTGCAAGGAGGTCTAGTGGTCAAAACATTCAAAAGATTCTATCAATTTATTTTTAAATATAAATATCGTTTTGCCATATTTTTGGTGGTATTGGTGGTGGCGGGAATATCGGAAAATTTAAGTCCGTATTTACTGAAACTTTTGGTCGATAATGCAACCAAAGGTAATCTTTCGATACTTTTTACAATACTTTTGGGTTTTGTTGGAGTTAGGGTAGTAACAACTTTAATTGACACTTTGTCTTATTATTTGGGAGATTGGGTACAAATTCCGGCAGCCCGAGATGCTCGGATAGCGGTTTTTAAATATATTCAAGATTTAGATTTTGCTTTCCATGTTAATAAAAATACCGGAGCGTTAATATCGGCTTTTAAGCGAGGAGATGGGGCATTTTTTAATTTGTTTATGAACTTTCATCAGGAGGTGCTGCGAACAGTAGTAAGCCTTTTTGTGGTTTTGTTTTTCTTTTCCAGGGTAAACCCGATGATTTTGTTAATGATGTTAATACTCTTTCTGGTCAATGTAACAGTGATGGCGTTTTTGATTAAATTTAATTTAAAAACCAGAAAAGAATTTAACGAATCTGAAGATCAGATATCGGGAGTTATTACGGATAATTTACTTAACTATGAAACAGTAAAATTTTTTGCTCAGGAAAAGGCGGAAGAAAACCGATTAAAAAAGAGCTTTGAGGACTGGACGAAAAAAATTTGGAAATTCAGCAATAGTTTTAGACTAATGGATATTTCGATTGGAACCATCTCAAGCTTGGGAATGTTATTGATATTAGGAACGGTGGTCAAAATGTTAGTTGACGGTAAAATCGGATTGGGTGATTTTGTAATGGTTTCGAGTTTTTTGTCGGGATTTTATTACCGATTTTTTGGGTTGTTTTTTCAATTAAGAAATATTGCCAAGAGCTTTATTGACTTGGAAAAATATTTTGACATTTTGGATAACGATATTATGGTAAAAGATCCGGAGGTGCCAAAAACTATTAAAGAAGTACACGGAAAAATTGAGTTTAGAAAAGTCGGATTTGCCTATCCGGGAATTAAAAAGAAAGTGCTGGAAGAAATTGATTTGAAAATTTCGCCGGGAGAATCGGTAGCTTTTGTAGGACGATCAGGGGCAGGGAAAACAACATTGGTTAAGCTTTTGTTGCGATTTTACGACTTGAAAAAGGGAAAAATATTGGTTGACGGAGTCGATATCCGACAACTTAACAAAGGTTATTTGAGATCGCTTTTAGCAGTGGTGCCGCAGGAGCCGATACTATTTAATAACACGATTGGTTTTAACATCGGTTATGGAAAAGAAGGGGTAGCCAAAAAAGAGATCAGGGAAGCGGCTAAGATGGCTAATTTGAGTGAATTTATTGAATCACTGCCAAAAAAATACGAAACACAAGTTGGAGAAAGAGGAATTAAGCTGTCCGGAGGTCAAAAACAAAGGTTGGCGATTGCCCGGGCCATGCTTTGTAATCCAAAAATTCTAATTTTTGATGAAGCCACCTCAAACCTAGATTCGGAATCCGAAAGATTAATACAGGAAGCGTTGTGGAATACAGCTGAAAACAGAACTTTGCTGATTATTGCCCATAGGTTTTCAACTATAAGAAGGGCTGATAAAATTGTAGTTTTGCAGCATGGGAAGGTGGTGGAAATGGGAAAACACGTTGATTTGGTCAATATTAAAGATGGTGTATATCGAAAGTTGTGGACACTACAGG
>JBBAAS010000010.1:0-25693 GCA_041658125.1 Candidatus Shapirobacteria bacterium | reverse complement strand
TTAAACTCTTCCGGCCAGTGCTTGTCTACTTTTACCGTCAATTCCAAATAAACTTTCCTTTCCGACATCAATTCCAACTCTTTTCTGGCGTTATAGCCGATTTCTTTGATTTTCTTTCCGCCCATTCCGATAATCATTTTTTTATATCGGTCGTAAGTGGTAAAAATAGTTGCCTTAATCACCATAATTTTATGTTTATCAACTACCTCGTCTACAACTACTTTAATTGAATAAGGGACTTCTCTTCTCAAAAACAAATACGTTTTTTCTCTGATAATTTCGGAAATATATTCTTTTGAATCCATTCCCATCATCGGCTTGCCTTCACTTAAAACGGTTTCGGCTTCTTCTTTGGCATTATTGCTGTTTCCTTCTGACAATAAATCAAAAATCATTGTAATTAATCCTTTTACATTTTTTTCCTTAATAGCACTAATACTAATTGTTCGGTCAAATTCTTCTTCCAAATAATTATAATCAGGCAAATGATCTTTACTGCCAATGGCTTGGTCAATTTTGTTATAGACTAAAATTTTTTTAGCCGGTGATTTTCTGACTAAACCAATCAGTTTATTTTCTTCTTCATTTTTTGGTCGGGAGATGTCAACTAAACACACCAAAACGTCGGCCCGGTTCATTTCCTTTGGAGCTTGGGTATTGATCATTTTTCCCACCAAATCTTCAACCTTATCAATTATTCCCGGAGTATCGGAAAAAACTATTTTGCCTCTTTCTTCGCTATAAACGACCCTTTGGCTTTTTCTGGTTGTCTGGGGTAGGGGAGAAGTTATCGCCACTTTTTGGCCCATAATTGCATTTAGCAAAGTTGATTTTCCGGTATTTGGCCTACCGACTACCACTACTCTTCCGTATTTCATTGTTTATATTTTACCCTATCCAAATTTCTGGGTTGACACTTAGCAAACATGGTGTTAGACTGCTAATCATGCCCGAAAATGACCAGTCTTCTCCAATCCAATTACCTCCGGGAAAAACTCTGGAGCCGATCAGAAAAATTCTTCCTCTAATCCCTCTGCGCAATGTTGTTTTATTTCCTTCGGTTGAAACCTCGCTTTTCTTTGGCCGTAAAGAATCGATGAATTCGTTACTTCACGCCTATGACAATACCAACAAATTAGTCATCATCACCGCTCAACAAAATTCCAAAACCGAAAAACCGCTTATCAGCGACCTCTACACTGTTGGTGTTTTGGCCAGAATTGAACACATTTTACATACCGACGGTAGTCTCCATGCTATTGTCCGCGGTATTTCCCGGGTGAATATCGTTAATATTGCCCAAATCGAACCATTTTTAATGGTTGAGTTTGTCGACTTGCCGATTATCACCGAGTCGGCCACCGATATTCAACAGTCTGCCGAAGCTTTGTTAAGTGAACTCAAAAAAGCTTTTTCCCTCGGTCGTCAGTTTGACTTGCCGGCCATGATGCAACTTTCTACCGGTGTTTCCAGTAGTGACCTGGCCGATCAGGTTTGTTTTACCGTTAACGCCAAAATTAACGAAAAACAAACCCTTCTGGAAACTCTTTTGATCAGTCAACGGCTTAAAGCCGCCACCGAGCTTTTAATTCGGGAAATGAAAGTCGCCGAGCTCGAACGATCAATTGAAGAAAAAACCCAGGAAAAATTTAATGTCGGCATGAAAAGAAATGTTTTGGAGGAACGTAAGCGACAAATTGAAAAGGAACTGAAAAAATTGGGTGATCATGAAGCCGGTGAATTTGGCGACTTGGGTTCTAAAATCAAAAAATCTGCCATGCCCAAGACCATCAAAAAAAAGATGCTCCGTGAGCTTGGCCGTCTTTTGGAAATGGGTGCTATGGCTCCTGAATCCAGCTATATTCGTACCTATCTGGAAACGGTAGCTGAACTCCCTTGGGGCAAATATAGTCCCAATAATGTCAAGCTTTCCAAAGCTAAAAAAATTCTTGACAACGATCACTATGGGCTCAAGGATGCCAAAGATAGAATTCTTGAATATTTGGCTGTTTTAACTCTTAAGGAAAAAATCAAAATCAAAAGCGCTTGCAAAGATACCACCTCGACCGCCAACATTCTTTGTTTTATCGGTCCTCCCGGAGTCGGTAAAACCTCTATCGGTCACTCTATCGCCAACGCTTTGGGCCGGGAGTTTATCCGTGCTTCTTTGGGCGGTATCCGTGACGAGGCCGAAATCCGTGGTCACCGCCGTACTTATGTTGGCTCAATGCCGGGCCGTATTGTTAAGGGTCTCAAGGATGCCAAATCCATGAATCCGGTTTTTATGCTCGATGAAGTTGATAAAATCGGTGCTGATTATCGTGGTGATCCTTCCTCTGCCTTACTGGAAACTCTTGACCCGGAACAAAACCGTGAATTTCAGGATCACTATCTTGATTTTCCCATCGATCTTTCCAAAGTCTTTTTTATTCTCACCGGCAACGATGTTTCTACCATTCCCGGCCCCTTACGCGACCGTTTGGAAATCATTTACTTTTCCGGCTATACCCAAGAGGAAAAATTTCATATCGCCAAAAAATATTTAATCAAAAAAGAACTTTTAGCTAATGGTCTTAAGCCGACCGATATTGCCGAAATTAAGGATATTACTCTAAAATATATTATCGACAAATATACCCGTGAAGCCGGTGTCCGGGGTTTGGAAAGAGTCATTGCTTCCTTGTTTAGAAAAGTTGCCAAAAAAATCGTCACCTCTAAAATCAAACAAATTGACCTCAACCAAAAATCAACACTCAACAAGTTTTTGGGTCCGGAAAAGTTTACCTCCCAATTAAAAAGCAAAAAAGACGAAATTGGCCAAAGTACCGGCCTTGCCTGGACCTCGGTCGGCGGTGATATCCTCTTTATCGAAGTTACGGTTATGCCCGGCAGAGGCCGGTTACTTCTTACCGGTAAGCTTGGTATGGTTATGAAAGAATCCTGCCACGCCGCCCTCTCTTTTGTCCGTAGTCAGGCTGATAATTTTAGTATTAAAAAGGATTTTCACAAAATCGATATCCATATTCATGTTCCCGAAGGCGCTACCCCCAAAGACGGTCCTTCAGCTGGCTGTGCTATAACTACTGCCCTAATTTCTGCCCTCAAAGGCATTGCCATTCCCCGCGATATCGGTATGACCGGCGAAATTACTCTTCGGGGTAATGTGCTGGAAATTGGCGGTCTCAAGGAAAAATCTATTGCCGCTCACCGTGCCGGCCTCAAAACTATTTTTATTCCCGTCGATAACAAAAAATCTTTAGTCGAGATTCCCGCCGAAGTCAAAAAAGACATCAAATTTATTCCTGCCGATCACTATTTGCAAATTTATCAACGGATTTTTACTTAAAACTACATTCTTTCGACAGTTTTTATCCCCAATAGTCCCAGCCCCAAACCGATCGTGTTTGCCGTTGCTTTGGTTAAAAATATTCTAAAAGTTTCTTCTGGCTGGTCAATAATTCGGTGCTTACCGTAAAATTCGTTATACAACCTGGCGATTTTCACCAAATATTCGGCTATCACTGCCGGCGAATATCTTTCTGCCGCTTCCACTATTTTTTCCTCAAGCTTGTTCAGTCCTCGCAACAAAGCTACTTCTTCAGGGTTGATTTCTTTTGGTAAATCCCCGATATTTTTTTGTTCTAATATTTTAGTTTTTGATAAAACACTTTGGCATCGGGCATAGGTGTATTGCAAGTACGGTCCGCTGTCTCCCTGCAGGCTCATTACCCGTTCCCAGTCAAAAATGATATCTTTTCTTGGATCCTGCGATAAATCATTAAACTTTATCGCTCCGATAGCCACCGCCTCAATCATTTTCTTTTTCTCCGCCGCCGTCATTTCTTTGGATACTTGGGTACTATTCGCTATTTCTTTGGCCTTTTCTCTGGCTCTATCAATCACTTCGTCAAGGTGAATAGTTTTTCCTTCTCTCGTCGAAAATTTTCCGCCTTTCCAGCGGATTAGTCCGTGAGCTACATGCACCATCGCTTTTTGCTCCATCCACCCCATCATTTCCACCGTCTTAAATAATTGCCTAAAATGTAAAGCCTGATCAACCCCAACTTCGTAAATCATCAAATCCGGCAGCCATTCTTTTAATCGATATTTCACTGTCGCCAAATCCCTCGTAAAGTAAGTTGTTGTTCCGTTGGATTTTTGAATCATCGCCGGCGGCATATCGTCAAATTCCACAATCAATGCTCCTTGGCTTTCACTACACACTTTTTTCTTGTTTAAATCAGCAATTACTCTCGGTAGCATCTTTTCATAAAACGCCTCACCATGGGCAAAATCTATTTTTACTCCCAACATGTCATAAACCTGGTTGAATTCGATTATTGAGATATCGACACATTTTTGCCAAATTTCTCTGGCTTCCGGATCACCTTTTTCCAATTTAGCAAACCATTCTCGAGCTTCATCGTCGAGTTTTGGATCTTTTTCTGCTTCTTCGTGGAATTTCACATACAACTTTTCCAAATCACCAATCGTCATTTTTTCTACCGGCTTGTCGCCCCACTTTTTGATCGCTACAATCAATTTGCCAAATTGCGTTCCCCAATCACCCAAATGGTTATCGCCGATACATTTCCAGCCTAAAATTTTATAAATGTTATAAAGGGCCTGTCCAATATCGGTTGACCGCAAATGTCCGATACCAAATGGTTTGGCAATATTTGGCGCCGAATAATCAATTACTACCGTTTTTCCCAGGCCATGTTTTCCCAAGCTACTTCTAAATTCGGTTTCATAGTTTATATTTTCTGCCTGTTTTACCAAATATTCTTTTTTCAAATAAAAATTTAAAAACCCGCCGCCTGCCACTTCTATTTTTTCCACCGTATCGGTCTTATCAATAATTTCATCCAGTTTATTTTTTATCTCTTTAGCCACCTCTATCGGATTTTTTTTCTGATTTTCTTGCCCGCCGAAGCCTTGGCGAAGGTGGGTAGCCACTACCATGGCAATATTCGTCGAGTAATCGCCGAATCTTTCATCGGTCGGATGCTCAAGGCGGATATTCTCAAGTCCTGTTACCACTTTTAACTTTTTTACAATCTCATCCATGTCTCGATTCTACCAGATTATCTCTTAATTTTTTGTTTTCTTAGTATCACCTCAAACCCTTTCGATTGATAAGAACACCCTTCACACCTTACCAAAATTTCCCCATATTTTCCACTCGGTCTTGATGTTTCCCTTACCCACGCACTTGGATGTCCCATCTCCAACAAACACAAAGTGTCATTTCCCGCGCTTTCTTCCGGGTCAAAACATACGCCTATCGATCTCCTCAAAAACTGTCGATGTCTTGTTCTCAATGCCGGACAATACTTTCTAAAATCAATCGTTATTTTCTCCCTCTCATCCATAACAAATTATATCATCCAATCGAATATGATATCCTTTAAATATGCAAATCAACCCCTCAATATTTAAGTCTTATGACATTCGTGGAATTTACTCCGATACTTTAACCGACGACATCGCCTATCGTATTGGTCGGGCATATGTTACTTTAGTTCAATCTGAAAACCAGGGAAAACAATTAACTATTTTGGTTAGTCGTGACGTTCGTCTTTCCAGCCAGTCTTTATCTCAATACTTAATTAAAGGGCTAACTGATCAGGGAGCTAATGTTGTCGATATTGGTTTGGCTAGTACTCCGACAATGTATGCCGCTACTTCCTACTTTGGTCACAATGGAGGCATCCAAGTTACTGCGTCTCACAATCCCAAAGAATACAATGGCTTTAAAATGGTTCGGGCTCATGCCGTCCCTGTCAGCGGCGAAACCGGTATTACTTTTATCCGTGACTTGGTTATAAAAAACGTATTTTCTTCTCCCGCAAACATTGGTCATATCGAAACCAAAATCAATGTCCTACCGGAGCTTTTAAAAAGCCAGCAAAACGAATGGCAAGTTAATTTAGATAACCTCAAGCCGTTAAAAATTGTTATAGATGCCGCCAATGCTATGGGCATCTTAGACTATCCCGAAATTCTTGCCGATACCCCTTGTGAACTTATTAAGCTTAATTTTGAACTAGACGGCAATTTTCCCGCTCATCAACCTGATCCTCTGGATGAAAAAAATTTGGTTCCCTTACAGGAGGCGGTCAAACAACACCATGCGGATTTAGGAATTGCTCCTGATGGTGACGGTGACCGTGTTTTTTTTGTTGATAATAATGGCGACCTTATTAGACAGGAGATTCTTCGGGGTTTAATGGCTCAAATTGTTTTAAAAAAATTTCCCGGTTCTACCGTTTGTTACGATATTCGTCCCGGTCGTATTACTAGAGACATGATTGAAGCTGTTGGTGGCAAAGCAGTTGTTACTAAAGTTGGTCATTCTCTCATTAAAGAACAAATGATTCGGGAAAATTCACCCTTCAGTGGCGAATCGTCTGGTCATTATTTTTTTCGTTTTTCATACGGATCTTTTGAATCGCCGGCCATGTTGGTTTGGCAATTTTTAAATTTAATCTCTACCCAAAACAAGCCTGTTTCCGACATTATCGCTCCCTACAAAATCTATTTTCACTCCGGTGAAATCAACTCTACTATTGCCGATCCCAAGGCTAAAATAGAGGAAATCAAATCCAAATATTCCAACGGTCAAACAAATCTACTAGACGGGGTTACTATCGAATATGATAATTGGTGGTTTAACGTCCGCGCTTCCAATACCGAGCCCTTATTGCGCCTTAATCTTGAGGCCAAAACTCAAAAACTAATGGAAGAAAAACGCGACGAAATTTTAGTTTTGATTCGAAGTTAATTTAGCCTAAATTTATTCCAATCCCTCGTTTTCTATCGGTGAAAAGAAAAATACGAGTAGAGGAATAGTTCCCGCCAAAATCATCGCCCACATCAACGACTTGTCAAAAATAAAGCCCATTATTGGGTTTAAAATTACCAACGCTATTCTTCGGAGCATCGAAATTGACGACAACACTGTTGCCCTTTGTTCCGATGGTATCAATTTATTCATATAAGCCGACATCAAATCTAGTCTTGTCAATCCAAATCCGCCGGCGAAAAGTAAAAGTATTCCTACAGTCCAAAAGCTTGGCCATATGGCAACAATAAAAAATGATAATCCGGTTACCAAAGCTCCAAACTTCAAAAAACCTTTCGCTCCGCCGGCCCACTTTTCCAGCCTGGTAAAGTTGGCCGAAATTAACATTTCCGCTCCTACCAACGCCGCCTGAATGAATCCAAACCAAAAAATTGGTAATCCCAACTTCATTAATATCGGTTGGTAAAACCAAATCACAAAATACGCTCCGGCTGCTACCAGCACTCCGTCCAATGCTAACAATCTCAAAACCCGGTGATGAACAAAAAATGAAATCCCGTTTTTGGCGATTAATAAATATCTTTTTCTCTCCGGAGTTTTATCGTGAACTTTGGGTTCCCGAATGCTTAGCGCCACCAAAAAGCACAAAAACGTCGGAATTGCCGAAAACAACATCGGTGAATTTACTCCGAATTTTTGTGCCATCAAGCTGCCTATCGGCGCCGCCAAAAATATTCCGGCTAAATGAATTGTGTTTGCTCTTCCAAATATTTTTTTACTTTCACTTTCCCGGCCTTCTTCTTTTAGAGCATCGTACAACAAGGCATCATCAGCCCCTGAAGACAATGCCGCCCCCATGGCATATAAAAACTCCGCTATTAAAAAAACTCCAAACAAAGGAACACTTCCGTAAACCAGTGTTGCTATCGCTGTTACCAGTCCGGCCATAGCCAGAGAATATTTTCTCCCTAAAAAATCTGCTACGGCTCCTGTCGGTATTTCCAGCAAAAATATCCACAGCATAAACCACGATTGCAATATTTGGATTTGAAATTGGCTGATATGCGCCCAGTTGGTATACATCGGCACCAACACCGCCCCAAAGAAGACCAAATCCCTCAAAAAAACATAGAGGTAATACTTCAAAATCGTCTTGTTCTTACTGATCTTCGGCCAAATCATCACTAATTATATACCAGTTTTGCTCTCTTGACACTTCGCCTTTTCTTCGGGTATGATGAATTATCGACCTCTATCAAAAAATTTCCATCCTCGGTCCTGACGCCCAATACGATACTTGTGGTCCCCGTGATTTTGGTCAAACTACCAATATTCCCGGTGTCTACAATGCCAAAATTAATGGCCGTACCTGTCGTCTTTTTAAGGTTCTGCAAACCAATAGTTGTCAAAATAATTGCCGTTACTGTGCCTTTCGCCGTGACCGTGACCGCTCTCGTATCTCGGCCACTCCCGACGAAATGGCCTCGGCTTTTGATTCAGCCCATCGTCGCCGTTTGGTTGATGGTTTATTTTTATCCTCCGGTATTGTCATCAATCCCGACACCACCATGACCAAAATGATTGACACGGTTCATCTTCTTCGTCGCAATTATCGGTATCAAGGTTATGTCCACTTAAAAATCATGCCCGGCAGTTCTTCCTCAACTATCCGTGAAGCGGTCAAGATTGCTAACCGTATCTCTCTCAACATCGAATCTCCCACCGAATCCGACCTGTCTTATCTTTCCCCCGATAAAAATCTCAAATCCGGTTTCTTTGCTACTCTTTTTGAAATTAAAAAACAAATCCGCCAGATTAAGTTTTACGGTCTCAAAACCCCCAGCGTTACCACTCAATTTGTTGTTGGCGCCGGTACTGAAAAAGACCAGGATATTGTCCGTTCTACCAGCCTTTTGTATCAACAGTTTGGTCTTAAACGGGTTTTTTATTCTGCTTTCCGCCCTATTGCTGATACTCCGCTAGCAACCAGGCCGGCCGTATCTCTAGTCCGTCAAAACCGTCTTTATCAATCCGATTTTTTGATGCGTTTTTATCGTTTTTCTCCCGACGATTTAACTTTCGATATTTTCGGCAATTTATTGGACACTCTCGATCCCAAACTGGCCTGGGCTAATCGTCATCCCGAAATTTATCCGGTTAATCTCAATCGGGGTTCCTATTGGAATTTACTTAAAGTCCCTGGTATTGGTCCTACTTCCGCTCAAAAAATTGTCAAGCTTCGCCAATCTTCACCCCTTTCCTCTTCCCGTCTCTCCGGCCTTCGTCTCCAGCTCACCAAAATTCTGCCTTATGTTAGCTTTTAGGGCCAGTAAAAAAATTCACCAATTTTTCCATTGTCAATTTTTACTCCTTCAGATTTTAACAATTTTATTTTCTTTTCAATTTCTTTCCCCATAGTTTTTCCCATAAAACCGCCAATTCTTCCATCGCTTCTTACCACTCGGTGACAAGGCACCTCCGGTGCATATGGATTATTTCTTAGTGCCTGTCCCACCGCCTGATATGCCTTACAGCCCAATTTTTGGGCAATTACTTTATAAGTAGTCACCCTTCCGACCGGAACTTCACGAAGTATTTTATACACTCTATCTGCAAAGTTAGCCATTTCTTTACTTTCTTAATCTTTCAACATCTCTCCAACCGATATCTGTTCTGTAATGTAAATAATTTCCCTCAACATTTACTAAAGACATTGCTTCATAAGCTTTTTGTCTGGCTTCAACAACATTATTACCTTCCCCTACAATATAAAACAACCTTCCTCCAAGGGAATAATATTTATCTTCAATTATTTTCATTCCCGCCCCATATATCTGCACTCCATCAATTTCTCTTGCCTCATCAATGCCAAATATTCTTTGACCGGTATGCCATGAAGAATCTCCCGGATAGTCTTTTGAGGTCCCGGCTACTACTACTCTTGATTTTCCATCATGTCTAATCTTTACTTTTCCGATATTCCCCTCAACTACTGTCATCCCCAGTTCAAATAAATCGGTTTTTAAACCGGGTAAAATAACCTGAGCTTCCGGATCACCCCAACGGGCGTTAAATTCAACTACAAAAGCTTTTAATGCATAATCTCTTGAGAAAGAAGGATAGGGCACAACGCCCTTATTAACCAAGATTCCTCCGAGATACAAAATCCCTTTATAGTGTCTTCCTAATTCTCGTAATCCATGAATTGTCTTTTCAATTATATTTTGTTTCACCTCTCGTAAAATTTCCGGGGTAAGAACAAGTGGAGGGCTACTACATCCCATTCCACCGGTATTTTCGCCCTGATCGGAATCATTAACCCTTTTATGGTCTTGAGCACTTCCCAGTACCCGATAATGTTCACCGTCGCAGGCGATAAATAAGGAAAACTCTTCGCCGGCAGTCCCGTCTTCTCCCTTCAGCCATTCCTCAACAAGAAAAACCTTTCCGGGTTCTGTTTGGGATATTTCCAATATTTTTCCTTTCGCTTCCTCATTATTGCGTGCAGGTAGCGCCCCTTTTCCCCCCGCTAAATAGGCAGCTTTAATAAACCAGGGTCTATTTTGCAATCTATCCAGAACAATCATTGCTCCTTCAACACTTGCTTGTTCGGCTGAATAAATATAATAATCGGGCTGCGGAAGACGATACTGTCTACCAAATGTTCTTGCCCATCCTTTATCCCATTCTATCTGCCCGGCTTCTTTTGTTGGGCCAATGGTATGGATTCCATTTTCAGTCAAAAGATTCACCAATCCGGCTCTAATTGCATTGTCTTGTGCCACATCGACTAAAGCAACTTTTTCTTCCCTGCAAATCTGTAAAATTTCGGCAATATCTGTTGTTTTCAATCTTGGATAAACTTGAATATCCTTTAAATCATTTATTTTCATTGAATCATTGCCCGGAATAGCGATAACTCTTCCAACATGTTCACTTTGAGCGTATTTATCAACTAAAGCAGCACCTCTTCCTCCTCCGTCTATTACTAATACCGTATTTTCTAAATTTCTTTCCCTCATCTTTAATTCAAAAATTTGGTGACTCCGCCGGGAGTCGAACCCGGGTTAACAGGATGAGAACCTGCCGTCCTAACCACTAGACGATGGAGTCATTTTTACTTCTTCGGCCAAAGTACTATATATTATATAAGGTGATCATAAAATAAGCACCTCTTTGAGTTAAAATCTATCTATGGATCTTTACCGCCACCACCGTTTTTCCCTTTCGCTTATCATTGTCACGGTTGTCACTTCTGTCATTTTTTGGAACATTTTTTATCTCAAACTTACTCCGCTTTTGGGTTTTCCTAAATCTACTTTGGAAACCATTTTTGCCAATTATGATGGTCCCAATTATATGGCTATCAGCAAATGCGGCTATCAAAAAAGCTGTCTTAGTAGCAGTTTTTCTTTACCTCAACCCGGTGAATATTATCCTGCTCATCTTCCCGGTTATCCTATTCTCATCAAATTTTTTGATCTTTTTACCACCGGCCCCAAAGCCATGCTTTTGACTACTCTTTTAGGTTCAGTTTTTTTATCAATTGCCTCATTTAAATTTTTTCGAATATATCTCAAGCCCAAAAAAGCCTTTTGGCTTTCACTTTTGCTTTTATTTCTTCCGGCCCGTCTTTTTGTTCTTCGGCAGGTTGGTGCTCCGGAAGCCTGGTTTTTAGGCAGTATTTTAGCCTCTATCTTCTACTTCAAAAAGAAAAAATATTTTATCTCGGCCCTTTTTGCCGCTTTAGCCCAGCTTTTTAAAAGTCCCGGTATTTTGCTTTTTGGCGCTTATTTTTTAATGGCCGCTTACGAATTATTTTTTAAAAAACGTAATTTAAAAAATTTAATTAAAAAATATTTTTCCTATCTTTTGGTGCCGGTTACAATTTTAGGGATATTTTATTTTTATTATCTCCAAACCGGCGATTTTTGGGCTTATTTTCATTCCGGTGACAATTTTCACCTCACTCTTCTGCCTTACCAAATTTTTATCAGTACCCGGTCCTGGATCAACACTATCTGGTTGGAAGACGTTATTTATATTTTGCTGCTCGCTTTTTTGGGTGTCTATTTTCTCTTTAGAAAAAAGAAGATAAGTATTGTTACTATTTTTCCGGCACTTTATCTTTTAGCCACTGTTTTTGTCGCTCACCGGGACATCAGCCGCTATCTTGCCCCAATCTACCCCTTTCTCTTTTTGGCTTTTCAAAAAGTTTTGATCCAAAAATATTTTAAAGTCATCTTTTTTTTGATTCTTCCGGCCATTCTCCTTTACGGCATCAATTTTGTCATTGGTAATACTGCTCCCATTGCCGATTGGACTCCTTACTTATGACCGACGTCAAGCTAGTTCGTTCCTCCGAAGAATCGATCAAAGATCATCTTCGTACTTACTATCAAGCCTTAGAATCCGGACAACCGGTCACCATTTCTTCTTTAATTCCCAGCTATCGCCGGCTCATGCCCTCACTGCATTCCAAATTAAATGACCCCAAAATCGATTTTCCTGCCTTGAATTACTGCCTTGCTCGTCTACCAAGTTGTATTTTCGATACGCAAACAATTTTGATCGGTCAAAATCTAAATCAATTTCAGCAAGAAAACATCGATTTTCCCAGTTTTAAACCGGTTAAATCTTCGGCTCGTCGTCGTCTTTGGTCTTTTGACGATGCCGCTAAGACCCTTGCCTGCATCATTTCTTCCGATTCCGATATCGACGACTTAGTTAATATCTTAATTTGTTTTTTTATCGAGTGGCAAAAAATTAAAACCTTATCTAAAAAAAAGGAACTTGACCTGACTGAAAACGAAAATCACGAAATATTGGGAATAAACGGTAACGAATGGAGCGGGTTGAAGAATCTTTTGGGTGACGATTGGCGTCATGATTTAACCGTTTCTTTGCCCGATTATGCTTTCCGTCTTTTAGGCCATAATTTCGATTCTTACACTCAAACCTCTCGTGATTGGTGGCAACAGGCCAAAGATAAAAGTCTTACCCTTGGCCTATCCTCCCTTCCCATTTATTTTATTTCCTCCAATACCCATAGCCTTACCAACATCATTGGCGGTTTTGTTAAACATGAACAGGGTCAAATCTTTAGCTATATCGAAAAATCTCATCCACAATTAGCCCAAATTTGGCAAAAAATTAAAACTGGCCAAAACGATGTTAAGGTAAATGATTTTTTATATTACATTTCTAATATCTATTTGAAAAATCATCCTCAAGCCCAAAGAGACAAAGAGCATTACGAAGCTAATCTTGGCATCAAAAATATCACTGTCAATAGCTCACTTTTTTCTGGTATTCAAATTATTCCTATCTCGACTATTGCCAACTCCATCAACCTTGACGGTAACTTAAATGTCAGAAACAAGGAAAAATTATCTCAAAGCCAGGCCTTGATAATTAACATTGATTATCCTTTAGGTTTTGCCGCTTACTACCTTTTATCAACCATTCTTGTCGACCTTAAACAACTTAAGGGTGTTTATCTTGTTGGTAAAGCCGCCATTTTAACCGGAGTCATTGGTGACATCCAGATATCGAAGTCAGTGTTTGACGAAAGGACCGGCAATATCTTTCATCTAAAAAATATTTTTAATAATAATTTTCCTTTCATCGGGAATCAAAGCGATGTCCTTCATGATCAAAAAACCATTTGTGTCTTTGGTACTTTTTTGGAAAACTCAAAGCAACTTAATGACTATATCGGGGCTGGTTTTAACATTATTGAAATGGAATCCGGTGCTTATCTGACAGCCATCGCCGAAACTATTCTTCATAAAAAATTACCCCAAAACGAGGTCATTAATGTCGACAATTTACCTTTCGACTTGGGCATCATCAATTATGCTTCTGACAATCCTCTTTCAAAAAATCTAGGGGAGGGGAATCTGGCTCTCCGTGGCGTCGAGCCTACATACCTCGCCTTGCTCTCCGTTGTCCAGCGCATCATCGATCTCGAATCAGCCTAATATTAAAGCCTTTTCCTCTCAATATTTCCCCAATAGTAACCCGATATTCTCTTATCGCTTTTAGGCGGTCTCCCAAACGATCTGGATGAGGACAACCCGACTCTTCATAACGTCGCGCCAATCCGTCGGGCTCTCTTTCCTGTTGTTCAAAGTACCGCGGATTTCGAATTAGCTTAACCGATCCTCTAGGCCTGGATCGACAATGCCTTCCGGTTAATTTTATCGGTCCGATTTCTCCCTCAACATCCCCCGAACGATGTGTTGATGGTCTTCCCTTGTTCTTGGACACTCTCCTAAAAAACTCACCCTTATTTAATTTATTAATTGTCAATAAATCAACTAATTCAGGATCAATCTCTCCAAATCTACTTTTAAAAATTTCATTTGAATCTTTACTCATTTTATTAGATACACTCTTCCGTTTTCTTCCTCAATAATGTTCTTTAACGAAAGTGCCGATATTTTAACCAAAACTTCGGTTATCGTCAACTCCAGTTTTCTCCCAATCTCATCCACGCTTAAATCCTCATTTTTTAATGCTCCGATTATTTTTCTTTCGCAATCATCCAAACTATCTTCAAACAAGTTTACCTGTATCGAATTTTCCGCACTTTTATTTTCAAAAATATCAACCGTGCTCGTCATCATTTTTGCCAAATCATTTTTAATTAAGTAATTAACTCCTTCCGAAACTTCGGAAAATATTCCTCCGGGTACCGCCCAAATCTTTTTCCCCATTTGTCTTGCCAATCTGGCGGTTATCAGACTGCCCGATTTCATCCCCGCCTCAACGATTAATACTCCGATAGTCGCTAACCCGGCCACAATTCTATTTCTTTGGGGAAAGCTCCACAATGTCGGCTGAAAATCCGGCTCGTATTCCGATATCATCAGGCCCCCGTTTTCTAGTATTTTGGTATACAACTCATTATTTTCTGTCGGTAATAATACGTCTAATCCTCCGCCCAAAACTGCTATTGTTTTTCCTCCCGATTCCACGCATTTGGTATGGGCTTCAGTATCAATTCCATACATAAATCCGGAAATTACCGTTACCTTATTGGCCACAATTTCCGGCATAAATTTTTCCATTATTTCCCGCCCATAGCGGGTCATTCTTCGGCTCCCTACTACTGCTAGTGTTTTTTCAAAAATACTTTTATTCCATTCACCTCGGTAATATAGTTTTTTGGGGTAATTTCTGATTTTTCTCAATTCACCGGGAAAAATATCATCGTCTATCAAAATAATTTTAATTTTCCACTGTTTCCAATCACCCATATAGATTTTTGTAATATCTTATTCTTTTAATGGTCTTGTCTTCATTTAAAACTATCGCTACTGCATCAATGCGGTATTTTTGAAATTGTTTTTTGATTTGCGGCTTCATTACTAAAAAACTCTCTGCCACCCGTCTTACTTGACCCAATTTCCTTTTATTAATCATTTCTTCGGGTGTTCCGTATCTGTCCCCGACTTTCAGTTTAACCTCGACAAACACTAACCATTCTTTATCCTGCATTACCAAATCAATTTCCCCTAATTTATTTTCAAAATTCATTTCGATAGTTTCCATGCCTGTCTCTTCCAAATATTTTTTGGCTATTTCTTCACCGTTTTTGCCCTTGGTATAGTTTCTGGTTTTATCCACACTATTCTCCCGTTCTAATCCGATACTGTAATGCTTCGGCGACTTGAGCTTCGCCGATTTCCTCCACTTTTGCCAAATCCGCAATAGTTCTGGCTACTTTTATTAATCGAAAATAAGTTCTGGCCGACAGGGCATATTTGTTTACCGCCTGTTTTAGCAATAAATTTGCCGGTGCAGTTAATTTGGCAAATTCCTTTAAATGGCTGTTTTTCATATCTGCATTGCAATGAATTCCCTCAAATTTTTCAAACCGCTTTTTTTGAATGTCTCTCGCCCTTTTCACTCTTTCTTTGATTATTGCCGATTTTTCGGCGGCATCTTTTAATTTTATGTCCACCATTAATTTATTGACGTCCACCGACGGTACGTTTAAGTGTAAGTCAATTCTATCCATTATCGGTCCCGATAGCTTCTTTTGATAATTCATAATTTGATGAACACTGCATTTACAAGTTTTTTTGATATCTCCCAAAAATCCACATGGACATGGGTTGGCCGCTGCCACCAGCATAAATCTTGCCGGAAACTGCATCGATCCGGCTGATCGGGAAATTGTTACGTATCCGTCCTCAAGCGGTTGCCGCATTGCCTCCAAGGTGTTTCTGCCAAATTCCGGAAATTCGTCCAAAAAAAGTACTCCCCGATGCGCCATCGATACCTCTCCTGGATGCGGATTAGACCCGCCGCCGATTAAGCCGACCAACGACGTTGTGTGGTGCGGCGACCTAAACGGCCGTTGTCGAATCAGCGATCCTCCGGCTGGGATATTGCCGGTAATTGAAAAAATTTTAGTTACTTCCAGGCTTTCTTTTTCGGACAAATCCGGCATTATTCCGGCAACCGCTCTTGACAACATCGTTTTTCCGGAGCCCGGAGGCCCCATCATAAATACATTGTGTCCGCCGGCCGCCGCTATTTCCATCGCCCTTTTTGCCTGTTCTTGCCCCAAAATTTCCGAAAAATCAAACTCCGCTTCCACGTCCGCCAACAACTCTTCGTTTTTTATTGGCACAAGCGTCTCAATCTTTTTCTCGCCTCGTAAATGCTTAATCAAAGTTTTTAGGCTATCTACCGGATAAGCACTTATGCCCTCGACGACACTGGCTTCATTGGCGCACAATCTCGGTACAAAAATATCTTTAATTCCTTGTTCTTTAGCCAGTATCGCCAGTAAAAACACTCCTCTGGTATGTCTTAAACTTCCGTCGAGCGACAACTCTCCATAAAAGTAAGCCCTATCTTGGGGTAAATTAACTTCACCCATCGCCGCCAGTATCCCGATAGCGATTGGTAAATCATAGCTTGAACCGTCTTTGGGTAAATCAGCCGGCGCCAAATTAATCGTAATTTTAGCGTCGGGGAATTCAATATCCGAATTAATAATTGCCGTTTTTACCCGTTCTTTTGCCTCGTCAATAGCCTTACTCGCCATCCCTACAATTCCAAATCCGGGGAATCCTTTTTCCGCCACGTTTACTTCGACTTCTATCTCTACCGGCTTAAGTCCATAATTTGTCACACTTTTCACTTTCTTCAGCATTGATATCAAACTTTAGCATTTTTATAAACCGATATGGTAAACTCACCCAAATGGTCAAGTTATTAGACGCAGTCCGTGATTTATTTTTTCCGGAAGACACCCCCATTAAAATCTGTGATATGCTCGATTGTCGCCAATTAGCTACTGGGCAAGTAAGTTTTTTTCCAATTCCGCTATTAGGGATAGAGAGTTCTCTTCTGCCAAGTTGCGGTCATTACTGTGAAGATCACGGACGAATGGTAACCGCAAGATGTAGCCATTTAATTGCTTCTACTACTTGGTCGGATTCACTACCTCAATAAACTCCAAAATCTTGAAAAGACGCAAAGATCATACTTTTCTGGCTTTCAGTATCTCTTCACTGACCTGATTATATTTAGTGATAACTTCATCCCGACGTCTCAACGAACCCGCCAAAACTTCTACCGCATAATATCTTTCACCCACCGATAATTTACTATAAGTATCAGGTTTTTCATCATTTACATAAAATCGAAATTCTGTTCCATACCCATGTCTTATAGTTGGCATGCCTAATTCAGTTGCGGTTTGCTCCAATAAATCAGCCGATTTCGGATCATGAAAGACTAAAACAAAACACCCTTGGTCAATTTCTTTTCCCAAGATATTAATAATTCTAATTTTTTCAGCCATTTCCATGAAATTATGTAAATGAAACTATTATACCAAAAGAAACCCGAACCTTGATAAAATTAACCGTGCCATTCGAACTTAAATCAACTTTCAAACCCGCCGGCGATCAGCCCGCCGCTATCGAAAAACTCGTCTCCAATTATCGGCAGGGGATTGGTAAACAAACCCTTTTAGGCGTCACCGGTTCCGGTAAAACTTTTACCGTGGCTAATTTCATAGAGCAGACTCAACTCCCGACTTTAGTTATATCCCACAACAAAACTCTCGCCGGCCAACTTTACCAGGAATTCAAAGAACTTTTTCCCAAAAACAAAGTTTCCTATTTTGTTTCTTATTACGATTATTATCAGCCCGAAAGTTACTTGCCCGCCTCCGATACTTATATTGCCAAAGACGTTGAAATCAACGACTTAATCGATAAACTTCGGCTTGAAGCCACCTCTAATCTTTTTTCCGGCCCTGATAATATTATTGTCGCCTCGGTTTCCTGTATTTACAACATTGGTGATCCTGTCGAATTTAGTGGTCGGACTCTTGATTTTGCTATCGGCCAAGTTTGGCCCCGTCGGTCTCTTTTGGAAGCCTTGGTTTCCCTTTACTACACCCGCTCCGATTTGGAATTTAAACGTTCTACTTTTCGGGTTAGGGGCGAGCAAGTTGAAATTTGGCCGTCCTATGCCGATTGGATTATCGTTTTGGATTTTGTCGATGGTACTTTACAAAAAGTCACCGAACGTCATCCTTTTTCCGGTCACGAAGTCACCTCTCAAAATTACCGCCTTTATCCGGCCAAACAGTACGTTGGTACCGCTAATGCCGATCTTAAGGAAATCTTTAAAGCTATCCGCTCCGATTGTCAAAAGCAGGTCGATTTGTTTAATTCACAAAATAAAATTCTGGAAGCTCACCGGATTCACGCCCGGGTCGAATATGATCTGGAAATGATTGAAGAGTTAGGTTACGTCAACGGCATTGAAAATTATTCGACCTATTTTGAACAAAATCGCCGCCCCGGTGATCCGCCCTATACTTTAGTTGATTATTTTCGCCACCTTTGGGGCGACAATTTTTTGACCGTCATCGATGAATCGCACGTTTCCGTTCCCCAAATTACCGGGATGCATGCCGGCGATCATGCCCGCAAGAAAACCTTGATCGACTTTGGTTTTCGTCTGCCATCGGCCTTTGACAATCGCCCGTTAAGATTTGAAGAATTTTACGAGCGGGTTAAAAATGTTATTTACGTTTCCGCTACTCCGGCCGAATTTGAAATTAAAGACTCTAACGGTCATGTTATTGAGCAAATTATTCGTCCTACCGGGCTTGTCGATCCTCCGATCGTTGTTCGCTCCACTAAAAATCAAATCCCCAATCTTATCGACGAAATCGTTAAGCGCAAAACTGTCAAGGAGCGGACACTGGTTGTCACTATCACCAAAAAAATGGCCGAAGAACTGGCCGGCTATCTTGCCAATCCTCAAAAAACACCAATCCCTCTTTCGGTTGCTTATCTTCACTCTGACATCGATACTTTGGAGCGTTCCACAATTTTAGACAAACTTCGATCCGGTGATTATGACGTTTTAGTCGGTGTCAATCTTCTTCGCGAGGGTCTTGATCTTCCCGAAGTTAGCTTGGTTGCTATTTTGGATGCCGACAAACAGGGTTTTTTACGTTCCAAATCCTCCTTGATTCAAATTATGGGTCGGGCCTCCCGTCATCTTTCCGGTTCTGTCATTCTCTATGCGGACGAAGTTTCCGACGCTATGCGGGGAGCTATCGGCGAAGTCAATCGCCGCCGGACTATTCAGCTAAAATACAATCAAGATCACAACATCACGCCCGTTTCCATCACCAAATCAATTCGTCCCAAAATCATCGAAGCCGAGGAAAGTACCAAAGCGGTTATTACTCCGCTTCTTTTAGTCGATCCCGACTCACTTACTCCCGATCAGAAAAAACATCATCTTTCCGGCCTCCGTAAGCAAATGCGTACTTTTGCCGCCGATCTTAACTTCGAAGAAGCCATCAAAATTAGGGATAAAATAAGAAAGATAGAAAAAGAATGAATCCCATTATTCCAAAACTAAAAAGACTAGTTCGTAATACTTGCAAAAAACCCACCAACACCGCCGGTTACGGCGCTTGGACTTATCACATTAAATTAGTTACTAAATACTCGGCTAAATTAGCCAATCTCTTGCACGCCGACAAAGAAATTGTCGAAATTGCCGCTATTTTACACGACTATGCCAGTGTTAAAAACCAAAAATATGATCCTGAACACGAAATTATTGGAGCTGAATTTGCTCAGAAAATACTAGAAAAATATCAGTATCCTCAAGATAAAATTGATTTAGTTAAAAAATGCATTCTCAATCATCGCGGCTCCAGATTAAAATCAAAATCATCTATCGAAGAAATTTGTGTTGCCGACGCTGATGCCATGGCCCATTTTTATGCGATTAGCTCGCTCTTTTTTCTTTGTTTCTATAAACATAAACTAGATATCAAAGATTCTCAAATATGGATTTGGCAAAAGCTAAATCGTAGTTGGCAAAAGCTAAGTCCAGAAGCTCAAAAACTAATTAAACCCCACTATCTCGCCGCCAAATTGCTCTTCAGTAAATCGTAACTCATACCCGAAACTTACCCAAATATCTGCTACAATATATTACTTCCCCGATATCAAATCGGGAAACGCCCATTGGGGAGGTTTTTTTATGGATCAACAAACCAACATTATTGTCAAAGGAGCTCGGGAAAACAACCTCAAAAATGTTTCATTTGAGTTTCCCAAAAATAAATTAGTCGTATTTACCGGCGTTTCCGGTTCCGGCAAATCTTCTATGGCCTTTGACACTCTTTTTGCCGAAGGTCAGCGCCGTTATGTCGAAAGTCTCTCGTCTTATGCCCGTCAATTCTTAGGCAGTATGAAACGTCCCGAGGTCGATTTGATCGAAGGGTTATCCCCGGCTATTGCCATCAACCAAAAAGCTATTTCTCACAATCCCCGTTCTACTGTCGGCACTGTCACCGAAATTTACGATTATCTCCGTTTGCTATTTGCCCGCATCGGTCATCCTCATTGCCCTCACTGTGGCCGTGAAGTTGTCCCTCAAACCAGTAAGCAAATTGTCAATCACATTTTAGACACTCTTCGTTCTGAAGTTTATGGTCTTAACGTTTATCGTTTTTTGGTTTTAGCCCCTGTTGTCCGCAACAAAAACGGTGATTTTCGTGGTTTAGTCGAAAATTTGCGCAAACAAGGCTATAAATATATCCGTATCGACAGTCAGGTAATCGATCTTTATGGTGATTTTGGTATTGCCAAAACTAACAAGCACAATATTGATGCCGTCATTGACCGTGTTTCGGTCACCAAAGATACGTTGAAAGATGAAACTAATTTATACCAGCGCTTAATTGACGACATTGAAGCTTCCATGAAATTAAGTAATGGTTTAGCCATTGCTTCCCGTGTCGAAAGTTCCGGTTTTGATTTCCCGGAAAAACCGGCTGAATTTACCGACACGCTCTATTCTGAAAATTATGCCTGTCCTGTCTGCAATCTTTCTTTACCGGCCATCGAACCTTCTTTGTTCTCTTTCAATTCTCCCATGGGTGCCTGTCTTGAGTGTAAAGGTCTTGGCTCTAAATTCCAAATTGATCGGTCTAAGTTTCCCGAATGGAAGGCCAAAATGCTTGAAGGTCGTTATGTCAGCACTACTTCCGAAATCGTTCGTGATGAGTTGGAAAAATTTATGATCAAAGAAAGTTGCCAGCTTTGCCATGGTTCCCGCCTTAACCCCGATGCCTTATCGGTTACGGTTTTAGGTAAAAATATTTACGAAGTTTGCCGGTTATCTATCGAGAAATTAAACGCTTGGATTCAAAATCTTAATCAAGAATTAGTCAGCGATAAAGAAACCGAAATTTTAGCTCCGATTCAAAAAGAACTTAAAACCCGGCTTGAATTTTTATTGGCCGTAGGGCTTGATTATCTTTCGCTTGAGCGTGAAGCCGGTTCTTTGTCTTCTGGTGAATCCCAGCGTATTCGCCTGGCTTCCCAAATCGGCACCGGCCTCACCGGTGTTCTCTATATTTTGGATGAACCTACCATTGGTCTTCATTCCCGCGACAACGATCGTCTTATCAAAACTCTCAAAAAACTCCGTGATTTAGGCAATAGCGTTGTCGTCGTCGAACACGATGAAGATGTTATCAAAAATGCCGACCACATCGTCGATTTTGGTCTTTACGCCGGTAAAAATGGTGGTGAAGTGATAGCCCAGGGTTCTCTTTCGGAAATCGAAAAAAATTCAAAGTCTATCACCGGTAAATATCTCTCCAAAAGACTTTCCGTAGAGACGTATTGCAATACGTCTCTACTCCAAAAGAATTCAGAGGGGATTTCCATCACCAACTGCCACCAGTGGAATTTGAAAAATATTAACGTTAACTTTCCACTCAACCGGCTTGTTTGTGTCACCGGTGTTTCCGGCTCCGGCAAGTCTACTTTAGTCCATGACACTCTTTTTGGTGGTGTTCGAAAACAGATATTAGGCTCTTATTACGGTACCATTGGCCAATTTGACAAAATAACCGGCTGTGACAATCTCACCGACGTTTTATTGGTTGATCAGTCTCCCATCGGTCGCACTCCCCGCAGCAACCCGGCTACTTATACTAAAATTTTTGACGATATTCGAGCCTTAATGGCGGAAACTTCAGAAGCCAAAATCCGCGGTTTTAACTCCGGTCGTTTTTCCTTTAATGTCAAAGGTGGCCGTTGTGAAGCCTGTGAAGGCCAGGGTCAAATCAAAATTGAAATGCAGTTTTTACCCGATGTTTATGTTACCTGCGATCAGTGTCACGGCACCCGTTTCAAAGATGAGACCTTAGAGGTCTATTACAAAGATAAAAACATCGCCGAAATTCTTCGGATGACTGTCGACGAAGCTTTAGACTTTTTCAAAAATATTCCCGGTTTACGGCGCAAGCTTACTACCGTTCAGGAAGTTGGTCTTGGTTATCTTGCGCTTGGTCAGCCCAGTAACACTCTTTCCGGCGGGGAGTCCCAACGGCTTAAAATTAGCCGTGAATTGGTTAAAAAGATTAACGGCCGCATTCTTTATATTCTCGATGAACCGACTACCGGCCTACATTTTTACGACGTCGATCGGTTAATTAAAGTTCTCCGTCGTTTGGTTGACATGGGTAATACTGTCGTCGTTATCGAACACAATCTCGATATCATCAAAAATTCTGATTGGATTATCGACATGGGCCCCGAGGGCGGGGAAAAAGGCGGTCAAGTTGTTGCTACTGGTTCCGTTAGTGACATCGTTGATTGTTCGACTTCCTATACCGGTCAATATCTTAAAAAGCACCTTGGGTTAAAATAACTTGTGATCGACTTAAGCAATCTTCCGCAGTCTCCCGGCATTTATATTTATAAAAATTCTGCCGGTGAAATTATTTACGTTGGCAAGGCCATTAATTTAAAAAAACGCGTCTCCCAATATTGGCAACGCGACGATGCTCTGGGTCCCAAAACCAGAAGTCTCGTATTTCAAATTGCCGATATTAGTGTAAAAATAGTTGCCTCCGAAATCGAAGCTTTGATTTTGGAAGCCACTTATATTAAAAAATACCGGCCCAAGTTTAACTCTCTTCTCAAAGACGACAAAAGCTATATTTATATCAGTATCAGTCGTGATAAATATCCATTGGTTACCCGGGCTTTCAAGTCCGGCCTCAATCCCAAATCCGAAAATTATGGCCCTTTCCCGAGTGGCACTGCTGTTACCACTCTTCTAAAAACCTTTCGCCGTCTTTTCCCCTATTATCAAAAATCTCATAGTTCCAAACCTTGTCTTTATTGTCATCTTGGCCTTTGTCCGGGTCCGGACATATCCGTTTCCGACTATCTTCGTAATATTAGAAATATTAAAAGAATTCTTCGCGGCCACTTTAAATCCCTGCTTTCCGGTCTCAACCGCGACATGAAAATAGCCTCAAAATCGGAAGACTTTGAAAAAGCCGCCACCTTCCGTGACCAAATTAATTCCTTAACCTATATCACCTCCGGTTGGCAAAATTTAAGCCATTTGTACTCTCAAATTAATCTTCCCGAAGACGAAGCTTCCAAGGCCGAAAGCGAATTAATCTCCGTTCTTCAAAATCATCTCCATCTTTCTGCCATCAACCGTATCGAAGCTTTTGATATTTCCAATTTTGGCCGAAACTATTTTGTTGGCTCTATGGTGGTTTACCAAAATGGTCAAATCGATCACTCTCAATATCGCCAATTTAAAATTTATTCTAAAACCACTCCCGACGATCAGTTAATGATCAAAGAAGTCGTTTGGCGTCGTCTTAAACACCACGAGTGGCCCTACCCTGACATTATTTTAGTTGACGGCGGTAAACCACAAGTGACAGCCGCCGCTTTTGCCTTACAAGAACACAAAAATATTTTTTTAATTGGTCTTGCTAAAAGATTGGAAACTATTGTCATTAAAACCGGCAACAGGGCGGGCTTGCCCTCCGAATGGAGGGAAATCAATTTACCTCAAAACTCTCCCTCTCTTAGATTACTTCAGCGCCTCCGTGACGAAGCTCACCGTTTTGCCAATCGATACCGGATTGCTTTAATGAAAAAATCACTTCATCCCTAAAAGTTTTTTCATCCCCGTTAGTCCTTCTTTGTTTTCCGCAATTTCAAAATGTTTTCGGGCCGGTTCCAGCTTTTTAATCAGCCACTCGCTTAGGGCATTTTTTAAATCCAACGGAAAAAGTTTTCCGCTTTTATAATCCTCAATAATATCGTTAAATTTGGTGTAGGTTATATCCCCCCCGAATTTTTCCGGTCTCTCAATTTTAAATTCACCGGTTTCTTCCCCCCAGAAAATCAATGTTTTTACCCAATTAAGTAGGGGATTAAACTCAATTTCTTTTGGCGGTCCGTAGGCTTTTTTAATTTTTTCCCGGATTTCTTCCGGAGTGTCATGGATAAAAATTGCCGAATTTGGCTTAGATTTGCTCATTTTAAGGGTTTCTTTGTCGTTTTGACCAGGTTCTGGTGGTGTTAAGCCCGCAATCAAGTTTTGGTGAATCGCTACTGGTATCCATTTACCTAATTTTTTCCCAACCTCTCGAGCAACCACGTGCGCTTTTCTTTGATCTATGCTCGCGTGTGCCAAGTTTATTTCCATTGTGAAAATATCTGCTACCTGTAGCGGTGGATAAAACAGTGTCGCCATATCTACATCCTCTTTTTGTTTCTTCCCCATAATTGAAATTGATCTCAAGTTTCGTGATAAAGTTACATGTTTCCCTACCCTCATAAAAGTTTCCCAATGATCCGGCCGGCTGGCATAAAGCTCTTTCCCGCTGACAAATTCCACCTCATCCCCTCTTAGCCCAAAGCATTTTAGTGAGGCAATCAATGCCTCTTTGAAATAATTTTCCGAAGCCCAACGGATATCGTCCCATTTTCCGCCTAATTTATTATTCAAATAAGTATGAAAATCTGCTAAAAATATTTTGCATTTTACTCCGGCTTTCAAAAAGTCGGCAATTTTTCCCATCGACATCAATCCTGTCCCTAAGTGAACCAATCCCGATATTTCAAAACCAATGTAATGATTTATTGGTTTACCGCTTTCAATCAGTGTTTTTAAATCCTCAATTGTCAAGATCTCTTCGCAGTTTCGGGTGATTAATTTTATTTTTTCTTCAACAGTCATAGCTAATTATAAATCATTCCTTTGTTTCTTTTCTTATCTGTGTTTTTGCAAAGCTGGTTGTCACCCAATCCAACCAATCCCGGTTAACCGCCTTCTTTTTACTGGCAAGTATTTCCACCATGTCGCCGGTTTCCAAAGGTGTATTAATTTTTGCTATCTTTTGATTGATTTTCGCGCCCCCGCAATGGGTTCCCAGATCTCCGTGAATCCGGTAAGCAAAATCCAGCGCCGTACTTCCCCTTGGCATCTGAATGGTGTCTCCTTTTGGGGTAAATACGTAAATATAGTCTTTTAATACGTTAA
>JBBAAS010000009.1:0-27189 GCA_041658125.1 Candidatus Shapirobacteria bacterium | reverse complement strand
GGCGGAGTTGGTTGAAGGGCAAACGCTACACATAGCGCAAGAAGGAACTTTGGCGATTATGGCAAGCCGCGATTCTGTTCCTTTACCTCTACCTGTTCCAACTTTTACCGTACGGCCAAAGATTCCCTGACAATAGGGTTCGGGCCAGTGGGTGGGATCGCGAACTTTTAGGTCGCAGCTACCTAGGTAATAAGTATTGTCAGTATCGATGTAATCCTGGTCAGGAGTGAAATAGGGAAAAGATTCGAGTGAGGGCATAAATATTTAGCTAGTAGCTGGTAATTGTTCTTGCCGATAACAGATATCTCTAACACAATCAGCACAGCCTTGAGCTGTATGGTCGTTAATAAGGGGAGATTCTCCAGGCCTAAGCTCGATTATTTTGAGACAGGCATCATAGATTCCCGGTCGCTTGTAGGTTAGACCGCAACGGATATCCTGATTGCCGTGGCCGATAACTGCGTGTGGGTAATTTTCGATTGGCATAAAATTTAGCTGATAATTTTAACTTTTATAAAACTATCAGATTATATCACTTGGGTTGTGGAGTTTATTAGGTACAAGACTAAGATTGGGCGAGGGAGCCACGTAAAGGTTTGGCCTTGGCTTTGTCGATTTTCCGCTGAACCGGGCAATCAGAACAAGAATGAGTTAGGTTGCGATCTAGTTGGATTATTGAACCGTCGAGGCCATGGTCAACGTTGGTGGCTTCAGGACAAACATTACCGCTTAAGTTGCAACGAACTTTGTCGCTATCAAGGTTAAATAAGGCATTTGGAAAAGGATTCTTACGACATTCGGTACAGGAATGAGGACTGCCAACAAAATCAGTTACTACTAAAGTATCCTCTAGGCTTAAGGATCGATAACTGTAACCATCGATTAAGCAAAATTCATAGTTAGATTTTTGCAAGAAACATCCGCCTCGTCTACCGTCGAAGTTTGAGATGTGAAAAGGATAACGGGCTACCACGTCAGCGGCGGTGACGGCAATAGGTTTTGCTTTTTCTTTACGGTAAATAGGACAGACAAGACAGGAATCAGATTTGCTTAAAATTAGATTTTCCGAATTTGGTTTGGTCGAAGAACCGGGAAATTGCTTTCCGCCGGTTATTTCGGTACAAGGCTCATAGGGTCGGATCAGGCAAAAACAACTATTTTCACCGCTAGGATTTTGTTTAATTACTCTTAGAAAAGGATGAGTATTGTGTAATTCGGATTCTCGTATGGTTGGCATAATTTAGTTTATTTTGATTTTTTTTAAAAGGGGAGATCGTCGAGTGATAGGGGTTCTGGGAGTGTAGGTGCAGAAGTTTCGTTGGTGGCTTTTAATTCTCGTTGTAAACGAAAACCATTTAATAGGGAAACAACACAATCACTGCATTTAGGCAGGGTGGGATGTACCGTCCCCGGGATTCTTATCCATACTTTTTGTTGATTTAATAAAATCGAAACGCCACCGTCTATGTGATCACAAATATCGTCATCGCTTTTGTATCCTAAAAGTGGTTTTACGGTACAAGTACCTGCTCGGATATCTTCGGGGTCAACAAGGCGAAAATTAGGAAAATCGGCAATAAACTCAGGAGTGTTCGGTGATCTTGTCAGTGGTTCTAATGTTTGGCGGTAAGCAGGACAGTTGGTGTAGGAACTGTCTTTACCTAACCATTCAGCCAGCCGACAGGAGATTGGGGCTTGAAGGTTTTCAATTAAATTACAAGTAACGACAGTACCAAAACAGTGACGACTGGTGGTTGAATAAGGACAAGGGAATTCGGGTAATGACATAATTTAGATAGTAACTGGTAACTTTTATAAAACTATCAGATTATATCACTCCGGTTAGGGAGAGGGGATGGGGAGAGGGGCAGTCGGCACAAGAACGACAAAAACAATTTAAGGTCCCAGGTAGTCGCATACCAGCTCGGGAACCTTGTTGAATTACAATGCCGCCGCGGATTTCCGGACAAGAAACGTCTGTTTTTCGGCAAATACCGGCGTTGGTATCTTTGGTGGTTCGGAGAATAAACTCAGGAAAGTGAGAGGCAAGCCAGTCAGAATGGATCCCTAAAGTCAGTTGATAAACGATCGGCCTCTCGGGAGACAAGTTGGACACAAAATAATTGTACAGCTTAGGTTATGGGATGACGAAAATTGGGACAGTAGTTTCAGGATGCTCTCGATAGCAGATATCTACGGGACAAAGGGCACAGGAAACAACATTGAATCTAATTTCATCTACGCTATGACCCGATGATTGGGCAGCAGAACATGTTTTATCAGTACGTCGACAGATTGGGGGATTATGGTTTCCACCCATTAAAGTGTTTTCGAATCCTTTTAAAAATTCATAAGCCATGTTGATTTAGAATATGAACTATTAATTAAGTATCAAATTATATCACTTAAAATTGATTTTTAGGCGACGATTTCTAGACCCATGGAGAGGGCGGTGCCGGCAACCATGCGGGCGGCGGCGGCCAAGTCTTTGGTATTGAGATCAACCAGCTTGTCGGCGGCAATTTTGTTAATTTGGGCTTGAGTAATTTTGCCGATTTTTTCACGGCCGGTAGTACCGGAGCCCTTAGCGAGGCCGATAGCTTTTTTGATCATGTCGGAAACGGGTGGCTTTTTGAGGACAAAAGTAAAGGTCCGATCTTCAAAGATAGTGATAATGGCCGGAATTAAAGAACCTTTCATCGAAGCGGTTTGTTCGTTGAATTCCTTACAGAAATCCATGATTTTAATACCGTGTGGACCTAAAGCGGTACCGACCGGAGGAGCAGGATTAGCTGAACCGGCTTGGAGTGCGAGCTTAACGATGATTTTGATTTTGCGTGGCATAATTTAGAGTTCTCTACTAACCTGTAAGAAATCGAGTTCGACGGGGGTTTCGCGCTCGAAAAAAGAAACTAAAACGCGAAGTTTGCCTTTTTCCTGATCGATAGTATCGATCGTGCCGATGAAATCAGCAAAAGGGCCGTTGGTAATTTTGACGACGTCGCCAATGCCAAAAGGAGTTTGGAATTTGGGCTTGTCTTCTTCGGTAGTTTTCAAAATAAGGTCAACTTCAGCTTGGGAAATGGGAGTAGGCTTGTTGCCGACACCGATAAAGCCGGTGACACCCTGGGTAGTCCGGACAGTAACCCAAGAGTCGTCGGTGACGATCATTTGGATTAAAACGTAACCGGGAAAAGTTTTTTCCTGGGTTTTAATCTTTTGGCCACGACGGATAATCATTTTAGATTGAATCGGGATGATAGCTTGGAAAATTTGATCTTCCAAATTCATGGTTTTAATTCTGGTTTTGAGGGCATCAATGACTTTGTATTCGTGGCCGGAGTAAGTGTTGATAACGTACCAGGCGGCGTCGATAGAAGGGGAAGCGTCGGAAAGTTTAAATAAGAAGTCTTTTTTAAGGGTAGTAGCGGAGGTGTTGGGCATAATTATTTTTTGATAATTTTGATAGTGGGGGTGGCGGAAGGGGTGGAGATATTAATGGTTGGTAAAGCAATGGTTTCTGTAGGAACCGGAGGACTGGTTTTTAGGTTGGTCAAAAGCGGGATAGATTGAGTAAATAAATAATCAAATCCGCCTAATATCAGGGATATTACAAGCGAAAATGATATTACCACAAAAGTAAGCTGAATTAAAGCATCGCGTTTCGGCCAGGTGATGTGGTGGAATTCCTCACGAACTTCCCTTAGAAACTGCAATATTTTTTGCATAGGGTATTATAACAAGGAATTTTGAAGGACTAGGGGAGAGGGACTTGAGTTAGTTTGGAGTAAATTTAGATATTAAGTAATAGTTGACAAACCCCATGGGCAGTAGGTATGATGGTAGCTATCCGCTAGTGATAGTGGGTAAAATTTATGATATGCCCATATTGTCAATTTGACGAATCAACAGTTTTGGAGAGCCGCGAGGCACAGGACGGTAAGGCCACCAGGCGCAGGCGGGAGTGTTTACGGTGCGGAAAGCGGTTTACGACTTATGAAAAGGTAGGCAATATTGAATTGAAAGTGGTCAAGAAAGACGGGCGGGTAGAGGATTATAGTCGGGAGAAATTGGAAAAATGTTTTGAAAAAGCCTGTTACCGGGTACCAAGAGAAGCGAGAATTGAGGCGGTAGAAGAGATTGAAATGAAATTACTAAATTGGGAGAAAGTGGAGATTCCTTCAAAGGAGATTGGCCGGATGGTGATGGAAAAACTGAAAGAAATCGATGAGGTTGGGTATGTGCGGTTTGCCACCGTTTATTTGGATATTAATTCGATTGACGAGTTGCAAAAATTTATTGCCGATTTTAAAAGGTCAGCCTCGATTAAAAATTAATTTATTTAATGGCAAAAATTAAGGTGACGATTAAAAAGATTAAAAAGAGGAACGGGAGTGTGGTGGCGTTTAGCCCGGCCAAAATTCAGAAGGCGATAAAAGCCGGATTTAAAGCGGCCGGAGATACGGATTTAGTAAAAATAGAAAAGGTTTATAAAAAAGTGCTGGAGGAAATGGAAAAGAGATTTAACGGAACGATAGTGCCGGAGGTGGAACAGGTTCAGGATTTGATCGAAAAAACCTTACAGGAGATGAATTTTGACGAAGCTTTTACGGCTTTTTCGCTTTACCGGGAACTGCATCAAAAACAGCGGGAAATTACCAGCCTGGTGGATTCGGATGAACTCATTGAAAAATATTTAAGTCAACAGGATTGGCGGGTAAAGGAAAACGCCAATATGACTTATAGCCTGCAGGGATTAAATAACCATGTCGCGTCAATAATTTCGGCTAATTACTGGATGAACAAGATTTATCCAAAGGAAATCAGAAAAGCGCACACCAATGGTGACATTCACATACACGACTTGGCGCTTTTGTCGCCGTATTGTACCGGGTGGGATTTAAAAGAATTTTTAGTCAGAGGCTTTGGCGGGGTACCTGGGAAAGTGAACAGCAAACCTCCAAAACATTTGAGAACGGCTTTAGGTCAGTTGGTTAATTTTTTATATACGATTCAGGGAGAAGTGGCCGGGGCGGTAGCAGTGGCCAATTTTGATACTTATATGGCGCCGTTTATCCATTACGACAATTTGGATTATGGCCAAGTAAAACAATGTCTGCAGGAATTTGTATTTAACATGAATGTACCGACCAGAGTTGGGTTTCAAACTCCGTTTTCCAATGTATCTTTAGATTTAAAACCTAGTAAATTGGTGGGGGAGGAGGCGGTGATTATCGGGGGGAAGCCGCAAAAAACCACATACGGTGAATTTGTCAAAGAAATGGGAATGTTTAACAAGGCTTTTGCTGAAGTAATGATGGAGGGAGATGCCCAAGGAAGGGTGTTTACTTTTCCGATTCCGACTTATTCGATAACCAAGGACTTTGATTGGGATGATCCGAATATGGAGTCGGTGTGGGAGATGACCAGGAAATACGGAGTCCCATATTTTTCCAATTTTATAAATTCGGATATGAGCCCGGATGATGCGAGAAGTATGTGTTGTCGTTTACGTTTGGACAATAGAACTTTGCGAAAGCGCGGGGGATTGTTTTCAGCCAACCCCCTTACGGGGTCGGTAGGAGTGGTGACGATAAATTTACCAAGGATAGGGTATTTGGCGGCTAAAGAGAAGGGTAGGGGAACAGAGGCAGCCAAAAAGAGGTTTTTTACTACGCTAGGCGAATTGATGGATATATCTAAGGAATCATTGATAATAAAAAGAGCCGAAGTGGAGGAGTGGACGGTAAAGGGACTGTATCCGTATTGTCGATATTATTTGTCCGATATTTATGCCAGAAATAAGGTTTATTGGCGGAATCATTTTAATACTATTGGCATTAACGGGATGAATGAGGCATTATTGAATTTGCTGGGAGTGGGAATAGCTGATCCGGAAGGCAAACAATTTGCGCTGGATGTGATGGATTATATGAGGGAAAAAATTTTGATTTACCAAAGAGAAACGGATGAAATGTTTAACCTGGAGGCGACGCCGGCAGAAGGAACGGCTTACCGGTTTGCCAAAAGAGATAAGGCCCGGTGGCCGGACATAATTGTGGCTAACGAAAAAGAGTGGAGGGAAAAGAAAGCCCCGCCCTTTTATACCAACTCAACTCATCTGCCGGTAAATTATACTGATGATGTGTTTGAGGCGTTGGATCATCAGGATGAACTGCAGGCCAAATATACCGGCGGGACAGTACTGCATGGCTTTATGGGAGAAAGCCTGCCGGATATTAAGATGGTAAAACTGTTAGTAAAGAAAGTCGCGGAAAATTATAAGTTGCCGTATTTTTCGGTGACACCGACATTTTCAGTGTGTCCCAAGCATGGATATATTGCCGGGGAGCATAAATATTGTCCCCAGTGCGATGAGGAAATTGGGTATAAATAAAATTTCAAATTTAAAATTTAAAAATTTAAAAACAAAATGAAAAAGCAAAAAGTAGACAAAAAAGCATTGGAAGCCAAAAGGCAGCCATGCGAGGTGTTTTCGAGAATTGTTGGGTATTTGCGGCCGGTGCAACAGTGGAATGACGGTAAAGCAGCCGAATTTGATTTGAGGAAGGAATACAAAATAGCCAATTTTTAATTTAAAATTTTTAATTTGTAATTGAAAATTGGAGGATTAGTAAAGTCGAGTTTATTAGATTGGCCGGGAAAGTTAACGGCGGTAGTATTTACTGTCGGCTGTAATTTTCGATGTCCGTTTTGCCATAACCGGGACTTGGTAACGGCAGAATTATTTAGAAAATCGGGCCTAGAAGAGATAGGGGGAGAGGAGGTGTTTGAGTTTTTAGAAAAAAAGAGAAAATTGCTCGATGGGGTGGTGATTACAGGAGGTGAGCCAACGATTCAGAAAGATTTGGGGGAGTTTTGCGAGAGGGTGAAAAAACTTGGTTTCTTAGTAAAACTAGATACAAATGGATCAAATCCGGAAGTGATCGAACAATTAATTAGATCAAAATATATCGACTATGTGGCGATGGACTACAAAACACGATTTGAAGAATATGCTCAAATCGTTAATTTCAAATTTCAAATTTTAAATTTTAAAAAAATTATTAAATTATTAAATTCGGTAAAAATTGGATTTGAGTTGAGAACGACAGCGGTGCCGGGAATACATGACTTGGAAATTTTAAAAAAAATGGGAAGTGAAATAGAGAGTGGAATTTGGTATTGGCAGGATTTTAGGCCGGAGAATTGTTTGGATGAAAAATATCTAAAAAAGAAAGGGTTTGGCAAGGAAAAATTGGAAGAGTGGAGGGAAGAAGTGCAAAAAAAAGCGAAAGGAGTTAGAATAGAAATCAGATAGTTTAAAAAGGAAATCAGGGTGTAATTCCCTGGCAGTGACGCTACGGTTAAAGCCCGAAGACTAAAATCCCGCTAAAGCGGGCAAGCTTGCGTAACACAAGTAAAGATGACAGAGATATTAAAAAAAGGATTTGATCCAGTAGCGGAAACAGTTTATTTAAGGAGATTGGAGCCGAAGGTCAGGAGGGTGGTCTTTAAAAGTGAAGTTGAGTCGGCGGTAGCTGAAGCGTTTACGGTGGAATTTAACAGAGCTTATCGTTTGGTTGAGGGAAAGCTTGTCGATGAACAATCGGGGGAGATGGTAGAGGAGTTGACCAGAAGGTGTGGAAGAAAAGAAGAGATAGCGGCAATGGAGACAATCCACCAGATTTTAAACCGAGGAGAAATGGCGGTGAATTTTAGCCCGGCCAACCCAAGATTTGATTATCCGGACAATTGCGTGGATGTTTGGCGCATAGTGGAAGGAGATCGGGTTAAGTGGTTGAGATTTAAGGTAGAAAATAATTTTGATGAGATGGTAGAAGTGTATCGGGGATTGGGTGGCCAGGAAGTTATACGGAGTGAGGAGGATATTTTGGCCAAGCCGATATCGGGAGGAGAGAGGAGATTGGTGGAAATATTACAACAATTAGATTTGGTTAAGGGATCCGATTTTATTAATGGTAAGGATATTTGGAAGATAACCGAAAGACTGGAGAGAGGATTTTGGAAAGAATACGGGGAAGGGATGCATACAAATTCGGCAATAGTTTTTAGATTTTATTCGACAGTAATGGCGGAGACGGGAAGATTTGAACAAACGGCGGCAAGCGGTGGATATAACGGAAGGGTGGATTTGGTGAATGACAGACATCTTCAAATGAGAATGAATTTATACTTGAGAGGATCAATGGTGATGACTCAAAGACCGGTAGGAGGATGCAGCTCGACATCGGCAGTGGGGCAGTTTTTCATTACTGAAGGAGGTGACGGTAAGACAAGCGTGGTTAAAGGAAAACCACCAGCCGGAGAAGGATATAAGCTTTGTAGTCAATGTGGAATGTGGTACAAAGGCTCAAAGTGTCCTTTATGTAATTAGAATCGAAAGTCAGTGTTATAATCCGATTATGGTAGAGAGTTTGAAGTCGAAACAGCAGAAAAGCAGAAGAGTAAATTTGGGTGGATGTTTTGAGTCCGGGCTAGTATTATTGGGGGTGGTTGGAGGATCAATAGCTATGTTTATTCCAAGGGTTGAGACAGTTATTTTCGGAGCAGCAGCGTTGGCTGGGGCGACGGCGATTGCTTTGAGAAAGTGGAGTCCAACAAATAAGAGTTGATAGAATAAGTTATGATTCTGAATAAGCGGCAGAAGTATTTACAGGTGGCGATGAACCGGAGCTTAAATGAGGCGATTAGTTTGGCCTATCGGTTGCCCAAAAATGAAAGGGTTTTGGTCGAAGCAGGGACGCCGTTAATTAAGCAATACGGGATGGAAGCGGTGAGAAAATTGGCAAATATTTGGCCGTATGTGGTGGCTGATTTGAAAACGATGGATCGGGGAATGACGGAAGTGATGATGGCCCGGGAAGCCGGAGCCAGTGCGGCGGTAGCGTTGGGGGAGGCCCCGGTAGAGACAATTGCCAGCTTTGTAGAAAATTGCAGAAAAGTAGGAATTGATTCGATGGTGGATATGATGAACGTCGATCAGCCGTTAAAAACGTTAAGAAAGCTAAAAAAATTGCCGGACGTGGTGATACTGCATCGGGGAGTGGATGAAGAAGAGTTTAATCACGATAAGCCGATACCCTATATTCAGATAAACAAGGTTAGAAGCACTTATGACGTGATGATCTCGATTGCCGGCGGGGATACGGTCCGGGAAGTGCAAAGGGCGATATTTAACGATGCCAATATAGTAGTAGTATGGAAAGACTTAAGCTTGGTTGAGGAGTTTTTGAAGGAGATTAAGTAGAGTTTATTTGCCGCTGAGTTTTTTGAAACCTTCGAGGACTTCGATAGGGAGAGCAAAAACAATGGTGTTGCTGGGATTGGCCATAGTGGCTTCGATAGTTTGAAGAGTACGAAGGGAAATAGCGCCTGATTCGGAGAGGCCCTTCATGGCTTTGTTAAGATTTTCCGAAGCAGTCAGTTCACCGTCGGCCCGGATAATAGTAGCCCGGCGTTCCCGTTCGGCTTCGGCTTGTTTGGCCATAACCCGCTTCATATCGGCGGGGACTTCAATATCCTGAATTTTGATAGCGGTAACATCGACACCCCAATCGGTAGTTTCCTGATCGACAATAGTTTTGATTTCGTCGCTTAATTTTTGACGTTCGGTGAGCAGAGAATCGAGCTCGACGCCGCCGATAACATCACGGAGAGCGGTTTGAGCATATTGGGTGATGGCATAGGAAAAATCTTTGACCTTGAGGATAGCGTCTTCGGGCTTAATAACCTGATAATAAACAACGCCGTTAATGCCGACCGGAACGTTGTCACGGGTAATGACTTCCTGCTGGGGAATATCGACGGTGTTGATGCGGATGTCGACCTTGATAACCCGTTGAACGATGGGGATTACCAGCTTGAGTCCGGGTTGGAGGGTATAGGAATAGGTGCCAAGGGTCAAAACGATACCGCGTTCATACTGGTCCATGATAATGATGGATTTGAAAACGAGGAAAATAGCAATTAGGACAAGAACAATGATGAATGGCATAAGTTATTATATAAAAAAAGGAGATACAATAGAAGTATATGAAAAAACAAAACGGTAAGGCGAGTACGGTAGTGGTGTGGGTGGTACTGGCAAGTTTGGCGGCGTTTTTACTGCCGTGGAAAAAAATAAATTGGGGCAAATTTGAAATGACCCCGACACAAACGATTGTGGTGGTAGGTGAAGCCAGAAGCCAACAGAAAAATCAGATTGCCAGCTTTACCGCTGGGGTAGATGTGGTTAACGATAACCGGGAAGTAGCGGTAAAAGATGTAAGCGGCAAAATTGAAGCTTTGGTTTTGGCAGTAAAAAAATTTGGTATTGAAGACAAAGATGTGAAGACGTCAAACTTGAGTTTTTATCAAAACGAGGAGACATATTGGGATAATGGGGTGCAAAAAACCAGAAAAGGCCAATGGCGGGTAAACAATTCAATAGAAATAACGTTGCGGCAGGTTGATCAGGCGTCAACATTGGCTGATATTTTGTCGGCAAGCGGAGCGAACAATGTTTGGGGTCCCAATTTTACGATGGATGATACGAGAGAGATAGAAAAAACTTTATTTGGCGAGGCAATGCAAAATGCGCGGGATAAGGCGGAGATAATTGCCAAAAGCGCCGGAAGAAAATTGGGGAAAATTTATGGGGTGACGGAAGGAAACAGCGGATCGACTTATTCGCTTTATAAAACTATGGACGGAGCCGGAGGCGGAGCGCCAATGGAACCGGGTAGTGGTTTGGTCAGTAAAAGCTTGACGGTAGTGTTTGAGGTACAGTAAAAAAAGTCTATTCGTTTTGCTTGAACCATTTTTCCCGTTTGAGGAAAAGGAAGCCAAGGATTAGACCGACACCGATGATGGTGAGAAGTGATTCGATTTTATCTAAGCCGTGAGCCAGTGAGGTAAAGGTTTCGCCCATTTCCCAGCCGATAAAGCCAAGGAAAGTAGAACGGATGAGAAGAGCCAAAAAGACCATGGGATAAAATTTGACGGGGGCAATTTTGAAACCACCGCAAAAACCGGTGATAAGAGAAACAGGAACGACGGGAATGGAACAGGCAATTAAAATAAATAATTCATCTTTAGTAGTTTTTTGGAAATCATTTTTAATTTTTTCAATTAATTTCCAGCTGATGCCGATATGTTTGCCAAATTTGTCGATAAGGGGTTTGCCACCGAAGTAAGCGATAAAAAAGACCAGGCTGGTACCGATAGTGGCGCCGATAGTATAGGGGAGAGAAACATTGAGAAATATTTGCCAAATAGTTTCAAAAAAAGGCAGGCCGTGGGGGACTAAAAAAGCACCGCCGGACATGGAAATGATGGGGGAAGGAATGGGGACAATGATTTGTTCGACAAAGCCGCCGCCAAACATAGCGAGAAGACCGTTGGTTTTAACTAAGGCAAGAATAGTATTAAGGATTTCCGTCATAAGGGTAAGTATAGCAGTTGGAAGTTGACAGTAAACAGTGAAGAAATTGATTTTTTAGCCTGAAAAAAGGGTTTGCAATGGAGAGAAGGTTTGGGTATAAAGAGGAAATGATTTTGTCGGATAGGGATTTAAAGCAGGCGGTCCAAAGTAAAAAGCTGGTTATTGAGCCTTATGATTCAGAATGTCTTCAGCCATCGAGTTATGATTTGCATTTGTATCCGGAAGTATTAGTGTTTGATAACTTTGCGGCTGCTGAGATTGATGTTCGAAAAAAAGTAGATGTGTCGCGAAGGATAAAAATTAAAGATGAAGGGTTTGTGTTACACCCCGGGGAGTTTATTTTAGGATCAACGACAGAGTGGTTTTCGGTCCCCCATGATTTGGCAGGGAAATTGGAGGGAAAAAGTTCGCTCGGGCGGTTGGGATTATTGGTTCATGCGACAGCGGGGTTTGTTGATGCTGGGTTTCAGGGTCAATTGACGTTTGAGATTGCTAATATTTCCCGGATTCCGATCCGAATATATGCTGATATGAAAGTGGCTCAAATTTGTTTTTATCAAATGAGTAGTCCGGTAGAAGTACCGTATGGTAGTAAAAAATTGAAAAGTAAATATTTTGGCCAAAAAGGGCCGACCGAGAGTAAAGAATATTTAAATTTTAATAAATAATATGGCTAGTGAAGCAAAATTAAGAGTAAAACTGTTATCTTATACTAAAGATCCGGAGCAAAATGTGGTGGCGGCGATTAGACAGTGTTATGCGGCGATAGGGGCGGCTGATTTAAAGAAAAAGACAACTGTGGAAACCAGAGAGAGACTGATTAGGCAAGTATTGGGGTCGGGCCATACGTCAACAATTGAGCACGCCAGTTTTACTTTTGCAATTGAGGGGATTTCTCGAGCTTGTTCACATCAGTTGGTGAGGCACCGGATTGCTAGTTACAGTCATCAGTCACAGAGGTATGTGTCGGAGTTAAAGGGAGGAATGCAATATATAGTTCCGCCGGAGATTAAAAAAAATAGGGAATGGTATCGGGAATATAAAAAGTTAATGAATAAAGTTGAAATAGAATACAAGAATTTAATTGACAAGGGAATAAAACCAGAGGATGCCAGGTTTTTATTGCCAAATGCCTGTGAAACTAAAATAGTGGTAACAATGAATGCCAGAGCTTTACATAATTTTTTTAGGGAGAGGTTATGCAGTCGGGCTCAATGGGAAATTAGAGCGATGGCGGAGGAGATGCTTCGGTTGGTTAAAAAAGTAGCACCAATCATTTTTGCCAACGCCGGTCCAAGTTGCGAGACAGAAAGGATTTGTTGGGAAGGGGATATGAGTTGTGACAGATGGAAGACAGTTAAAGGAGCAGAAGTAAAATTAAGAATATGAGTAAAGTAATTGAAAAAATTGGGAAATTTATCGTTTTAGATGGGATTGATGGGGCGGGAAAGGGGACTCAAATTGAACTATTAAGAAAGCGATTAGTGGAAGAGGGAGTTAGTTTGAGAGTTTTTGATTTTCCGAGATATGAAGAATCAATGGCGGGGGCGTTGGTGGGGAAAATGCTCAAAGGCGATTTTGGAAATCCGGCTGATATTTCCCCTTATTTAACTTGTTTGCCATACATTTGCGATCAGGTAAATGGAAGTAGGGAAATTAGGGAATGGGTCGAAAGCGGGGGGTTGGCCTTGTCAAACCGTTATTTTACTTCCAATGTACATCAGATCGGAAAAATTAAGGAAGAGCCGGCGAGGGATGAATATCGGAATTGGTTGTGGAAATTTGGATATGAGGAAATGGGGATACTTCGGCCTGATTTGGTAGTAATACTATTAGTTGATTTACCGATTTGCCGGGAAAATGTTGAGAAAAAAGCGGTCAGAAATTATGTGGGCGGCCAGGGAGCGGATGTAGTTGAAAGGGATGTAAATTATCAAATGGAAGCGGCTAAAGAGTTTCGAAGAATGGTAGCGGAAAACGGGGAATGGTGGGTGGCGATTGAATGTTGTCGGGAGGGCCAACTGATGCGTCCGGAAGAAATCGGGGAGCTAGTTTATGAGGAAATTAACAGAAGAGGAATGCTAAAATCAAACGATGGATAAAGTATTTGAATTAATTGAAAAAGAGGAAGAAAGGCAAAAAAGTCAGATACAACTGATTCCGAGTGAGAATTTTGTGAGCGAAGATGTAAAAAAAGCTTTGGGAAGTTGTTTGACCAATAAATATGCCGAAGGGTATCCGGGCAAAAGATATTATCAGGGAAATAAAATCATTGATGAAATTGAAAATTTAGCAATCGAAAGGGGCAAAAAACTTTTAGGAGTGGAACATCTAAATGTCCAGCCGTATTCGGGAAGCCCCGCAAATAGCGCAGTACAGATGGCGCTCTTGGAAGCGGGGGACAAAATTTGCGGATTGAAATTGTCAGCCGGAGGACATTTGACTCACGGGCATCCAAAAATTACTTTTTCGGGAAAGTTTTTTGAATCGGTTCAATATGATGTGGAAGAGGACGGGCGGATTGACTATAACAAACTAGAGCAATTAGCTTTGGAGACCAAACCAAAAATGATTATGGCCGGGACAACGGCTTATCCGTATATTTTGGATTGGGAAAAATTTGGGAAAATTGCGGACAAAATTGGAGCGTGGCTGGTGGCTGACATTTCTCACATCGTCGGATTGATAGTGGCGGGGGTTCATCCGGGTCCGGTAAATTTTTGCCATATTGTTACCAGTACGACCCATAAGACTTTGCGGGGGCCGAGGGGAGCATTTATTGGGGTAACTAAAAAGGGTTTGGAAAAAGATAGTGAGTTAATTAAAAAAATTGACAGGGCGGTGTTCCCCGGATTGCAGGGCGGGCCGCATGAGAATAGTATTGCGGCGATGGCGGTGGCGTTTGCAGAAGCCGGTAGACCGGAGTTTAAAAAATACGGACAACAAATAGTGACGAATGCCGCAGTTTTGGCCGAAGCCTTGAAGAAAAAAGGATATAAAGTTTTTGGGACGGAGAACCATTTAATGGTGGTAGAAATTGGACTGGGATTGGGAAAACAAACAGCGGAGAGGTTGGAAGAAGCCGGAATTATTTGTAATGCCAATACGGTGCCACATGATCAGGCCGGGCCGTTGAAACCGTCGGGAATAAGGCTTGGGACACCGGCGATGACGACCAGAGGATTTAAGGAAAGTGATTTTGAAAAAGTGGCGGGGTGGATTGATAGAGTAATTAAAGGAGATGACCAGAAAAAGGTTGGCGAGGAAATAAAGACTTATTTGGGAAATTTTTGAGAATTAGATGATTTGGTACCAGGTTTGGGCCACGGGGAGAAAGCCGATTTTTTGGTAAAAGTTATTGGCAGGCTGGGTGTGACCGGTTTCTACTTCAAGTGTGTCCACCTGATGATTTTGACAAAGCTGAATAAAGCCATTAATTAAGGCATGACCAAGCCCGCGGCCGCGGTGCTGCTGATCGACAATTAATTCCCAAATAAAGGCTTGGTGAGACTGGTTAATACAGCCCCAAATAAAACCAAGGGGAGTTTTGTTTTCATCAAAACAAGTGAGGGCAAAAGAGTCTGGTTTTGCAGTTTCGGAAGCCAAATATGAGGCGTATTCCGATTGGTTAATTTCGGTCCAGCTTTTGTAAAAATCGGGATAAAGTTGGTGATGGTAATCGGCTTGTTGTGAAAGTAACGAGGAAATGGTTTGGAAGGCAGGTAAATCCGGAGAAAGGGGAACGGTAACCGGATAAGAAGGCCGATTTTTAAGGTTAAGTTGCCAGGTGTGCAAAATGGGCTGAAAACCCTTTTGAGTTAGAATAGGCGGGAGAGCTTGATAGGTATAGTCGAAGTCTAAAAGGGTCATTTTGAGATTTTGTTCGGCAAGGAGTTGGTGGGCGGAAGAGAGGTATTTGTCCAGGGAGGAAATAATTTGATTTTCTGGGAGATGGCAACAATCGACATAAATCCAGCTGCCTGCCTGCATGCAGGGGTCGTGATAATTTTCCGGAATGATTTTGATCATAAAGAGGCTATCGGCCAGGACGTAAATGTAATATAAGATATTTCCAAGAGAATACAAGAGGAAGTAAAAGCAACAGGCCAAAACCAAAAAATTGAAAGATTTGAGGCCAGAAGATAATATAAATAGTAGAAAGTTGTCCACCGTCGCCAAGGCTTTGGTGGATAAACCAGCCATTGGCCCAGTTGTTGATTAAAAGATGAGGGAGAAAAATGGGTTTTTGGTTTTGAAGATAGAAAGCCAGCCAGCCCGGGGAGAAGGATTGTGGTAGAACCAGATGTGAAGCGGTGCTTAAATTTGAAGGTAAGGAAACTTGATAATAAAAGAGGTGGTTTTTAAAATTGAGATAGGATCGTTCTGGTATGATGCTGGATAATGGGTTTGATTGTTTAATTAGATCATAAAAAGGGATGGGGTAGAAATTGACGTCAAAGATTTTATTTTGAGTTGATAAATTGTTAAGAGAGTTATTGTTGAATAAGACAGTAATACCCTGATTAAAATCGTAGGCTTCGTGGGCTGGGAGAATAAACCAGGCAGTTTGAACTCCGACTTTCTTATCTAAGCGGGTAAAGAGATATTTTTGTTGACGATTGTCGCTGTTGATGGAAATTGTTAAGGGTAATCCAGCCAAATATTGATAGTCAACCTTGACCAGATAAGATTTGCTTAAAGAAGCATTGGGAAAATTGTAAGCAAGGAGTTGATAGCTATGGCGATCAGATAATAGGCGTGAGGAGTTGAATTGGTTTGAGGGGAGAGAAATGTTTTTTTGTAAATTGGTAGAATTATCCATGGGTACGGAAATAGCAGAATAATCGAATTTACGGGTGATAATGATGTTGTTTTGTTTAAGGCTGAAGTGATAAGGGAACTCGTTTTGAAGCCGGTTGGCGAATAAATTGAGAAAGGGATAGTCGAGACTGCTGTCGTTGGTGGCGGACAGGTAATCCTGGTGCTGTTGAAAAACATTATCTTCAAAAAAGAAATTAGTAATAGAAGTATTAATAGGATTAGTCAATAAATAAGGTGAGGTGGGGACGGAAGTGCGATATAAGCTTATTCGACCAAATTGCCGGTCTAGTTTGACGCCAGGGGTTTGGTCTAAGAGGTCTTTAGTAGCCAGGCTTAATTTGGAATAGACAAACTCATCAGGGAAATAAATGTTGTTGTCAAAAAGGAGATATTCAATTGAATATTTTTTGAGAACGCGGGAAAGAAGATAAGGGTCTTTTTTTTGAAGCGCCTGGTCTAATTCCCAATAATATTGTTCATTATTTAGATTCCAGGCATCAAAAGCCCGATCTAGAACCGGTTGGGGAAGGGCATACCAAAGAAAGCCCGATCCCCGGTAGCCCCAGCGGTAATTAGTCCAACCCCAGAAAGATCCGGAGGGAAGATTGCCAATCCGGGCTGAAGGAGATTGAGTCTGAAGATAGCTAAAAAGATTGAAATACTCCGGGGGAATTTGGCGGCGGAATTTGGGAGAGATAAGATTACCGGTGAAAACGGGATAAGAAAAAATAGTAATCAGTAAACAGTAAACAGTAATTAACAGAGGGGTGAAGATTTTTTGGGAATATTTTATTTGGGTGAGAAGATTGATAATGGCTTTTAGGCCATAGGCGGTTAACAGAGAAAAGGAAAAGGCAGCCGGGACAATAAATTTGGTAAAGGGAGAGCGGAAAATTTGATTGACCAGTCCGGAGAGACGTAGAAGGGAATTGATTTGAGCAAAGGGCGGGGTGGCAGAAAGAAGAGCAATGGCGACGAGAAAAAATATGAGTAAGATGGAAAGCTTTTTGAAGTCTAGTTTTTTGGGGTGAGATAAAAGATAAATAAAACCAAGAAGAACCAGAGAATTTAAAATATAGCCACAAATCAGGGTATATTGATTGGCAAAGTGGGTACTCCAGGGAGCCATGAATTGACCTTCGGTGTCGGGGAAATCGAGATAGTAGCCGCGGAGGAGAAAGAAATCGGGAAGATAACCCCGGTACTGATTGCGGGCGAAACTTTCGTCAGAGGACATGAAGTTACCGATACCGGAAACCGGGTTTTTGAGGTTGGCTTTTAAGAAATAAATTTGGGGAAGAAGCCAAAAAGAATTAATTAAAAAGAGCATTAGAGCGATAAAACTATAAAGTTTTAGGTTAGAAAATTTTTTTGAGGTTATAAAATGAGCAAGTAGAATTAGGGAAACACAGATAATATAAACAACAAAAAGAGTTTGGACGTAAAAAGAGGGGATAGCCAGGAAGTTGATGATCAAAAATTTTTTAAGATTGGCTGATGGCCGGTTATCAAGATATTCCCAAAGGGAGAATATTAGCCAGGGGAAGAAACCCCAAAAGGTGGAAAATGATTCGAGAGGTGCCCAAAAATATTGAATGGTACCAAAATTTAAGAGGTAAAAAAGGGCTCCAAGAAAGGAAATATTTTTGGTAAATTTGAGAGTATTTTTGAGGCCAAAATAGATGCCAAAAGTTCCCAAAAAAAGCATGGCAAAATGCCACAGGTAACGGACGAGATTGATCGGGAGGATGAGAGTGAAGGGGAGAATAATCAATTGTCTGATGAGATCGGTGGCGTGGCCCATACCGCCAACTAAACCCAATCCCTGATATTCCTGCCAAACGGCGAAAAGGGAACGTTTGAGATTAAGCCAGATATTGAGCTCGGGCAGAAGATTATCCCAGCCGATGAGAAAAGTGCCCGGGGTAAAATTTTTATAGCAAATAAAGAAAAGGACAAGTCCGAGAATTATCTTGTCGAGGTGTTTTTTGACCAGGCGGAAAAAAGGCATTAAGAAATTATACTTTGTTGGTAGCTAAAGTCCCAATTTCAAATTGAGAGTTGCCGGCAGAGATACCGCGGATAAAATTCCAGAGGTTATTGATAACAACGGTAGGAAGAAGGGTAACGGCAGCAAATTGAGCCAGATTAAGAAGGAGGGAAAAAAGGGTCGGCCGATAACCTTTTTCGAGGGCCAAAAGCCGACTTTGAAGAGTAAGATAATAAGTTTGTTTAGGGTTACGACGGGAAAGCGAGGTGGGAAGCTGGCGGTAGTAAAGCTGAAAATCAGGAAGATTTCCGAGTGAACCATATTTAATGAAGTTGAACATAAGATTGACCTCTTCGGCGGAAGATTTGTTGCGATCGTACCAAGCAAAGTTTTTTGGTAAAAGGTTTAAATTGATCATCATAGCGGGTTGTTGCATGGGAATAGCCCAGAAAAGCATTTCTTTAATTTTTTGAGGATCGGTAGGGAATTTTTTGTAGCCAATAATGCGGTTATCAGCATCGATAACGATACATTGGGCGCCAACGGCAACAGTTTTGAGGTGTTTTTTAAGATAGGCAATTTGCTCCTGGAAACGGTCAGGCATGGCCATGTCGTCGGCATCGATGCGGGCTAAATATCTACCCCGGGCGTAGGAAATGGCAATGTTGCTGGTAAGAGAAACACCTAAATTCAGTTTATTTTGGTAGGTTCTGATTCTTTTATCGAGTAGGGCATATTTTTGGATGATTTTCCAGGAATTGTCGGTAGAGGCATCGTCGACGATAATGAATTCAAAATTGGAATAGGATTGGTTAAGAATACTGTCGATAGCTTGGGGGATATATTTTCCGGCATTGAAAACCGGCATATAAACTGTCAAAACCGGTTTTTTAATTTTATAGTTGGTCATAAGAAGTTTCGTCCCGCAGCGACGGGACTCATCAGGTCCGATATATCGGACGACTTCTTTGCTTGCTCTTTTCCTCCCCTTGGGACTTTCTCAACTTTCGTTGAAAAAAATCCCTTAGGGAGTAGAGCCAAGCTCGAGGTTGTACTTACGTACGTTTTGAGCTTAGCTCATGAGGGGAAAGGGTTACTGGCAGGTCCAGTTAGGAAGTCCTACTACTGTGTTATGGTCCCAACCATACTGAATGGCTTGGCCAACACGGAAGCAGAATTCCCAATTTGCCCACCGGTCAAGGGTAACTAAGGCAAAGCCATTAGTTACATCAATGGTAACTGTCTGCCCGCCGGACCAAGCTTGATACACACCTCCAGAGACACCGTTTACATCGGTACCACCTACGATGAGCACGGCATTTTTAGGAACAGCAATGGTCCAAACGTTGTGACCTGAAACCCCGGTCGGCATGTACAAACCAGCGGCGTGGTTCTGCTGTTGCTGCGGGTCGACGACACCAAGGATAACATCGTTAACAACAATGTTGTTGTCAGACGAAACAGTGGAGGTCGTAGGCGCAGTAGATGCGACGGTGGTCGGGACGAGAGTAGGAACGGCGAGAGTTGGTGTGACGATAGCAGAACCAGAAACAGACGATTGAGACGTAGCAGCGAGTGGGAGAAGACCAGTATCGGTAGCGGGAACAGGATTGCAACCGCGCAGAGCGATTACAGCTAGCACAACCAAAGCGATGATCAAGATAGCCACCAAAAGCAATTCCCACCACGGACGACGGTTGTTATTGTTAACAACATTTTGCCCAGTGGGTTGTTGCTTGGTAGCAGCGGATTCCTTTTCGGTCTTGGTCTCGACGACGGTCTCAGTTGTCTTCACGGGTTTCTCCTTAAATGTTGAATCGGACGACGCGGACTTGCGCACGGGACGCGGGGTACCAGCACTAGTATCTTCAGGTTCAGATTCGACGACGATCGGGGTGACATGCGAAACGAGTGGCGTGAGTTCCTTGCCGCATTTTTTGCAAAACTTGGCGCTTGTGGAATTTGGCTCACTGCACTTCTGATCGGGACATAAAATCAAACTAGCGTCAGCGACAGGGGTTGTTGGCGCGGCGGATGTGATCGAAGTATCCATTTTGCTACCACAGTACTGACAGTAACCTCCTTGGGTTCTAGCCCTTTTCTTACACACTGGACAAGTACGACGATGAGACGGTTGCTGCTGAAGCTGAGACATTTTTTTCTCCAATCAAAACTAAATTGCGAAGTAGGCTCCTTTATGGTCCTAATTTCGCGAAAGTGTAAGACGAAAGTCTTACTTCTCGATAATCACACAATTGTGATACCGTTCTGGACACCAAAGTTAATACAAAAAATTTTTCTAAAACTATAAGTCACGAAGACAAGATTTTGATTTGATATCCAAGACGGTATCACAGTGAGTGAAAACCAAGAAACGGCTCCACAACACACACCTTTTAATACCTCATTTTTTATTGAGCAAGCAAATTGTAAAAGAACTGTGATTAAGTTTCAGATGGACGCGGGGTCCAAAGAAACTGCTTCACTTTTTGGTCCTAAAGACCAAAAGAAAGAAAAGTTTTCTTGCTTTTAGTCTTTAAGCTGTTATATCCTATATTATAGCATTAAGGGACTCGAATTTCAAGTTATAAGGCCAAAGCACTGTCGAGGGGTTGGGGATCAACAAAACGATCATCACACCGGCTAAGGATAGGAATAAGGTCAAGGCTAATTTTGTTATTGTTTTGACGTGGTCTAACGATAAGGTTTGTAGCTAGGCAAGCACCGTCGTTATTAAGATCATCAACCAAATCAGAATAGAGAATTTCCCCGGTTTCTATGTTGATTAGTGAAAGACTGTAGCGGTTTTTGGGGAGATCTTCGGAATGTTTGGTGACGATTTGAAATCGACCTTCGACGCGGGGTGGGGTAAAAATTGGGCCTTGGGTAGCGTAGCGATTGGGAGTACGGCAGCCGGTTAAAGTTATAGTTAGGGGAAGAACAAGACCAAAGATTTTGTTGACAATTTCTTTGTTCATAGGATTCGCCTATGAAGGCGGAAACCCAGTCTTCGTTCCGACGTAAAGTCGGGACTTCGGAGGGTAAATTATATGTTAATAGCCACGAGCAAGCTTTCTTAAGCCAAAGCCAAGAGCTAAGGCGGCAGAAGCAGAAAGGCTACCTAAGATTAATGGTACACCTGTTGCCGGAAGGGTTTTTCCCGAAGAGGTAGCGGATTTGGTGCCGCCACCGGCGTAGAAATAAGCCCAATCTTTACCGACAGCGCCGGATTCAGCCTTACCTTCGGAATAGATTTCGGACTTGGTAACATTTGGAGTAACAGCGGATTTGTCCTTGAGAGTGACAGTGAAAATTTTACTGATTTCACTGCCGGCACCAAGATCAGGAATAGTGAAGGACATATCGGAGTTGGCAACTAAAACAGCGGGAAGAAAGGTTTTGACCTTGATCCAAGTTTGGTTATAACTGTCTTTATTTTTAATAATCATTTGAACGTCAAATTTGACGTTGGGACCCATAATGACTTTAGAGGTTTCGAGATTATTTTCCCAAGTCGGATCGTTGCTACCTTTGACCTTGAGGTCGATTTCAATCTTGTCGTTATAATCAGCGGCGAGGGCCGGGACAGAAAGAATTAAAAAAGCGAGGGCACAGAGAACGGAGACGATTTTGTTAGTCATTTTTTTTGATTAAAAAATCAATAATGAATTCTTATGGGATATTATAGCGCAAAAATGTGGTGTGTCAATAGTGTGTAGGGACAGTGAGAACAGGTAGAGACGTGCCGGTGGCGCGTCTCTACAGCAAGTCTTGGAAGTCGGGATGGGATTTGGCCAAAAGCAGGTTGACCAGAAGCCAGTTTTTAGGGTCGCCGGTGGTAGCCCAAAGGGCGTTGTTTTTTTGGTAATCGTGAGTTAAAACCAAATCGTTTTGGGCTAAATAGTTGATAGCATCGGCAAACCAAAGTTCACCTTTGGCCAAAGCGGTGTGATTAAGAGTTTCGATAAGCTTGGAGGAAACCACGAAGCGGCCGCCTTGAATGTAGTTGCTGGGAGCCTGGCCGGCAGGAAGTTTCTCGGTTAGAGAGCAAATTTGGCCGGGAATTTTGGGATTGTTAGTGAATTTAACCGTGCCGTAGCGGTAAAGCTCGGAGTCGGGTATCCACTGAATGCCTTCGACAGCTGCAGGCTGGTATTTTTCAAAAAGAGAAATAGCTCCGGCGAGAAAAGCACCGGGAGTGGATTCGATAGTAATATCGTCACCCCAAAGGTAAACGAAAGGGTCGTGGCCGATAAAGTCTTTGGCAACAATAATAGGAACGCCATTGCCGTAGGGGAAAGCCTTGGTTTGGGCGAAAAATTGAAGCTTGGCTTTGGACCAGATAAAACGAAGGCTATCGAGGCATTTTTGCTTGCCGGTTTCTTCCAGATATTTATCCAGTTCGGGGTCAGGGGTAAAGTGGTTTTGGAGTGATTTTTCCCCGTCACGATGGACGATGGCGATGTCGGTGATGCCGGCACCGATAAGCTCTTCGATGACCCATTGGATTTGAGGTTTGTCCAAAATAGGCACAAGTTGCTTAGCATAGGTTTTAACCGAAGGGAGAAAGCGGGTGGACCAGCCACCGGCGGCGATGACGGCTTTGGTGATAGTTGACATAGAATAATTCTAGCAAATTCAAAATAAGCCGGTTGATTGTGGGATGGCAAAAAGCTTATAATGTTGTATTAGAAATTAAGTTAGAAAATGGGAATAGATAACAAAGGAGAACACATAGAGATACCGAGAATACCCGGAGGAGAGAGAAAAATATCGGAACAACTTCGCCAAGAAAGAGACGATACTTGGAATAAGGCGCGAGAAGAGGAGAAAATGAGTAGGAGAGGCTTTTTGCAGAAAGGAGGAGCAGCTTTGATAGGATTACTGACTACGATAACAGGAGTAGGAATTGGGGTAGACCAATGGAATAAATATGTTTATTGGAGGGATAAGTCTGGTTATGATATCGGCGATGATGTGTATTATGTAAATGATAAAGGGTTAAATATAACAGGAGAAATTGTTCCTCGGGGACTGTTTCGTTTGAGATCTCCTTTTTGGGAAAAAGCTAATTCGGATGGGAGTAAAAAAGTGATGGTTAGCGTGGAGTTTCCGGATTATCAAGCCGGAGAATATATTGTTAAGGCTGTTCCAATGAGTGTTTTGAATAAAGTGCCGACGGCACAGCCGGAACTGGGAAAGTAGAAGAATAACAAGCGTAGAACGAAGCTAAGAGTTTTGATAGAATAGGTAGTATTTTGAATTGGGCCCATAGCGTAGTTGGTAGCGCGTCCCCATGGCATGGGGAAGGTCAGGGGTTCGAGTCCCCTTGGGTCCACTATGAGTGAAAGAAAAGCAATTATGGTTCCCGGAATTGGTCCAGCGGTGGCAGGTACTGCCTATAAGTTGGCAAGTGGGTTGTTTGGAGCCGATGGGGTACAAGTGTCATATTTTGATCAAGCAGACTGGAAAGGAAAGAAAATTGGTTTTGAAGAAGTTAGAAAAAGATTTTACGATTCGATTGATAAGCTTTACGGAGGACACGACAAAGTGAATTTAATCGGAATAAGTGCCGGAGGACCGTTAACCTTAGGGGCGATGACGGATTTGGATGATATGGTAGGGAAAGTAGCAACTTATGCCGGATGCAATCAACCGATGAATGAAGATAACAGGAAAAAATATGAAGTGTTGTACAAGGAAAATCCAAATTTTCACCAGATGATTGATGGGTTGGGAGAGGTACTGGTCAGATTAACACCGGAACAGCTGAAAAGAGTACTGACTTTGATGGCAAAGGGGGATACGGTGGTGCCGCATAGTAGCCAAACGGTGGAAGGAGCAAAAAAAATTGAAATACCAAGAAATTGGGATCATTTGCCAGCGATAGCTTTTGCCCTGATAACGATGAGAAAAGAAGTGACAGAATTTTTTAAAGAAGGAGATACGGTCAAATAGGCGGGGAAAATATATGGCCGGAAAATATAGAATTGTAATAGTTTTAGGAATGGCGGATTTACCGGGGTGGGCAAGTAAGTTGATGGCTGAACATTTGGAAGCTTGTGAAGTATATGATCCAAAGTGGAAAGATGAGAATGGGTTAGAAGAAAAAGTGAAAGGATTAGGGAAGATAATCGCCAAAGCTGCCTGCAACCCCGGGCCGATAGTAGTGGTGGGAATAAGTGCCGGAGCCGGATTAACGGTGGAATATGTGTTGAGACATCCGGGAAAAATTAGTCATATTTTTTCGGTCGGAGGAGTATTGAACCCGGATCCGGAGAAACAGGAATTGGAGCCTTTGACAAGTACCAGCAGGGGATTTAAGGAAATGGCTTTTGATTTGGCAAAAAGACTGAAGGAATTGGATTTTGATGAGAAATTGAAGTTGGGGAAGATAATAACGGTGTACGATGGAATCGATGATGAAGTAGTACCAAAAGAAGCTTTGGAGCCTATTTGGATTAAAAAGATTAATAAAATTGAGAGCAAAGTACACTTGGTGACGATTGGGTTGGCTTTATTGACGGATGTACATAACAAATTGGAAGAGCTGGAAGGAAAGAAGATTAAGTAGATGTAGGGGTGGCAGAAAGGCTTAGAATAGTTTAAAATTGCAAATTGAGGATAGTTTAGGCCTGTAGTGAAATGGTATCACCAAGGTCTCCAAAACCTTTATTTATGGTTCGAATCCATACAGGCCTGCAACGTAATGCCGATAAGTCGGCAAACGTTGCTAGGTAAACCCGCTGAAAGTGTGAATTATTAATAAAATAAATTTATTAAAAAAATAAAATAATGGCTTCGTTAGAAATGGGAAGAAGTTCGATGATCGTAGATGAAGAAAAAGGGAAGATCTATAAGGCAGTAGCACTTCTAGGGGAAAGCTTGAATTCAGATTGCGATGAAGACCACTATCAGTTTATTATTGGTGGAGCAATTAAATTTTTACACCGGCCGGAATGGGGAATAGGGCAAACAATTCCGAAATGCCGGGTGATAACGGGGAATGAGGCTTTCTTGATAGCAAAAAGAGACTGTTTGTTGGAGACACAATTAATTGATGCTGAACCCTTGAGCGGTTTGGCTTCAATAGATGAGAGTACAGCGGAACAACTGGAGTATTTTTTACAAAGATGTGCAGTGATGGCGGAAGTGACTAAAAAAAACGGAGAAATAGTTTTGCCCGATCTTTTAGGCGGGGTAGTTCATCCACCGAAAAACGGAGTTTTTCACAATTTTATAGTGGAAAATGGGACAGGAAAACTTTGGTTTGTCGATGTTTATCCGCTGGCATGTTTAAAACGGGGAAAAATTAGGTCAGATTATGCGGCAATCTTGCAAAAGACCGGGGAGAGATATGGTGACAGAGTAAAGGAGGCGACTAGACAGTTGGTGGCAGTAATTATGTCAAAGTAGATCGAAATAGTAATATAATCGGGAATGGAGATGGAACATGTACATTGGTTTTTGAGGGAGGCATGTGATGCCAAGCCAAGATGTGCCTATTGTTTTGGGCCGGCCGGAGGGAGGGGATATTCGGAAGATAGGGATATAGAAATGGCAAAAGCTTTGATAGATGGTGGAGTGAAAAAAGTGACGTTGGGAGGAGGGGAACCGACACTGGCCAGAAATTTAGTGCCGGTAGTCAGAACTTTAAAAGACGGCGGAGCTTACGTTAGTCTGCACACAAACGGTTTGCGATTGGATGATAATTTGTTGAATGGATTGACGGGATTAATAGGTGATATTGCTTTGCCGATTGATGCGATTGACCCGGAGATACAAAGGCAGTTGAGAAGCGAGAGGTTTGTGGAAAGAGTAAGCAGCCGATTGCCGGAGTTGACTGAGGCGATTGTTGGCCGGGGAATTGGAGTAGGGATACATACAGTATTTACGCGTGAAAACTATTTACAAATTCCGGCCATTTATAGACAACTAAAACGACAATCATTTAAATACTGGCGGATATATGAATATAATGTTGATTTGGCAAGAACGGCATCTTTGGGATTAGGAGGAAGAAACCAAGCCCGGATTGACCGTTATCAAGAAACAATGGATTTAGGTGATGACGGTGACCATGCGAAGGCTAATAATGATGGTTTGTTGGCAAATTTACTGCTAATGGAGGAAAGAATGATGAGATACGGAGATGCCAGAATTCAGTTTGTGGTGAGACAGGACGGAGAGGATTACAGTTTTTTGAGACCCAGTGGAGAGGTTGATTATTACAAGCATCATTCGATTAATAAAAGACGGAACTTGGGGAATATTTTGGTAGAAGGATTGCCGGAGTTAAGGAGAAAATGGGAAGGGAGACACGATGATGGTTCAGACTTAGAAAATGACAGCGAGGAGTTTTTTGAATTTGAGGGTTGCTTGCCGCTTTGGCTTCGGATGGATTTGGGAAATTATTGGGAGGAAGAGATTGATGAAATTGATGGAAGATCATGGCGTAAAATATGGCGAGTTTTTGATTTGTGGAAAGTAAGGGAGAAAAGAATTGAAGACCAAGAAAACAAAGGAAGCTAGATCATCTTTTACCGCGGTTGTTGGACATGTAGGGAACGGATTTAAAGTTGCGGTTGAGGCTCGGGCCGTGAAAGGCCGGATTTTGGAAAGGTAGCCTTTTTTCAAAAGGCTTAGTTGATTGAGGAGTTTTGAGAGTATTTTTGACGTCTTTGGCCATAATTAAATTATTCTATCAGTTTTGAGGTGGGAAAGTACAATATTTCATCGATGGTGGCGGCGTTGGCCATAAGCATCGAGAGGCGATCGACACCGATGGCAATACCGGTGCAAGCCGGAAAGTGACGGGTAGCTTCAACCAGTTTTTGATCGTAAGGATGAGTGGGGAGATGATTTTTTTGACGATAAATTTCTTCCTGTTTGAAATTAGCCTCTAAAACATTGGCATCGGTAAGCTCGGTAT
>JBBAAS010000008.1:0-28550 GCA_041658125.1 Candidatus Shapirobacteria bacterium | reverse complement strand
TTGTCGTCGGTGGCGGAAAAACAAAGATCGGAAACGTTTCTGGGCAGAATTAAGCGGTTGAATTCAAAGTAGCCGGAATTGTTACTAATGGTTTTGGCATAGGCATTGACGGAGGTAAGTTCAACTTGAGAAGAGGGGGAAGTGTAACCATAAATGGTGGCGTCAGATTCGGGGATGGAGGCGGTGATGGAAACAGGTTTAGGGGAAAGAAGGAGCAGAGATAGAGTCAGTAAAAGCATTCCGCTTAATAACTATTTTTTGTCCTTATATTTATCCTTGAGGTCAGTTAGTTCTTTTTGAAGTTGGTCGATTTTGGTTTTTGGTTGACCGGGTGATTTTTTAAGAAGTAAAGAGAGAAGAATAAGGACGATAATCAGAGCAAGGATCAAGATGAGGAGTCTCCAGGGGATGACCCAGAAGAAAAGAACAGCATTAAGAGTTTGGCCATTGGTACCGTAAGCGGCTAAGAATTGGGCCTTGTAGCGACCGAAAAGCCATTTTTTGTCAAGAGTATTGGTAAAATCGCGGTTGGTATAAGGAAAGATATTGGTTTCGGTAAGAGGTAAACTGGCGGTTTTAGTGCCAAGCCAATTTTGGATGTTGATGCTACCGACGGGCTTAATGTGGGTATCGGAAAGATTTCTAACGATAGTTTTAAAATCAACCGGGCCGAATTCTAAAAACGAAGGAGCGGTAAATTCTTTGACGATAGCATTTTCGGTAATTTTGCCGGCGACAGTGATGTAGACAAGTGAGCCGACGTTGGGTTCGACAGAAGAACCGGTGCCACTGATGGTGCCAGAATTGTCGGGGGTATAAAGAACCATGGCATAGTGACCACCGGGGAGAGCATTGTCAGGAGTAACGACAGTTAAGGTAAGAGATTTGGTTTCACCCGGCTTAAGACGAAGGCGGGTTTGAGATATCTGAATCCAGGAACTGGCCGACCAACGGTTGTCTTTAGCTTGAGAGTCTTCAAGTTGAATGGGAGTACCGAGATCATTGGTAACGATAAAGTCTTTGACTTTGACACTGATAAAGCGCTCAGCGGCGGAGTCATTACGGACTTTGATTTGGCGGGATTTAACTTCGCCGGGCTTGACATCAAGACCTTCAAGCCGAGGAGGAATAGCAGTTAAGCCGGAAGTAACTTGGCCTAAGACAGAGTGTGAATTTAAAAGAAGAAAGCCGAGGGCTAAGAGAAAAGTTTTAAGTGTTTTTTTGGTGGCAGGTGTCATGTGTTATCTAAATATTAGAAGGTGGCGGTGGCGGTGTAAACCAGATGATTTTCGTAATTACCAGCAGTTTGGGTAGTGGAAGCGGTCAGGCGGTAGCAGATCCAGGCGGTTTCGGTAGCGCCGGGAACCGAAGTATTTTTCATGATTTCCTGGGCACTGGTAGAACCAACCCCAAAAGGTTTGTAGTTGGGATAGGTAAAGAGAGTAGTCGAAGCACCGATGTTTTGCATGGTGTAACCCCAGCCGGAAGCAGTATTGGTACTCCAGGTTTTACCGACACCGATAGTACAGTTGCCGGAACCGCTGCCCTGACAAATAGTATCGGGAATAGTGGTAGCGGCACCGATCGTGGTCATGGGAGCCATTTCGTAGGCAGTAACAACGTAGCCGTTGGGAGCATTGGTAACACAGGAAAGATGATGAGCCAGATCGTTGAAAGCAGCCAGAGAAAGAGAACCAAAGGAGGCGGAAACAGCAGTAGTATTGGGAGCACCGTTACTCATGGGAACTCCACAGGCAGTGGCACCGACAGCAACGACACCGGAAGTACCGATAGCGAAAGTAATGGAAGGTTCGACAGTAGCGGTGACCCGAACTGATTCAACGACGGCAATTTTACCTCTTTCGGTATCAGCATCAACCACCGCACCACCGCCATCCAAATGGCGAATCAAAAAGTCATAGACATCAACCGAACCGGTAGCCTGACCTTCAACGTGATTGAGAGCCGCCGAAGGATTGATGAGCTGGGAACCGGAAGCCAAAGAACGGCCAACGACAATGGTACCGCCGATGCCGGTAGGAGTAGTGCCGCCGGAGAAAGAACCGCATTGAATAATGTGGTAGTAGTTAGTAGTGGAACCGGAAGTGGCAGCAACGGTAGTGCCGACGGAAGCAGAGCCACCCCAAGGACAACTGACGTCGGCGGCCTGAAGCCGGGTCCCAACACCGGTAGCACCGGAAGAAGGAGTGGTAGAGCCAAGATCAAAGCCCTGTTGATCGGGAAGGCCATCGTTTTGAACTTCACCGATACGACTGGTAGCTTTGATTAAAAACTGCCAAGCACCACCGCTGACAGAGTTTTGAGGAGTAAAGGAGACGGTGTGGATGGCAGAACGGGTAGAGATGACGGCAGCACCGGTGAAAGTATTACTGATACCAATACCGGCAGTCAGCTGGATGATGGCAGTGTTACCGATGTCGCGGACCACGTAAGCGGTGAGGGGATTACCGGCAATGTTGGTAGTCCCAATGCCAAGGCTATCACCGACAAAAAGATTGTTGGTGTTATTGGAAGGATTACCGGTTAAAGCAATGAGAAAGGAAAGATCAGCGGTACTGTTACCGGCACCAAGACGGGCAAAGTAGGAAAGTTGAGAAGTAGAAAGAGTGTCTTTGACGTTAGTCGGTTGAGCTCCGGTTAAAGGATGAGGATGAAGGAAAGAAAAAGCGGTGACAAGCAAAAATACCGCGAGAAACCCGGATACAAACTTTTTCATAGTTACTGTTAGAATAACGGACCAAAGGGGTAGCTGTCAAGGAACGGTTGGGGGTTGAAAAATGAGATTTATTAAAGTAAATTAGGAGTCATATGAAAACAAAACAATATGTCTTCTTTTTTGGTGATGGTAAGGCCGAGGGCGAAGCGGCGATGAAAAGTACTTTGGGAGGAAAGGGAGCGGGATTGGCCGAAATGACCAATTTGGGAGTACCGGTACCGGCAGGATTTACGATTTCAGCGGAAGTATGTAAGTATTTTTATGAAAATGGGAAAAAGTATCCAATAGGATTGGATGAAGAAATAGAAAAGAATTTAAAACGGTTAGAAGAAGCGACCCGCCACGGCGGGCAGGCCGGAAAAAAATTTGGCGATCCAAAAAACCCACTTTTGGTGTCAGTGCGGTCGGGAGCGGCAGTGTCAATGCCGGGAATGATGGATACAATTTTAAATTGGGTTTAAACGAAGAAGTAATTGAAGGGATGGTGGGGAAGGGGTCGCCAGGTGAGGCAACCACGAGGGTTGCCTGTACGGCAAGATTTGCGTGGGATTCGTACCGAAGATTTTTGCAGATGTTTTGTAATGTGGTGGAGAATATCGAACATGAAAAATTGGAGCAGGTAATTAATGAAATTAAAGCAAAAAAAGGCATTAAAGAAGATACGGCGATGAAAGCGGAAGATTGGCAGGAAGTAGTCGTCGGGTATAAGAAAGTTTATAAGCTGGAAAAAGGCCGAGAATTTCCAAGCGACCCAAAAGAGCAATTACAAAAAGCAATCGATGCAGTGTTTGGTTCGTGGCAGAACCCGAGAGCTAATATTTATCGGGCATTAAATAAAATTGACGAAAAAAAAGTGTTTGGAACGGCAGTGAATGTTCAGGCAATGGTCTTTGGCAATATGGGTGATGATTGCGGAACGGGAGTGGCATTTACCCGAAACCCGTCAACCGGAGAAAATAAACCTTACGGTGAATATTTGATGAATGCCCAAGGTGAAGACGTGGTGGCGGGAATTCGAACGCCAAAACATTTAGACGCTTTAAAAGAAGACAATGAAAAAGCTTATAAGCAGCTTTTGGGAGTGTTTGAGCTGTTGGAAAAACATTACAAAGACATGCAGGATGTCGAATTTACCATAGAAAATGGAAAATTGTTTGTACTCCAAACCCGATCGGGGAAGAGAACAGCGGCGGCAATGGTCAAAGTAGCTTGCGATATGGTTAAGGAAGGATTGATTGATGAAAAAATGGCAGTGTTGAGGGTGGAGGCAGATAAGCTCGATCAACTGTTACATCCGACATTGGATCAAAAGGCCAAAGCAAATTTTAAATTGGTAGCTAAAGGTTTACCGGCTAGTCCGGGAGCGGCGGTTGGGAAAGTCGTATTTTCAGCCGAAGCGGCAGTGGAATGGAAGGAAAAAGGCGAAAAAGTAATTTTAGTTAGACAAGAAACCAGTCCGGAGGATTTGGCCGGAATGAATGCGGCCCAGGGAATTTTGACGGCCCGGGGCGGGATGACTTCGCATGCGGCAGTCGTAGCCCGAGGGATGGGGAAGTGCTGCGTCTCCGGAGCTGAAGGAATAATGGTATCGGAAAAAAATAAAATGTTTAAGGCCGGGGAAGTGGAAATTAAAGAAGGGGAAGTGATAACCTTGGATGGGTTAATGGGAGAAGTATATTTGGGGAGTGTGCCGACAGTGGTGGCGGGCTTGTCAGATGATTTTGAAACGATTATGAAATGGGCGGATAAATATCGAAAATTGGGAGTCAGAACCAACGCCGATACACCCAAAGATGCCAAGACGGCCAGAGAATTTGGCGCTGAAGGCATAGGCTTATGCCGGACGGAACATATGTTTTTTGCTGAAGACCGGATTTTTGCAGTAAGACAAATGATTGTGGCGGAAACCTTAGAGCAGAGGGAAATAGCTTTGAAAAAGATTTTCCCGATGCAAAAAGATGATTTCAGACAATTGTTTGAAATCATGAGAGGATTGCCGGTGAAAATCAGACTACTGGATCCACCTTTGCATGAATTTTTACCAAAGGAACAAAAGGATATTGAAGCGCTGGCCAAAGAAATGAATATCACGGCGGAAAAATTAAAAGAAGTGGTAGAAGGGTTGCATGAATTTAATCCGATGATGGGACACAGAGGTTGTCGGCTTGGCATTACTTATCCGGAAATTTTTGTAATGCAGGTACGGGCCATTATGAGTGCGGCCTGCGAAGTCAGTAAAAACGGCAAAGCAGTCAAGCCCGAAATCATGATTCCACTGATTTGTGATGTGGAAGAGTTGAAATGGTTAAAAGCAAGACTGGTACCGGCAATCGAAGAGACGATGAAAGAGTACAAAATGAAGCTTGATTATGAAATCGGAACAATGATTGAAATTCCACGGGCGGCAGTGACAGCCGATGAAATTGCCGTCGAAGCTGACTTTTTCTCGTTTGGGACCAATGATTTGACCCAAATGACTTTTGGCTTTTCCCGCGATGATGCCGGAAAATTTATCAAAGAATATGTCAAACAGAAAATTTTGAAAGATGATCCGTTCAAAAGTGTGGATCAGGGCGGAGTAGGGAAGCTGATGGAAATGGCAGTTAAATTAGGGAGAAAAGCAAAGAAAAAATTGCATGTCGGTATTTGCGGGGAACAGGGCGGGGATCCGGAAACGGTGAAGTTTTGTCATCGAATCGGACTGAACTATGTGTCCTGCTCGCCATATAGAGTACCGATAGCCAGATTAGCGGCGGCACAGGTGGCGATAGAGGGAAAGTAGAGACGTAGCGCGCTACGTCTCTACTTTCAGGTTAAATCAGTCGTTGTATGGAATTGAGGAGGTTTTAGAGAGAAAGGTGGACCAGCAAAAATAAAAAGATGGCTACATATTGACAACGAAAGCTTCAAAGTCATAGCCAGAAACGGTAGCAGATCTTAGTTGTGGAAGCTGAGGGCAGTCAGAAGCTTTGCCGGTGCAGATGCCGGTAACACTATCAAGAAAAGAGCAGCGGTGTTTTTGGCAAAGTTGCAGAGTTTCTTGAACTTTGGTTTGATAAGCGGTAAGGGCGGATGATTGTTCCCGACTATTTGCTTGCATGGTGGAGTTTATTAAATAAACGTTTAGAAGTCAAATAAAGGAGAAAAAGGATGATGATCCCAAGGAAAAAAGAGAAGGGGAAAACAAAAAAGGTAATGGAGGCAGGACTGGCCGAGGAAGTATTTACTAAAGTAATGGTGGCAGTGTATTGACCCGGCCAAAAGGGGGGGGAAATGGTGCAGGGCTGTTGATTTTGACAAGTAAGGTTGCGGGAATAATTAGCTAAAACATTTTGAGAATCGAGCTTTGTTTCCGCAATTATGAGCTTGTTTTTGGTGATAGTCAGAGTGCCGGTGGTTTTGAAAAAGAAGTCGGAATTATTTTTGGCTTGAGCGTGAAAAGTAATCGGAGTAAGAAAGATGTCTTTGAAGCGGGGAGAGGCGGTAAAAGCCTGAATTTTGCCTTGAGATGCTGGATTTTCAGTATCGGAAAGGGACAAAAGAAGGTGAGAACCGAGACGAGCGGTAGATTGGGGAATGGTGTTAAAAGTGGTGTCAGCGGCTTCCGAAATAAAAAAAGTGTAATAGTTGTCCCCCGGGGGAATTTGGGGATAGGTTTTAATTTGAAGAGTAAGCTCGGTTTTTTGGCCGGGATTGAGGCGAAAATTTTGGTTGAGTTTAAGATCGGGGTTCCCGAGAGAAAATTCGATATTAGGATTTTGAACGGTTTCGTCGTAGGTAACGGAGCCGTCAAGACCAAGAGGAGTAAAAGGAAGGACAGAGGGGGTAAGAATAATAACTTCTTCGGAGTTATTAGTAACAAAGTAGACTTGAGTGAGAGTGATTCCGGGCTTGATAACCAGTTCGGTTTGAGCGGGGGAAAGGGTGAGATTAAACATGGTTAATATTTAGGAACAGCGGTAAAAGTAATAGCGTTTTGGTAAGAACCGGCAGGCTGGACACCGGAAATATTGACCTTGTAGGTGATGCGGGCACGGCGGTTTTTAGCCGGAGAATTTTCGGACATGATAATTTGAGGGTTTTCAGAGCGGGAATAATCGGCAAATTGGCGAAACTGATTGCCCGAATTGTCAAAATAATTGGAGGTGCCGACACCGGTGACAGTATTGCTGGTATTGATGCCAATAGTGTTGAAGCCAAAGCCGTAGACGGTGGAAGTGGTCCAAGTGCCGCTGACGCTTTCGGTACAGGTAGAACCGACATTACAGGGAGTGTCGGGAATAGTGAGGCCGTGACCAATGGCCATAAGAGGATGATTTTGATGGGCGAGAATTTCGTAGCCATGGCCGCTGGGAGAGGAGACAGAAATAATATTACTATCGGTAGTGCCGATGTCGGGAGTGAGAGAGCCAAAATCGATAGCCAGCTTTTGATTTTCGAGGCTGAAACTAAAATTAAAAAAAGTATCGTGGATGTATTGAAAGCCGGATTTAACAACGTAGCCGTTTTTAGAAAAAAGGCCGGGGGCATTTTGACCGACGGTGTCGGTAAGCTGATAGTTGGTGGAAGCTTTACGGCCGGAGGTGACATTAAAGTTGCCCCAGTCGATAATGTAGGTATCGGAGGAGAAGTGTTGAGCATAAACAAAAGCCGGCGGAAAGTAAAAAGTTAATAAAGTTATAAAATTGAAAGTAAGGAGGAATTTAAGTTTCATCGGTGGTTTGATCGATTGTTTTAGTTAGCTTTTCGGCAGATTTTAAAAGTGATTTAGAGGAATCTTTGATGGCTTTGGCATTTTCCTGATCATGATGGGAAAGACCGGGGTTGGAGAGAAGTTGAGAAGAGAGATCCATAATGTTTTGAATACCGGTTTTGAAGCTTAAGGAAAACCAAAGAAAAACATCAGTTTCGTCGCTTTGGATAGCTTTCGTCAGGCGGGTGGTTTCCAAGTATTGACGGCCGACAAAATAAGCAACCGGAGTAACAAAAAGTAAGGAAAGCAAGGGTAAAAGAGAATTGAGAGAGTCAAGGGATTGGGACAGAAGAAGGACCAAAATCAAAGAAAAAGAAAGAGTGGTGGTGGGCGGGTTTTGGAAAGCAATAACGAAAAGGAGAAAATAGACTAAAAAGAAGGCAGGGGAGTTGAGGCCGGCAGTGGTGAAGATAATTAGATTGATGATGTATGAAATAAGATTGATGAATAAAACGGGAGTGGATTTTTTAAAAATGAGTGAGGAAGTGAGGATGACCGAGAAGAGAGCGATAATTTGGGGGGTATAAAGAGTAAGAGAAGTGAGAGACCAGAGAAAGGGAAGAAGAGCGGAAAAACCAAGAAGAAGAATTTGAAAAAGTTGAGGCATTAATTAAGTATATATTATTATGATGATGGTGCAGGGAAAATTAAAAAAATTAAACTGGGTGGATTTGGTGCTGGTGGCAGGGATAGGATTGATATTGGTCGGAATAGGAATCAACGTGAGGGAGCAAAAAAGGGAGAGCAAAGTCGAATTACTAAAAGTTCAACCGACAGGAGTAGTTGTAGTACAGAGTAATAATGAAGTAATGATTGATATAGAGGGGGAAGTGATAAAACCGGGAGTATACAAGATGGCCAAGGGGAGCCGGATGGGGGAAGTGTTGGTAGCAGCGGGGGGGTTGGCGGCGGGAGCGGATCGGGAGTGGGTGGAGAAGAACATAAACAAGGCGGAAATTGTAAAAGATGGGATGAAAATTTATATTCCCAGTAAAGGAGAAGAAGCCTTGGTTTTGGGAAGTGAAAGCAGTGGATTAATTAATATTAATACGGCGGGGATGGAAGAGTTGGATAAATTGCCGGGGGTAGGCCCCGGGATTGCTCAAAAAATTATCGATTATCGGCAAAATAATGCCGGGTTTAGGGATATAAACGAGATAAAGCTGGTGTCGGGAATTGGGGAGAAACTGTTTCTGAAAATTAAGGATCAAATTAGTTTGTGAAAAGACAGGAAATTTGGCAATTGATAGTAGTAGTTTTGAGTGGGATATTGATATATAGGTTTATAGATAAGGAGAGAATGTTATTGGTAATTAATCAAAGTTTACCAAGTAAAGAAGCGGGGATTTTGGCCGGAATAATCTTAGGAGATGTAAGCGGGTTGAGTAAAGAGGTGTATGGAAATTTTAGAAACAGCGGAATAGTGCATTTACTCGTAGTCAGCGGCACAAACGTGATGTTTTTGATGAGAGGCATAGTAGAGAATTTGTCGGTATTTTTGGGAAGAAAAAAGGCGATACTATTGGGAATAATAGCGCTGCTGAAATACGGGCAGATAACGGGATGGCAGATACCGATAATCCGGGCGACAGTGTTGGTGATGATTTTCTATTTGGCGCAATTATTGGGGAGAAAATATGATCTGTGGAGAGGAATAGGGGCGGCAGTGGTGATAATGCTTTTGGTTGATTTTCAAATGATAAAGGAGGCGAGTTTTTGGATGAGTTTGGTAGCGTTTTTGGGAGTGGTAACCAGTAAAAAGTGGACGGGAAAGAAGGTCGTCGATAATTTGCTCTTAGCGGGGTGGGTAAGCTTGTGGTTGACGCCGGTAATAGGTATAGCTTTTTCAACGATCAATATTTTGGGTCCGGTAGCCAATGCTTTAGTGGTTTTTTCGATGGAACCGATACTGTTGATAGGAGGGTTGGGCATAATAGTAGGGAGATGGCTTTTGATAATTTTATATCCACTTTTGTGGTATTTAGACTGGGTGGCAAAAGGAGTAGGAAGTTTAGGATGGGCGAGTGTAAGTTTTAAATTTAACTGGTGGATGGTAGTAGGGTGGTACTTGGTATTGGGTTGGTGGTTACGGAGACGAAATGAAAATTAAAATAATTTTAATCATCTGTCTGGCGGCACTGGGGATTGGGTGGTGGGTAAGCCGGCCGGATGGCAGGGTGAGAGTGATTTTTTGCGACGTGGGTCAAGGGGATGGGGTGCTGGTGCAGAAGGGAAACAGCCAAATGTTAATCGATACCGGTCCGCCGAATAAAAAAATGGGAGAATGCCTGGGAAAATATATGCCGTTTTGGGATAAAAAAATCGAGGTGGTGATAATTTCCCATTGGGATAAGGATCATAGTGGCGGTCTAGTTGATATAGAGAAATATTATAAGGTGGAAAAATTGTACAGCGGGAAGATAAGTCCCGACAAAAACGAACAAAATATTTATTCAGGTGACTTGGCGGAGAGTGAAATAATTAAGATGGGTGAGATTGATTTTGAGGTGATTAGCACTAGGGGAGTAAAAGGGAAGGGAGTAGACCAGGAGAATGGAGAGTCGGTAGTAGGAGTATTGAGTTATGGGATAAATAAATTTTTAATGATGGGAGATGTGACAGCGGAGGTGGAAAACAAAATAGTATGGAGAAAAGAGATTGAAGGGAGAATAGATGTTTTAAAGGTGAGTCATCATGGATCGGGAACGGCAACCAGCGAGGAATTGTTGGAAGCTGTTAAACCAAAAGAGGCAGTAATATCGGTGGGAAAAAATAGCTTTGGCCACCCAAGCTTGGAAGTAACAAAAATGTTAGAGGAAAAGGGAGTGAAAGTCAGACGGACGGATAAGGAAGGAAATGTAGTCTATGAAATTTACTAAGGTATGATCAAGGAGATATAATAAGGAATGCCGATGATTGAAGGGATTAAAATAAAAGAAGGAGCGGTGGTGCTGGTAGGAGCTGGTGGTCGGCCGATTGAATTACCGACAAGTACTCGGGCGGTGCCCAAATCCAAAAGGTTAGGAGATGGAGCGCCGATGGAAGGAATTGTGCCGAATGGTACTTTTGGGACAGGAGGAAAGGGTTTGACAATTGGGGAAATGGCTGGCCAGGAGGATATAGAAGTGACGGTGGCCGAGGGTCAGGAATTTTTACGAACGGCAGAGGGAACGAGTAATACGGTGATAGTGGCAGAGGAAATGCCGGCAAGGAGAAATTTAATTAACTTAAGAAGACATGGACTTTAGAGAAATTGAGGCCAAATGGGCAAAGTTTTGGGAGGAACATCCGGAACTATCGAGTGGGGTGGATAATGACACGAAAAGAAAAAAATTTTATGTATTAGTAGAATTTCCCTATCCAAGCGGTTCAGGATTACATATCGGGCATGCCTTTTCCTTTACCGGAGCCGATGTTCAGGCTCGATTTAGGCGGATGCAGGGCTACAACGTGATGTTCCCGATGGGGTGGGATTCGTTTGGATTGCCGACAGAGAACTATGCGATTAAGACTAAAAGAAAGCCGCAAGAAATAGCTAAAGAGAACGAACAAGCTTTTAAGAAGCAGATGAAAAAATTGGCTTATTCGTTTGATTGGAATCGGGAAATAAGTACGGCCGACCCCAATTACTATAAATGGACGCAATGGATTTTTATCCAATTGTTTAAAAAAGGCTTGGCATATAAGAAAGAAATGCCGATTAATTGGTGTCCGAGTTGCAAAATCGGTTTGGCCAATGAAGAAGTAATCGATGGCAAGTGCGAAAGATGTAGAGCAGAAGTCAGCCGAAGAAACATAGCACAATGGATAGTTAAGATCACGGACTATGCTGATAAGCTGATTGAGGGGTTGGGAAAGACTAATTTTATTGAAAAGGTAAAGCAGGCACAGATAAATTGGATAGGAAAGAGTGAAGGAGCGAGAATAAAATTCAAAATTCAAAATTCAAAATTCAAAATTAAGGAGTTGGAGATATTTACGACCAGGCCGGATACGTTGTTTGGGGCGACATTTATGGTAGTGGCACCGGAGCACAAACTTGTTTTGCAAATATTAAACCCCTCTTTTGATTCTCCCCTTGACAGGGGAGAAAGTAAGACGGCCCCTGCCCTGTTAAGGGAAGGGGTGGGGGAAGGGTTTGATCTGGATGCAGTAAAAAATTATGTAATTAATGCCGGGAAGAAAAGCGAGATGGAGAGGACAGAATTAAATAAAGAAAAGACAGGAGTGTTTTCGGGGCTGTATGCGATTAATCCGGCAACCGGGAAAGAGATACCGATTTGGATATCGGATTTTGTGCTGGCGGCGTATGGGACCGGAGCAATTATGGCGGTGCCGGCGCACGATGAAAGAGATTTTGCTTTTGCCAAGAAATTTGGTTTACCGATTGTGCCAGTGGTAATGCCTGATAATGGGCATGATTTTGAAAAAGAAGCTTATACCGATGTAAATGTGGGAAAAATTGTCAACTCACCGCCGATAAACGGAATGACGCCGGCAGAGGCGTTTAAAAAGATGATTGAGTGGCTAGTAGAGTACAAGATCGGGGAAAAGACCAATTCATATCATTTGCGGGACTGGATTTTTAGCCGACAACACTATTGGGGTGAGCCGATACCAATGGTTTGGTGTGAGAAGTGTGGTTGGATGCCGATACCAGAAGAAGAGTTGCCAGTAAAGTTGCCGGAGGTGGAACACTATGAGCCGACTGATACCGGAGAGAGTCCGTTGTCACAAATGACTGATTGGGTTAAAACGAAGTGTCCGGTATGTGGCGGTGAAGCCAGAAGAGAAACTGACACCATGCCGAATTGGGCGGGGTCGGATTGGTATTTTGTCAGATATTTGGATCCGAGAAATGAGAAGGAAATAGCCGGAATGGAGGAGATGAAATATTGGATGCCGGTGGATTTGTACATTGGAGGAGACGAACACAATACTTTGCATCTTTTATATTCAAGATTTATTTATAAATTTTTATATGACTTGGGGGTGGTGCCAACTAAAGAACCATATTTTAGAAGGATGTCGCACGGGGTGATTTTGGGTCCCGACGGGCAAAGAATGAGCAAGTCGCGAGGAAACGTAGTGGTGCCCGATGAAATAGTGGAGAAGTATGGTGTGGATGTGGTGCGAATGTATTTGATGTTTATGGGACCGTTTGAGGGGACGATGGCTTGGAATGAAAAAACATTGTTAGGAGTAAAAAGATTTTTAGAAAAACTAGAAAGGCTAGTATATAAGCATATTAAGAGTAACTGTGCTAGCAATAAATGGGCACAGGTGATCATTAATAAAAAAATAGATGGAATAACACGGAATATAGAATCCTTTGGCTATAACACGGCGATAGCCAAAATGATGGAAATGATTAATGAATTACAAATTAAGAATTATGAGTTAAGAATTGAAGATATTAAAAAAATAATTAAATTAGCGGCACCGATGGTACCGTATTTGGCCGAAGAGCTGTGGAATAAGGTGAAGGATAATAATGATTCGAAATCAGTACACCAAGCTGAGTGGCCCAAGGCGGAGGAGAAGTACTTGGTGGAAGAAGAAATAACCATTGCAGTAGCCGTAAACGGTAAGGTTAGAGAACAGTTGGTGGTTAAAAGCGAAGATGCAGAAAACAGGGAGGAAGTGATTAAGAAAGCCAAGGGGCTTTTGGGGATGAAAAAGTGGTTGGAAGGAAAAGAAGTGATGAAAGAATTTTATGTGCCGGGAAAGATGATTAATTTGGTATTAAAATAATAGGGAGGTCGGAGTATATCAAGCAGTTAGAAGGAAAGACTGCCAGTAGGAGTTAATTTAACTAAAAGATGGGAAAAAACAACAAAATTGAATATTTGGAGTTAAAGAATGGAATAAGGGTGATAATGGTGCCGCTTTTGGGGTTGCGAGCGGTGACAATAGAGGTGTTTTGCAAAATCGGGTCGAAGTATGAAAAACCAGGTGAGCATGGTTTGAGTCATTTTTTAGAGCATATGGCTTTTAAGGGAACGCCGAAAAGACCGACGGCAGAAGTGATTAACAGAGAAATTGATGCCCGGGGAGCCAGTTATAATGCGGAAACCAGTCAGGAGATGACGACTTATCACATAACTACGGTGGCAGAAAATATGACTTGGGCAATGGAAATGTTGTCAGATATTGTTTTTGAAGCTAAGTTGGAAGGCAAAGAGGTACTAAAGGAACGGGGGGTAATAGCGTCGGAGATTAAGATGTACAAAGAGAATCCAACCATGGGCTTGGCTTCGGATTTTGCCAAGTTTTTATATGGCGGATCGAAAATCGGCTGTTTTGATATAGCCGGAGAAGTGGAAGAGGTATTGGGCTATAAAAGGCAGAATGTGATTGATTTTAGGAAGAAATATTTAAACCCAAAGGAGATGGTGGTAGTAATAGCGGGGAATATTGAGAAATTACAAATTACAAATGACAAATTACAAAGCTATTTTGGAGGATTTGAGAATAAAGAAGCGAAAGAGTTGCCAAAGGTGGAGATTGAGATGACGAAGAAGAAAACGCTAAAAATAGTCAAAAAAGAGGCCGAACAAGGTCACTTTTGTGTTGGCGGAGAAGGAATAGCTTGGAATGAAGAAAAAAGGTATACCTATCGACTGATGGAAACAATCTTGGCAGGAAATACTTCCTCCAGGCTGCATTATGAACTTCGGGAGAAAAGAGGCTGGACGTACTATATATATCTAGTCGGAGAAAGCTGGCAGGAGACTGGTTTTTGGGGAATACAAAGCGGGGTAGAAAATGACAAGCTGGATGAAGCCAGGGAGATAGTAGCAAAAGAAGTATTAAGCATGGGGAAAGAGGGAGTAACTAAAGAGGAGTTGAGCAGGGCTAAGGCTTATATTTTAGGGAGAACGGAACTTCTACTGGACCGGAGTGGTTTTTGGTCAGAGATGGCGGGACGAAGGATGCTTTTGGAGGGGAAGTTGATAAATATGGATGAGGAATTGGAAAAATATCGAAAAGTAAAATTGGAGGATGTCGGAAAGCTCGCAGCAGAGATATTTGTAGAGAAAAAATTGAGAAGCCTGGTAGTTGCGCGGGGCTAAAAAAGGTTAAAAATTATATTTTTACATGGTTTTAGCAGTAAGAGGTTTTTTTGCTAATAGTGTTTTTGAACTATTTTTATTGGATGTTACTGTCGAGCTAATAGTTTTGGTGATATCAGCAATCTGGGCATTGGTGGAAGTAGTTGGGGAATGAGTTAGAAGGGGTAGGTGATTTTGATTGATATATTAAGGTTGATGGTGAAACGGAAAATTGAGGAAGTGGGGAAAATAGATCAATTGAGAGGGTGGTATTAGCTTTGGATGCGGAGATAAAGATATATTAAGTATTTGTAGTATAAAGAAAAGTTAGCTTATTAAAGAAGTATTGCGGTAAACGATAAAAATTAATTATAGGAAAGAATTCAATCGGTAAAAGTGCGGAGTATGGATTAGTTGGTGCGGAGAAGAGGTTTGGGTAGGTATGATACATGCGGAGAAAGTGGATTTTGTGAAACGTAATCCCGATGAATCGGGAAACGTTTCTACAACGTAGATTCGTTTTGAATCGTACGTTGTGTCCTCAGATAGAATTGAACTATCATCTGCCCCTTAGGGGGGGGCTGTTCTATCCGTTGAACTATGAGGACAGGACAAAAGGAATGTCGAAACGTAATCCCGATAAATCGGGAAACGTTTCAAACAACGTTAATCAGCAAAGCTGATTTTACGTTGTCGGGGATACAGGATTTCCTTCGAGAATCTCAGGATAAACTTCTCATCCCGTATCTTAGTCGGGGATACAGGATTCGAACCTGCAACCTCGCGCACCCGAAGCGCGCGCGCTAGCCAATTGCGCCAATCCCCGTCTTCGTACACCTCGGCGGACTTCGGCGGGGCGAGCCCGCCGATGAAGATTACTATCAAAGAACAGAGTTATTATAACTGATTTACGCTTTGTAGATGGTAGGATATGGAGAGATATAGATAAGGGATTTTAAATAGCAACGAGCTTTGGCGAGTGCTAGGGGAGAGTCAATAGTTAATTAGCCAAGAGATGGGTGGGATATAATAAAACAATGGAAAGGGTAACATTTTTACCGGCAAAAAATGAGTTTGGCAGTGCGGTGGCGGAATATAGAGCAATTTGGGAGGAGAAAGGTAGAGAAATTTAAAGAGTTAAGCGGCTTGGATTTTGTAGAAAATGAAGTTCGGGTGGTAGTTTTTGAAGGAATCAGCAATTCCGGAGTGGTAAATGTGTCACCAATGAAGTTAAGAGCAAGCTATGATTATGATCATAAAAAAGCAGCATTAACCCATGAACTGGGACACCGGTTGTTGTTTGGGAACAAAATTAAAAAAGAAGGACTGGGAATGCATCAGCTTTTAGACTTAGTTTTATATGATTTGTGGGTAGATATTTGGGGAAAACAGTTTGCCGATGTGCAAGTAAAAAGGGAAAGCGACCGATGTCTTCCAAGTGTTTCTCATCCGGCGAAGGCACCGTATAAGGAGTGTTGGGAGTGGGCGTTGGCGATGAGTAGAGAAGAGAGACAAGAGCAGATAAAGCTAATATTCATACTTTGATATAATTTGACATAATGGAAGAACTAATTAATAAGTTTCCGGCGGATCATTTTGGCAAAATCATGGATAAGGTTTTGGGTTATGTAAGGGTTGGGGAGGGAGTGGGGGTTTACGGGATGCCAGGAGGTGGGTTGAAATATTTTTTAAGATTAGCAAAAAAAAGATTAGAGGAAGATGGCGGAACGAGAGTTGTGTTTATAGAATGTCGAGCCGAAGCAGAGGGTTTGGAAGAAAAGCTAAGATTACTGCTAGAGGCGGGTAAGGATGAGAAAAAAACGATAGTGATTTTAAGTGAAATCCAGTATTTATGGAAAAAACAAATGGGCGTACTCTCAATGCTGTTGACTAAAAGAAAAAGTTTGTGGAACCATGCAAACTTGGGGCTGCTGGCCAGTGGTAACGGTGAGGTGATGGAAAAAGAAGGTGAGTATGGCAGTTTTGCCGGAGTAATGCTGGGGACATGGCTGAAATTGCCATTATTTGACCTGAAAGGGACGGAAAGAATGTGGAAAATTAACAAGGAATATTATGGTTTTGATTATCCGTTGGTGTTGGCAAAGAGGGTATTTGAGCTAAGCGGAGGACATGCCGGGTTGGTGAAGCATATAGGCAAAGCGGTAGATGATTGGGGTGAGACGGCTTTGAAGGATGAAGAAAAACTTTTAAGTTATCCGGCGGTGCGAATTAACCTAGAGGAACTAACAAAAACGGTGACGACGAGCAGCGAGTTGATTTTGAGTGAATTGGGAATAATAGATACAAAAGGTGAGTTGTTTTCACCATTGCTGAAAAAATATCTAAAAAACTATCAAAATGAATGGGTGGCAGCTAATATGCCACAATTAACGGCGCAGGAGAAGAAAATTGCTAGCTTTTTGATAGCTAATAAAAACAGAATTGTAGACAAGGATCAAATTGCTTTTTTAATGGGGTTGAGTGAAGAGACTTTTTCTTTGTGGGCAATTTATAAAGCAATTTCAAGGTTAAAAAAGAAAACAATTGGAGAATACGAACTGAAAACAATAAAGGGCCGGGGGTATAGATGGGAAAGTGGTCAAAAATAAGTCAAAAAGAGAGTAGGTGAGTGTCAGTTTCCAAACCGAGAAGGCTTGTATAAATGGGGTAATTAATTTTTATAAAAATATGAGCAGAATAAAGGAATGGAATATATTAGCCAGGCAGGTAGGTATCTATTATGGGGATTTAGAGATTGCACGGCGAAGGACATCGTTACAATCTAGAATTGTAGCGGCAGAAATGCTTTTGGGCCGAAGACCAATACCAAACGAGCTACAGGTGACTTGTGAAGCAATAAGGCGGTATGATGTTTGGGAAGGTATTGATCCTCGGTTATTTGATAGGCTTGATAGGCGAGTTGTTTATAGGCCGCTGGCAAGTGATTTGTCTGCATGGAATTTGACAGAGAATGATGTATCTTTGGCGGGAAGTCAGCCTGGTCTTTCGTCGGACTCGGCCGTTTTTATCTGTTCGGAAACCTCTAATAAATACGATGTTTTTTTTCATGACAAAGTACCATCCGGGCCTTATAAGGGGAGGTTTACTATCGGAGGTGAACCGACAGATAATATGGTGAAGGTGTCGGCCTTAGATAAGGCTAAAAAAGAGGCAATTATCACTTCCTCGAAATATCTTTCCAGACGTTTTCATCCATATGAATTTGCCGATCACATAATGGAGATATTGGCTTTTGAGGCTTCTGAAGAAGCAGAAAAAGATGAACCGGGCTATTCTGGACATTTATATAGAGCTAAACCATTGGGAAGAGCGGACCAAGTAGTGGCTGTTGGATCAGGGCCAGAAGGAGAAGTAAGGTTGCAGCGGTATATTAACAATATGTGGGTTATTCCTTTGGGTCCCGATGACCAACTAATTAGTCCTGAAGCAGGAAGAGAGTGGTTTCACATAGAAGCTACAGAAGAGTTGCCAGCACGAATAAATAGGAGTGAGGGATGGTTGTTGACGCCGGTGGCTGAATGCGCTATTCAGTTACTAGAGTTGCGGAAGAGGCGTTTTTCTTTTGAGTAATTAGCCTTCGTCGGGGTCGGGGGGAAGGAATTCTTCGCCGGTGTCGCTTTCCGTTTGGCCGGCTTTGAGCCAAAGAACGTAGTCACAGCCGGTAGCTTTTTTAGCCTCGCGGTCCCAGCCGGAAGTAGAACATTTTTTCATCCGTTTACCATTGGCGGTGGTGAACAAAACCAGGTTAGCGCCGCATTTGGGACATTTTTCGTCCAAATTTTCCGAGGTACCGTTCAGCCACTCAACGTAGTCACAGCCGATAGCAATTTTCTTTTCTTTATCCCAGGAGCCGGCACTGCATTTTTTCATTTTTTTGCCAAAACGGGTGACCTGGAGAACTAATGGGGCACCGCATTTGGGACATTTTTCGTCTAAAGTTACCGGTTCAACTTCGAGCCATTTAACATAGTCACAGCCTTCACTTTTGTGAGTTTGAGGATTCCAGGAACCACTGCTACAGCGTTGAAGCTTTTTGCCGGTGGGAGTTTGGGTAACTTCACTTAGCGGAGCGCCGCATTTGGGACATTTGTTTTCTGTTTGAGTCATATGATTTATATACTAACACGACAAGGCGGCGGTGGTGTTAGAATAAAATTATCAAAAAGAAAGGATGGCTTTTTTTAGTTTTGGTGTTGCTGATAGGAGTTTTTGTGTTTGTTGTCAGCAAAAGTAGTCAAAGGCCAAGTTGCGGCATTAATTCGGTGAGCAAGGCTAAGTGTCCGATTTAAATTATGAAGGGAAGAAATGATTTTATGGATACTGCCGGAATAATTATCGATGCGAATTTAACACTTGAGGAAGTTTTGAAAAATAAACAGACACTATCGGCTCCACAAGAAGTATTGGATAGACAAAGAATGGTAGAAGTCACTTATTATGCTTTTGATGGTTTACTACATCAGGGACAAATAGTGGTGGATATGGATTTAGCAGAAGAGGTAAAAGAGGCTTTTTGTATAATAAAAAAAACAAAATTTCCCATTAAGTCTGTTATTCCGTTTGTTGATAGATGTTTTATGTCAGAAGAGGAAAAGATGGCTTCAATAAATAACACTTCCGCTTTTAATTATCGTTTGATGACTGATTCTAACAAACTTTCAAATCATGCCTTTGGTAGAGCGATGGATATTAATCCTGCCCTAAACCCTTTTGTAAAAGGGGCTGAGGTAATACCATTAAGCGCAAAACGCGACATAAGTTTGCCGGGAACAATTGTCGGCGATGAAGAGTTTGTAGCTTATTTAAAATCAAAGGGTTGGGAGTGGGGTGGAGACTGGACGGATAGAAAAGATTATATGCATTTGGAAAAGAGTTAAAAAGTGAAAATAATATCAGGTAATGTAAATGGGATAAGATCGGCGTGTAAAAAGGGTTTTTGGGGTTTTATAGCCAAAGAAGAGCCGGATATTTTTTGTTTACAGGAAATCAAAGCAAAAAAAGAGGATTTACCCAAGGATCCAACCGAACTTAATGGTTATTACCCGGTTTTTAATTCGGCAGAGAAGAAAGGATATAGCGGAGTAGCTGTTTTTACTAAAGAAAAACCGATTTTGGTAAAGACAAAATTAGGCTTAGAAAGATTTGACAAAGAGGGGAGATATTTAGAATTGGAATATTCCGATTTTATTTTATTTAATTTTTATCTGCCGCACGGCGGGAGACAGAAAGAAAATTTGAAATATAAGTTAGAGGCATATAAAAAAATTATCGAAAAAGTAAGAAAGTTAAAAAATAAAAACGTAATTTTGATCGGGGATTTCAATATTGCCCACGAGGAAATTGATTTGGCCAGGCCGAAGGAAAATAGAAATAATATTATGTTTACGGCTGAGGAGAGAAAACAAATCGATAACTTGCTGGATTTGGGTTTAGTTGACAGTTTCAGATGCTTTAATACCGAACAAGGCCACTATACTTGGTGGCCATATGCTTTTCGTGCCAAAGAGCGGAATCTGGGTTGGCGGATAGACTATGTTTTTGTCTCTAAGAAGTTGGCGAAGAAAGTTAGCAAAGCAAATATTTATGCCGAAGTTAATTTTTCCGATCATTGTCCGATAGGGGTGGAGGTTGAAGTAGTGGATAATTTTAAACAGGAGAAACTACTTGCTGAATAGTTCTAAAACTTGTCTGCCCTTGGAGGATCGTTCCCCCAGGCGAGCCACCTTGTTTGAGTTTTTATAGCTAAAAATCACATTAAACTAATGGAACTTTTTCCGTGTGGTAAAGTTAATTTATGAAGAAAAAGAAACTTCCTGTCTTGGTCAAATTTTTACTTGTAATCTTTACTCTCGCCCTGTTTCTTTTTGTTGCCAACGAATACCTTATGGGAATGTTTATGGGTAGAATATTTGGTCAATCCGGAGATCTATCCGACATTAAGATAGGCGAATTTAGGCCTTTTCTCCCGGTCGCCAAATTAATTTGTCAAATTAAAGGTAGAAGTTATCAACAGATAGATCTTTATGAAGTCATAAACGGGAACAGTTGGGTTTGTGCTCCTAAATTCGAAGTTCCTAGTTGCCCTGGAGATGGTCCTTGTTATTACAAACCTGTCATTTATTTATATCCTGAAAGAAAAACAGAAGTAAACGTAAAAATAAAATATAATCCCGGTTTTTCCGTTACTTATCCGTCATATCAAAATGGTTGGAATGTAACCGCAGAACCTAACGGAAAATTAACTGATAATTATGATGGCAAGGAATATAGCTATTTATTTTGGGAGGGGAATTCCGATCCCAGTGCTCAATATGACATGTCTACCGGTTTTGTCGTTAAAGGCAATGAGACAGCTGAGTTTTTACAAAACAAGTTAAAAGAAATCGGGCTTACTCCAAAAGAATATAACGAATTTATTGTCTATTGGTATCCAAAGATGAAGCAGAATCCCTACAACTTAATTCATTTCGCTTCCACTTCAGAATATGACGATAAGGTCGTTATGAAAGTATCACCCAAACCCGATTCAGTTCTTCGGATGTTTATGGTTTACCGATCCTTGGAAAAATCAGTAACCATCCAGCCTCAAAACTTTATTCCATTTGTCAGAAAAGGGTTTACCGTCATTGAGTGGGGTGGAACGGAATTAAAAACGATAGAATAAATTATATGAATAGAAAAAGGATAAGTCTGGTGATTTTGTTTTTTTTAATAACCTTCTTCATTTATTTTATTGGCTTTGGGTTAGTCTCACTTAGACCGCCATGGGTTTTTTGGCTATTTATTTCAATTGATCTCCTATTAATGACCAAAGTAACTAGGCTAGTAAACAACAAAATTGTCTGGGATAAAAAGATCATCTCCTTTCTCTTTGGCTTGGGAATATTATTTGTAGCCCTCTTTTTTCTCCCATCACAATCGTGTGAATCATATGATAAATATTCTGCCGTAAGGTCATGCGATTGCCAGGGGTTAATTAAAAACACTTCAATTTTTACTACGGGATGTGTCGGTAGAAGAATCAAATGTTATCAGCGACAATCCGGTACCGGGGATGGATCAATGTTGGAAGTAATTTGTCCAGAATAAGTTTTAAAACCCGTCCCTCTTGGGGGACCTGTCCTGAGCTTGTCGAAGGATTGTTCCACTTGACTATTGAGAAAGACGCCTTTAGACTGATGATATGACAGATTTACAAAGAAACACAAGAACTTTGGTTGTATGTTTTGTAGTGGCGATGGGAGGTCTGATACCGCTTCGGTTTATGGCCGAAGGACAAAGGGTTTCGGCCGGAACAGCAATTTTAGGGGAAATGACCGAACAACAGGAAGTAGTTTTACCGGTTTTAGAGAATAATGTCGAAGAGGTTAGTTTGGAAGCACCGTATGACAAAATTGATAATCAAAAGCCGACATGTGTTGAAAAAACAGAGGCACAAATGGTGATTGACGGTTTGAACCAAAGAATTGTTGAAGGTGGTTTGACCGAAGAAGAAACTGTAAAGATGTACGAGACAATTTGGCAAATAGAAAGCGAGAAGTGTAAATAAGGGATTTTAAAAGAGACTAGCGGATGGTGATTGAATAGAGGTTTTCAGGAGCTCCTAAATAAGCGGAAGTGAGAGTAATGATGCGGATACCGTCGCTTGAGGGGTTAACAAGGCTTTGGTCAAAAGTACCGGCAAAGACAGTGTTTTTATTGGTCGAATCATAATCAATGACTTTGACCTGACCGTTTTCGATGAAGATGAGATGATTGGTATTTGGAAGCCAGAGGGGATTTTGAAGTTGACTTTGGGAACCGATGAGGAAATTGGTGTCGTCTTTGAGGTCGTAAACGTACCAATTATTTTTTTCGAGGGATCGAGTCTGGAATTGAGTACTTTGAGCAGGTGGTGGGCTAACGAGGCTTTGAGGAAGTAAAAAAGCAGCTTTGGCCAGATAAAGAAGCTTGGAATCGTCGGAGGAAAATTGGATAAATTTTGAAGATTCAGTGGAAACTGAGTTTTTCAGAGTGTCGGAAAGCCGGGATAATTTGAGCTCAATAATTTGAGAAAGCTGTTTTGACCAGTCTTCTTTAATGCTCGACAACTTGGGGGTAATGTCAAAAAGTGATTGGGCGGTAATGGGAGAGTCAAAAGAAATTAATAAGCTGGTGGTTTTAGAATTGGCGATAAATGACTTGGAGTCGGGAGAAGAAGTAAAGGTGAATTTGGACCAGTCGACACCGGGAAAATCGGGAGCCAGTTGACGGGGAAGACTACGGTAAAGCGGGAGTGGTGAAGAGTTTAGATCAATCACATAGAGGCCGTTATCTTTGGAAGCGGAAGCCGAGGCGACGGCATAGATAATTTTGGTGTCATCGGAAGTGATGGCCGGATTGACAGCACCGGAAAGGGTGATTGGTTTTAAATCGGGGGAGGAGCGAAACAAAATGGTGTCGGTTTGAAAAACGACTTCTTTTTTAATTTGAATATTTTTTTGCCAAGGAAGATAGCCGTCTTTGACAATTTTGACGGAATAATTGTCGGGCGATAGGTTGAGAGTGTCATCAGTAGCAGTAACCAGCCTGTCATTAAGGTAAACAGAGGCGGATTTGGGAATAGAGGTGGCAGAGAGAAGACCAGTAGATTGAAGGCCGGTGCCGTTTTTAAAATCGAAGCGGTAGCCACGGGCCAGGAAAATTATTAAAACGGTACCGACAACAACGAAAAGGAAGGTGGAGAGAATGACCAGAAGGCTTTTTTTGTCGGCAGAAGAGGCAACCATGGTTTATTATATAAAAATTTATCAGTAATGTATTGTTAGAATAAAGGAATGAAGCTGTTCAAAAAATTGGGCATTGATTTGGGGACATCAAACTGTTTGGTATGGGAGGCGGGAGAGGGGGTGGTAGTTTCAGAGCCAACGGTGGTGGCAGTAGAGATTGAAACCAAAAGAGTACTGGCGATAGGCAGTGAAGCTAAAAAAATGTCGGGGAAAACGCCGGAATATATTGAAGTAGTTAGGCCGCTCATGGAAGGAGTAATTGCGGATTATGAGGTAACAGAGGCATTTTTGAAATATATTTTACGACGGGTGATGGGAAAGGGCTGGTTTTTTGGGCCGGAAGTGATGGTGTGTGTGCCGGCCGGAGTAACACAGGTAGAACAGCGGGCGGTATTAGATGCAACTTTGGCGGCCGGAGCTAAAAGAGCCTATTTAATTGATAAGCCATTGGCGGCGGCAATTGGAGCTAAAATACCGGTAGCCGAGCCGTTTGGCAATATGATTGTGGATATTGGCGGAGGAGTAGCGGAAGCGGCGGTGATTAGCCTTGGCGGGGTGGTGGCGCATAAGACCGTAAGAGTGGGAGGGAATCGAATGGACGAGGTGATAGAGGAGGAGATCAAAAAAAGACATGGATTGGTAATTGGGGAACAAACGGCGGAAAATATTAAAATCCAAATCGGAAGCGCCATAAAATTGAAAAGACCGGAGACAATGGAAGTTAACGGTCGGGAGACGACGGGAGGATTACCGAAAAATTTGGTAATAGATTCAGACGAGGTATATGAGGCGATAAGACCGGTGTTGGATATGATTATTAAGACCATTGCCGACACCTTAGAAATGACGCCACCGGAGTTGGTGGCTGACATTTTAGATCGGGGGATAATTTTGTCGGGTGGAGCATCGCAGTTACGGAATCTAAATGTGCTTTTAACCAGGGAACTTGGGGTGTCGACTCATGTGGCACTGGAACCCCAGTATTGTGTGGTTCGAGGGGTAGGGATGGCAATTGAGAACTTGGAGGACTATAGAAGAGCGATTAGATAACCTATAAGAATTTCTAATTTCTAATTTTTAATTTATAATTATTGGTTGATTTGGGCTTATAAGATGAAAACGGATTTTTAAGAAGGATTTGGGGTAATTTGACGGTTTTAGCCTTAGATAAACGAGTAAATAATTTATTCAGGTAGTTGAAAAATAAGACTTTAGAAAGGAGGAGGAGATGGCCTGTAGGATGGGTGGAAAAAGAGGGTGATATATTTATGAAAAAAGTCCTGTAATATTTTTTGATTAATGGATAGAAATAGGTCGAAGTGGATGTTTTTAACAATAAATTGATTTGATAAATAGGGGAAACATCGGAGAAAGAAAAAATCTGCTAAAATTGAGAAGTGACAGATGAAAAGAAGAGAAAAGTGAAAAGCGATTATAGCCAATCTATGTGGCAAATATGGGGTATTAGCTTGTTTGGCGGAAGTATGGGTCAAGTGCTAAAGATTATTGAGGATTGGCAGAGGGAAGGGAAGAAAAAACAGTGGATAGCGACGGTTAATCCGGAGTTTGTGATGGCGGCCCAAAAGGACCAAAATTTTAAAGAAATTCTTCAAAAAACCAGTTTAAACGTGGTCGATGGGGTGGGGTTGGTGTGGGCAAAAGAAGTAGAGAAGGGAGGTTTTGGCAAGGGATTGAAAATAGCTTGGGAAGTATTGAGAGGAAAACATCGGGAAAGCTTGGTGCCGGGGGTGGAGTTGATGAAAAAAATGGTAGAAACGGCGGCAGAGAAGGGTAAAAAGGTATATTTGCTGGGTGGATGGGGGAACAGGGCGGAAAAAACGGCAAGATATTTTGAAGAAATGTATAAGGGGTTGAAAATAGGGTGGTCTAAAGGAGAGCCGGAAGTAAAAAATGAGGAGGTAGTGAGAAAAATTAACGAATTTGAACCTGATTTTTTGTTTGTGGCCTATGGAATGAAGAAACAGGAGGAGTGGATAGAAAAGAATTTGAAAAATCTAGACGTGGGGTTGGCAATGGGGGTGGGAAGGAGCTTTGATTATTTATCGGGAGAATTGAAGCGGGCACCGGGGTGGGTACGAAAAATGGGGATGGAATGGCTATATTCACTTTTGATGGAACCGAAAAGAGGGAGAAGACAAGTGGAATTGGTGCGATTTGTGGGGAAAGTTTTAAATTAAGAGAAGTTGCCGAGAAGCTTGATTTCAAAGTCGAGGTGGATGCCGGTTTTGGCCAGAACATCGGATTGAATTGAGGTAGCGAGAGTATAGAAATCTTTAGCTGCCCCAGCAGTTGCGGGGTTGTTATTGACGATGAAGTTGGCATGAAGGGGAGAGACTTGGGCGCCACCAACGGATTTGCCTTTCCAACCAAGGGAATCAATTAGTTGCCCCGCCGACAGCTTTGCAGTCTGGGCGGGCGGGTTTTTAAAAACACAGCCGGCGGAGTTAAAGGGTTGGGTTTGAGTTTTGTTTTTGACAATTTCGTCGTATTTTTGCTTGGCGGTGGTGCCATCGCCTGGTTTCAGATTAAAAGTGGCGGAAAGAATAATCAAGTGAGGCTTTGATTGAAATTCGGACTGATCATAACCCCAAGTAAGCTCGGAAGCTTTAAGATTTTCGGTTTGGCCGGTATTTAGGTTAAAGACAGTGATAGTGTCGAGATATTGGTTGAAATTGGTTTTATCAAAACCATGGATATTGCTGACGATGGCACCGCCAAGACTGGCGGGAATGTAGGCAAAATTTTCCAGACCAACTAAGTTTTGGGCTAGAGTTTGTTGAATGATGGCTTGGAGGGGGTTTAGGTGACGGATAACTAGGCCACGGATACCCTGATCGGAAATTAAGACGTTACTGCCGTTGCCAAGAATAGTAAGTGGTAATTGGCTTGTTTCATATATAAAGTTAAGGATTGATGTGAATTGATCTATGGTTGGAGTGTCGATAAAGATGTCGGCGGGGCCACCGATTTTAAGAGTGGTGTAAGGGGCGAGGGGATGATTTTGAAAAATCTGATAATCGGAGAATTTTAGTTTCAGTTTGGAGAAGAGAGCAGAGTAATCCATAGATTAATTATACACGAATTAAGTTTTGAAGCCGGATTATGGCTTATAAGAAAGGATAATGGATAGAGTATTTTTATATAGGACTGGAGTGTGGATAAGTGGAGAAAAATGGCGCAGCCCTATAATATAATAGAGAAGGAAATGAGGTAGAATTAAAGGATGAAAAGAGGCTGGAAGCGATGCTTAACTTGGGGACTGGTTATTTTAGTGGTAGCGGGAGTGGTTTGGTGGTGGAAGAGCAGCCCAAAGCCGGATCAGAAAATAGAAGAAAAAAAAACAGAAGAAGTAGTGAAGATGGGGGAAGAGATTAGATTTGGGGTAATGGCCGATGTTCATATGGATTGGAATAATTTTAAAATGGCGATAGATTTGGCCAAAAGTAGAGGAGAAAAACAGATAGTGGTAGCCGGGGATTTGACCAGCGTAGGGTCAAAAAAGGAATTAATGGCGGCTAAAAAAGTGCTGGACCAGAGCGGGATGCTATATTTTGTGGTTCCGGGGAATCATGACCGGTATACAGGAGACAAGTTTAAAGAGGACATTTTCGGAGAAGTGTTTGGGAAAAGCTATCAAAGCCTGAAAGAAGGCAGTTTGAAGCTGATTTTGATTGATAACGGAGGGAAAGCAGGCTTGGGATGGGTGCAGACAGAATGGCTTAAAAAGGAAGTGGACGAGTGCCGAGTATGGGTCTGCGTAGCAGTAATGCATATGCCTTTGGAAAATAATTTTTCGGAACATGTAATGGGAGAAGGGAGTACGGCGGTGACGGCTGAAGCGGCGGAATTGGTAAAAATGTTAAAAGAAACAGGGGTAAAGGAAATTGTAGCCGGACATTTACATTATGCTTCGGCTTATGAAATAGACGGGATGAGAACGATTTTGGTCGGGTCGGTAGCTGAGGCGAGGAATACGCAAACACCCAGGTTTACGGAGTTGACGGTAAAAGATAATATTTTGAATAGGGAAGTAGTAGTGCTGGAGGATACACAATGATTTTGGCGATAGATCCGGGATTAGCGAATACCGGCTGGGCGGTATTGGAAGAAAATAAGTTGGTCAAATGCGGGGTGCTAAAGACAAAGGTAGTCGATAGCAGTGCCAAAAGACTAGGACAAATTTATGAAGAAATAGAAAGGCTTATAAAAAAATATAAGGTTGAGGTGGTGGCTTTAGAGACTTTGTATTTTGCTAAGAATGCCAAGTCGGCGATAGCCGTATCGGAGGCAATCGGGGTGATTAAATTGTGTGCAGATCGATGTGGTTTGGAGGTATTCGGATATACCCCGTTACAGGTAAAGATGGCACTCGTCGGATATGGCCGGGCGGAGAAGGAACAGGTGGAAATAATGGTTCGAAATTTGCTGGGGATTGAAGGAAGTATTACGCCGAGCCATGCGTCGGACGCAGTGGCGGTGGGGTTGACGCATTTGGCGACCTGCCGGTTTAAAGTATAATAAGATTATGATTGCCAGCCTAAGAGGAAGAATAAATAAATTAGGAAACAGCTGGGTGGAAGTGGAAGTCGGAGGAGTAGGGTATTTGGTAAAAGTTGGGAATGGATTTATAAGAAGGCATAAAGAGGGGGAAGAGGTAGTGGTTAGAACTTATATGGCAGTATCGGAGAATGATATGAGCCTGTATGGGTTTGAAAATCAGGATGAAGTAGAATTATTTAAGTTGTTGCTGACAGTGTCGGGAGTGGGGCCCAAGACGGCTGGCCAGGTAATGGGAGATGTGGGAGTAGTGGAGATTATGAAGGCAATTGGCGAGGCGGATGTCAACTTTTTTCAAAAAATTAAGGGAGTGGGCAAGAAGACGGCACAAAGAATAATTGTGGATTTAAAATCGAAAATTGGGGGGTTAGGGGAGCTCGATTTAAGCGGTGGGGCGCCGCTTTTGGAGGATGATTTGTATTTGAGCTTAAAGCAGCTTGGATTTGACAGAAAGGAAATTGATAAGGTAACAAAAAAGATACCGGCAGGAGTAGAGAGCTTGGAGGAAAAACTAGGCTGGTGCTTGAAAGAAATGGCCTAAATATTGTATAATATGGGATATGCAGGTAGAAACAAAAGCAAGAGATGTTAGCGTTACTCATATAGGTCAGGTGCGGAAAAAGGTTGTCATCAGCGGT
>JBBAAS010000007.1:0-30497 GCA_041658125.1 Candidatus Shapirobacteria bacterium | reverse complement strand
GGTAGCAGTAGAACTGTCAGTTTTGTTTTGGATATCTTTAAAAGAAAAAGCGAAATTATCCAAAATAATTTTGGTTTGAGAAAAATCGGGAAGATCTTTGAGAAAATTATTAACAATTTCAGCTTTTTTAGATGGATCAATCAAAAAAACCAAAACATCGGCGGCAAGGGTAGCTTCAAGATCGGCGGCTTCTTCGCCAACTTCACGATTATATTCAATCCGACCGGGCTTACTTTGGATAGTTTCTTTAATCAAACCGGGTAAAACACTGACTTCGCTTTTGATTTTTTGATCGATAGCCAAATTAAGATCTTGGTTAATTTTTGAAGAAAGACTGTCTTTGTCTGACTGGGAAACAACATTGACAGAATTTTTAGTACCACCGATAAGCCCGTCGGAAACTTTGGCAACAAAAGAGATTTCCGGATGATCTTTAAACGTTAATTTGGTGTTTTTGGCTAGATTATATTCGGGGCCAATATCGAGAGCCAAAACTTGAGCTTTAGTTTGACCAAGATTAATAATGCCGGCATCAAGATTGGAACTGCTGGAGGCAATGGAAGCGGTATTGATTAACTCAAATTTTTTACCACTACTATCCAGCAAAATACTACCTTTGGGAAGAGTTTGCGGATTGTCAAGCTTGTTAAAAACAATAATATCTCCTCTGGCTTTGTCGCCAACCGTTTTTTGACCAGTAGTTTTTATAGAGGCGGTAGTAGAAATAGTAAAGGTTTTTTTGGTAACCGGAATGGTTCCTTTGGCAACATTCAGATTTTGAACCGAAGAATCAAGAGTAACAGCAATGTCTTTGGAAAAAGAATAAGGGGAAGTGTAAAGAGTAATGGTGGCGGAAGAAAAATAAAAAGGGATTAAAAACAGTAGAGGAGTAAAAGCTAAAGGCAGTAGAAAATTGATTTTCAGCCGAAGGTGAGGGATTTTAAACTTTAGTTTTAATTTAGGTTTAGAAGGAGGAAGGATAGGAGCCGGAGATAAAACCGGGGGCAGAGGAGGAGAAAATGCCTTTTCCTCAACGACGGAAAAACCCAAATCAGCGGAGGAAACTTCTTCAAGGGAAGTAGCTGACTCTTCTTCCTCCACTGGTTTTACTAAAGTTTCCGGTTCTGCTGGTTTGGAGGTAATAATTGGGTTCATTTGGGCAGTAATTAAGGAAGAGAAAATATCAAATAATTTTTCATCAGGATAGTGATTAATTTGAGGGAAATGAAGAAAAGTTTCGATATTTTTTTTGCCTACCCAAGAGTAATTTTTTAAATCCTGAATAAAATTTGAAGGTAAGTCGCCAAAAACAATAATTTGGGGAGGCAAAGCCGAAGGCGAATCGAATTCTAAAAGGCAATTTTCTAAAAAAGGAGGATCGAGAGGAGTGGTTAAAAATTTGTGGAGTCTTTTGGTAATCTTTCCAAGATAAACAAGGGAAATTACTACTTCTGACTGACAAGAGTAAAGTAAAATAAAACTGGCCGGAAAACCATCGTGAAGATTAGCTTCCTCGGTAATAGCTTCGTCGAAAGCAATAGAGCCCATCGGCTTGAGCTTTAGAGAACGACAAATTGATTCGATTGATTTGATTTTAGTGTCGATAATTTTGCCGTTGGCATCGACCCAAAAAGGAGAAACTACAAAGGCAATTTTGGCTGGGGGAGAAATGCTTAATGAGGAAATGGTTTCGCCAATGGCAGTGGTGGCAGTAGTAATCAGTGATCCGGGGTCGTCCTTGTTGAGACCTTGGGGAGAGTTAATTTGGGTAACAGAATATTTTTGATCGTCAGCCGAAACCAAAGCTAAAGTAAAACAATCATCGGTAATAAACGACAACCAAAACTGATCCATTGTATAAGGATACTATATCTTAAAGCGTTTTATTCTAAAACAGCGTAAATCCGACGCTTTCCTGACCCGGCCGATTCCTCTTTGATAATTTTGAATCTACCTAAAGCTGAAGTGTTGTTGATGTGAGGGCCAGTACAAACTTCTTTGGAAAAATCACCGATGGTATAGACAGAAACAAATTCCGGATATTTGTTACCAAAAAAAGCTAAGGCCCCTTGTTTTTGGGCATCAGTAAATTTTTGATTATCGCAAGTAATTGAAATTTTTTCGGCGATTTTTTGGTTGACTAGATTGGCGACTTTTTGAAGCTCTGAATCGGTTAACTTTTCTCCATGACTAAAATCAAAACGAAGACGGTCGGCGGTAATATTGGAGCCAGACTGTTGAACACTAGCGCCTAATATTTGGCGGAGGGCAGCGTGTAAAAGATGGGTAGCGGTGTGATATTTGATAATAATTTCGGAGTTGTCTGCTAGACCTGATTTGAATTTGCCAGCAGAAAGGGTTTGAGACTGCTTTTGGTGTTCTGCTTTAGATTTATTAAATTCGGTTAAATCTAAGGTTAAACTATTTTTTTGTAATTCTTCTTCGACCATTTCTACCGGAAAACCATAGGATTGATAAAGATTAAAGGCTTCGATCCCGGAAACGCTTTTTTGGCGGTCAATTAATTTTTGGATTTCACGGAGACCATTGTTTAAGGTTTGGCGGAATTTATTTTCTTCGGCTTCTAAGACAGTAAAGATTTTCTCTTGATTTTGATTTAATTCCGGGTAAATGCCGGCGTAGTTATGCTGATTGGCCAAAACGGACTCGGCAATTTTCGAAGTAAAATTGGTTTCGATATTTAGTAATTTACCCTGACGAATTGCGCGCCTGATTAGACGTCGCAATACATAACCGGCTTCTTTGTTGCCGGCTTCGACTCCGGCGGCAATAATAAAAACAGCGGAACGGATATGGTCGGCAATTATGCGCATCGGTTTTAAGTTTTCAGAATATTTTTTTTCGGAAATATTTTCGATTTTTTTGATGATCAGTTGCCAAATTGAAGTTAGATAATTATCATCTAAACCCGAGATTACGGCTAAAGTTCTTTCGACGCCCATACCGGTGTCAACATTTTGCTGTTTGAGTTTTGTAAAAGAACCGTCGGAATTTTTATTAAACTCCATGAAAACGTCGTTCCATATTTCCAATCCGTTAAAAAACATTTCAGTGTCAGGGCCGCAGGGGCCGGTAGTACCGGCCGGACCCCACCAATTGTCAACTAAAAACTTTATTTTTTCTTTTGGAATACCGCTTTTTTCCCAGATAGAGGCACTTAATTCATCTTTGGGTGAGTTTTGGTTGCCGGCAAAACAGGTGACTTCAAGTTTTTTAACGTCGAGTTTTAAAATTTTGATTAAAAATTCACAAGAAAAAGGAATCATTTGTTCTTTAAAATAATCGCCAAGGCTCCAATTGCCAAGCATTTCGAAAAAGGTATGATGGAAACTGTCACCAACTTCATCGATATCGTCGGTACGGACACATTTTTGAACATTGACAAGTTTTTTCCCTAAAGAATGGGGTTGACCTAATAGATACGGAACCAGGGGATGCATGCCGGCAGAAATAAAAAGAGTGGTAGAGTCGTTGTCAGGGAGAAGAGAGGCAGAAGGAATTTCGTGATGTTGTTTGCCAAGAAAAAAATTGACAAATTTTTCCTTAAGTTCGGGGGCCGTGATCATGAAGAAATTATAGCAGATTAGCCTTTGGGGCGAATGAAGGTTTTAGGAGATTTTTTTCTGACTGGTTTTTTGATAGTTTTAGAGGCAATTAATTTTTTGGATGATTGGCTAGGTCGCGAGGTTTGAGCGGGTGCTTTAAAATTTTTTAAAAAACCGGAGAGTTTTTTATAAAGACTGTCAAAAACTTTTGTTTTGTCGTTTTTATAGATAATAATGGCAATAACAGCACCGATAACAGCACCAAAAATCAAGCCAACAACAAAATTTGAGTTTCGGTGGCAACAACAATTTGAGTCGGACTCTGACATAAGTAAAATTACTCTTCTATTTTCTTATTTTTTGAAAAAAGAGAGTTGAATAACTGAATACCATTTTTGAAACCGGAAATAAATTCGGAAAAAGAATTAAAAGGCTGGGCTAATGAGGAACTGATTTGTTTGGTATCGTCAAGAATGAGATTGGTTTTAAAGAGAGTGTTTTTTAGCTCTTTAAGAGTAAGTGACAGCCAAATGCCGCAAGTAACGATAACGGCAGAAATTGACAAAAGGCTAATAATAACGATGATTTGAGTTAGATCCATGGCTTCAGTATAAACTATTTTAAAAATTTTTCATCACGAGTCGTTTTACCGGATTGGGATTTGGATTCAACGACTACTTTACTACCGTTTACAGGTAAATTGATTTTTTTAGAAAATTTTCCGGATTGATCGACAATGACCAAATCATTATTAATTCTGACAGTAGCTTCGGAGTCAGTAACTCCGGTGATATCAACAATTGCAGACAAATTGGTTGGCCAACTAACCTGCAGCTTCGGCGGACGATTAAATTTGACGTATTCGGAAATTAGATAAACAAAAAACAGAAGCAGAGAAATAACAACGAAAAGAGAGAAGGTAAACTGAGGGGTGATGATAGTTTTGGGAAGAGAGGTGTTTTGAGATTGACGTTTTTGTTCAAAATCACGATGAAATAATTTAAGAATGTGCTGACCGTCTAAGCCCAAGAAGTCGGCATAATCTTTGACAATTAGAGAGCAGTAAGGTTCGTTGGGAAAAGAGTCGGTTTGTTCGTCCTCAATAGCTTTAAGGTATTTTGCCGGAACTTTGATCTTTTTGGCAATTTCCTGATATTCTAATTCTTTGTCAAGACGGGAATTTCGTAAGATAGTGGCAGCGCGGAACATAGGTTAAGCCTCGGAATCAGAAGAGGTGTTATGGGGAATGAGAATGTCACGGGGCTTGGCACCTTTACCGGGGCCAACAATTCCGGCACTCTGAAGTTGATCCAAAAGCCGGGCGGCGCGGGCATAGCCAAGTTTAAGGTGGCGCTGAAAAAGAGAGGCCGAAGCCCGACCGGTTTGCTGAATCAGTTTGAGAGCTTCTTCGAAAAGTTCATCTCTTTCTTCGCCATCAACAAAAGGTAAGTTTTTGCGGGTGATATCGGGGTTGGCAATGGATTGGCTCGTAACTTGATTGTCATAATTGGCGCTTTTCTGGGCTTTAAGGTAATCAATTAAGCGACCAATTTCTTTGTCGGAAATAAAACAACCCTGAATACGAACCGGCTTAGCTAAATCAGGTGGAATATAAAGCATGTCCCCCCGGCCAAGAAGTTTTTCAGCTCCGGGAGTATCCAAAATTACCCGAGAATCCATCATGGAAGCAACCGCGAAAGCCATGCGGGCGGGAATGTTGGCTTTGATTAATCCGGTGATAACATTGACCGATGGACGTTGAGTGGCTAAGACCAAATGAATGCCGGTAGCCCGAGCCATTTGAGCAATGCGACAAACATTTTCTTCAGCTTCAGCTGGAGAAAAAAGCATGATTTCGGCCAATTCGTCGATAAAGATAATGATATAAGGAATGGATTGAAAACCGGCAATGTTATTGTATCCTTCGATATTTTTAGCCCCAACCTCGGTAAACATTTTGTAGCGTCTTTCCATTTCGTCGGAAGCCCATTTGAGAGCGGAAATAACTTTTTCCGGTTCAACGATAACCGGAGTTAAAAGATGAGGAATCCCGTTATAAGGAGTGAGCTCGACTCTTTTGGGATCAACTAAAATTAACCGGACTTCGCTCGGAGAAGCTCTAAATAAAATGGAACAGATCCAAGAGTTAATACAAACCGATTTGCCGGAACCGGTTTGGCCGGCGATTAAAACGTGAGGCATTTTGGCAATATCGGCTATCCGAGCAATCCCGCCAACATCTTTGCCCAACGGAACAGCTATTTTTGACTTGGCTGTTTTCATGACATCGGCATCAAGAATTTGACGGATAGGAACAATTTCAAGGGACCGATTGGGAACTTCGATACCAACCAACGAACGGCCGGGAATAGGGGCTTCAACCCGAATTTGACCACCGGGAGCGGCTAGAGCCATAGCCAAATCATTGCTTAAACTGACGATCTTGGCCAATTTTGTACCGAGAGCGACTTCGAGAGCATATTGAGTTACTGAAGGACTATTGTTAACTTCGGCAACCCGAGCTGTAATGCCAAACGAGTCAAGAGTTTGTTCAATAGTGTTGGCATTTTTCCGAACATCGCCGCGGTCAGCTTTGGTGCCAGAACTTTCATCAAATAATGAAATAGGTGGATATTGCCAAATTTGAGTTTCGAGATTGTCGGTAGATTTTGAAGAAAGAGACAGACTGGCAGGTTGTTTTAGAATCGGAGCAATTCCGACAACTCCCAAATTAGTCTTGGAAGACGATTTTTCTTCTTTATCTTTGTCTTTAGAATTTGAATCTTCCGGAGAAAGTTCGGATTGGACATAACGGGTTTCTTTATCTTTGGTTTTTTTGGCTTTGGCAATATTACCAATAGTGTATTTTTTGATCATTAAAAAGACTTTGATAAAAAATTTGATGATTTGGACAACTGAGGTATCAAATAAAACCACAAAGCCGACAATAAAGGAAAAAAAATAAATAAGATAGACGATTACTTTTTCACCAATTAAGGCTAGAAGCTGATTAAAAAGAAACAGACCAGCCAGTCCTTCGCCAAAAAGACTAATAACGGAAATAAACATGATGACGAAGCCTAAAAAAACGTTAAGCTCGCGAAGAGGCGACTTAATTTTGGTAAAAGAAAAAGAAACTAAGACCAAAAGAAACGGAACAAAAACCGAACCAAAACCAAACAGACGGTCTAAAATTTGATTAAAACGGGTAGGCAAGGGTCCGATTTGAAGAAAAGAAAAGATGGAAATAATCGAGAGAATTAAAAAGAAAATAAAAAAGATGGATTTTACGGTTTCCGGTTTGAGATGGAAACTGGGAAGAAGTCTTCCTTTTTTCTTGCGGCCACGTTTTGCCATATGGATACAGTATATAGAATATAAAATCGAGAATCTAGAATTTAAAAGGATTTTTACGAAAGATGGTCGGTGATTTGGTCAAGAGGAATGATTTTGGCTTCTGTACCAGAACGGCTTTTAATTTCAACTCCACCGGCCGAAAGACTACGCTTACTGACAACCAGCCTGATGGGAATGCCCAAAAGATCGGCGTCGGCAAATTTTTCGCCAGCGGTAGACTCGAGCCGATCGTCATAAAGAACGTCAACTTTGTTGTCCAAAAGATGTTGGTAAAGTTTTTCCGCTTCGCTTTTAATGGCTTCGTCTTGAAGATCAAGAACTAATAGGTGAACAGCATAGGGAGCAACAGAGGCCGGCCAAACAATACCTTTGGCATCATTGTGAGTTTCGGCAATTGTGGCTAAGGCCCGACCAATACCGATGCCATAAGAACCCATGTAAAATTTCTTTAGACTACCGTCTTTGTCGACAAAAGTAATATTCATCGGATCGCTGTAGACATAACCAATGTTAAATATATGCCCAAACTCAATAGCTTTAACTAATCGTAATTGTTGCTTTTTGCAGCTAGGACAAATAAAACCTTCCTCGACTTGGGCAATATCACCTTCAATTTGACAGGTAAAATCACGACCATGGTTGACGTTGACTGAATCGGTGTCTTTTTCTTTTTGACCACCGATAAAATTGTGAACGGTTTTTAAAGACAAATCGCCGACATAAACTGCATCATGACCCCAACAATGAACCCAGCCGGGACGGGTACCGAGTTTTGTTAAGTCTTCGTCGGTGGCCGGCCCTAAATCCCCTTTGGCACCATAAACCCTGGCAAGCTTGGACTTGTTAACTGAAAGATCACCACGAATAACGGCAATAATAATTGTTCCGTCGATGTCTTTGTAAACAACGTTTTTTAAGAAATATTTTTTATCTTTACCATAGTGTTTGACATTATCTTCCATGGATAAAACCCATTCGGGCTGGGAAACAATTTCCATCGGCTTGATGTTTTCCGAAAGATTAATCGGATCCAGGACAAAAGTAGCTTTTTCGGTATTGGCGATATAACCACAAGAGCATTTGGCGACAGTGTCCTCACCGGCTTCAGTTTCTACCATGAACTCATAAGAAAGATTGCCGCCGATGGCCCCTGAATCGGCTTCGACCGGAATGGCATTTAAATCGAGAATTTTGGCGATATTTTTATAGGCGGTTTTATAGCGATTGAAAGTAACCATTAGGTCGGCTTCGTCAACATGAAACGAATAGGCGTCTTTCATTAAAAATTCTTTGACCCTTAGCAATCCGCCAGTAGCTCTGGTTTCGTCCCGGAATTTTTGGGAAAATTGGTAAATATTAATCGGGAGATCTTTGTAAGTAATATTTAACTGCCGGACTAAGTCCAACATGACGACCTCACCGGTGGGTCCAAGAATAAATTCGGAATTATTACGATCGGTAACTTTCATAGTGGCAGAGCCAAATTTTTTATCACGTTTGGCCGTAGCCCAAAGATCGAGCGGGTGAAGAGTGGGAATAATCAATTCTTGAGCACCGGTTTTTTCAACTTCAGCTCGAATTATATTTTCAATTTTTTGGGAAACTTTCAAACCAAGAGGCAATAAGGTAAACCGACCGGCAGAAAGCATGCGGATAAAACCACCCTGAAGTAAAAGTTTGTGGCTAACAGCCACAGCATCTTTGGTAACGGTTTTAGAGGTTTTACCAAAAAGCTTGGAGTAACGCATGAAGAGATTATACCTCAATTACCAAAGGCAGGACCATGGGCTGGCGGCCGGTTTTTTTGTAGATAATACTTTCGATATGGGCCTGAATTTGTTCACGGATATAATCAAAATTAGCCGGTGAACTGGTGACTTCTTTGAACTTATTAATAACTTCCTGCTTAAGATAACTAATAAGATCGGTATTTTCTTTGACAAAAACAAAGCCACGGGAAAGAATAACCGGTTCTTTGTAGAGTTCGCCGTTTATTTTGTTAAGCATTATGACAACTGAAAACATACCATCGTTGGCTAAAAGTTTTCGATCACGTAAAACGGTAGTGCCGACATCACCAATGCCAAAGCCATCAATGAGAACTTTTTTCAAACCAAGGTGAAAGCTGGTGTCGATATGACCGTTACCGTTAAAAGTAATGGCTGAGTCATAATCGGGGCTGATAAGCTGGTCTTGGGTATAACCAAGCTCCTGCGCCATAGTTTGATAACTACGGATATGACGATAATTGCCGCCAATAGGCAATAAATATTTGGGGTTAACTAAATCGATAAGAAGAGCGTGTTCTTTTTGATAACCGTGGCCGGAAACGTGAAGCTCTTCTTTTTCACCATACATAACTTCAACACCCATTTTTGAAAGGGTATCGATCATGTAATGAATATTGCTGGTAGTGCCGGGAATGTAATCAGGAGAGGAAAAGATAACCCGGTCGGTTGGTTTAATTTTAATTTTATGTTTACCCATAATCATTTTAGCTAAAGCTGATTCGGGTTGACCGGCAAAACCGGCAACTAAAAACAAAAGCTGGTTGTCGCGGAAGTTTTTGGCGCGGTCAAGATCAATAAGATCGGCATCGGAAAGGTTGATATAACCAAGTTCTTTGGCAATATTAATAGCTTTTTCAACCGACATCCCAACGGTAATAATTTTGCGGCCGCAGGATTTGGCGGCATCAACCGCCTGTCCCCAGCGAATAATGTTACTGGAAATAGAGGTAATAAAAACCCGACCTTTAGCGGTAGTAATTTCCCGATGAAAATTTTCGGCAATCGAACTTTCAGAGGGAGAAAAACCTTCTCGGTCAGAGCCTAAACAGTCGGACAAAAGACAGGTAACACCTTTTTCACCAACCCGAGCAATATGTCTAAAATCGGGATCTTTGCCATCGAGCGGAAAAAGATCAAATTTGAAATCAGAGCCGTGGTAAAAAATACCGGCGGGAGTAGTGATAGCAAAATGAAAAGTATCCGGAATTGAATGAGTTACTAAAATCGGATCAACCGAAAAAGAACCCCTAGTGATGGGAACGTTACTTTGATAAATATTGATATTGGCATGAATATTGCCTTCTGCCAATCGGGCTTCGATGAAAGCAGCGGCTAATTTGGGGGCAAAAATAGGAATATTTTGGCCTAAAATAGGTAAGATAAAACGAACCGCACCGATGTGGTCTTCGTGGCCGTGAGTAATAAAAATACCTAAAATACGATCTTTTTTATCGGCCAGATAACGGGTATCGGGGATTTGAAGATCAACACCAAAAGTATCTTCTTCGGGGAAGCCAACTCCGGCATCGACGATAATAATTTCGCTTTTAGAAATATCGCCGTTGGGGATAAATTCATAAACGAACATGTTTTGAGTAACATCACCCCAGCCGCCGAGAGAACAGATACGAACTGAACTATGAGCGGAATGAAACTCGCGGACCGGATTTTTAACACCGGAAAAATTGGTTTGAGGACGGAAATTTTTTTGAGCTGAAATTCCGAAAACAGACTGGTTTTGATTTTTGTTAATATTTTTTGAAATCATAATTTTTTTAATTGTTGAGAACTAAATACTGACCTATAAAAGTAAAATCGTTTTGGAGCGCGGTCAGCATGGCTCCATTGCGTAATCCGGCTGAAGGATGATAAACAGGAATCAGAGTAAGATCAATCCCCTGCCAGGAAAGATTGCTGATTTGCCCGTGAATTTGGCTAATAGACTTGTCCGGTAAAAAGTAATTCATGGCATAGCGGCCAAGAGTGATAATAATTTTTGGTTTAATAACTTGTAATTGAGCCTTTAAATAAGGCGTGCAAACCTCAATTTCAGATGGAAGTGGATCGCGATTTTCCGGTGGCCTGTGTTTCAGAATATTGCAGATAAAAACCTCTTCCCTTTTCAGTTTGATCGAATTCAGAAGCTTGTCTAGAAGTTTACCAGAATTGCCGACAAAAGGCAAACCCTGTTGGTCTTCAAAGAAGCCGGGGGCTTCACCGATGAAGACAACTTTCGTCTCCGGATTGCCATGACCCGGAACCGGATGAGTGGCATTTTTGGAGAGCGGACATTTTTTACATTGAGTAATTAGTCCTTCCAGATATTGGAGTTTTTGAGCGTTAGTGGACACGGCTTAAGGTAACCAGCAATATTGTGAAAGCGAGGGCGAGAAGAAAAAGACTAAGGTAAGGGATGTAGTCAGCGTTAGTCGCAGAAGTGAGTTTATTTATTTTTTTAGATTTTGGCATAAAAATTTCTACCACTGAGGAATATAGGATTTGATATTGGATTCGTCGATAGTAATAGTTTGAGCTTTACCGGAAAAAATTAGGTGGGCAACCCGACGACAAAGACCTTCAATGTTGCGCTTGAGAGTACGAACTCCGGCGTCAAAGCCTAAAGGTCGAATAATTTGGGGCCAGACATTTTCGGAAATTTTGATTTCGTTTTGGGAAAGACCAGATTCTTTTAGGGCTTTTGGAAAAAGGTAATTTCGGCCAATGACAGTTTTTTCTTCGTCGGTATAGGATGGCATTTGAATAACTTCAAGCCGATCCAAAACAGCAGTAGCAATACGAGTGGTGTTGTTGCAGGTAGCGACGAAAAAACATTGAGAAAGATCAAAGGGATAATCGATATAGTGATCGGTAAATTTGTTGTTTTGTTCCGGATCCAAAAGCTCAACTAAAACACCCATAATAGTATTAAGAGCATCGTCGGCTACCCGGTCAATTTCATCAAGCAGAATGACCGGATTCCTAACTTTGGCAGTGGCAAGACCGCGGATAATGGCACCGGGTTCGGCGTTTTGATAAAGCCGTGATTGGCCACGAAGATAAAGCGGATCCCCAAGTCCGCCGAAAGGAATGCGGATAAACTGGCGGCCTAAGACGTCAGCAATTGATTTGGCCATGGTAGTTTTACCGGTACCGACTAGGCCAACAAAAAGAAGGATTGGGGCCCGAAGCTTCTGATCAGGAGTGCGATGTTTTTGGAGACCTAAAACAGAAACATATTCCAGCATCCGTTCCTTAACCTCATTGAGACCATAATGGTTTTCGTCGAGTTTTTCCCGGGCGTAATTGAGATCCAAAATATCCTGACTTTCTTTAGTCCAAGGAAGAGAGACTAGCCAGTCGAGATATTTTTGAGCAGTTTGGTAATACTGCCAAAAAGTATTTTCGGATTTGGAGTTGATTTCCAATTGAGAAAAAAGTTCGTTTAGCTTTTCCTGAAGGCCGTCAGGAAATTGAACGGTTTGGCTTTTGACGATAAGTTTTTGGATTGCTTCGGCAGCGGTTTGGGTAGAATCCATCTTTTATCAGTATACAAGGTTTTTAGCGGCGGGGTCGTTGAGAGCGGAAATCGGGATTGAATTTACTAAATTCACGGTTGCCGCCAAAGTCGGCCCGGTTTTGAGGACCGGGAGCACCAGCGGGACGGGCTTCACCGGGATGGGCGGCTTTGAAGGCCGGAGCAGAAAGCTTAATTTGATGATTGTCGTTAAATCCGGAAATCCGGATATTTAGCTTATCACCAACTTTAATTAAGCTATTTGGGTCAGAACAAAAACCACCGCTTAATTCAGAAACATGCAAAAGAGCTTCACGACCTGGTAAAAATTCGACAAAAGCGCCGTAATTTTCGACCCGGGTGACAACGCCGTCGTATTCTTCACCAATTTGAACTTCTTTGATCATAGATTCGATTTGAAAGACTGCATCGTTAACCTTACCAATATCACTACCGGAAACTGAAGCCAAACCAATATCATCAATGTCAATTTGAACATCGAATTTTTGCATTAAGGCTTTGATAGTTTTACCGCCGCTACCGATAACTTCACCGATTTTGTCTTCGGGAAGACGAACCATTTTAATCTTGGGAGCATAGACAGAAAGATGGTTTCTGGGAGCGGCTAAAACCGATTCGATTTTGTCCAAAATTTTAAGACGGGCTTCGGTCGAAGCCACAAAAGTATCTTCGATCATTTTTAAATTCAGGCCAAGACTTTTGATATCAAGCTGGATAGCAGTAATACCCTGACGGGTACCGGTAATTTTGAAATCCATGTCGCCATAGTGATCTTCGACACCGGCAATGTCGGTAAGAAGAACAAATTTTTTGTCGTCAGAAATCATACCAACGGAAATACCGGCGACTTTGTCCTTAATCGGGACACCGGCATCCATAAGAGATAAAGTTGAGCCGCAGGTTGAAGCCATGGATGAGGAGCCGTTTTGAGACAGAACTTCAGAAGTTAAAACGATAGTGTAAGGAAATTCATCAACTGAAGGAATAACCGGTAAAAGAGCCTTTTCGGCTAAAGCACCATGACCGATTTCCCGACGGCCGGGACGACCGGTCCGACCGGTTTGGCCGGTAGAGAAAGGCATAGCGGAATAATAGTGAAGATAATGCTTGGTAATTTCTCCCAAAGAATCCTGAAGATGTTGCTGTTCTGAAAGAGGGGCTAGGGTAGTAATAGTAAGAGCTTGAGTTAAACCGCGCTGGAAACGGGCGGAGCCGTGAGTGCAGGGTAAAACGCCAACTTCAATATCCAAAGGCCGAATTTCATCAAGTTCACGATGATCATAGCGGCTGCCGGCTAAAGTTTGAGCCCGGAAAGCTTTTTTAATCAACTCGTCGATAGCCATCATTAAGATATTTAGCTTGACTTCTTCGGACTTGATTTTGGCCTTGTAAAGTTCTTTGACTTTGTCTTTGATGGCGGTTTCAGCGGCAGTATGAGCCCCGTCGGCACCATTTTTGAGAAAATCTTTGATATCAGAGTTGATAATTTTTTCAACCTCGGCGATAAGTTCCTGAGAAGGCAAGACGGCAGTATATTCAACTTTAGTTTTTTGACATTTTTTGGCAAAGTCTTTGATCTGGTCATTGACTGATTCACCGGTCTCTTTGGCTAATTTGATAGCTTCGAGAATAGTTTTATTGTCGACAATTTTGGCGTCACATTCAATCATGTTGACCCCAAAGTCGTTGGTACAAACCAAAAGATCCAAAGTGGACTTAGTTTGATCGGAAATGCTTGGGCAAACTACTAATTGCTTATCCAATTGACCAATTCTGACAGTGGAGACAGTTGAGGCAAAAGGAATGTCGGAAATGGTGAGGGCGGTAGAAGCGGCTAAAAAAGCCGGAACGATAACGTCGTTGTCTTTGTCGTTACTTAAAACAGTGACAATTAGCTGAATTTCATTTTGAAAACCAGCCGGGAAAAGAGGACGGACGGAACGATCGATAATCCGGCCAAAAAGAATGGCCGTATCGGAAGGAGCACCTTCGCGCTTGATCCATTTACCACCTTTAACTATGCCACCGGCATAAAGCTTGTCGACAAATTCAACCGTCAGAGGAAAATAATCTTTGGTTTCGTCAACAGCACCTAAAACAACGGTCGCTAAAATAACGGTTTTACCGTAGGTAGCTAAAACTGAAGCGTTGGCTTGCGGAGCTAAAACTCCGGTTTCTAAGGTAACTGTTTTGGTTCCGATTTTGATATCAGCAGAAATTTTTGGCATGAGAAAAATAAATTAGATTAATAAATTAATTATAAACGATAACCACGAGCTTTATTTCTTTAGACCCAAATCCTTGACGATTTTTTGGTATCTTTCGGGGTTATGCTCGGATAAATAACGTAAGAGACGACGACGCTTGGCAATTTTACTTAATAATCCGCGTTTGGCGGGAGAATCGTGCTTGTTTTCGGCTAAATGGCCCTGAAGCTTTTCGACTTCTTTATAAAGGATGGCGATTTGAATTTCGGGTGAGCCGGTATCGCCTTTGGCTTGAGAGTATTTCGAGATGATCTCGTTTTTTTCTTCTTTGGTTAATGCCATAAAATTACTGCTATTGACTGGTAAAAACTAAAATCTTGGAATGGCTCCCAAGAAACCAGCATGATAGTAGTGGGGGAATTATAGCACAAATTCAGGTTGGCGATGGATTAGATAGTCGGAGCGGGATTGGGTTTGTTGGTACCGGGAGTGAAGGAACCGGTTTTCTCAACATTTTCAATCGGAGTGGGTTCGAAAGCAGGTTGAACCTCAACCGGCTGAGTAGCCCGAAGACAGACAGCGCCGGCTTCAAAAGTTTCCGGAGAAACGTTAACTGAAAAAGATTGAGTAGCAACCCGAAGACCGATTAAAAGATTTTTACCGGAATCAAGGTCAAGTTCCAAACCAAGTATGGGCAACATAAAAGTAAGCATCTCACAAAATGGAGCATCAGGATCGATCAAAGAGGCCTTGGCCCAAGCTTTGTTGATATTGGTAGGAGACAAGAAAACCCAATTGCCTTTTTGAGTAAGGGAAGCTTTGTCGCCCAAAACAGTTTCGTCGCCGAGCATAAAACAGATATCGGCGGTTGAGGAACTGTTGATAACGATATGATCATTCTGAATTTTTGGGGAAGTAGACTTGGTTTTGATGACTAAATTAAGGTGACCGCCATCATCGTTGTAAGAAACGTTTTCAATTTGATCGAGCGGATGATCCAAAGAAATGACCAAATCTGAAGCATTATAGGTATCGCTCAAAAGTTCAAGTCCGCTTAATTTGGAGTAATTTTGATCGGTTCCGGTCGGACAAAAAACTTTAGTATCAATATTTTTTTTCTTTAAAGCCAGGGCTAAAGCTAAAGCACCGGCAATGCTGTCGACGTTCATTTGAGGAACGACTACGAGAGCATTTTTACTGTTCTGAAGTAAATTTTTGATCGGAGCAATATTATAGTTTTTCATATTTGGCCTGCTTCCAAATTGATTAGTAAATAAAGAAGAGCTTCTGGGGCTCATAGTAATTACTACTTCTTATAGGATATTATAACATCGTTTAATTTAAAATCAACATAGGGACGAAAGGTAATGCCATATTCTGAACCTGCTTTAGCCTTGTCAATAGTAGCTTTAGCCTGGTGAATACCTTCAACTTTGGTATCTTTGATGATTTTGTCGTCGCGCTTGAGATGAACCAAATCCCCTTTGGAAATTTCCCCTTTGGTGCACTGAAAGCCAGCGATTCTTACCTTGTCAATGCTGAATTCGGCAATAATTTTACCTTCACCAAGGATAGTTTCGTCAATAGTAGGTTCAAGTAGCCTTAAAACTCTAGCCTGGATGTCGTCAATAATTTCATAAATTACCTTGGACTCAAAGAGGGTGACTTTGGAGTTTTGGGCTAAATTTTTGACTGATTTGTCAACGTTTAGGTTAAAAGCATAAATTTGAGCTTTTGAGGCTTGAGCCATAAAAACGTCGTTGTCGGAAACCTGGCCAACACCGGCAGAAACGATCAAAACATCATCGTTGAGGCTACTTTTTAAAGCCTCAAGGCTACCTTCGACGTCAGACTTGAGGATAATATTTAGCTTGGGGGTAGCTTCACCGACGGCGATAGAGACAGGAAGAGGAGAAACTATTTTTTTCTCCTGCTTGGCAGGGGTAATTGTTGAACCAATGGCGGGAACAGCTTCAAAGCCAAGAATTTCAACCGGAGTGCTAGGAGTGGCTTCGGTAATAGATTTTCGGTTGTAATCAAGAAGAGCTTTGACTTTACAGTGGATATTTTCCGAATAAACGATATCGCCAAGCTTTAAAATACCTTTACGAACGATGACTGAAGCAAGAGGACCGCGGGCCTTATCAAGCTTGGATTCGATAACAACAGCTTCAAGCGAAGAATCAGTCTCGTTTTTAAGTTCCATGACTTCAGCATGAAGCTTAATTTCTTCAATCAATTTGTCGATACCCAAGCCGGTTTTAGCAGAAACGGGAATCAAAGGAATGGAGCCACCGTATTCTTCAGGGGTAAAACCAAGCTCAACTAATTGGCCTTTGACCATGTCGGGAGAGGCAGTAGAAAGATCCATTTTATTGAGGGCAACGATCAGGGGGAGGTTTGAAAGCTTGATGAGGTTGAGACATTCTTTGGTTTGGGCCATAACGCCATCGGCGGCAGAAACAACCAAAACGACAATATCGGTAATTTGAGCGCCCCTTGATCTCATGCCACAAAAAGCGGCATGACCGGGAGTATCGATAAAAGTTATGCCCTGAGATTGATAGGCACCGATATGTTGAGTAATGCCACCGGCTTCGCGATTGGCAATGTTGGTGGTACGGATTTTGTCGAGAAGTGTAGTTTTGCCATGGTCAATGTGACCCATGATGGTGACAATCGGCGGACGAAATTGGAGGGTTGAGTTAGGTTGAGCCATATTGTTAAAAAACCTAAAAATTATTTAGCGGCTTGGACTTTGATTTCAAGACCGGTCAAAAGACCGGCTAGCCGAACATTTTCACCACCGGCGCCAATAGCCAAAGCCAGCTGGTCTTCGGAAACGGAAACTACAGCCATACTGTTGTTAACTGACTCGACTTTGACGTTTTGAGCCGGCGATAAAGCTTGGGCAATAAACTGATTTAAGTTTTTTGAATAGGCAATAACATCAACCTTTTCGTCGGCAGGAAGTTCACGAAGAATTGATTGAATTCTTGAACCCTGTTGACCAATACAGGAACCGACCGGATCAACTCCGGCTTGGGAAGAAGAAACGGCGACCTTAATTCTAACGCCGGAATCACGGGCAATTTTTTCAATCTTGACAGCCCGATTACCAACTTCAGGAACTTCCCGGGCAAATAACTGTTCGATAAAAGCATTATCGCGGCGGGAAAGAATAATGTCTTTGCGGAGAGTTTTTTCATCAACAAGAATCGATTTGACCAAAAAAAGACGATGGTCGCTAAGGGGAAGGTTTTCATTTTTTATTTGTTCTTCTTTAGGACAGATACCTTCGGCCTTACCAATGCCGACGGTAATGCGGTAGGGATCAACCCGAAGAACAGTTCCATAAATTAAGGAGCCGATTTTCTTTTGGTAATCGCCCAAAACGGCTTCTCTTTCGACTTCGCGGATTTTTTGATCGATAACCTGCTTGGCGGTTTGGGCGGCAATTCGACCAAAACCGGGAGGAGTAACGTCAACTTTTTTATCATCGGTAATATTGAAAACCTTGAAAGATCCGCTTTCTGGAACTAATTCGACAGTAAATTGATCCTCTTCGGAAACAGTAATTCCGTGTTCTTTTTGATCCCGTTTATAGGCGGAAATTAGACCAAGTTCGATAGAATCGAGAATTGATTGGACATCGATATTACGTTCACCGGCAATTTGAGCGACAGCAGCGGCAAATTCGGTTTTTGGTAGTTTTTTAAGATCCATAGTTTTTTTGGGGGTAGATCAAAAACGGGGGACGTTGCCCGTCCCCGTTCCGATAATACCCATTTATATAAATTTAGTGAGAAGATTATAGCAGAAAATAATTACAATCCCAAATCTTTGATCAAATCTTTTTGCCGGGAGGTTAGACGGATGGGAACAGTAACAACCAGACGAATATAAAGGTCACCAACGCCAAAGCCGTTGACATCCCTAATCCCCTGGCCACGAAGCCGAATAAGAGTGTTGGGTTGAGTGCCCGGTTTGACTTTGACTTTAAGGCGATCTTTAAGAGTAGGAACTTCAATGTCGGCACCTAAAACCGCTTCCGCAAAAGAAATTTCGACATTGACAAAAACATCGTTACCTTCACGTTTGAAGGTTTTATCGGGAAGAACGTCAACATAGAGAATAAAGTCGGTAAACCGAATCCGTTGACCATCGTCAACTCCGGCGGGAATTTTAATGGATTTGTGTTTGCCGGCAATATCAACTTCTTTTTGACAGCCATTGGCGGCATCTAAAAAACTAAGCTGAATTTTGTAAGTGGGTAATTGGCGGGTAGAACGGGAACGACCAGTGCTGAAACCGGCACCGAAAAACTGTTCAAAAATATCGAAAGGATTGCTAAATCCGCCGAAATCAAAATCGGTGCCACTGCCAAAGGGATTTTGATTGCCACCGGACCAGGTATAAGTAAAAGGACCGGATTGATCAGTGTAAGTACGACCGCCAAAGCCACCGGTAGCCGGATCAAAGGCGGCATGACCGTATTGATCATAAGCCGCCTTTTTTTCACCGTTACTTAAAATTTCGTAAGCTTCATTGATTTCCTTAAATTTTTCCTCTGCATCGGCAGACTTATTGCGGTCAGGGTGCCATTCAAGAGCTTTTTTTCGGTAGGCGGACTTGATCTCCTCTTTTGAGGCCGACTTATTGACACCTAGAGTTTCGTAAAAATCCCGCTTCATTTATTTGACAATCTCACCTTCTTCAGCCTCTTTTTTGGAATCATCCTTTTTCTTGTCGGACTTAGGTGCTTCCTGCTCGGGTTGGCCTGTCGAAGATCCGGCTTGGCCGGATTGTTGATAAATAGCGGCACCAACGGTTTGCAGGATTTGGCCAAGTTCTTCGGAGAATTTGTCAAATTCATCTTTTTTGGCATCAGTTTTAGCTAAAAGTTCTTTACCGGCTTTGATTTTTTCCTCAATTTTTTGCTTATCATCGGCTTTGACTTTATCGCCAAAGTCTTTGATAGTTTTTTCACCGGAAAAGATGGTGCTATCAAGACGATTGTGACTTTCAACCAAAGCCCGTTTTTGCTCATCGTCCTGGGCATGAAGATCAGCATCAGCTTTCATTTTTTCAACCTCTTCCTTGGTTAGGTTGGTAGCGTTTTGAATAGTGATTTTTTGTTCTTTGTTGGTACCCTTGTCCTTGGCGGTAACGCTTAAAATGCCATTACTGTCGATATCGAAGGTGACTTCGATTTGAGGCGTACCACGGGCGGCCGGAGGAATCCCGTCCAGAACAAAACGACCAAGCGACTTGTTGTCGATCGCCATGGGCCGTTCACCCTGCAAAACGTTGATTTCAACTTGAGGTTGATTATCAGAATAAGTACTAAAGACCTGCGATTTTTTGGTAGGAACGGTGGTATTGCGATCGATAAGCGGAGTTTTAACATTGCCGGCAGTTTCAATGCCTAAAGTAAGCGGGGTAACATCAAGCAAGACAATGTCTTTGACTTCACCGGTCAAAACAGCGCCCTGAACGGCGGCCCCGACGGCAACAACCTCATCAGGATTAACGGTAGTGTTGGGATCTTTGCCAAAAAAAGTTTTGACAACTTCCAAAACTTTGGGCATCCGGGTCATACCACCGACCATAACGATATCGGTGATATCACTCTTGTTGACACCGGCATCTTTGAGACATTTTTCGACCGGAGAAATAGTTTTTTGAATTAAATCATCAACTAATTTTTCCAATTCGGAACGGGTCAACTTGATAGTTAAATGAATAGGCGAGCCGTCTTTTTGGGTAATAAAAGGTAAATTGATTTCGGTATCCATGGCGGAAGAAAGCTCAATTTTGGCCTTTTCGGCGACTTCACGAATACGCTGAAGAGCCTGGGGATCTTTGGTTAGGTCAACACCGTGTTCTTTTTTGAAGCTATCCAAAAGCCAGTTGATAACTTTTTGATCAAAGTCGTCGCCGCCGAGGAAAGTATCACCATTGGTAGCTTTGACTTCAAAAACGCCATCACCAATTTCCAAAATGGAAATATCAAAAGTCCCGCCACCCAAATCATAAACAGCAACTATCCCCTTTTTCTTTTTATCCAAGCCATAAGCGAGAGCTGAAGCGGTGGGTTCATTGACAATCCGCTTAACCGTAAGACCGGCAATTTCACCGGCTTGTTTGGTAGCCTGGCGTTGAGAATCGTCAAAGTAGGCAGGAACTGTGATCACGGCATCGGTAATTTTTTCACCTAAATATTTTTCGGCATCAACTTTGGCTTTCATTAAAATCTTGGCGGAAATTTCCTGAGGGGTATAAATTTTACCGTTGATTTCAACAGCAGCCATATTGTCCTTACCGGCAACAATTTTGTAAGCAGCGACTTTTTTAGTTTTTTCAACTTCAGGATCGGTAAACCGGCGGCCCATCAGCCGCTTGACACTATAGATAGTGTTTTGAGGATTTAAGACCATCTGCCGCTTGGCTAAATCACCGACCAAATTTTTAACCGGCTCAACAACCGAAGGAATGGTATTACGACCTTCAGAGGTCAAAATAACTTTTGGAGTGCCGCCTTCCATAACGGCGATACAGGAATTGGTGGTACCAAGATCAATACCAATGATTTTGTTAGGCATATTTGTTTAAAATTTTATAACATTTAATTTTTAATTTCAGCTCCACGACCGACGGAGACTTGGGCAGGACGAAGACATTGGCCGTTAAGAAGATAGCCTCTTTTTTTGATTTCAACGACTTTGTCTTTTTCACCTTCTACGGCTTCGATACACTCCATGGTCGTTGGGTCAAATTTTTGGGAATGATCAATTTCAACTAAGCCTTCGCTTTTCAGAACAGCGACGTATTTATCAATCGCTAATTTTAATCCAGGGTCATTGAGATGTTTTTGGGCAAGATAAAGATCATCTAAAACATCGATAAATTTGGCAACAATACCGGTAGTGACCAAAGAAATAAAAAGTTGCCGCTGGCCGTCAATCCGTTTTTCCAAATTGGAATAGTCGGCCAAAGACCGTTTCCATTTTTCTTCGAGCTCAAGAGCCCGATTTTCTAATTCTATAATTTTTTGCTTGTCAGCTTTGAGGGTCATAAAAAAATTAACGGGTAATGGTGGAAATTAGTTCAGCAATATAGTCAACCATGGGAATAATTTTTTGGTAGTGAAAACGAGCCGGACCGATAACGCCGACGATGCCACGATGTGGACCAGCTTCGTAAGTTTGGTAAACAAAACCGCAGGGTTCGAGGTGTTCCATGCCCAAGTCTTCGCCGATAAGAAGATGAATGATTGAGCCGGAATCAAGAGGGGCTCCAACTTTGTTGAGAATATCAAACCAATAGCTATTGTTTTCAATCAAAGCCAATATGGTTTTGGTGACGTCGATATTGAAAAACTCGGGTTCTTCCAACAGATTGGCCGCCCCATAAGAATAAAGATTGCCCTGATCGATGGTAGAAATAGCCAAAGACCGGGTCCGGATGGCCAATTCTTTGGTGGATTCTTTTAAAAGACGCTCAAATTCGTTTCGGTAATCCCAAACTTTTTCTTTAACCCCAACTTCTTCGTTAATAGATAAGGTTTTGGGGACCATCAAGTTGCGGACGTAATACTTTAAACCAACAGAGGTAGGGGCGCGGCCGGCGGAAAGATGGCCTTTTTTAAGATAACCAAGCTGGGTGAGTGACGACATTTCGTTTCGGATTGTAGCCGAAGAGATGCCCAAATTGAATTTTTTCTCCAGAGTTTCGGAACCGACAGGCGAAGCTGTTTCGATAAATTCTTCGGTAATACACTTTAAAATTTTGATTTGCCTTTGAGTTAAGTCAGCCATATTAGCAATATAATAAGACGAGTGCTAACTGGTGTCAAGGGAGTAAATTATTTAATGACAAAAAATAGAGAGGTAAACAAGGCGGTGAGGAGAAGAAAATTAAGGAGAGTTAGCTGGTGAAATATAAACAGTATAGGAAGGGAAATAAAATAAAAAGAGAGTAGCAAGTTGATCTTGAAACGATGAGAAAAAACATATATGGTGGAAAGAATGGCGCAGAAAAGAACCAAAAAAGCGGATATTTGGATAAAAAGTGAGGTCGGAGGGATAAAAGTTAAAATGGCCAGAAAAACAAACCAAGAAAATAAGGACAAATATGGGAAAAGAGTAAAATGTTTAGGTTTTAATTTGGGTCTCATGATTCGGGAAGAAGAGGTTGGTCGGGTTTCGGACTTTCCAGCTTAATTTTGTCAACTACGCGGAGAAGTTGACGGGTGCGGGTGCCGTTGATGTCGTCGTATTGCTTACTAACCGAATCTATTTTTTTACCCAGATCGGTAAAGCTTTTATTGTATTCTTCGAATTGTTTTTGAAATTCTTTAATGTGATTAATAATCGAACCAACGTTTTTTTGAAGATGAAAATTATCATAAGCCTGCTTGATCATCCGTAAAATCGCGGTAAAGCTAAAAGGACCGGCCAAAATAACTTTTTTTCCGAAAGTATCGTCCAAAATGTCGGGGAATTTTTCATAAATAAAACTAAAAATCATTTCGTTGGGGATAAAGACGATGACAAAATCAACAGTATTTTGCTCCGGGTTAATATAGTCACGGGAAGCGACGTCTTTGATTTTTTTTCTGATGTCCGACTCAAAAAGCTTAAGATATTGGGTTTTTTGCGAAGGATCCTCGGTTTCGGTCATTTTGACAATGTTACTGTAGGGAAATTTGGAATCGATATTGACCTTGGTTTTGTCGGGCAGATAAACAGTGAAATCGGGGCGTGATTCACCGGTAGTTTCCTGTTTAGTGTAATCAGTGCCGATAACAAAGCCGGATTGTTTGAGTAGGTCTTCAGCAACTTTTTCGCCGAAAGCACCGCGCATTTGATTGTTAGACAAAACATTTTTGAGGGAATCGGCAGTAGCTTTGAGCTGTTGGGTCATTTTTTGGTTGTTGTCGATAGCTTCTTTGAGGCCATTAAAACTACCAACCCGGTCCCGTTCGGCGGTTTCCAATTTTTGTTGATTTTGGACAAGTTCTTTTTGGATTTGTCTAATCAATTCTTCTATAGCGGTTTTTTTGGTGTCGAGATTTTGAGAAGCTAAATTGACCAGATTGGTATTGGCTTGATTAAGAACTTCAGGGAATTTTTCGTTAAATTTTTTAAAAAAATCGTCTGAAAGAGAGGCTGAATTGGATTGTCGGGATTTAAAAATTATAAAAACTAAGGTGGCGAGAATTAGAACCAAAAGAATGTAAACAAAAGTCATAAGATGATTTTACACCAGTAAGCTAAAATCCCAGGAGGTTTTTGATTTTATCCCAGAAACTACGTTTTGGAGTTTCGGTTGGTTTTGGTTCTGAAACCGGAGGAGTATCAGAAACGGGAGCAGGAGAAATTATCGGATTCGTTTGAGACGTTTCCGGTATCGGTGTCGGTGTTTTGGTTGTGGATTTAATCGCTTTTGGAATTAGTTTCTCTGCCGAAGTAGCGACAACTTTTCCCCCTTTGGTGGAGAGCCAATTTGACCATGGTCCGGGACTACAGCCGTTACCGGCACGAATTTTAAACCAGTAGATTACGCCTGGTTTGAGCTCGTTTATAGTATAAGTCAGGACACCACCGGAAGAACCCTGATCAAAGGAGGTGCCGTACTTTTCCTGGGCACCTTTATCGCTGTAGGAAATAGTGTAATAGGACACTGGATTGCCGGCCGGAGCGAAATAAAGCTTAGCGGATTTTTGATAGCGGTCAATTCTAAACAAGTTAGGAGCTTTTGTCGGAGGTTGATCACCACAAACAGAAGGGCCTGCAGAACCGCTAGTGGTATTGCTACTGCTACTTGTAGTGTTGTTGTTGGTATTACTACTACTAGTAGTAACAGTATAATTCGCAGTTAAGGCATAATCAGTAAAATGGTCAGTCGTAATTACCACCATATGGTTGGTAGTATCAATAGTAACGTTACTAACCTGTTTCCATGATCCGGTAGTTGTATCCCAATATGAAGGCACCAATTGGTCGGCGGTAATCCCTAATTTAACCAGTTGAGCATCAGTGTAGGGAAAACTGATGGTAATGTCACTGTTAAAACTAGTTATAGTTTGACTAGTAGCATCTGTAGCCGAAAACTCATAACCGTACCAAATAGGACGGTCTCCCTTTTTGGAAGGAAGGGAAGTTTTGGGATTAACATTTAAAGTAACATTTCCGCTGGTAGCTAAAGCATTGGCCGGAATATTTAATTCGGTACCATCGGTTAACTCAATAACTTTCGGCTTAGTAGCATCAAACTGAACTGTTAAGGATTGAGGTAAATCATAGTCTGATTTTACTAAAGCCAAATTTACGGTAGACGAAGAACCATTAGCAGGAGTAACGGCTGTTTCTTCGGATCTGTAGGCATTAGTGCCCGTTTCATAACCGCCGCCGACATGCCAAGTGGTACCGCTAGAAACATCAAGGGAATAATTACCGTTAAACCCAGACATACTTTGAGCAAAACCACCATCGTCAGCCCAGGCATAGACAAAAGCCATAGTTTCTATACCACTAAGAGTAACCTTACCCGTGATAGTTGCATTGGACTCGCGAAGAGTAAAGTTCTTAGTAGAAGTTTCATTAGCGGCAACAACAACTGTTTCTTCAGGAGGAGAGATATAACCTGTTCCGGGTTGAATATTCACTCTAACCTTATAACTACCACTACTAATTTTGACAGTATAAACACCACTTTGATTAGTTTGAGCGCCGTTAAAAAAGCCTTTGCCTTCACTACTTTCGGCACCACCGCCTCTTTGGTCGACGGAAATAAAAGCACCGGTTTCGGGGGTAACACCGTCGGCTTTTAAAACCGTGCCGGTGATAGTGCTGTTGGCAGCCCGGAGAGTAATATTTTTGGTAACTGTTTGACCGGAAGTAATCGTAAATTTATCATCAGGGTTAGGAGGACTTGACATATAACCGCTGGAAGGGTCAATAAAATAACCAAGAATCCAATCACCGGAAGAAACACTAATGGTGTATGTGCCGTCATCGTTTACGGTTCCTTGTTGAAAAGCGTTGCGGCCATTGACACCACTATTTGCAAAAACAAAAAGATTGGTACCGGTTATTGCCTCCCCAACTTCGTCGAGAATTGATCCGGAAATAACAGAATCGTTAGTTTTGACGACTAAGGTGACATTTTCTGTTGCACCATCAGTAATCGTGACATTTTCACCGTCTCCTTGGGTGTAGGGGGATCCGGGAGCCAGGCCGGCATTAATCGTATAAGAACCTGCCGGAACTTTAAATGAAAAATTACCTCTCTCGATTGAGCCACCCATACCGCCCGGACCAAACATTCCTCCGCCTTGTTGTTCAGCAAAAGCATAACCGTAAACTGAAGCAGGGTTACCATCACCATCAACCAGAGAGCCATTGATGGTGGCGCTAGCACTTTGGAGAGTTAAATTAACAACAGCCGAAGCACCACTAGCAACTGACACGTCCTGGGGAGGATCGACCATAGCATAATTTGAATCTGCATTAAGCATGGGCATAATCATCCAATCTCCGGCGATAACCGCTATAGAGAAGTTGCCGCTAGCATCGGTATTAGCTGAAGCCCAACCGTTACCATTTCTTTTATTAGCATTGACACTAATTCCCGATATTCCAACACCGGCAACCTTGAGTGAACCGGTAATGGTAGCATCTTTGGCGACCAAGGTAATATCACCAATATTTTTTGTTTCATCTTCTTTGACAGTAACGGGATCCATAGTAGGGGCGCCGTAAGTGCTGGTTGGAGGGGCCATAATATTGATATTGTAAGAACCAGCCGGAACCTTAATATTGTAAACACCAGCGCCGGCAGATTGACCGTTACCACCACTGCCCTGCATACTGAAAGCCCCAACTCCATATCCATCCTGGTCGCTTACAGGAGTGCCATCTGGTTTGAGGATTCTGCATCTGATAGTTGACGAGGCCCTATCAACCTCAAAATTAACCGTTTTACTTTCCGTGCTATTGTCATTTATAAATTTTAGATTGGTAGGTCCACTGCCGTAGGCCCAATCGCCATTACCTTGTGATTGAGGCATAACTCCCCAATCACCGCCACCAACCAAAAGGGTATAACGGCCCTCGCTATCAGTAGAAGTTTGGAAATAACCGGAACCATTCATTTTGAAAGTACTAACAGTGGCACTAGAAACACCGACATCGTTATTGGAGTATAAAACCGTGCCGGTAATAGTTTTTGTAGCCTGAGTCATTCGTAAAGGAGTAGTTTCGAAATATTTGTCTTTGTCAGTGCCGAGAGTAAGCGTTACTTGGTTCGGGTTAAGATAATGGAGCGTGTTTACGTAATCACCGGGCATCATTACTTGGGCATTGATAGCTTCACCGGCACCGGAAGGACAGTGGTCGATACCATTAAAACTATCGGCATATAAATAAACCGCACCGGAATAGTCAGTCCGAGTGTAGATACCCCATTGACCGGAAATCGATGGGGCGATTGAGGAACTGATGAAAAAATCCATTCCCGACATACCGTCGGATCCGGTTGGTTTTAAGACTTTTAGTTTGGCACAATAGTCACCAATATTAACCCGAACACTTCTTTGGGGAGTGTTGTAGGGAAGTTGAAGATAATAATTATTACCATTAGTACCACGAACTTGGACACTTAGGGCATAAGAGCCGTAAAGTATCGGATTAGTAACTCCGGTCATGACAAGTCTTACAGTTTTGTCGGCAGGGATTGTAGTTTGGATACCATTACGGATATCAAGATCGGCGCCATAGCCAAAACCCCAAATTAGTAAACGCTGGTTAGAAATTTCTTTATGAAAATAAGAAGCGCCACCAAATTCGATATTAACCCAGGTATCACCGATACTGTTATATTGGAGGGAAGAAAAAGTGCCGGTAGCGGTCTCCCCCATGTTAGAGTCAGTGTCTCCGGTTGGTGTAGTGATCCTATTTAGATCAAAATCCAATAACATGTTGTTGCCATCCGGTTCGATTGGATCGCTTAAAGTAAAATCGAGGGTGTAAGTAACATTGGTTGCGCCAACGTCATAACTGGAAAGAGTAAACGCAGTAACGGTAGCGGTGGAATTATTGGTTAAAACGGCGAAAATCCGCGCAGGACACAGAATCGAGACAAATACCGTAATAATTGTAAAGAAAAAAGACAAAAACATTACCCGATGATGTAATCTATTTAACATAGGTTGTATGTTAGTCAAAAACTTTTCGATGGATTTGTCAAGGGATCAAAATATTATCAGATGGTATTCAGGTTGAGTTCAGGGTTAAGCGAAGTATTTATTATAGAGATAATGCAAATGGTCGGGATTGCGGCAGTCGAGATTGGGAGTAAACTCCAAATTTTGAATTTTTTGAAAAACTTCTTTGATCAGAATGGTTAATTTGGAAACATCATCCGCACTTAGATCAAAGTTAGCCCGCTTAAATTGACCCGATTTGGATTTTTCAATAAAGTCGATAGTACCGGCATTGACTTTATAGGGAAAGCCGTGGGCATTTTGGCAAAGAATTTTGTAAAAAACTAATTGGCGGAAATAATCGCCGTCTTTGGATAATTCCTGATATTTGGTATCGGGATTACCGGTTTTAAAATCGACAACAGAGACGGTTTTGGGGTCAACAATATCCATTTTGTCAATTTTGCCGGTGAGAGGAATGTTGTCAAGACGAATATTGTAAAAACGAAAATCGTGCTCGGTAAAACAGCGACCGTTAAATTCTGTTTGATAATGAGTATAGTAGTCGGTAAGAATAGCCCGACCATGGGATGCGATTGCCTTAAAGTCGGAGGTTTTCAGATGTTCTCTTTGGAGATTGGCTTCAAAAACAGAAAGAAATTTGTCCAAAGGAATTAGATGATTATCTTTTTTGAGAACTTCATAAAGATAAGCTAAAGCGCCATGAACACTGGTGCCAAAGGATAAGCTTTTTGTTTTGGCAGAGGGGAGACGAAGAATGGTTTTAAAGAAAAAACAAAGAGGACATTTCAGATAAGAATTAAGATGGGTAATGTTGAAACGGTAGGAGGTGGAAAGATAATTTTGAAGATAACTTCGGAGATTAACCGATTTTAACGAAGGCATTTTGGGAGGATAAAGTGACAAAAGATTGGTCGTTTCAGAAGCCGAATCGGGCAGATGTTTTTCAATTAATTTCGGGTCGATTTCACTTAGAAAGACGGTAGGCAGCTGTTCGCGACCGGAAGAATTGAGGCGGGAGTAACTTAAGTAAATTTGGTTTTTAGCCCGGGTAAGAGCGACATAAAAAAGACGGCGATCTTCTTCAAGATCGCTATCGACAGCGATTTGATTAATATCAGTTTTGACTATGCCCAAGGGCAATTTGATTAAGTTTCGAGTAAAAGCACCGTCCCATTTGCCGGTAAGACAACGGATCAGGAAAACATGCTCAAACTCCAAACCTTTAGCTTTATGAACGGTCATGAGCCGAATACTAACATCCTGATCGGCAATCAGAGGTTGAGTATTCAACGAAATTTGATTTTCTAAAAGCAAATTAATTTCGGCGACAAATTTTGACAGATCGTAAGAGTCTTCGGTTTGAAGACGGGAACGAATAAGAGTGTGGAGAGTGTTTAATTGTTTTAAAACATCAAGCTGACGGTGCTTCAGAACATATTTTAGATAACCGAAATGACGGATAATTTGGTCAAAAACCATGGAAAGAGGCAGGTTTTTCGAAGCTTTTTTTATTTTGGCAACTTTTTTAATAAACCGCTGAAGCCGGCGGATGGCTTTTGGGCTTAGGGCCGGTAAAATATTTTTAAGAGTATCGTGAGAACTAAGAAGAGTGGTCAGGTCGAGTTCGTTTTTGGACTGATAATGAAAAAGATGGTAAAGCTCAAGAGCATTAAGACCAATAAAATCAAAAGAAAGAATTTTGCCAAGAGAATCAACATCGGAAGAGTCAACAATAAACTTCAGTAAAGTTAATAATTGCTGAATTTTGGGAGTTTTTAAAATATCGATACTGTCCGATATTAAAAATTTAATCCCCTGTTTTGTAAAAACCGGTAAGAATTCGGAGATGTCGGCATTGTTCCGGTAAAGAACAGCAATTTCCCGAGGAGAAGTGCCGGCGGTAATCAGATTTTTAATTTTTTGAGCAACAGTAATGACTTCGTCGGTATCGGTTTCGGCGACGGTTAAGTTAATCGGATCGGGGTCAAAAGTTTTGGTGGCAATCAGAGACTTGTCGAGATTGCCGATAAATTGAGTAATGCGATTGAGATTACTTTTGATAACGTTGTCGGAAACTTCAAGAATCAAACGGTGACTACGGTAGTTATTTTTAAGAATGACAATTTTTAAAATATCTTTGTATTTTTGGTAAAAAGTGTAAATATTTTCAATGGAAGCTCCCTGAAAACGGAAAATTGACTGGTCGTCATCACCGACAACGAAAAGATTGGGTGAAGATTCGCTGGAGGTCAGAAGATTGAGAATTTCGTATTGAGAAGCATTGGTGTCCTGGAATTCATCAACTAAAAGATACTGGTAAGTTTCCTGATATTCGACTAAAAGAGCCGGAACTTTTTTGAAAGCGTTAATAACCCAAAGGATCATGTCGTCATAATCAAAAAGGCTGTTGTCCAAAAGGGCTTTTTCATAACCTTGGTAAATTGTGAGAAGATCAAGAAGCTTTGGAAGTTGGTTTTGGGTTTGGTCAATAAAATCACGAATGTTTTTTTTAAGGTCGGAGGGCGAAAGGTTATTTTGATGATAGAGGGTTAAAAATAATTGAAGACGGGCTTGATAAAGAGGATGGAGTTTTGAATTTTGGGACAGATTCTTAATGATATTTTCGATGTCGGTGCCGGTTTTAGCGGTAGCACGAATGGCAATCAGTTTTTCAAGACAAGATTGAGATTCATTGACAAAATCAGCGGAATATTTGATCAATTCGGAAAAGTGAGCGGCAGAAATGTTTTCTTTTTTGAGATTTTGAATGGCGCGGATAATGTCTTTTTGAAAAAAATAGGAAAAATT
>JBBAAS010000006.1:0-31181 GCA_041658125.1 Candidatus Shapirobacteria bacterium | reverse complement strand
GTAAATTAAACATTTCACCAAAAAGATCAAAACCAAAAAATGGATTTTGATTAACCACGCTGGTCTTACTGATCGACACTGTTACTACACTCGGTGTCGCCGCCTCTACTACCGAAGTCACCGCCGATTCCTCCTCAATCACTTGCTGTTTTTGAGTCACTACTGTTGTTCCCTCTCTCCTCGGTATCAATTTGTCTAGAAACTTAAAACTCGACACTCTATCCAAAAATGCCCCAACCAACAGTGATCCCATTATCACCACTCCCACCGTTAAACCTAGTAAAAAAGTTTTTATTCCTTTTTTTTCCATAAAAATATTTTATATTTTTAACAGCGTTTCTACGGCTTTGTCAAGTTGATTATCTGGTTTATCCTTGGCATCCGTCTCTTTGGGCGGTTCATATTTTACCAGAACGTCCGGCGTTATCCCATCTTTGTGAATATTCTTACCCAAAGGCAATAACCACTTAGCCACCGTTACATGTAATCCCGAACCATCAGGAAAATCCTCCGGTTGTTGCACTGTTCCTTTGCCAAAACTCTTTTCCCCTATCAATTTCGCCCGCTTATAATCTTTCAACGCTCCGGCCAAAATTTCCGCCGCCGACGCCGATCCGCCGTTAATCAAAACCACCAACTTTTCACTTAATAATTTTCGTCGGCTTTGATCAACCTGATAAACTTCATTTTTCCCACTGGCCGTGACCTGAGTCACTATCACTCCCTTATCAATAAAGTCCGACGCTACGAGCACCGAAGCTTGTAGATAACCACCCGGATTATTTCTCAAATCAAGTATAATTCCGCCAAAATTATTTCCCTTCTCGGCAATTATTTTATCCACTATTCCCGGCCAGTCTTTATATATTTGTTCAGTAAATTTGTAAAGCTTAATCCAGGCAAATTTCTTCCCGTCTTTTTCTTTAAACTCTAACTCCATACTCGGAATCACAATATCTTCTCTTTTTAAAGTCACGTCATAAGCTTCCGCCTTCCCTTCCCGAAACATTTTTAAAGTCACTTCCGTTCCCGCCTTACCCCGGATCAATTCTACCGCTTCATCCAAAGAGATTCCGACCGTATCCCGATCAATCCCTTTTTGTTTATCAGTAATCTTTAGAATCAAATCTCCCGCTAACACTCCTGCCTTCTCGGCCGGAGTCTTTGCCAAAGGTGTCATTACCACCAAAGTTTTATCCTTATATCCCAATTGTATTCCCACCCCACCAAACTGCCCCTGTAAATCTTCGTTTTGTGATTTATTTTCTTTTGGTGGTAAAAATACCGTGTAAGGGTCATCTAAGCTAGCTACCATTCCCGCAATTGCACCGTAACCCATTTTTTTATCATCAATCTTATCTTTCTCCAAAAAAACACTCGACAAACTATTCTTTACTTTCCACATTAAATCTAAATCAAACGGTGCCTTACATTCACTACCGTTTATTGTCGACACTGAAACATTGTTCTCTCCGACTCTAAAACTAACCAGCGATACTACCGCCCCGAAAGCCAACACTAAAAATACATTTCTCCATTTTTTCATCTTTTCATGTTACCACCAGTAACTTATTTTTTGCTGAACTTAACCAAACTTTCGTTGATCCCTTTTTAGCATGCAAAATCAATCTTTCCCAGTCCTTTGCGCTAAACATTAATATCGGCAGATCCGACATTATTGTCTCTTCATCGGAAAGCCCATCTTCTACCACCAATATTCCTTTCACTCCGATTGTTTCTGCTTTTAAAATCATAATTTGATCTACTCTTGAAACCAAAATCACCTTTCCTTGATCCAAAGCCTTCAAGTCACCAAAACTCTCTTTTACTCTAAAATCACATTGCCCCCAGGTTTTCCCCCCGCATATCTCCTTGCCTAAAAATTCTTCGGCTCCAAACTCAATTACCATTCTCTCTTTTTCAACTTTACTCACTTTCCCTACCACCGGACTAACTAATTTCTTACTCTTAACCACATCACCTTGGTCAACTTCCTTAACTACCTTATCAGTCAAATCAAGCTTTTTTTCCATCACTAATTGGTCTTTTATTTCCACTACCACTTCACCTTCGGTTACCTTATCACCCTCTGCGACCAGTACTTTCGCTCCCATCGGAAAATTCACCGCCCACTTAGCTTTTACCATATCCTCCATTATACCAGTCAAAAAAAAGCTTTTACATCAAATTCACAAAGGGCAACAACCCCAAATGTCTTGCTTGTTTTATGGCTGTCGCCAAATCTTTTTGATGCCTGACACAAATTCCGGTAATATCTTTTCCCAAAATTCTCGCTCTCGGTGATAGATAATCACGCAATTTCTCGTAATCCTGCCATTGCGGTACTTTCTTTTCCTTACAGAAAATACAATCTTTTTTCTTCTTAATAGGCTTTTTTATCATATTGGTTTATTTAAAAAGGCATTTCCTCTTTCTTCTGGTCGGTTTTTTCCAGAGCCTTTGGTTCCTCCCCCACCATTTCATCCGGAATCACGATATCTTCTATCGTTCCCGATTGCTCTTCAGTCCCAACTCCAGCTACCGGTTCAGCTCCGGGCCGATCGCCCATCTCTCGGTTTTTATTATCCAAAATAATCATATCGTCAATCACGATTTCTGAAACCTGTTTTTTCATTCCCTGTTGATCAACAATTTCCCGATACTGGATTCTGCCTTCGACATAAGCCCTTCGGCCTTTAGCCAATAACTGAGAACAAAGCTCGGCTAGTTTATTCCAAGCTACAATCCGGTGAAATTGGGCATCTTCTTTTTTTTCACCTTGTTTGGTCACCCAAACCCGGTTAGTTGCCAACCCAAACGACACTACTGCCATTCCTCCGGGGGTATACCGAAGTTCCGGATCTCGGGTTAAATTACCTATTAACATGACTCGATTAAGACATCGACTTGGCATTTTATCTCCTTTTCAAAATTAAATAACGTATAATTTTTGTTTCTCTGTTTAAAAATAGACTTACTTCTTTTAATTTCAATGGCTTCTCGCCCTCAACTTCCAACGTCCAAAAATCACCCTTGTCCTGACCTTTAATTTTATAAGCTAAAGCTTTGCCTCCGGTATGATCTTTTTTCGTCACCTTGCCCGCAACTCCCTCCAACCAGCCGGTAACTTTGGCCAAAACGTCCTCTTTTTCTTTTTCATCAGTTCTGACGTCCAGCACCAGTATCACTTCGTATAAATTTTTATTTCCTTTCATAAACGAATTAGCTTACCATGATCTTTCTAATTTTACAATCATCTTTTTCGTCTTCTACCGTATAACCCATCTTTTCTATTTTTCCTCTCAATCGATCCGACTCTCCCCAATCTTTATTTTTTCGCGCCGTTTTTCTCTCTTCAACCAATTTTATAATTTCACTGGGAATCATTTCTTTTTCTGGTTTTTTAGCCAAATCCAATCCCAAAACTTTATCAAAATCCAAAATCGTTGCCTTTTTATCCTCATCCTTAATTTTTTCATCTTTAGTTAGCTTCCAAATCAATGCCAATACCTCGGGCACTTGCAAATCATCGGATAGTAATTCAATAAATTTATCCCGATAATTTTTGTCGACTTCTCCCCCTTCCGGCCAATTCACCACTAAATTTCTTAATTTAAATAAAGCCGTCTGGCTGGCTTTTAAAGAATCCAAAGAAAATTCCAAACCTTTCCGATAGTTCGAAGTCAACACTAAATATTTATGAGCCAACGGATCAAATCCCATCTCTTCAAGTTGTTCTGCCGTGTAACCATTTCCCAAACTCTTACTTATTTTTTCGCCGCCCTTTAATGTTAACCAACCGTTATGCATCCAAAAATTTGCCGTATTGTGTCCAAAAGCGCCACATCCCTGGGCAATTTCATTAGTATGATGAACTCCGATATGTTCAATCCCTCCGGTATGAATATCAAATGTTTCTCCTAAATACTTTGTTGACATGGCCGTACACTCCAAATGCCATCCCGGAAATCCCTCTCCCCACGGACTATCCCATTTCATTATATGATCCGGTTGATTAGTTACCCATAATAAAAAGTCCCACGGATGTTTTTTTTCTTTATCAACTTCTACTCTTGCCCCCGATTCCATTTCCTCTAACTTTAAATTTGCAAATTTGGCATAGCCAACAAACTTTGAAGTATCAAATACCAATCCCGTTTTAGTCGTATAAGTATAACCATTTTTTTCAATTTTTTTAGCTAATTCAATCTGTTCTTCTATATGTTCAGTCGCCCTACAAACCACATCCGGTCTTTTTATCTTAAATTTATCCAAACTATCTAAAAACTGTTTTTCATATTTTTTGGCAATATCCCAAACCGATAATCCTTCTCTTTTTGCTCCCTTTTCCATTTTATCTTCACCGGAATCCGCGTCTGAAGTTAAGTGTCCCACATCAGTCAAGTTCATCACCCATTTAACTTCATACCCAATATACCGCAAAAAGTTTACCATCGTTCCCCATTGGGTATAAGCATACATGTGGCCGATATGCTGATTCCAATAAATTGTCGGTCCACAGCTATATATCCCCACCTTCCCCTCTTCTATCGGCTTAAACTCTTCTTTTTTTCTGGTCGCCGTATTATAAAACTTAATCATACTCAATTATATCCCACTAATCTATTTTCCCCTTAAACTCTTGCGTTTGCGACAGTTGTGATTGGTCCGGTTGTTGTTTTTTCTTATTTACAAAGGCACTTCCTCTTGATTTTTTCTGCTTCGCCGGATTAGTTGAAGTTGTCATTTCCTCCGCTCCTGCTTGCGCCTGCTTTTGTTGCTCTTCCGCCGTTCTTCTTTTTTCTTCCATCTCTTTTTGTTTTTCCTGTTGTTCTTCTTTTTCCTTTTCTTCTCTGATTTGTCTAACTTCCTCCTCTACGTTCCTTCCCTTCTCCTGCATTTGTAACCTTAATTTTTGTAACTCCTCTTGTTTTTTTCTCTCCTCTTCCATCTTTTTTTTAGCCATTTCTTCCTCTGTCATCGGCTTAATATCTCCTAAAAGTTCTTCTCCGCTTATTATTGTCTCTCCGATTTTTGCCGCCTCCGAAACCATCTCTTTTCCCGTCTCTTCCCCAATTTTTACCAGCCCTTTAACTACATCTCCGATAATTTGTTTCATTATATCCCTCTCCTCCCTTCCATTGCTCTTGATAACGTTCCTCTGTCAGCAAATTCCAAATCAGCCCCCATCGGTAGTCCGCTTCCTATCCGGCTGACTTTAATTTTTTTTCCGCTTTCTTCAATTTTTTTATTAATATACAAAGCTGTCGCCTCCCCTTCCATGGTCAAATTCATAGCGAGAATAATTTCAGTCGCTTCACTATTTTTAATTCTATTTAGTAATTCAGTAATCTTTAACTCTTCCGGCCCAACATGTTCTAACGGATTTAACACTCCTCCCAGCACATGGTATACCCCCTGATATCCACCCACACTTTCAATCGCCATTACATCAATCGGCCTTTCAACTACGCAAATAACATTCTTGTCTCTTTTTTGATCCCGACAAATATTACATTTTTCTCCTTCACTTACCGAAAAACATTCACTACAAATCATTACCTCCTTTTTAATTCTCAAAAACGCCGCCGCCAAATCATTCACATAAGCCTCCGGTGTGTTTAAAAGATAAAATACCAACCGGCTGGCACTTTTTGGCCCAATCCCCGGCAATCTCTCCAAACTTAAAATTAAATCTCTTATCGCTTTTGGCAATTCAGCCATAATCCCACGTTAAACCATTCCTCCCAATCCTTCACCCTGTTCTTTCATCTTTTTCATTGATCCTTCAGCTGCCTTTTTTAAAGCTTTATTAATTACTTCCAACAGTTTCTTATTTTCCACTCCGTTAACAATCAGTGTTTTAATCTTTGGCTCCCCCATCGCCATAAAACCTCCAAGCTTCACCACAATTCCATCTTCATCGGTATCATAGCTCCCGCTTTCCACCTCTTTTTTTAACTTCATCACCTGCATAAGCATTTTGGCTTTATCAAACATAATCTATTTTACCATTAACCAAATATTTCTTTTGTCACTTCATATAAATCTTTTTCCTTTTTTTCTTCTTTGGCCAATTCTTCGCTTACTTTTTCTATCGGTGTATCGTTTTTTATTACCAGTGGCTCTTTTTTGTCTTTTGATAACACACACCCAAATGCTATCTCCGTTCCGAAAACCTGTAAAAGTCCTTTTTCCACTATCGCCCGATTTTTATTTTCTTCCAATCTTTCCTTGTGAAATGGGTAAAAAACCTCAACTAATAATTGTTTTCCTTCAATTTTTTTTGGCCTAACCGCTCGCAAAAACGCCTCCACCGAATGATTAAATGGTTTAACTGCCGACAATACTTTTCCCCATTCTTTTTCAATCCGACCCAAATCACAAACCCCCGCCATAGTAATCTTAACTTCTTCCTTAACCTCCTCTTTAATCTTTTCCTTAACTTCTTCATTTTTTTTAGATACCGGCGGCAACTTACTTTCTCCCAAAAATTCCACTACCGCCAGCTCCAATGGCAATTGGCCTATTTCCACTTCTTTTTCCTGTCTTCCGGCGGCAATCAACAAACCTAGCCACTTTTTAAGTGCCTCCACCCCCATTTGGGAGTGACCTTCCCCCACTCCAAAATTTACCAATAATTTATTTTGAAAATACAAAATCAGTTTCTCTCTGAAATTCTTAAAATCACCGCCTATTTTTGCCATCTCTTCCAGCTTTCGTAAAATTAATTTCGCTTCCCCTTTTTCCAAATCCTTCTCCAATTCCTCCGCTGTGTAACTTCCCTCTCTTTGAGAGAAATATTTATTAATCTCGGCTGCTTCAATTTCTTTGCCCAAATTCATTACTATCTCGTTAAACATTCGGTGTAAATTCCGGAAACTACCGTCACTAGCGGCCAATATCAGTTCCACTGCCTCATCCGAAATCTTAATTTTTTCCCCTTTGACAATTTTTTGCAGGGCCCGATTCAGCTCCGTCTTAGTTCCCTTAGCAAAATCTACCCTAAATAGTCGCGAAATTACTGTCTCCGGAATCTTTTCCGGATCAGTCGTGCATAAAATAAACATGGTATGTTTTGGCGGTTCCTCTATCAATTTTAAAAGCGCATTAAACGCCTCCTTGGTCATCATGTGAACTTCGTCAATAATGAAAACCTTCATCTTCAAATTGGTCGGCAGTAAAAATACCTTATCCTTTAACTCCCGAACTTCATCTATTCCCCGGTTTGATGCCGCATCAATTTCCAAAATATCCAAGCTTCTGCCGCTCCCTATCTCTTGGCAATTTTTACACTTCCCGCACGGCTCTATTCCTTCCGGATCAAGGCAATTTACCGCCTGCGCTACAATTCTGGCCGCCGAGGTTTTTCCTGCTCCTTTTGGTCCGGTAAACAAAAATGATTGCGGTCTGTCTTTCTCTTTTAAAACCTTTTTTAAAGTTTTGGCCGCACTTTCCACGTCCAATTCATCTATCTTTTGGGGCCGATATTTTAAGTGGAAAACTGCCATCAACACATTCTACACGAAAACTATTTCAAAAGGTTTTCAACTCCATGCTTCAACCATTCTGCCAAAATTTGTTCGACTGTCTTTTTTTGAAAAACTGCCTCATATTTCAATTTTTTAGTACAGATAACTACATCCCCAAGTCTGATTACTCCGTCAACATCGGCTTTCTTTGACATCGGAAATCCTAAAACTTGTGGAATATAATCCTTTTGTCGATACTGTTGGTTCATTTTTTTCGCTCTATCCTGACCAACAAACAGAAGGCTCAACTCAACTCCGGCACCATAGCCAAAATCAACCAAAATTTTTTGGGTCAAATTTTCCGTCAACGCTTCATCCAATCCCCAGTTTTTGGGATGTTTAATCAAAATCCGGTTTTTCATATTAGCCAATTACTTCTTTCACAATTCTGGCTACTGCTTCTCCGCTTGCCTGACCACCCACTTTTTTCATCACTTCCCTCATCACTATGCCAAAATTTTTTTCCGTCTCTGCCGTCACTGTTTCCACAACTTTTCTTAATTCTACTTCATCCATTTCCTTTGGCAGATATTTTTTAACCACTTCAATTTCAAAATCAAGCTGCAGAACCAAATCCTGCCGACCGGCCTTCAAAAACATTTCTCTTGATTCTTCTTTATTTTTCAGCTCTTTTCGCAATACCGCTATTTCTTCAGCTTCCGTCATTTTTTCCGGTGGTAAAGCCAATCCTCTTTTATCAATGAGCGACACCAGGTACCTCAAAACATCGACCAATTTCTGGTCGTGGTTTTTCAAGGCCGTTACGGCTTCTTCTTTTATTTTATCTTTCCACATGGCGTCTTGATTTTTTAGCTCGGCGGCGACATTTTTCTCGCCAAAGAATAATTTTCTTTTTGGCATACCGCAATTCCGACGGTTTTTGGTAGGCTGTTCTCTTTTTAACCTCTTCGGTTATATCCTCTTCCATGCACAACCGGCGAAATTTCCCGATTACATCATCTTTAGATTCACCTTTATTCTTAGTAACAATGATCGACATTCAAAAAAAGCACCTCCTTTTTTATTAAACGTAAGCGCTATTTTACCCTAATTGTTGTTACTTTGTAAACACCTAATCATATCAATACTATTAACTGTCCCATTCTTATCAAAGTCCACCCCAGCCGGACATTTACTCCCAGAAGCCGTCGAAGCCGGCGCTCCCGTTGCTTTATTTCCCGATTTTAAACACGCTATATAGTCCAAAGAATTAACCACTCCATCTTTGTTGTAATCGGTCTTGCTGTCACAACTAGTCGTCACTGCTCCCGTCGGCCCTAACACCGGTGTTATCGTCGGTACCACCGTCGGGGTTGGTTTTACTTCTACTGCTTTCGTCTTAAAAGAATATGGAATTCCGCTATTGTCAAAAATTTCTTCTCCGACTCTAATTCGAAAATAATAGCTCGTTCCGGACTTCAACGGAGTTAAACTCACTTGATGATCCGTAGCTTCACTTGATTCTATTGCTCTTAAAAGTAGGCTCGCCGGAGTCGTTCCGTATTCCACTACTGCCATTGATGGTTTGTCTGAAGTCCAGCTCACCGCCGCCGATTTCCCGTCCTCACCGGATGCCGCCACTACATTCTTTGGCTCCGTATCCGCCGACGCCCCACCGATATAAGTTCTTACCGTATTTACCCCCAAAACACCCAACACTCCTACCAATAAAAGTATCACCAAAACGATAATCGTTTTTACATTTATCCCACCTTTCATAATTTTATGACTGTCACTCCCAATATCATCGCCAACACCGCTCCCACCAACAATATTATTGTATTTTCCACGGCTCCGGTTTGTGGTAACGTGGTTGAAGAAGTAGGAACCGGCGTTGCCGTTGCTGCTGCAGTGCTACCACCATCATCGCCCCCGCTACTCGCCACTTTAATCGTATACAAGCCACTATCGTTAGCAGTACAATCGACCACATCCGTCACATCAGGTTTTAGAATATTGGTATCGCTCATTGACCCGCTTTCACAAGTAAAACTAAAGCTGGCAGTTCCATTGGCCTTAGCTTTAAAATTCACCGTCACCAACCCTCCATTAGCTACTTCAGCTGCTAAACCACTACTCGACTGCGGCATCAATGGTAGCATTAGTGTTCCCTTTACATTATCTATATTTTTGTCTCCCATCGTAAACGGAAAAGCTGGAGAGGAAACCGCATCAACCGATGTTATTTCCAATTTTGAGGCATCAAACACCATCCATAAGTCTATTCCCAAAACCTTTTCCGTCCCCGAAGCTACTCCGACCACCACTGAAAAAGTATCATTTATACTAACTTCTTTTGTCGTCGGTGTTAAAGTTAGTTTCGGACCCGCCCAAGCTGCTTTCACATTCCCAGCCACCATCATCATCCCTACCAAAACCAGCACCAATAATTTACTTCCTCGATTCATTTTTATTTTTCCGCCACAATGGTTAACTTATTACTTTCATAAGGAATCACCCTTGCCGAAGTGTTCTCCGCAATCAGAGTCGTTGTTTCTTTAAGTTCCTTACCAGTACTAATTTCCAAGTCAAAAGTTCCTACTTTGGTTGGTTGAACTTCAAAGCTCAAAACCTCCACTGGCTGATTCTTTACCAACTGTAATGGTGCTCCCACTATCATATATTTACCAATCAATGTCGAGGTCTTCTCGCTCACCATATTTGTTACTGATTTTGGCATTCCATTTCCATCTTTCATTCCGGTTACTGTTACTTGTTCTACTGGATACTTTACAAACACTTCTACCCCATCTATTGCTAAGTTCTTTTTAGGTAACAAACTAACCGTCACCAAATATTTCTTTTCTAGTTTCATCGTTAGACTTTCTGATTGTAAAACCCAAGCTACTTCTGCCGGCTGACTTTTTGACGCCGTTACCGCTACTTTACCGCTCTCGGTACCTGTCTTTTCCGTAACCACTGCTTCTTTTTTGCCTAAACCTCCAATTAATACCACGCTTTCTAAAATCACCACCACTGCTACCAATATTAAGATATAACCTACAGTTTTATTTTTCATATTCTTCATAAAAATTAATCTTTTTTTAAGACTAATATAGTTCCCCCTCTTTTTCATCAAGTGAGTTAATTAAAAGAACCATATCAGCAACATTCACCAAGCAATTTCCATCCAAATCCTCCGCTAAATAACCATCATCATCCACTTTTTCGTACTTTGAAGCTTTAGCTTTGACTAAAGCAAAATCAGTTACGTTTATCGCTCCATCTTGGTTAATATCACCGGCTAACATTGGATACTCACTAAAGTCATAAACTGTATGACCCGTCTCGGTAGCTGTTTTTAAAATCAGCTCCCCACCCACTTTTCCATAACTACTAGTCTGATCGTTCTTGCCATACTTCATTTGTAAGTGCTTTATTCCCTTTATAAAAGCCGCTACCGCCGTCTTCTGGGTAAAACCAGTTAACCCCTTCTCCACTTTGTAAATCATATCTCCATTACTGTTTACCTCGGCAGTTTTGACCGCCACAAGTCCATTGTAAGTCTTCTCTTGAGCACCACCTTTTACTATCAAATTTGTCGTCCAATCAACTGCACACCTAGCTCCCGGCTTTAATCCGGCAAAAGCCATTCTGTACTTCAACACCAAATCCGTGCTATTGGCAATATCACATCCGCTTGAATCTTCACATAACGCCAGTGTGGTATAAGTCCCGGTCGTCGAAGCTGTACAGGTATATCTCCCTGTTCCGGTATTACAAGTTCCTCTGGCAAATTTATCGGTAGCTACAACTCCCTCAACGGTAAAGCCGTAATTATCGTTGTTAGAACATGATACCCATCCGGAACAATCCTGCGTTCCCCCGCTAAAGGTACAAAAAGGATTGCCTGAACACTTAGTCGGTGTCGTATTGTTTGGCAAATCACAATGAAGATAGTACCTGCCTGCCGGAATATCACTAATCGTGAAATTAGCAGTACAGGTAGAACCGTTAGTGCTACTACATTTTCCAACACTATAGGCACACGTATCCCAACAACCCGAAGACCCAACTCCTGTTGGCGGAGAAGCTAATAAGGTTCCGTCTTCTTTTTCAAAAGACAACCGGACATCTTCCGTACCGGGGCTATTCCCTTTCCCTGTCAAGGTTACCGCAATCTCGCCCGCAGGTAACTCTATCAAGGTCTCAGTCATACTAATCGAACAGGTTTTTGCAGTAGTTGGTGCTGTCACTGTTACATAATGTATACACCCGGTAGAACTACAATTACCTACGCCAACCCATATATCTCTAGTAAGACATTGATTCGGCACCGAACTTTTATAAAGAGTCGCACCGGCAGAACAAAGATAATTACAGCTACTACTCTCATACGCATTAACCTCAAAGGCATAAATTCCCACTTGAGTTCCGACAAATTTTCCCGTCAAATTACCCGTTCCAGCAGTATAGCGAACCAAATTTGTCGCCGTAGTGTCCGCCACTCTTCCGGTGAGAGAGGTAACTTTAGCACTACTTATAAGACCATAGTTACTCACTGTTGAGGCGAGGGTCACTGTTGCTCCAACGGCAACCGTAATGTTTCCTGATTGACCATTAAGAGTTAAACCGCTACAAGTAGGCGCCGCAGTCGGATCACAGCCGCTTGCTCCCTGACACCCGGCCAGCGTCGCAAACTCACCACCGGTCGTTACTGCAGTACAGTTGTAATTTCCCGTCACGGTATTACAAGTTCCCTTGTTATATCTGGTAACTGTCGCTATATCACAACCGCTTGAATCCTCACATAGTGCAACAGTATCATAAGTTCCGGTCGCTGAAGCCGTACAAGAATACTTTCCTGTTCCGGTATTACATGTTCCTCTGTTGTATTTAGTTGCCGCCGTCTTTGATATATCCCAAGTTACTGCCGTGCGCCAATCAGTATTTTGAGGCGTAAAAGTCGCCACACAACCGGTTCCCGTTTTAACTATCGTATTTCCGGTTAAATTAGTACCTCTATCTATAACATTCCATGTCCCACAACTATAACCACAACTAGCTGGTAAAGCTAAAGTCACCGTCTGCTGTTGCCCTTGGGGATTGTTTATAACATCAAAATGATCTGTATACCATTGCACAACTCCTGATGTCGTCGTTAAACTCACTCCCTTTGCTCCGGCACAATTTACCGCTCCGTTCATCCATCTTTTCATGCCACCATCCCAAGAAGTAATTGTTCCATTGAACTTCGCATCCTCTCCACTACCAGTACCACAGCCAGCCAAATCTGTATAACATCCCGGACCCGTGTACCAAGAAGGACAACCACTTCCACTCACCCATCTTTTACCAGTTCCGCATCCATCTGCCCCACAATTACCATACGTACAATTCGGAGGATTCGTCGGTACCGCTGTCGCTGGTGGCGCCGTTGGCACTACTGTCGCCCCCGGCACTGTCGGTCTCGCCGTCGGTGTTTTTAGCACATTACAACAAACCTCCCCAGGAAGCGCACATGTTCCCCCCCACTCAGTTTGGCAATCGGGCTTAAGCCTACAACCAAACATCGCGGTACAACTACCTCCTGCTGTCGTCGGTGTTGCCGTCGGCGACCCAGTTCCATTAGACAAACAACACATATCCGCACCGGGACACTTTTGTGATAGAGGAACATCCTTGTGTGTCCCTGTTGGACAATATTCAGCGTAAAGGCAAAAACCACCCGCATCCACACAATCATTAGCCGGTCCAGCCGTCGGCACTACTGTTTCTGTTGCTGGTGGCAAAGTAGGTCCGCCAGGAATACATTTCATCGTTGAAGGACATTCCGACGTAGGAACAAATTTATTCACTCGCGAACAACATATTCGCCCCTCAGGTTTACACTGATTATCTTGTATGCACGGTACTTCTGTCGCTGCCGGCAACGGTTGACAAACAGTTTTCAACGACATGGCAGGTTCCTGTGGATGAGGTCCACAGTTATTATTTTCATTACTCTCTGCCGTGTAACCCTGCCCATAACGTAACCCACAACTTCCTGAGCAATCAGTACTCCTGTCGCAAATATATTTTTGACACGTAAAAAGTTCTGCCGCCGACCTTCTTGTCTCCTGCCTCTGTTGTACCAATTTCGTGGCTACCGGCACGGCAATCGCCAGCAGTAAAAGCATTAAAAGTAGTGGTATTTGCGCTAATCCTAACCTATATTTCCGTATCTTGTCTTCTTGTTTCATTTTTTTAAAAAAGGCTACTAATAGAAAAGTAAACCATTTTCACAACTTTACGTCAATAGGTAAAAATTTATGCCCTATACTATTATTATTCTATGGCCTTATCCAAAAGCTCAAAATTCTCTCCCCTGATCCTCTTACTTCTCCTCCCCATTCTCGTTTTTGCTGTTAAAAAAGTCCTCGACCTTCGCCGCTTCGCTTCCGGTATCCCCGCCGATATTACCATCAATTCTAAAACCACAGTCGGCACTATATCCCCCAATCTTTGGCAAAATATCGCCCAAGGCGGCGAGGAATCCCGTGACATGATCGGCCCGGTTGTCAACCAGCTTCGCCTCCTTCAACCAAAGCTTATCCGCATCGATCATATTTTTGATTACCTCAACGTCTATCGTGGTCCAAACAATTTTGACTTCTCCGGCCTTGACGGTGCCATCAACAGTATTCTTAAAACCGGCGCCAAGCCCCTGCTTTCTCTTTCTTATATCCCTGCCGGTATAGCAAAAAGTGGTCAAACTGGTGGCGAACCCGCCGACTGGCAACAATGGTTTGATTTAGTTAAAGCCACCGTCAATCGTTATTCCGTCCAAAAAAACATTTCCGGCATTTATTACGAGGTCTACAACGAGCCCGATTTGTTTGGCGACTGGCACTATCAGAAATCCCCTTCCTATACCACTCTCTACACCACTTCCACCAAAGCCATTGCCGCCGGTGCTGGTAATACTATATATAAAGTCGGCGGTCCGGCTACCACTTCCTATTATTCCAATTGGATGCAGTCTCTTTTTAAAACCGCTCAATCTCAAAACCTTCGTCTTGATTTTATTTCCTGGCACCAATATTCCAAAAATCCCAAAGATTTTACCGACAACATCGAACAGCTCAATTCCATTATTGCCGATTATCCCAACTATTTTGACATCGAACGGCTGGTTACCGAGTTTGGTCCCAATTCCGAGCCCGACACTTGGTATGACTCAAAGCTTTCCGGCATTCATCTTCTCTCCATGGTTACTCATCTTCAGGGGAAAATCCACCGCCTTTTTACCTTCGAAGCTGTTGACGGCCCCACTCCCCGTTCCTCCGTCTCTTCCGGCTGGGGACTTTTGACTCACCCCTCCCTTGGCGCCAAACCCAAACCACGTTACCAATCGCTTCTTTTTCTAAATTCTCTTTTTGGCAATCGTCTTTATTCCACCGGCGACGGCACTTTTGTTACTTCAATTGCCGCTAAAAGCGGTCAAACCCTCAAAATTCTTTTGGTCAATTACGATCCTTCACTTTCTCACACCGAAACCGTTCCCTTGACCATCAAGGAACTTACTTCAGGCAGCTATATTCTAAAAACTTCCTATTTTATGGGTAAAAACTATATCAAAACCGTTTCCGTCCCCGGTACTGTTTATGAGGATCAAATTTACCTCGAACCCAATTCCGCCACAATTCTTGAGCTAACCCCTATCCGCTGATTATTTTATTAGTTTCGCCACATCTCCTACCGCTATCAGTAAAATCAAGCTCAACAAAATTATCATTCCGATATTATTTACTGTTGCTTCAAATTTCTGGTTTGCTTTCTTCTTGGTCAATATCTCATAGACTACAAAAATTATTCTGCCACCATCTAACGCCGGAAATGGCAGCATATTGACCACCGCCAAATTCACCGATATTATTCCAAAAAAATGAATGACCGCCAACAAGCCCTGGCTTTTCCGGATACTGCTGGTTGCCTCAAACATTCCGATTGGTCCGGCCACATCCTTTGGCACTTTCCCCATAAACAAATCACCTATCATTTTAAATACTCCGGAAACTATGATTTTCCCCCAATAATAACCTTCTTTAAATCCATACCAAATTCCTTTATAAAACTCATACCATTTCATCGGCCGCATTTCGATATTTGATATCGCTACTCCCATCGCCCCTTCTCCCTCCGGTGGCGTTTCTCTGACTTTAACTTCAATCTCTTCTTCAACTTTATTAACTTTATAAACTTTCAACTTTACCGATTCACCCTTATATTTCGCTACTTCCGTCGTCAATTCCTCCGGCTTGTAAACCGCTACTCCACCCACCTCCATCACCCAGTCCCCTTCTGCCAATCCCGCCATTTGCGCCGGACTGCCCTTAGCCACTTCCACCACTTTTACCATTTTCGTTTCCTCCGGTACTCCCAAAACTGCATACACTACCGTAAAAATCGCTACCGCCAATAACAAATTCATCAGCACTCCTCCCACCACCACCAACAACTTTTGCCACGGATTTTTATTGTTAAAAGCCTCGCCGCCTTTGCCACTACCATCCTCACCATATAGCTTACAAAAACCCCCGATCGGCAGCCAATTTAACGAAAAAATAGTTTTTCCGATCTTTTTGCCGATAATCTTTGGCGGTAAACCCAGACCAAACTCCTCTACTCTGATTCCGCTTTTCACCGCCGCTAAAAAATGGCCAAATTCGTGGACCAAAACCAGTATCGACAACGCGATGACAAATATCAAGAAATCCATGTTCTAAATTCTAGCATATAACATCGAAAATCTGCGCAGCATTGATATTTTCGGAGCACAGCGAACGATCCCCGATGAACATCGGGGAGCCCGAAGGTAGCGCGCACCGCAAAATTTCAATGCAAGCAAATCATCCCCTAATCTCTATTTCTTTTTTCTTCGCTATTTCTTCCAACTTCTGAATATATTCATCAGCCATTTTTTGTAAATTGTCTTCGTCATTTCTATATTCATCTTCGGAAATTGTCTTGTCCTGCTTGGCTTTCTGTAAGCCTTTTCTAAAATCCGCTCGGGCATCACGGATCAACACTCTTACGCCTTCCAATTTTCTTCCCAAAAGTTTTATGTAATCTTCCCGTTGTTCGGTCGTCAACATCGGCAGGCTCATTCGAATTAGTTCACCATCAACCACCGGGGCTACTCCGATATTCGCCGCCATAATTCCATTAGCAACTTCACGGATAATCGACTGATCCCACGGTTGAAAAGTCAAAGTCCTGGCGTCAGCCGCCAAAATCGTTCCGATTTCAATCAACCTCATTTTCTGCCCGCTATAAACCGTCACTACCACATTTTCAATCAATCCCGGCGTCGCCCGCCCCGTCCGTACCGATTGGATGTCATTTAAAAATAAATTTACTATCTTGCCCATGCGGGCTTGCACTTTTTGGTTATCTATCATATTTATCTACAGTATACCAAAAGCTTAGATCTCAAACCTCTCTATCCTTCCTACTTTAATGTTTTCACCAAATTTCATTACCAGTCCGTGAACTAATTCTTCCACTTTTTTACTCGGATCTTTGATAAATTCCTGCGCCATCAACGCTTTGGCATTTTTCGGTGCCATGGCCGTCACCTGCAAACACAAATCTCTGGCCACCGCCAAAAAATCCTCATTTTTCGCCACAAAATCAGTTTCGCATAAAAGCTCCACCATCACTCCAATTTTGCCGGTATTGTGGGTATAAGTCGCAATTCTTCCCTGATGTGTTTCCCGTTCGGCTTTTTTCTCGGCTTTTTCAAAACCTTTTTTCTTCAAAATTTCTTTGGCCTTTTTTTCATCCCCTTCGGCTTCATCCACTGCTACCTTAATTTCCATTACTCCCAATCCCGTTTCTTCTCTGATTTTTTTAACTAATTCAATTAATTTTTTTTGGTCCATCATTTTATGGCTCTCCCTATTTCTTCCACTATTAAATTTACCGATTTTACATTGTCGTCATTCACCGGTATGGCAAAATCTACCCTGGTCGGGTCGCTGTCGGTATCGGTCATCGCTACCACTTTTATCCCCCGAATTTGGGCTTCTCTGACTGCCGTTTTTTCAAATCCGGCGTCAACCACAAAAATTATGTCAAACATTTTATCGAGTTTTGTCAGTCCGCCGATCATCTTTTCTAACCTGATCATTTCTTTTTTGGTTTCCGACTGCTCTTTTTTGGTTGCTGTCGCCAAAACTCCCTTTTGCTCATTTTCTTTGAATTTATTTAGTTTTCGGATATCGCCCCGAATTTGCTCCCAGTTGGTAATTGTTCCGCCCAACCATCTGTCAGTCACATATCCAACTCCGATTTCCATAGCCACTCTTTTAACCACTTCTCGCGCCTGTCTTTTAGTTCCCACCATTACAATTTCTTTCCCGGCTTTTCTGGCATTATGTAAAAAAGTACAGGCCCTTGCTAGGGCTTCTTTGGTTTTAACCAAATCAATTATTTCAATGCCGTCCTTGGCCATATAAATATTGACCCTGGCCTTTGGATGGGTTTTAGCTACTTTGTGTCCCAAATGGCAACCTTCCTTCAGCATTTCCCGTAGGCCAATCGTCAACTCATATTTTTCTTCCTTAATTACTTTTTCGGCTTTTTCTCCGCCAACTTTATCAACTTCCACCTCTTTTACCTCCAACTTAGCCTTGGCCTTATCTTCGTTCAGCTTTTTGATCTTTTCCTTATCCAGCTCTACTTTTTTCTTAGCAGTTCCCATCACCAATGCTTTTTCCACCAATTTCTTTCCGGTTCTGTTAACCGTCTTAGATATTACTTTTTTTTCTTCTGCCATATTAAATCCTTTTTAAAAATGGTGCTTGCGGGCTTTGCCCAGGATTTTACACCAAAAATAAACCATTAATTAAACTTTTGGATTATATCACACTCCCTTACTTTACTGCCTGGTACGGTAGACCTTTATCCTGTTCTTCTGTTAGCCTTTTCATTCTTAGCCACAATTGTTGATCAGTCTCTCCTTCTAGCCTTTTCCATCCATCTGGTATTACTAATCCTCTTGCCGTTGTTTTCACTATATTTAATTCCCCCACAGTTTGAGCCTGCCCCGCCGTCACTACTGCTACTGGTTCAAGTCCTGGCATTTTTGGCTGTAATGTAGGATTTACAATTTCTCCTGTTTTTCGTCCTGCCATGCTTTTATTATACCCCTCTCCTTTCAATTCCAGCAACTACGTCACTTTCTTTTTTATTTAGCGCTTCAATTACTTTTCCCGTTCTTAAATTGACTTGTCTAGCTACCGCTAAACACCCTCTTAACACCAAAGCCGATAACCACAATATTGGTGTCGACTCTACTTCTTCAATCGGCACATCCCTCATTGGCGGCGCCGAAAACTCGTTTGGGTTTTCCTGATTAACCATATAACTAAATTATATCACTGTTATATACAAAACCAACAACCCAAGAAACTACAAAAACCAAACACAAACAAAAAAACAAACACACACAAACCAAACCGCCAAGAGGGCGATAAAACTTCTTCGCCCTCCTTGCGATCCTTATCTCACTTCCGCAATTCCTGCTGACCTTTCTTTTTTTGATTTCCGCTACGCCCATGGTTGAGTGGTTTTTCACGACGATCTGGTCGAACTACTTGATGCTGATTGTGATGATTTGCTCTACTCATATTTCTCCTCTCGATGATCTTGATGGTGTGGTCGTGATATCCTAATTCCTCGTGCAATTGCTTTCACGCAAGACGCAGAACAACTAGCGACATTTCCTCGACGAGAACTACAAGAACCAAAACCATTCACCCAAACAATATCGGGGTGTTTCAAGCCGTTCTGGCACAACGTTTCGAAGGAACAACCTTTACATTCTTCCCGAATAAAATCAGGAACATTTGATCTAGGATCAACAACTAAAAACGACATCATTTCTCCTTATAAATCCTCATGATTCGACTTCGAACCCGACCAAACAGAACTTTCCTCCTTTCTCCTTTTACTTAATAGTAGGGACAAAACCAAAATATAATTTCTTATATTCTCGTTTTGTCCCTACTTAGTTTCTTGGGTTGTTAAAGAACAAAAACTTCCAATCACCTTACAAAACCGCTTCGGTTTTGGGTAATTTGAAAGTTGTTATATTTTTCTTCATAGCTTTAGCCAAAACTAATTTTTATTAGTTTTCACCAAAACCAACAACCCAGGAAAAACCACAAAAAACAAAAAAAAGAAAAAACCAACAAGTGGTCATCAAAGGAGCAATTCCTTTGTTTTTTCTTTTTCTGTAATGTGGTTCGTTCGAGACGAGAGTCCAAAGTTTCCTCTGGTTATTTCATACAACAATGTATAAACAAAACTCTCGTCTCTTAATGTCACTAACAATGACTATTTAGTATACGGGCCGCCGCAATTGTACCTCGAATGGCGCAATCCCCTAGAACACTCATTCTTCCACTTCCTGCATTGGCAACATTTGCCTTTGCAAATTGTTGCTTTCTTAAACTTAGATGCCACGGGAAACCCCCTTGAACCAAGCGATAAATCCGCACAAAGCCCTACGACAACGATCGCACAAACCCGACTCAGAGCCCTTAAGCGTACGTCCACACGGACATATATCAATCACATTGCTCCTTTAAAAGAATGCACGAAGAGGAGAATTCCTCAGTATTACACCCAATAGAAACAACGCAACACAAGCTTCCAATCAACAAAACACCGCCTAAATTGGCCTAGTTAACACTACTTTCTCCTTTCTAAAATGAGATCAACCAACCCCGATGCTACATCGGGACTAATTGATCCCATTTAGATTGGGATTTATTTTCCTGGGTTGTTAAAGAACTTCAACAAAACCATCGTAAAACCGCTTTGGTTTTTGATAATTCTGTTGCTGAATATAGGCTTATAATATCACAATATCGACACCTGTCAATACTCATCTTGTACACATATAGGTTTTCCTTTTCCGTAACCCACCTTACTAATTCCATACCCATTGTATATCAGATGCACATCAAAAAACACAAGATGTTAAAAACTCACCTTGTTTCAAACCCACCCTCCAAACAGGTGGGGATAATTCTGCTAAAATAATTCATGCCTGCCGAAAATCAAGGCGATTTGGTCTTTTTAGAAGTCCGTTTGCCCCAGCAAAACGAATTTACTCTCGAATCTGCCTCCTCCCTCTACTCCAATTTCACCCAAATCGGTAAATCCGGCTTTTTTGACTGGCTTGTCGGCAAAATCTCTACTACCATTTCCGTTGAAATTGTTCTTTTCGAAGGCCAAATCCATTTTTATTATGTTTGTCCCCGCAAAAATTTTGACTTCATCCGGCCTCAAATCCTGGCCCAATATCCAAGCGCCATTACCCGCGAAACAAAAGACTTTTTATCTAGCGTAGTAAACAATTTTTCGAAGCACAGCGAACGGTCCGATGTAATAACGGACCCCGAAGGTAGCAGCTTGTCCGCCTCTGGCGGAAGCACTCGAAAAAATTTGTTTACAAGCCAATTGTGCCTCTCCAAATCCTATTTTTACCCCGTCAAAACCCCCAAAGACTTCCGCGACACCGATCCTTTAACTTCGGTTCTCTCCCCTCTTTCCCGCTCGGCCACTTCTTCTGATTTTTTCCTCTACCAAATTCTTCTGTCTTCTCCGCCCAAAAACTGGCAATCAGGTATCATTTCCCTCATTCAAAACGGTGTTTTAGTCGACAAAGAAAAGGGCTTTCACCAGGCTCATCCCGACAAGGCTGTTTTTGAGCTAAAAATTCAATGTCCCGGCCTTCTCACCCAAATCAATCTCCTGTCCAACAGCCCCGGCCTCCTTTCTTCTGTCTCTTCCTCTTTTGGTGTTTACACTTCTCCCCGCGGCAATTTTATCCGTCCTTCCCAACCCGGTATTTTTGCCAAAAACAAGCTCCTGCCTTCTATTATAAATCGTGAATTTAAACCAGGTCTCCAGCATCAAATTTTAACTACCGAAGAATTGGCCGTTTTATGCCATCTTCCTGCCAAGCTTACTCATCTTCCCAATATCGCCTGGGGCAAAAATCTCTACGCCGATCCGCCGGAAAATCTACCGATTGCCGACGGCGCTACCGAAGAGCAAAAGCAGGCTATCACCTTTTTTGCTAAAACTGAATTCCGCAACAAAGACGCTATTTTTGGCATAAAAGAAGGCGAAGACCGCCGCCGCCACACTTATGTAATTGGTAAATCCGGTACCGGAAAAACTACCATGATTGCCAATATGGCTATCGACGATATTAGAAAAGGCCGGGGTGTTGCCGTCATCGATCCTCACGGCGATTTATGTAATACCATTTTGGATTACATCCCCTCCTCCCGCCTGAACGACTGTTGTTATTTCAATCCTGCCGACCCCGAATATGTGTATCCTCTCAATGTTTTGGAAGCCCAAAGTGAACCGCAACGCGAATTGGTTGCCTCCGGCGTTATTTCCATTTTCAAAAAACTTTACGGCACCGTTTCCTGGGGCCCACGTCTTGAACACATTTTGCGCAATGCAGTTTTAACTTTAGTCAACACTCCCGGCTCCGATCTTACTCACATCGTCGAAATTTTGACTCACCGCGAATACCGCGAGCGGGTCGTTGGCCAACTTCAAAATCAAACTTTAAAAAATTTTTGGCTCCACGAATTTGACCGGATGGACGAAAAGTTCCAACAGGAAGCTATCTCCCCGATTCTAAATAAAGTCGGCCAATTTATTTCCAGTAGTAAAATCCGCAATACCATCGCCCATGCTCATTCCAAAATCAAGATTCAGGAAATCATGGACCAAAAAAAGATCCTTATCGCCGACCTTTCCACCGGCAAGCTCGGTGAAGACAACTCCGCTCTTTTGGGTGCCATGCTTATCACTCAAATCCAGCTTTCAGCTATGAATCGGGTTTTTCAGTCTCAAGATGACCGCTCCGATTTCTATCTTTATGTTGACGAATTTCAGAATTTTGCTACCGAAGCTTTTATCAAAATTCTTTCGGAAGCCCGCAAATTTCGTCTCAATCTCATTGTCGCCAACCAATACATGGCCCAGCTTGACCGCACTGTTCAGGACGCCATCTTTGGCAACGTCGGTTCCCTTGTTTCCTTCGTTGTCGGCAATCAGGACGCTTATCTTTTGCAAAAAGAATTCGGTGAAAATTTCCCGGCAACGGATTTAGTCAAAATCGGCAAATACCAGATTATCTGTAAACTTTCCATCGACTCCGAAACTCAAAACCCCTTCTATGCCGTTACCCTCCCGCCCCTTGCCTGTAAAAACACCCACCGTGATCGTCTTATCAAAGTATCACAAGAAAGATGGGGCAAAAAACTCGCCTAAACTATTGATCCTTAACCGCCAAATCCTTATTATAAACTTTTTGTACTCCAAATTACACTCCTTGACTTATACTCACCGCATACATACAATATCATCAATATGACAAACTACCTCAAAGAAGGGCCTGTTAGCGTTGATCAAGTAACCGATAAAGCTCTCCGCCACCTCAGCATGCATATTGAAAGAGTAATTCTTTTACCTGATTCTCCCATTGGTTGTGGTTACGACGGCTCTTTTTGTGAACTATCCAAAATATGTCTTGCCCGAGGCTATGACCGAAATCCACTACTCTCTACTTGTCCAAAACTAAGAGGTAGAAAAATATCTCTTTAATTAAAAATTAATCAAAATCCATGCCAAATCCAAAAGAATGCCATAAAGATAGTTGTTCAGGTTGCTCGGATTTTTTCGATTGTCGGGCTGAAACCCTGGGTCCTAATTTTGATTCAACAAAAATTCTTGCAGAAGCCAGCAGAATTGTTGCCCAAAACAACCAAGCTTCAGCCCTAGTTGGTGAAAACACTCTTGAAGCCAATTACCGAGCTGTTCATTAATTTTTTTACGGTTTTCCTGACGGCCTATGGCCGTTTCCACCCCGCCCACTTACATGTCGGGTAAGCCGAACAGCCAAAAAACTTCCGTCCCGTTTTCGTCCGCCTAACTACCCCTTCTGCTCCGCATTTCGGACACTTAAATCCGGCCATTTCCTTAAACTGCCTCGTATATTTACACTCCGGAAACCGGTCACACGATATAAATTTTCCAAACCTCCCCACTCTTATTACCAACTCCCCTTCTTTACACTCCGGACATTTCTCCCCCAACTTTTCTGTTTCTACTTTTACCCTTTCTCCGTTTTTTTCAGCCGCCTTAACTTCTTTTTCAAATCCTTTCCAAAAGTTGGCCATCATTTTTTTCCACTTTAATTTTCCCAAAGCCACCTGGTCCAACTCTTCTTCCATTTCGGCTGTAAACGGCAGTGACAACACATCTTCAAAATTTTTCACCAAAAATTCATTGGCAGCTACTCCCAAGCTCGTCGGTTTAAATTTCCCTTCATCCTTCTCTACATATTGCCGGTTTTGAATCGTCGAGATAATCGGCGCATAAGTACTTGGCCGGCCAATGCCTTGCTTTTCCAGTGACCCCACCAGTGAAGCATCGGTATATCTCGGCGGGGGGTTGGTTTCTACCATTTCATCCGTTATTTTATTCGCTCCGACTTTGTCGCCTTCTTTTAACTCCGGCAATGTTTGTTCTTCAAACTTTTCCCCGGTCAACTTAAGATAACCGTCAAAAAGCATATTGACTCCGGAAGCTTTAAATAACGCCTCTTTGTCGGTCAAATTTACTGTCGTATTTTTAATTCTGGCCGCCGCCGCTTGGGTCGCTACCGCCCGTTTCCAAATCATTTCATACAATTTTCTTTCGCGGACATCGGTTGCTTCCAATTCTTCTCTTTGGGCTGCTGTCGGTCTGATCGCCTCATGAGCTTCTTGGGCATTTTTGCTGTTATTTTTATAAAATCTGACTTTGCTGACTACATAATCGTTGCCGTATTTTTCCCCGATATATTTTCGGAATTCCGCCGTCGCCTTGTCGGATAGATAAACCGAATCAGTCCGGTGATAAGTTATCAACCCCCGCTCATACAATTTTTGGGCCACGTTCATGGTCAGTTTTCCCGACCAGCCAAATCTTCTGGCCGCCGCTTGTTGGAGTTTTGAAGTCGTAAATGCCGGCGGCGGTACCCGGTGCACTTCCCGCCCAACCACTTTTTCCACTACCATTTCTTTGTCCAATTTACCGATAAATTTTTTCACTTCCTCTTCCTCTTTAAAAACCGAAGTCGTCAGGCTGTAGTCTCCGTCAAATAATTTTAACTTCTCGGTTTTGTAGACACTTTTTTCTCCGATCTTAATCAATTCTGCTCCAAATTTTTCCTTTTTCCCCAAAGTTGCCAATACCCGGTAGTATTTTTCTTTTTTAAATTTTTCGATTTCTTTTTCCCGTTCGCAAATCAGCCTTACTGCCACCGACTGCACCCTTCCCGCCGACAAGCCCCTTCTCACTTTTTTCCACAACACCGGCGACAGGCTATAGCCCACCACCCTGTCGAGTACTCTTCTTCCCTGTTGGGCGTCAACCAAATCCATGTCAACTTCCCGGGCACTTTTCAAAGCTTCTTCCACCGCTTCTTTGGTAATTTCGTGAAACGCAATTCTTAAAATACTCGGTTTCTTATTTTTTAAAAATTTTAAATTTGAAATTAAAAATTTCGCGTGAAACGCGATCGCCTCTCCTTCCCGATCAGGATCGGTTGCCAAATATATCTCCTTTGCTTCCTTAGCCGCTCCCAATAACTCCTCCACTATCTTTTTTTTCTCCGGGTCAATTACATACTCCACTTCAAAATCGGACTTCAAATCAACTCCCATTTTGCTCTTCGGTAGATCCCGAATATGCCCTACCGTCGCCACTACCTTATACCCCGGCCCCAAATACTTTCCGATAGTTCTTGCTTTGGTCGGCGACTCCACCACTAATAATTTTTTCATACCAGCCATTGTCATCTATCTTAGCACCGCTGTCAACTATCACCGATATCTTCAACCCCCGTTACCACTCTGGCTCCGTTTTTAATTAACCAATTTGCCGCCGTTGAATTTGGCTCATCAATTCTCCCCGGCACCGCCCACACCTCCTTGCCTTTTTCCAAAAATTTATCGGCCAACAGTATCGTTCCGCTTTCTTTCCCGCCTTCAATTACTAAAAGTATCTCACCCCACTCCGCCATCTCTTCATTCATTTTTTCAAACCCGTATTTTGGTTCAAATACTTTTACCTTATCTTTGGCCATTTTTATCACGAACGTGTTACATCCCTGCACTCTCCCTGTTCCTATCTCCATCCTCTCCTCCATAATCTTTGGCACCAACATCCCTATTACTTTCTTCCCATACTCGCTCATTCTTCGACTACCTACTATTATTATTTTCATCTCGTTATTTCCGGTGTCGGTGTATACCTCGGCACCACCGTATCCTTTTCCTCAAACCACTCTTTTAATATATCTCCGGCAATCGGCGCCGCCACATCCGACCCTTCTCCACCTCTTTCGAGCATCACCGTTATTGAAATCTGTGGATCGTTGGCCGGCGCCAACACTGTCAGCCAGGCATGAGCATCCTTGCTTCCGTCTCCAACCTCCGCCGTTCCGGTTTTACATGCCAGTTCAGTTTTGAAATTAAACAATGGCCACGCCGTTCCTCCTGGTTTGCACGCCCCCTTCATCCCGGTAATTATTGTTTCATAAGTTTCTCTTTTTATACCGATACTTTGGCAATCCGTTTTCGCATCCTTCAAAATACTCATTTTACATTTCACGCCCCGATTGCCTATGGTATTGGTCATCTGGTTAATTTGCAGTGGTGTCACATCCACATCTCCCTGACCGATTGCCATGTGATACGTATTTCCCAAAAACCATTTCTCCCCCTTAGCTTCTACTTTCCACTTTTCATCCGGTATCAGTCCTGCTACTTCTCCCGGCAGTTCCATTCCGGTTTTATTTCCCAGTCCGTATTTTTCCGCCCAGATTTTAATTTTTTCCGGACCCAACTTTTCCCCCAACCGGTAAAAATATATATCGTTTGATCGCCTGATTCCGGTAATCATATCTACCATCCCGTCAGTTCCGCCTCTTTTAGTCCACAGCCAATTGCTATATGAATAGTCTCCGATTTTAATTACCCCGGTATCCTCAATCAAAGTATTTTTATCAACCACCCCTGTTTCCAATCCTGCCGTTGCTACCGCAATTTTAAACACCGACCCCGGATGATATCTGGCCTGTGTTACCCGGTTTAACATCGGCAATCCTTCACTATCCCCCAGATACTTTTTAATCGTCTCGTCATCTTGATTATAGGAAAAAACATTGGGATCAAACCCGGGAGATGAAACCATTGCAATTATTTTTCCGGTCTTTGGTTCGCTGACAACTATCGCCGCTTTTTTCCCCTTGACCATCTTACTGACCTTTTCCTGCCAATAAGCATCAATACTCAAAGCTACATCTTTCCCCAACTTGGGCTCTTCCCTTCCCAATTCCCGGACATATTTTCCGGTCGCATCCACTTCAACCAATCTTTTTCCGTCAATTCCTCTTAAACTGCAATCAAAATATTCCTCGATTCCTCCTCGCCCAACCAAATCAGTCGCCTCAAAACCCAAACCACACTCATTATTTTTTATATCTTCCCCCGAAATTTTACCCACATACCCGGTCACTAACCCCAAGCTTTCCCCGTATAAATACTGCCTTTTCAAATCATAGGCCAAATCTTTTCCTTCAAACCGATAACCCAAAAAATCTCCTGACGCTTCAAAGATTCTATTTTCCCCTTCTTTCCGAAAATACTCATAAATACTCTTGGCCAAAATTCTTCCCTTTCTGTCGATTATCTGTCCTCTACCCGCCGGAATCGACATTTGGAAAATCCGGTTATCTCTGGCTAAATTTTTATAATACCCGCCTTTTATCACCAATAACCGAATTGAACCACCTGCTAAAATCAACAAGCTTAAGACCAATCCTCCTCTCAATATCCAATATTTCCATTGTTGTAAATCTTCCTCATTCACCCCGACACCTCCAACAGCCACTTCAACCTATTTGAATCCTCGACCAGTTCCCCAATCCCTAAAATCACCATTATCCCCGGCTCGTCCACCATATTAAAAGTGATCTTCGTTGTTTTTTCCAAAAAAGAGCTCAATCCTTTTAATCTGCAGCCGTTTCCTACCATCATCACGCCTCTTTTTAGAATATCATCCATTAGTTCCGGTGGCGTTTCATTTATTACCGACTCTACAGCCTTTTGAATCTTACCCAACAACATGCTTACCGCTTCTCTAATTTCTGATGCCCGGATTTTGACACTCTTCGGCAATCCGGTCCCCAAATCCTTTCCTCTTATTACTCCCACTGGTTCGTTTTCATAAGTTTCTGAAACATCACCCACTTCCATTTTTAACTTCTCTGCACTTCCAATTCCTACCGCCAGCCCGTATTTCATCCGTAAAAAATTAATTATCGCTTCATCAAAATCTATTCCACCCAACTTCAAGCTCCGGCTCACCACTACTCCGCCACCGGTTACTACACTTATCTCTGTTTTCCCTCCCCCGATATCCAACAACACCAATCCTGTCCCTCCGGCGATCGGCAAGCCCAAGCCCATCGCTGCCAAAACTGCCTGCTCAAACACCAACACCTCCCTTGCTCCTGCCTTTAAAAATACCTCTCTTACGGCCCTTCTCTGTACTCCGGTCGATTCGCTCGGCACTCCTACCACTATTCGTGGTTTAAAAATTTTTACGTATTTACTCGGGACTTCGTACACCAACCGTAAATAATAAACCACCAAATTCTCTACCGCTTCCAAATCGGCGATCACTCCGTTTTTTATCGGGCTTACCACTTCCAGTTGCTTTGGCTCTCTATCCCTCATCTCCATCGCCTTATCGCCATAAGCTACCACCTTTCTCATCCCCATTTTTGGTGCCCCTAGGCCAGTCCATCTTTTTCTTTTCAACCTGGCAACCAGTGTTGGCTCATTAACAATGATTCCTCTTTCTCTTAGATAGATCATCGTGTTACTGCTTCCCAGATCTACTCCGATATCCCAGGAAAAGCCAGCTAAAAATTTTTCTATCCGTTTTAACACTTCAGCAGAGATTATCATTTCTAAATTATACTTTATACTATCCTTATGTCCTATCTCACCAAGTTGATTCGTTTTTTATACGGTCTTCTTTTTCTCCTTATCCCCCTGATCTTTACTTCCTTTAATTCAGAATTGTTCGAACTTCCCAAAATGTTTTTCGTTTACTTTCTCACCATCCTCATCGTTTTTTTTCATCTCCTCAACGTTTTAAGGGGTCAGTCTGTTTTATTTCGTCGTAGTCTCCTTGACCTTCCGTTCATTCTTTTTTTAATTTCCCAAATTATCTCGACTCTCATCTCCATTGATCCACATACTTCCGTTTTTGGTTATTATTCCCGTCAAAATGGTGGCCTTCTTTCCATCATCTGCTATCTTCTCCTTTATTGGACCTTGATTGTTTATCTCGACGACTATTTCAAAGAAAAAATTATTTTCTTTTCTCTAATCAGTGGCTTTTTAGTTGCTGTTTTTGGGATAGCGCAGCATTTTGGTATTGACAAAAACCTATGGGTTCAGGATGTTCAAAATCGGGTTTTTTCGACTCTCGGTCAGCCCAATTGGCTTGGAGCTTATCTATGCATTCTCCTTCCCTTTTCTGTTTCTAAGTTTTTATCTTCCAAAGATTTTATTCATAAATTATACTTCGCGCTTCTTACTTCAATTTTTTATTTGTGTCTTCTTTTTACCAAATCCAAATCCAGCATTTTCGCCGCTCTTATTTCCATCGGGATCCTCCTTGTCTTCACTTTTCTAAAAAACAAAACTTCTCTCAAACCTTCTCTTTTTATCCTGTTACTGTTGCTTTCCTCGTCTCTCCTCATCAATAACCCGATCAAACAAACCCTTCTACCCAAATACGATCCCATTCCTCTGGTTCCCAACTCCACCATCAACATCACTCCTTCCGGTGATATCCGTAAATACGTTTGGCAGGGAGCTATCGATCTTTGGAAAAAATTTCCGTTGTTTGGTACCGGCACTGAAACTTTTGCCTACACCTATTACTGGACCCGCCCGGTTGCTCACAACCTCACTTCCGAATGGGACTTTTTATACAACAAAGCTCATAACGAATACCTTAATTTCTTAGCCACCACCGGCACTTTTGGCTTCCTCACCTACCTGTTCCTCATTCTCGCTATTCTTAAGCTCTCAACCAAAAATTTAGCCGTATTTTCAGGCTTCGTCAGTATTATTATTACTAATTTTTTTGGTTTTTCTGTCGTCATCACTTCCCTTTATTTTTTTCTTCTTCCGGCATTGGCTCAAAATTTCTCTCCGTCTCCCAAACCATCGATTAAATTACCAAAACCTCTAACGCTTGGGCTAACAATTTTTACTTGTTTTCTCTTTTTTCTATCGCTTCGAACCCTGCTTTTTTATTATCTCGCCGACATTACTTTTGCCGAATCGGAATCCCTTGACAGTCAAAACGATTATTCCGGTGCTTACCAAAAAATTAAAACGAGCCTTTATTATCGGTCTTCAGAACCGGTTTATCTAAACCAGTCCGCCCTTCTGTCGGCCAAACTAGCCGTTACTTTTTTTACCCAAAAAAACTCCGTTCAGGCCAAAGATTATGAAAATCAGGCGATTTCTGCCAGCAACCAGACCATTGCCATTTCTCCCGGCAACATCAACTTTTGGAAAGAACGGGCCCAAGTTTACTATTACCTCTCCACTATCGACTCAAAATATTTAGTCGATTCTATTGATTCTCTTCTCAAAGCTACCCGCTTGGCCCCGACTGATGCCAAAGCTTTTTATATGATTGCAAAATTTTTAGAAATTGCCGGACAAACTACCGAGGCCGCCGCATACTATCAAAAAGCCATCGACTTAAAATCTAATTACGATTATGCCTTTTTTGACCTCGGTGTTCTTGAATTTAATCTCAAAAATTATTCTGCCGCCAAATCCAATTTTGAAAACGCCTTAAAATTTGCTCCCAACAACTTAGAAGCTCAAACTTATTTAGAAAAAATAGAAATTATAAATTAGAAATTTTCCTGATATCCCATTCTTCCATCTTTTCTCCGATCTGTTTATAAAACTTCCCTTTTCCCCTGGTCACCCGATCGACTAATAAAATTCCTTTTAAATGATCAATTTCATGTTGAAAAACAATCGCTTCAAAACCCATCATTGTCTTTTTCATATCAATCAATTGTTCCCCTACCAATTCCTGCCAACTAACCTCAATTTTTAAATACCGCCTCACCTCTCCAAAATAATTTGGAAAAGACAAACAGCCTTCCAAAAAAATTTCCGGCTTCCCATCTTTTCCTTCAATTTCCGGATAAACTTTTTTCCCGAAAGCCGTTTCGACTTTGGGATTAACAAATATCTTTACTTCTTTTGTTTTGGCGTCCTTTATTCCTAAAAATCTCTTGGCTATCCCGATTTGCGTCGCCGCTAACCCAACTCCGTTTTGACAACTCTCCAAAGTCTCCTTCAAATCCTTTATTTCTTCTTTTGTTTTTTCATCTATCTTTACCACCTTCTTGGTAGCCTTGGTCAAAATTTTACTGGGATATAAAACTACTTCTCTGATCATCAACCAATTGTATCAAATTATTCCCATTTTAGCTTATAATTAACCCATGACCAAAACTATTTTTTT
>JBBAAS010000005.1:0-31282 GCA_041658125.1 Candidatus Shapirobacteria bacterium | reverse complement strand
ATCTTTTATCCGTGGCCGACAAAAATGGCGGCATCGGAGAATCAGTTAGAGTAATTGCTCAAGAACAAAATGACTCCGAAAAGGAAGTCACTGAAAAAATTGATGCCGTTGAAAATAGAAATAAAATAAAAACGTTTCTAATTGGGTCAGATTACAAGAATCTCGGTGCACTTAGAAGTGCAATGGTTAAAACCAATAATCGCATAAACCAACTTAAAAAATTAATTGATAAAACTACAAACACAGAAGATAAAGTAACATTACAAAGCCAAGTCACTACTCTTGAGCAGGAACAGACAAAAATTAATGACTTTATTACCAAAAACGAAAGTAAATTTAGTTTATTTGGCTGGGTAACTAAATTCTTAAACAAGTAACTCTACTTTTCCCTTACTCTTTCAAATCCTCCCGCTCTCCAAATAATGTAGGCCGTCATCATTTTTTGTGTTCTCTCGTCTTCAAATCGGGGAGTAAACCCTGTCGGGTCTCTCATGTAATTTTCCAGTTGGCCGGCCTGTTCCCTATAAAATCCTCTTTTTACACTATCGGGTTGGCCGGTAGCTATGATATTCATAACTAAATCTGAATATGTCTGTCTACCGGCTTCTCTTTCAAACTCTTTCATGCATCTTCTTACGCCTGTCTTTCCGGGTATTGGTTTATGAATTACAATTTTTGGCTTAGCATCATTTTCAATAACGGTAGTCATTGGTACCACCCAATCGGCAAACGCCGAAATAAACGGCAGTCCATCTTCTGCCTCAAACATTACCGGGTTTCTGGTTCCTGAAGAATAATCCATCACCAAACCGTTTGGTTTCCCTAGAATTTTAATGCTTCTTTGTACTGGCGGTACATTATAATTTGTTCTTGTACTCGCATCAGATTCATATTTTGGTGTCACAACCACCAGCGGTTCAATTTTATGCCGGGCAAGAATAGCTGCTATTGTTCGTCCCCTTAGACCCATTTCACCGGACACAATCTCTTTTCTGATAAAGATACCTGATGTTTTACGGTTATTCAAACGCAGCATAAATCCAGCCGAAAAAAGAGTTTCGTCGTTCCGAGTCTCATCGTCCCCAAAATGATCAGCCACCAGTAGGACTGAATGACCCTTACCCAAATTTTCGTTTATTTTTAAAATATTTTCCTGTCCATCGTAAATAACTTTTCTTAATCTCCGGTTTGTTATTATTACCCCAACCACTCCCAACGCCCAGTCCACCCCCTTGTTATAAATTTTTTCTATTTCTGGTGTCCGCATAAAATCTAAGATATCATATTTGTGCTTATTATATCGAACTACAAAGCAATTCAATTTTTAAAGTTGAAGTTTTGGATTAAATATAAAAATTATTGGACGCTACTGTCTAATTATTATTATCAAAAACTGTTTTATTAAAAAAGTATTCAAGACCGATATAATGACTCAAAGTGACAAAAAAATTAAAACAAAAAAAAGAGCCTCCCGACAATAATCAAAACCTTTTGACTCCTATTCACAATGGTAAAAGTACTTGGAAATGGCGCGCTTGGCACGAAAGAGAAATTCCGGTAAAAGTAAACTCAAGTTATGTTAACGACAAAATTTACGTCAAAATTTCTTCCAGCGCCATTAATAAATTGCTTACTATTCGCTACCCTCAAAACCTTTGGAAATCCCTCCCCGCCAGTCTCAAAAATAAATTGTTGAACAATATTGCTTATGCCTATACCGCCCATTTTCCGCTCGTTATCGACAAAAACGTTCGTCTTGAATTTAATACCGAATATCCCCAAGTTTATTCCTGGTCAAATCAGTCATTCATGAAATTTCTCCCCGCCTACTGGTATATGCATTCGGCCAAACGTGGCACCCATATTTTGCCTATTTTAAAAACGATCCTTAACACCACTCATACTTTCAAGGCCACTAACAACGAAAATTTTTCTTTTTCTCCGTCCAATGAAAAATATGTAGTCCTCCCTTTTACTTTTGGCAAAGACAGCTTTTTGACCTACCATCTTGTTAAAAGGCTGGGTTTCAAGCCTATTCTTTTTTGGGTCAACGACCCGCTTTCTCCGTATGAAAGCAAGCACAAACTTGATCTTTTCAATTCCTTTTCAAAAGAAATACACGATCCGATCATCTGTGTTGATAGTGAGCTTGAAACCTTAAGAGATTTGGGAATGAGTTGGTTTGGCTGGGAAATTCCGCTTACTGCTTGGGCAATACTGGCCATTCCGATCGCTCGTCAATGGAAAGCCAAATACATTATTTTCAGCAATGAACGTAGTACCGAAGCTTTCTTTTATGACCATGACGGTTTAAAAGTAGTGCCCGATTATGAACAGTCAACTCAAGCTGTCGACGAAATTTCGCTTTTAACTCAATCCCTAAGTAATGGCAATGTTTTCACCACTTCTTTTCTTCAGGGGCTTGATGAAATCACCATCATTTCCATTTTAGCCGAGGAATTCTCCAAAAATACTTTTAAAAATTTGATGTCCTGCGGTTCCGCTCACGAATGTGCTGAAAGTCGTTGGTGTGGCAAATGTTCCAAGTGTGCCCGGTTATATTTATACCTTTCCGCTAACGGCATTAATCCTCTCAAAGAAGTCGGTTTTGGTGAAAATATGTTTAAAACCTCAAAACAGGGACTTTATAACGTCTTTGGTCAAACTGCCGCCGGCAGTCTTTTCGATGCTTTTGGGCTTAATACCGAAGAACAGGCTTTTGCCTTCTATCTTTGTTATCTTCGGGGCATAAAAGATCCGTTAGTCAATAAATTTACCAAAACTAAATACTTTAAGGATGTCGAAAACCGTTTCGATTATTTTCTAAACGAGTATTATCGTCAACATGAAGAACGGGTTACTCCATCGGTTTGTAAACAGGCATTATCAAAACTTTGCGAGGGGATTTTGGCCAGAGTTCGGAAAAAAGCCAAAGCTTTACACAAAGCGGCTTTGGTATAAAGATTCTTCTAGACTGGAATGGTTCTTTAGAATTTGAATATGTTCAAAAAAACTGTTAGCATGAACAACTTGTGATTACCAAACAGGGCAAACTTCAGTTAGAAAAAGACCTTCAGGCATTACGCGATGAATTAAGGCGGACGGTTGAAGAGCGGTCCAAAGCCGCCGCTGAAGGCGATTTAAAGGAAAATTCAGCCTATATCTTCCTTGGTGAACGGGCTGAAGTTTTACGTTCGCAGATATCCGAAGCTGAAGCCGATCTGAAAAAAGCCGTCGTTCAGCCAATTTCCTCTGATACCAATACTGTTTGTTTTGGTCATTCTGTCTCTCTCCGTTTTGAGTCGGACGGGCGGAATATGACTATTGCTTTAGTTGGCAAAAATGACGCCCGCCTTAAACCGGGCTGGATTTCCGTCGAAAGTCCTCTTGGTTTGGCCATTATTGGCAAGAAAAAAGGGGACGAGGTCATGGTTAACGGTCAACTTGTCACGATTTTCGGAATCTCTGCCGGTAATATATAAGCGTATACTAATAGTGTTAAGTAATTTTTATAAGTTATTTTATGTTAGTTTTAATCTTATTTTTGATTATCGGCTCAATTTTGGTTTATATTTCAAAATATAATTTCACTCCGGTTTCAGTTAACTTAGGCGTGTTAGTCGTGTCCGACGTTCCTCTCTTTTATGTCATCGTCGGCTCAATTCTTTTCGGTTTAATACTATCCTATTTGGCATATCTTATTCATTCTGTTTCCAATTCTTTTACCATCCGTGGCAAAGATAAAGAAATCAAAAAAAATAAAGATGAAGTGTTGGAGTTAACAAAAAATGTCCATCAACTGGAGCTGGAAAATGAAAAATTAGAACATGATTCTGGCACCAAATCGGAAGACCCAAACGCCTTGTGAAATCATTATTAGCTAAACTTTATAAAGCCCTGCATCTTTCAAAGAAATGGCAATTGTCACTAATGCGTTTTTTTCAGGACCGGTTTTTGGTCGGAGTTACCGGAATTATTTTAAACGAGCAAAAAGAAATTCTTCTTTTCAAACATACTTACCGTTCTCACTCGTGGGCTCTACCCGGTGGTTATTTAAAATCCGGCGAGCATCCGCGCGAAGCTTTGGAACGGGAAATAAAAGAGGAATCAGGCCTGGTTGTCAGTGTCGATGATTCGCTTAAAACCCGTACCGACCGCGACTCTGCCCGCCTTGACATGTGCTACACCGGCCTCCTTATTGGTGGCGAGTTTACCCAAACTCACGAAGTTTCGGAATACGGCTTCTTTGCCCTCGACAAACTGCCTCTTCTTCGGAAAAATCAGTTGTTTTTGATTGACGAAGTCTTAAAACAGCACCATTGATAAATGTTGTAAAAAAAGTTACATTGTGTTATAATTAAATCTAGTATGATAGCTTGCATTATAAAAAGATATTTTATGAAAAATTTAAACAAAATGAAGTCTTTGGTATGGCTACTGGTTTTCGCTACAGCCTTTTTTGTAAACCCTCTAAAAGTATCTGCGGCCACCGCGCCGGATCTTGGAGCAGCTGACAGTTACGCCGTCTTTGGTAAGACAGGAGTGACCAATGACGCCGGCGGCACGACCCACCTCTGGGGAAATGTTGGTGCTGATTCAATAAGTGACATTACCAACCTTATCGCAGGGCAAGTGGATGGAACGATAATCGCTCCGGCCAGTGGAGTCCAAACCGCCGCCTCCGCCGCTTACGATACTCTTGATCTGGGTAGTCAGGGAACTCCCGTAATCCTCAACCTGGCCGGAAACAACACTGTCACTCCGGGTGTCTATAACGTCCAAGCTTCCACCCTAAACGGCACCCTTACTCTCGACGGTGCGGGCGTCTACATTTTTCGAAGTACCTCCAGTATCTCCACCTCCGGCGCGGGAACGATGAGTTTGATCAATGGTGCTTGTGCCGACAACGTATTTTGGCAGATTCCCGCCTCTATGACCATCGGCGCTAATGCCCACATTGAAGGAACAATTATTGCCCAAACTGGTCTCATTTCGTTTGGATCCGGTACAAGCTTAAAAGGTCGAGCTCTTTCGCTTACCAAGCAAGTTACCTTGCTTCTCAACCAAATCACCCAACCGGTCTGCGCGGCCGCTACCTCCACTTCCACCTCCACTTCCACCTCCACTTCCACTTCCACTTCTGCTCCAGCCGCTCCTTATTGTCCGCCAATCAGTAACCAGGTAGTTACCCCCGTCATCATCGAGTCAAAAAGAATTGATGCCGATAGTATTTTTCTCAAATGGGGTCCGTATTCAGGCACAGACACTTTTAATGTTCAATATGGTTTTAAAAAAGAAGAATTGTTTTACAACGTTAACGTCACCGGCTTTTCAACGATCATAAATGATCTTCACCAAAATCAGCCTATTTGGGTTAGGGTTGCTGCCAGAAACGAGTGTCAAATCGGAACCTATGGTGAATCAAAACTTATCGGTGGCCCGCGTCTGCCAAGCACCGGCTTTGCTTCCCAAAACAATAATTTCTTATACGTCCTAAATCAAATAAAAAATTGGTTACTTGGGCATTGAAGAAATTTTTTAGGCCTGCACTATTGATAGTAGTTTTAACCGCATTTTTTTTTATTTTTGTTTTTTTTATAAAAAATCTATTTTGCCTGCCCTGTCAAGGGAAGGTGGCCGTAGGCCGGAAGGGTTTTTCTTTGCCGGTCCGTCTAATAATTCCGGCAATCGATGTTAACGCCAAGATTCAATCCCTGGGTGTTACTCCTAATGGAGAAATGGAAGTTCCCGACAATATTGTCGATGTCGGCTGGTTTAAATTAGGATCCCGTCCCGGGGAAAATGGGAGTGCTGTTATCGCCGGACATTTTAACGGAGAGAATGGCAAGACGGGCGTATTTGCTAACTTAAATAAATTGGAGATAGGGGACAAATTGTATCTTAAAGATGATACCGAAGCCGCTCTTACTTTTGTGGTTCGGGACAAACGTTTCTATGACTCCGGATACGCAGATGATGTTTTTAGCCAAAACGACGGCGTTCATCTCAATCTTATTACCTGCGATGGTGTCTGGAATGAGGCCAAAAAAAGTTATAGTCAACGCCTGGTGGTCTTTGCCGATATCTCAAAATAGCTGGTTTTTGACAAGTACTACAAATATCTGTACCATGTTAAGTATGACAACTACTACAAAGCAACGGATTACTCTTTTTCTTAACCCTTCTCTTTCTAAGCACGCTCGAGCTCAAGCCGTTATCGAAGACCTAACTTTAACCGGTCTTGTAGAAAAAGCTTTAATCGGTTATTTACCGAAAGTTACGATAATTAAAAAGATCGAAATTTAACAGCATAAAAATTATTAATAATTTTAAAAAAGGAAACAAATATATGACAGTTACCCAACCAAAAAAAGAAGTCAAAAATGCCAACAGAGTTAATCCCATCGTTGCCGGAATTGCCGGGGCAGTGGTCGGAGGAGTAGCCGTGGCTACTTCCATGGTCATGAGTAATAAAAAAAATCGCGACAAAATAAAAGCCGGATTAACTAAAGTTAAAAATCAAACTTTAGATAAAAAAGCTGAAGTTAAAGAAAAATTAATTAAGGAGGTAAAAAAAATATGACCACAATTGTAAACAATCCGGCTCCGGCATCTGATAATGGTAGCAGTGGTTTAATAATCGGGATCTTTGTCCTTATAGTCATTGGACTGTTATTTTTTTATTTTGGCCTTCCGGCCATCAGGCGTATGGGGTCAATTCAGCCTCAAATCAATATTCCAAGTGAAATCGATGTCAATGTGAACCAGACACCGTGATTTTGTCTTAGAAATACTTTTATTATTAATTAATTTTGGAGAAAAAACTATGGGCATAGTACTTTGGATAATTTTTGGAGCCCTCGCCGGCTGGATTGCTTCGGTTATTATGAAAACTAATTATAGTCAGGGCACTTTGTCGGACATAATTTTAGGTATTGTTGGCTCCGTAGTTGGCGGTTTCCTTTTCGGACTGGTTGGTCAATCCGGCGTTACCGGATTCAATCTTAATAGTCTAGTCATTGCCGTAATTGGCGCCATTGTGGTTATTTATATGGGTCGCCTTTTGCGAAATAGGGGAAGATAAATATGACAGAAATAACAAAAGAAACAATCATGACGCAGGGGAATAGCGGAGAACCGGTAGTCAAGTCACCGGTCGTCACCAAAGCCACCAATTCTCAAACCTATGAATATTTGGTCTATTATTTTTTTGGGGCTTTGGAAATATTTTTGGCCTTTCGTTTAATTTTAAAATTAGCCGGTGCTAATAGTTATAGTGCTTTTGTGGGTTTGATCTACGGCATAACCGGAATATTTATTTTGCCTTTTCAGGGCATATTTCGTCAGGGCTATGCTTCCGGCGCCGTTACCACCTCGGTTTTAGAGCCGTCAACTTTGGTCGCCCTGATTGTCTACGCTGTTTTGGCTTGGGGTATTGTTAAGCTATTACGGATCTTTTCCGGCGAACAGCAAAAATAAATTTATTAATTTACAAAGATAAATATATGAATATTTCTTTTTCTAACCTAAGTCCTTTGGCTTCATTAATTTTTGGCATATTAATTTTAGTTTTTCCTAAATTAATTAATTATTTAATAGCCGCCTACCTTATCATTGTCGGTCTTCTCGGATTGGGCATCATCAGATAAAAATTAGTAAAGTTAAACATGGACATCGAAGCAAATAGTCAAAATGGGAGGGTGACTATTTTTCCGGAAAAGCCGCCTACAACTCAACTTGCCGAGAAAAAAGGGCTGGATAAAAATCTTGTTGCCGGTTTAGTCAAAAAATCTAACCGGATATTGGTTAGTATTTCCACTCACAAATTTCCTTTTGATTTCTTTCCCGACACTCTTGACGTTGAGGAGGGCCGGGTTACTATTATTACCCGTAATTTTTTCTTTTCTTCTCAAATTCATAGTGTCGATATTAAAGATATCTCTAACATTTTTATCAATATGGCGCCTTTTTTTGCTCAATTAGTTGTCGTTTCCAAAACCTTTACCGCCAATGAAATAAGAATAAAAGCCCTGAGAAAAAAGGAAGCAATTTTTGCCCGAAGAATTGTCGAAGGATTAAGAGTTTTTGAAAGTAAACAGATAGACACTTCTGTTTACACCAAGGAAGAACTTATTACTAAGCTCAAAGAATTAAGCACGACAGAAATTGTAACGTAACTCGATTTTTACCTTCTTAAGCCTTCTCTGTCTTTTTTACTACTTTCTTAGTCTTTTTTACCGGTTCGACAACAATCTCTTTTGAAGTCGGGGTTGATTTATTAGCCGTCGCCATTAATGTCAACATTCTTTCCAACTTGGAGTTAATCGAAACTAACACATCGTGCGATTGATTCTGACTGACTTTTTGTTCAACAAAATCTCGTTTTCCTCCAAATTCCGGTCTCTTTTGACTAAAATCACCCTGATTTTTTTGAAAACAACTTGAACAATACACTGGTTTACTTCCATCAGGGAAAAACGGCACTTGGCAATCTCGGCCACATTCATGGCAAGTTGCTGGATACATTTTTCTGTCTTCTCCTCTTCGGTCGCCAAAGCTTCTTTTTCCTCCTCCAAAACTTTTACGGCCACCCTGTCGGTCATCTTGATTGAAATATGTCATTTAATATTTTACCACAAGATCAACAAGTTGTGACCAAATCCCTTTCGCTTATCGGTAAACAATCTTGGCCGATTGGCGAAGATTATCAAACCAGGTAGTCGCGGCAGTCTGATTGGCCTCCAAGGCTAACTGTTCTTTAGCTAGTGTTTGGAGTTCAACCTTAGTTTTCCCGGTTGGCAGCATACTTTTATTGGCAGTTAAAAATTCGTCAATTTGTGCTTGAGTAATCTCGGTTGTTGGCGCTGACAATATGCCTTCAATTTTTTTGACACGAATTTGTTTTTCCAAATCCGCCTTAGTCATTCCATTGGCCAACAAGGCAGCATCCAAGGTCTGGCCCTGGGTCTTAAGTTGGGCTTCAATTTTAGCAATTTCATCATCAATCACTTTTTGATCAATTTTGACGCTTTTTGCTATTCCTTCGTTGAGAATCAGCACTTCGTCGATCATTGAATCAAGAGTTTGTCTGCCTCCTAGTTTTTCCATCGCCTTAATATAGCTAATACGGCTAATAGGAGTGCCGTTAACCGTGGCAGCATTCCAAAAACGAAAATAACCAAAAATACCCACCGCGATCAGAACAACGAGCAAGCCTGCATGAAGAATAATGATTTTTTTCATAGAATGATCAAAAATTTAATACAAGTATTATACAGAATTTATCTTGTTTGGGTAAGACTCTCCCGGCTGGCAGGTACTTAGCTTAATGTTAAAATCATGAATGATTTCAGTTAGAGATTTGTCCTATTCTTATGGTCGGGAGCCAATTTTTATGAAAACTCTCATTATTTATCAGTCCTTTCACCACCACAATACCGAAAAAATCGTTAAATATCTTGCCGAAAATTTCCCCATCGATCTTTTAAAAATATCAGAAGCCACCGCCGATATGGTTAAAGATTATGATCAAATTATTTTAGCCACCGGTATATATTTTGCCAAACCTCACCGCTTATTTTACGAAATTATTCCCAAATTAAATTTAAAAAATAAAAATATATTTTTAATTACCACTAGCGGTATGTGTAGTTTTCCTTTTATCAACGACTATCATCGGAATTTCAAATCGCTACTTAAACATTCCGGTTTGATCGTTAAATCTTGGTTTGAAGTCCGCGGTTTTGATAGTTATCCTTTATTTGTCCGGCCTTTCGGTGGTATCCACAAAACCCGTCCCGACGAAAAAGATCTGAAAAATGCCTTGGAATGGCTTAAAAATTTGAGTTAAAATACCATACTTTATGAATCACAAAACAAATAATTTTCAAATTACTGACACTTCACTTCGTGAAGGTCTGCAAAGTCCTCTTTGGGACGATGTTGGCAAATATCACCTGTCTTCCACCGAAAGAATAGAATTGGCCTTAAGCCTGATGAAGTACGGTGTTCGTTTTTTGGAAGTTTTTTCTCCGATCGTCAATGAAAAAGAAGCCGATAATTTGGCTCTTTTGATAAAAGAGAGGGATAAGTTTTGTCAAAAAACCGGCCAACCAGTTTCCATTCTTGCCCACGTCCGTTGCCACCCCTCTGATGTTGAAATCGCCATAAAGGCCGGAGTTGATGGCTTAAATTTGTACATGGGGACTTCTGAAGAAAGTCAAAATTTTGGACATGGTAAAAAAATTGATGAAATTATAAAAACAGTCCGCCCGCTTCTTGAGGACATTCGAAGAAATTACCCCCAACTTTTATTGCGCTTTAGCGGCGAAGATGCCTTCAGAACTCCGATCGGGGATTTATGTAAAGTTTACGATTCTGTTGTCGAATTTGTTGATCGGTTTGGTACTCCCGATACGGTTGGCACCGCTACTCCGGCGGAAGTCTCTACCCGGGTCAAAGCCCTAAGAAAACGTTATCCCCAAACTCCTTTAGAAGGTCACTTTCATAACGATCGTGGTTACGCCCTGATTAACGCGGTTACGGCAGTCAAAGCCGGCATGCAGCATATTCAAACTACCGTTTTGGGTATTGGCGAAAGGTCAGGTATTACTTCGCTTACCGGACTTCTCTGTAATTTGTATTTGGATAATCCGGTTTCTACGAGCAATTTTCATCTCGATCAATCTTATTCTTTAAACGTTTTATTAGCGAGCATGTTGGGGATCCAGGTTCCCATTACCGAACCGGTTAGCCTCACCAATCGGACTCATTCTGCCGGTCCTCATACCTCTGCCGTCATTAAAAACTCCGGCGCCTACGAAGGTCACGATTTATCTGTTTTTGGTGTCAATGAACGCCGCCTTCTTTTGGGTCCGCTAAGCGGCCGGCACATTATCAAATATTACCTCACTAATGTCTTAAACTATACCGATGTTACCGATGAAATCGCCAACGACATTGCCGCCGAATTCAAACAAAAAACCGAAGAAATTAAAAACGGTAAAACTCCGACTCAATTTCTAAAAGATATTGCTGCCAATCATCATTTAGCCAGGCTCTCAAAACCAGTCTCTCATCAGGAAAACCTAGACTAGCCAGACCAATCAAAACCCCCTCCGTTACCGGAGGGGGTTTATTTAGCTTTAAAAAACAAACTTAATATCTGTTTCCGCCGCCACCACCGTATCCACCGCGACTCGGGCCACGGGAGTAATTATCACTTCTCGGGGGTCTTTCTTCCATTGGTCTGGCTTCATTGACCTTGACGGTTCTACCATCAAGTTCTTTTTCATTCCACATTTCGACACCGGCATTTGCCTCATCGTCAGTAGACATTTCTACAAATCCAAAACCCTTCGATTGACCGGAGAATTTATCTTTAATAACTACTGCCGATACGACTGTACCAGCTTGAGCGAAAGCCGCTCGCAAACTATCATCAGTGGTCTGAAAAGACAGGCCGCCGACATACAACTTTTTTGCCATTTTTTTTATGCAAACTTATAAATGTAGCGACCTCTCTTATATCAAAAAATCCCTACATTCCAATTGTACCGCACTTTTTGTTTAAAAGCTAGTCTCCATTACTTCCTTAAGATAAGTTATAATGTACTCACTGATCTCACAAAGAATTCCGTTTTTTCCGTAAGCTTTGGTGACGAATATTTTTATGAAAAAGTTAACCAACCTTGATGTTCTTATCGTCTATGCCGAATCACTGGCTAAAAGCGCCTCTGATGTTTCTGCCAAAAATCTAACTCCTTTTTCTTCAAAGTCTAAAAATTCTGCCTACAACGACGTTTATGGCTATTTTTTAGAAACTTGTGCTGATTTTAACTTAGCCGCCGGCTTTAGCACTTCCAGCGACATTGTCGGGCCGGGATTTTGCCGCAGTTTCTGGATTTATAAAGATAAAAAATGGCTCAAAGTCAATTCTCCCTGTTTTTCCGCTCTAATCTTTGACAAATTTTCTCCGACCAAAACGGATATTCAGTTCCGTCGTCAACTTTTATTTTCGTCAGACAAAGTAAAGCCGTTCAATGATCCGTCTCTTTTTAGTTTATTTTTCGATAAACAAAAAACTTACGACAAACTCTCCGGTTATGCTATTCCTACCGTCTCTTTAGAAGATCCTACTCTTCCGGGTATTAATCATGCCTGTGAAAAGTTAGCAAAATTAATCTCTCAACACCCTACGTCAAAGGATTTTACCGGTGACATTGTTATGAAAAACAAATTTGGCGCCGGTGGCCGGCATGTCTATAAACTTAAGCCAAAACATCCAAAGAAAATGTTGGCAATTACCCGTCGGCACCAAAATGTCTCTTTTATTATTCAGCCTTTTGTCCGGTTTGATCTCGGATTTAGTTATCACCGTTGTCCTGCTCCTACCGATATTCGCCTCATCTATCTTAGGGGCAAAATTGTTCAGTCTTATATTCGCGTAGCCAAGTCCGGCGAATTTCGTTGTAACGAACACCAGGGTGGTTTGCTTACCTACCTTTCTCTTAAAAACATTCCTGCCTCTTTACTAGCCAAGTCAAATTTAATTGCCGAAGTTTTGGACAAAAAGTGCTCTCTTTTTACTCTCGATTTTATTATCAGTAACAACGGCAATAGTTATCTTTTGGAAGGCAACACCGGACCCGGTCTTGATTGGAATGTATCTCTTAAGAAAAACGAAATCGAAGCTAAAAAACTAATTAGATTAATTATCGAAGAGTTAGTTGTTCGATCGAAGCCGGAGCCGATTTATCGGCCCAAGCTCTCGCTTTCCAAACCTATTTTTGTTATTCCCAAATTTGAGCCAGCTATTTTCTATCCCATTATTCCGCCGGTTGGTATTCAGTCTAGTTTGCGATAATATAAGTCAATGGATTATCCCCGTCTCCCTTACAATTGTCTTCCCGACCAAAAAGCCTTTCTCATAAAAAATCATATCCCCGAATAATTTTGTCATGGACAATTTATCAAAATCCTTAGAAACCATCAAATTCGGCCAGATATTTTCTTCGCCGCAAGTAGTTATTTTGATGGGTCTGCCCGGTTCGGGCAAAAGCTATGTTGCCGATTATTTACACCAAAAATATGGTTTCACTGTTTTGTCGGGTGAAAATATCTCTCATGCTCTTTTCGGCGATAATCAGGCCGATTTTTCTTTAGTTTATAAAACACTTCGCCAGTTGGCTCTTCAATTACTTAGCAAAGGCCATTCAATTGTTATCGACGGCACCAACCTAAAGTTTTCGTTTAGACAACAAATTTACGATGAAGTTTGTAAAAATATCAAACCGATTTTAATTTATTTATTAGTTGATGATCAAACCGCGAGAGTTAGGCTTGATTCAAGACTGGTAGATGCAAGCAGTAAACAAAATATAAAAAGTACTTGCTCTACAGAAACATTTGCCGATTTCAAACAACAGCTCGAAGAACCGCTTGCAAAAGAGTTTTGTTATCGGCTTCTTTCAAATGAAAATTTGCTTAAAGAAATTGATAATGTCATAAAATTATCCAACTCGGTCTATAATTAATCCTGATGCACACCCGCACTGTCAACAAAGGTACTTCTTTGTTGGAAATATTAGTTGTCATTGCTATTATTTCGATCTTAGCTATAACTTCTTACCTTGTCGTTCCCCCGCAAATTATCAAAGCTCTCGATACCCGCCGCAAAAGTGATCTTCACAAAATTAAAACTAATTTGGAAATTTACTACAGCCTAGCCGAAGAATTTCCAAAAGACTTTCCTGATTGTGGCCAACCTCTGCAATACCATGGTGAAATCATTTCGGCATCAATTCCCTGCGATCCTATCACCAAACAGTCTTACTACTATCAGGTAAGACCAGGCAATTCCCCACAATATTATCGCCTCTACACTATATTAGCCAATACTCAAGATCTTTCCATCGGAGATGTCGGCTGTCTTGGCGGTTGTGGTTCGGATTGCCATTATAATTATGGCGTTTCCAGTACCAATATTGGTTTGGTGAAATGTTCCTATGTTTGTGCTCCGGGTGGTGGTCATTCCGGAAGTTGCGAACTTTACCAAAATCCGACCGTTAGCCTCTGTCCCAAATTATATGGACTTGACTCAACTTGTAAAAATGAATGCAGTATACCGGCAAACAAATGTAAAAATGCTTCCGGAAAAAATATTTCTTATTAAACTCTTCCCGTGAAAAATAAAAGTACAAGTTCCGTATCACCCATAAAAATTATCAACTCCGTTGCTCCGATCCGGATCTGTGACATTGGTGGTTGGACCGATACTTGGTTTGCCGGTCATGGCCAGATATTTAACATTGGCGTTTATCCGTATGCTGAAGTTCAAATTACCGTTTTCCCGGCCGGTTCTCAAGCCAATCGGATTACAGTTTACCCCGAAGATTTTGGTGTTCCTTATTCTATGGATGAAACCAAAAACGGTGAGCATCCTTTGCTTGAATCGGCCATTAGAAGGATTGGTCTCCCCAAAGATTTTGATATTTTAATTTCTGTTCACTCTGATGCTCCGGCGGCTTGTTCCACCGGGACCTCGGCTTCAGTTTGTGTTGCTCTCGTGGCCGCCATGTGTGAATTAAATCAAAAAAAAATAACTCCTTTGGAAATTGCCTACGAAGCTCACCGTGTCGAAACCGAGGATCTTAAACAACAATCGGGTATTCAGGATCAAATTTGCGCCGCTTTCGGCGGCATCAATTTCATTGAAATGAAAAAATATCCCTACGACAATGTTGTTACTCAAATAACTCTTCCCGATAACATTTGGTGGGAACTGGAAAGAAGGATTTGTCTTGTATTTTTAGGCAAAAAACACTCATCTTCTCAAGTTCATCAAGCTGTCATTAAAAATTTGGAAACCGGTTCGAGGGATGCTCAAGCCCTTTTAGAAACTCTGCGTTTAGCCGCTATTAAGGCCAAAAGCGCCATCGAAGTAGGGGACTTTGTCGCTTTCGGCCAAGCCGCTACTGACTGTAACGATGGTCAAAGAAAGCTTCATTCGGAGTTGATTTGTCCGCAAGCTGATCAGGTTTTGACTTTGGCAAAAAGCTATGGCGCCATGGGCGGCAAAGTCAACGGTGCCGGCGGTGACGGCGGCTCGGTTACTATTATTAGTGGGTCCAACATGGCTCAAAAAAGAAAAATGATTTCTGCAATTTTATCCCTAAATCCGGCCTTTAAAATTATTCCGACTTATCTTAGCCGCCGCGGTCTGCGCGTCTGGTCCACCACTCCCGATATCTAACCCCGAACTATCTTTCTTCCTACTAAATAATTTCAAATTTCCGGTTGACATTTTTTCTGTTTTCCATTATCCTCTAATCGCATTGTCAGGAGAATCTCCTTTCCCCCGATTACCATCGGGAGAGTAGGGGTCGGCAACCGAGCCCCAGCGTCATGCTGGGGTCACGGTGCCTGCGAATCCCGATTTTTCGGGGCTCGGACATGCCTCTTATAAATTAATGGAGGAAAAATGAACTATTCCCTTTTCACTTCCGAATCTGTTTGTGCCGGTCATCCCGATAAAATTTGTGATCAGATCTCTGACGCTGTTGTCGATGCCGCAATTAAGAATGATCCTAAATCACGGGTTGCTTGTGAAACTTTGGTCACCACTCAAAAAGTAGTTCTTGCCGGTGAAGTTACTTGTCCAAAACCGATTGATTTTGCTCAACTAGTCAAAGATAAAGTCAAAGAGTTGGGCTATACGGAGTCCGTTTTTGGTTTTGATAAGACCGCCGATATCGAAGTTTATATTCATCAACAATCACCCGACATTGCCCTTGGCGTTGATGATGGCGGTGCCGGTGACCAGGGGATGATGTTTGGTTACGCCTGCCGGGAAACACCCGAACTTATGCCTTTACCGATAACTCTGGCTCACGAATTTTGTCGGGGTATGGACAATTTACATTCTAAGTATTCCTGGCTTCGTCCCGACGGCAAATCCGAAGTCGCCGTTAATTACGAAAATGGTCATCCGGTTTCGGTTGCCAAAATCGTTTTAGCCAAACCCTTAAATTATCAAAAAATTGACCAAAATGAGGCCAAAGAAATTTTATATCAGGAGGTTATTAAACCAATAATTGTCGCCTATAATCTCAATTTGCCAGCTCTAGATGAAATTATTTTTAATGGTACCGGCAAGTGGGCAATCGGTGGTCCTGCTACCGATACCGGTGTTACCGGCCGCAAAATCATCGTCGATACTTATGGCGGTATGGCCCGGATTGGCGGCGGTTGTTTTTCCGGCAAAGATACCACCAAGGTTGATCGAAGCGCCGCCTACGCCGCCCGGTTTATCGTCAAAAACATTGTTGCCGCCAATTTGGCCGATCGTTGCGAAGTCCAATTAGCTTATGCCATCGGCTATCGGGACCCGATTGCCAAGGCTATTGAAACCTTTGGCACTGCTAAAAAAGAACTAAAAGTTATCGAGGATTTTGCCTGGAAATTGTTGGATTTATCAGTTGAAGGTATCAATCAGGGCTTAAATCTTCGCCAGCCGATTTATCAGAATACCGCCAAATATGGCCATTTTGGCTACAAGGCTTATCCCTGGGAAAAAATTGTGTGAATTTATCAGAAATCATAACCGAGATTCTTCCGGTCGGCTTCCTATATAATTAATCAATGCCCGCCTATATGGCCTATCTTTCGCTTATCCCTTTTGTCTTATTTTGCCTGCTCTTGATTTTCCACCATCGATCAAGCCTGCTTCACGTTAGTTTTTACACTTTGTTGGTAACCCTGTTTTTGGTTATTTTTTTTTGGCATACTCCAACTGCGGTCATTCTTCAATCATCTCTTAAAGGTTTTTTAGTTGCCCTCGACATTCTTTTTATTATTTTTGGCGCCATCCTCTTTTTGGAAATTCTCAAAAAGGCCAAAATTGTCGGCAGTCTGGCTTGTCACCTGGAAAACTTTTCTCGTGATCTTCGACTTCAGGTTATTCTTCTGGCTTGGTTTTTGGAAAATTTTTTAGAAGGTATTGCTGGTTTTGGTACTCCATCCACTGTTGTTGCCCCTCTTTTGGTTGCTCTCGGTATAAGTCCGTTTTCGGCCGTGGTCATTGCCCTACTTGGCAATAGCACTTCGGTCCCTTTTGGTGCCGCCGGCACTCCCATTCGTGTCGGTCTTGCCGGCCTTAATCTTGATCTTAATACTATTGCCATTACTACCGCCAAAATAAATTTTATTGGCTTGCTCGTTCCCGTCTTTATGCTACTGGTTTTGGTCTCAAAACAACGTCATCGTCAAAAGTTATTTTTTGAAGGCTTACCTTTTGCCATTTGGTCCGGGGTTGCTTTTGTTCTGCCGGCTTATTTTATCTCTCTTTTTGGTTATGAATTTCCTTCAATCATCGGTTCTATTATTGGTCTTGGTTTGGTTTTATTAACTTCCCGTCTTGGTTTATTTGTTCCCAAAAATATTTTTCGACTAAAAATAAAAAAAACGACTCATCTTCAACCGTTAACTTTTTTCAAAACACTTGCTCCCTATGGTTTATTTGTTTTACTTTTAATTGCCGGCAAATTTCTTTTTTCCAAAGCGACGTTCTCTCTTCCCTTTCTAAACCATTCTATTAGTCTATTCAATCCCGGTTTTGTTTTTATCGCTACTAGCTTCATTGTCTTCCCTTTTTTAAAAATTAAATCAAAACCCCTCAAAGGATTAATAAAATCTTCTTTTATTCGTACTCTGGAACCATTTTTTGTTGTGGCCATTATGTCCATAATCGTCCAATTAATGAACAATTCTGGCGATTTATCCAAAAATATAATCTCGATTACTAAAACTATTGCCGGCTTTCTTAATACTTCGTTTTTGCCTTATTTTGCTCCTTTCATCGGAGCTTTTGGTAGTTTCATCACCGGGAGTGCTACCGTTTCCAATCTGATGTTTGGTAGTTCTCTCTATTCTTCCGGCTTGCTTCAACATTTATCTCCTCAAAACATTCTGTCCTTGGCCCTGGTTGGTGCCGGTGCCGGCAATATGATCGCTTTGGCTGATGTTTTGGTAGCCGCCACTGTTTTAGGCATCTCTCATTCTCTTCGTCGGATACTCTTAGCCATTCTCCCTTATTGCCTGATTTATCTTATAATTACCGGAGTTATTGGCTTAATTTTTCTCTAGCCCTACTACTAGCTCCTCAATCCAAACTACTTCTTCATTTCGTTTTTAAAATAGTCGACCCACGGTATTGTCGCCGGATCAACTCCATAAATCATTGCCAAATAAAATATTACCCAATTTCCAAAAGCCACCAACCACATCACTTCTTCCAGTTTTGTTTTGCCGTTTTCCTGTATCACTGTCTTTTCAATGCCGTTTTGCTCAATTACCTTTTCCGTTATTTCAAATCTTTTTTTGATTGCCGGCTCATATTGGTCTGACAAAAATAATAAAAATATTAAGTTATTTTTATTAATTGCCGGGTTCTTTAAGCTTTCCAATAAATGATGATTGGCTTCAGGCAGTAAATAAAACATTGCCGGTGTTTTGGCGTTTTCGTTAATCGAATTACAAAAAGTTTTGGCATTACCAGCCAAATGTTCGGCCGCCAGCACCAACGGGATTTTATTTTCCAGTTTCAAGGCAATTTGTTTAGCCAAATTATTTTCAGTTGCTATTTCTACTCCATTTTTTTTCCGGACTTCTTCAATCACTGCAGTTACTCCTTCGATTTCACCATTTTCAATATCAATTATTCCTGCCATTTTTAGCAACCCCAAAATCCCAAAGATGCTGTAACCTAAGGCCATTCTTGGCTGTCCGCTTGGATTAAAATCCGGTCTGATTTTATAAAAATCATATCTTTTTTCTATTGCTGTTTTTTCCAATTCACCGCCTGCCGATATGGCCATTATTTTAGCTCCGGCATTTTCTGCTTCTCCGGCTGCCGACAAAATTTCTTCTGTTGTTCCCGAATAACTTGACAAAATTACCAATGTATTTTGATCAACATATCTTGGCAAATGATACCCGCGGCTAATTTCAAACGGTATTTTTAATCGGTCAAAATATAAAGCCTTTATAATCTCCGCCCCCAACGCCGACCCCCCCATTCCCGCCACGACCACTCTATCTACTCGACTGTAATCATTTTTTATTACTATTTCGTTAACGTTCTCCCACGCCTGTCGGCACTGTTTCCCCAAAGCTTGTACCGACTCCAAAACATTACTTTTGTCCAGATTTTTAATCTGATTTATGTCATCAATATTAATCATAGTTTTCATTATAAACCTACCCCTTGTGCTAAACTAGCCCAATGCCTGACATTTCCGATTTTTCCTACGAATTACCGCCGAATTTAATCGCCGACAAGCCGACTCTTCCCCGTGATCACTGCCGTCTTCTGACTTTAAATCGTCAAAATGGCAACATCTCTCATCAACATTTTTACGACCTTGCTAACCTTCTTGGTCCTAATGATGTTTTAGTTTTAAACCAGTCCAAAGTTTTTCCGGCAAGAATTTTTGGTCAAAAGGAAACCGGTGGTCGGATCGAAATTTTATTGCTCCATCAACAAACCTCAACATCTTGGCTGGCAATCGCCTCACCGCTTCCAAAAATCAACTCTCAAATTTTTTTTGACCGCCAACTCATCGCCACCGTCATTAAAATCGATCCAAAAATAGGCGAGATAGAATTTAATTTTAATCAATCTTCGCCTGATTTTTTCACCACTCTAAATCTTATCGGCCGGACTCCTATTCCTCCTTATATTCACCCCTCCGATCCCGAAACAAAACTCCGTCAGGATTATCAAACTGTCTATGCTAAAGCGGTTGGTTCCGCCGCCGCTCCTACTGCCGGTCTTCACTTCACCAAAAATTTACTCCGAAAGCTCCAAAATAGGGGAGTAGCCACTGAATTTTTAACTCTTCATGTCGGTCTTGGTACTTTTCAAAAACTCCGGCCTCAAAATTTGACTGAAAAAAAACTTCATACGGAATTTTTTGAAATTGATCCGGCCACTTCTTCCCGCCTAACTTTAGCCAAATCTCAGGGAAAACGGATTATCGCCGTCGGTACCACTACTCTTCGCGCTCTTGAGTCCTGGGCTATAAAACCAAAGGCTAACTCTACCGATATTTTTATTTTTCCTCCCTATAAATTTAATTTTGTTGATAGCCTCATTACCAATTTTCATCTTCCGCAGTCTAGTCTTTTAATGTTGGTTTCTGCTTTTTCATCTTATCCAAACTCTCCATTTCGGTTTACAAAATTTCCGAACTCATCCATCGGTAATGCCTATTATACGGCTATTTCTCAAAACTACCGTTTCTTTTCCTTCGGCGACGCCATGTGGATTTTCTAATTAACCCTGCCTATAAACCACAAAAATGCCGTTCGTAAAAATGCATAAATCGGTTGGCTGTGAACAAATTGTCTTTTCTCCGGTTTTTCTTGGACACCACTCCATTCTAAATATTCTGTTTCCAGTCTTTTAGTGATAGCTCTGGCGTCCTCGTTTGCGATGTCAGTCACTCTCCTTGGAGTTGAAAAAGTTACCTTAATTTTTGGCATTAATCGACCTAATCCCGGAATTAACCTAAAATAGTCCCACTTGGAACTTCCTTCGATTTTTGCCTTAACTATAGACACCTCGTTTTTATTTTTAAGACTTCTGACTAAGTGACCAATACCGGAAAACCATCTTCCATCAGTGCTTCCTCCGGCGGGAAATATCACTACTACGGCTCCGTTCTCAACTCTTCTCGTCGCTCTGCCAATACTTTTTATATTTTTCTGATGAGCCGCATCCCTACCATAGTTTTGGCTCCAATGAAATTTTTTTATCAAATTCCACCTGAAATTCCCCTTTCCTCTTGATTCCCGGTGTTGAATATAAACCGGTATTAAATGTTTATCAATATTTTTAGAAATCCCCATAAAAGTGGAATCAATTATCAGATATATGTCTTTTCTGGCCGCTAACGCCGCCAAAATAAAAATAATATCTGACTCGGACGGATGATTAGCGACCACGATTACCGGTTTTTTTTGCAAAACCTCCTTTGTCCATCCTTCTTTATCTTCCACCTGCCATTTAGTTTTGGTTTCCTTTACCAACCCTTCCATCGTTCCCTGAACCCCCAAGTCTCCGACTTTTTTATCAAACTTCTTAATCAACCCGCCAAAATAGAAAAAATCTGACAAATATCTTTTTTTCATCTGTTATTCAATTAAAACTATTCTATTATCACTTCCTCTTCTATCACTTCTCCGCCTTGATCCTGGCCCGTACCGGTTGTTGTTTTTTGTGTTTGCGTTGGAATAACAAACTCAAAGGAACCTGTAATTGTCTCCAAGGCACTTGCCATGACTTCATCTTTTCCGTTATCAAGTTCAATTGAAAATAAAATATTATCCTCAATTACCCCCACCTCCACTTTTTCCGAATCAGCAAAAACCACCTTTTTACCTGATTTACCGCCAACATCTATATCAGTAGCACTTGCTCCTTTTAATTTCTTATCATTTTTAATCCAGTCCGCAACAGCCTTGTAAGTTGTATCTTCTGCCAATATCACAATCTTTGCCTCTGTTTTTTCACTTGTAATTTCCAAGTTGGTATAACGGTTTTCGTCGCTGGCGTCTTGTCTTATCGCTAAACCATTTGGGTATTTAAACTCGAATCCTGCCTCATCCTTCCAGCTCTTTTCGCTTTCACCAGCTGTCGCTTCAGGGATCGGTGAAATATTTGTTTCTTCCGTCACTATTTGTTCTTTTTGACCTGATTTTTGCCACAACCACAAACCTAATCCACCTCCTATTAGGATCAATCCCAAAACCGCTCCTGCTACTATTTTGTTTTTCATATAGAAATAGCGTATCATATTTTCATGAGAAAATGCATCCTCATTCTACTTTTATCATTACTATTTTTGATTACGGCTACTCCCGCTCACGCCCTCAAAAAAAGAGTTTATAAAACTACCAGTACTGCCACCATGACCGCTCCTACCGTTTCAGTTAAACTTTCTCCAAACCACCAAAACCTCATTATCAGTTTTTCCAATCTCAATTTGGCTCAATCAGTCTCTTATGAATTAACCTATCTTGCCAATAATATCGAGCAGGGTGTTTATGGCTCCGTTGACCCCAAAAAAAGCAATTCGGATTCCCGTAACCTCTATTTTGGCACTTGTTCTAAAAATGCCTGCACTCTTCACAAAAACATAACCAATACCTCGTTGACTATTACCCTAAAATTGAAAAATAACAAATCCCAAATTAGAAGATACAAAATTAAAGTCTAACTTGTCTTGTCAAATACACCTAAACTCCCATTGTTACCCCCTTCACTTCAAGCTGTTCTTGAACAATCGGCTCGAACAGAGGTTTCCCTGTCGTCAGTTATTTCCGAAATTAAAGCTGCCGGTTGGAGCTCAAACCAGATTAAGTTGGCAGGGGATTGGTATCAAGCTAATTATCCTCATTTAATTACCTCAACCACAAAACTATCCGCTTTTGAAAAAAACTTCAAAACTTTTATCTTAATCTTTTCTCCTTTATTTTTTGTTGTCCTTCTTTCAACCATAATTGTCGCTTTTAGTATTGCCTACAACAAAATTCCCTTAACTGATTTAAAGCTTAAACACCTGATTTCTTCTTTTGTTTTTCGTCTCCCACTTACTCAGCCGACGACAGAATTCCTTCTAAACTCAACCATTTCTTCACTTCAAAATTTAACCAAAACCAGTTTTGACTTTCGACTAAATCTTACTTCTCCTGATTTAGTCACCTACCTTGGAGAAAATAATCCTCAAATCGCTCTGGTCGGTTACAGTGATTTTTCGCAGAAGTACAGTTCTGATTTTTTTCTGGAAGGTTCAATTTTTAACACCCCCGCCCTTGAACTTCGCCAAATCGGCAAAACACTTTATTTTAAAACTCACCAACCCCCCGTTGGTCTAACCAACCTTACCCCACTAGCTGATCAAAAATATTCTGATACTTGGATGAAAGTAAATTTGGCTTCACTGTCAAACCAAAATACCGCTCCTCAAAACGACAGCACTCAAATTGTTATCGACCATCTTCTTACCGATGTTTTTTTACCCAATATTCGAATTAAAACCGACAATCTTAATCATATTCCAACCTATCGGCTCGAGCTTAGATTAACTCCGGAGCTTCTGGCCTCGGTTAGTAATCAACTCGCTTCACTCAATTCTCCCAATTCCGGCTATCTTCAATCCTTTATCTCTAATTTAAAAAGTTTTACTATTACCGTTTGGGTTGACAAATCCAAGTATCTTCTTCAACGCTCCACTTTCTCTTTTGAATTTCAACCCCCTTCAGGTCAAACATATTTTCAATCTCCGATTTTTGCTGATGTCAATCTTGTTTTATCTGGTCAAAATCAATCTCGGCCGGTCGAACCGCCATTTTCTGCTATTGATTTTTCTTCTCCGTCACACTAGTTTTTTTATCCTTCCACCCCAAACCCGCCAATTTTTTTTGCAGGTCCATTTTGCCGGTTCGGCAATTCCATTCCAATCTACTGGCTTTTCGGTGCGCCTGGTTATAAGTTAAGCCGTACTTTTCCATTTGGTGTCTTTCGTATAGTTCATGCAATAATACCGGCCATCTCTCTTCTTCCGGCAAGTCATTGTCAATCCATACTTCTTCCCTTGGCACAAACGAATATACAAAAAAATGTCCGCCTTCAGTAAAATCGACAAAAAACAAGCTTCTTACTAATCTTCCGTCAATAATCCACACTTTTACTCCCTTATCTGTTTCTCCCCATAATTGTTTATGCACTTGGCTTGATTTTAAAAACCCTTCCTTGTCAATTATTTCCTTGACGTCCTTAGCCCTCATCCTTTCTGCTTGTTCTGCTACATTGGCAAAAGTTATTGCCTGATTATAGTCCATTCCTTTTTTCATCAGTTTCCATTCCATCAACATGTGATCGATAAAAAACTTAGTTTCATCGGTCACTTTTTCCTGATCAATCCAAAATTCATTTTCCGGAATAAAATTAAACCTAAAATGTTGTCCGAAATTTGTAAACTCTTTATCGATCTCTGTTCTTATTTTTCCCCCATTAACCGTAAAAACTTTAATTTTTCCTCTTCTTCCTATCCATTTTATTTTTGCTGTATTCGGATCAATCATCTGTAATATTAACACCTATGACCGCTTCATAACTGCTAGTCTTTTTTCCACTTTTCCAATTTTAATTCCAAAAAGTTTTTTTCCTCAATTCTTTTGTATCCTAAATCAGTCAATTTCTTTTTATAGTCAAGTCCGTGTATCTCTGCTCCATATGGGATTACACTAATTTCCCTGTCTTCGATATTATTCCTCAAATCCATTATTTCTACTTCTTTTCTGTAATATTTTACCGGATCGCCAAAACTGCCGATCATATAAACCTTATTTTCCAAATTCGCTGCTAAATTTTTCCAATCCTCACGGTGAAAGTTTTGGTTTAGGGCATAAGTTAGTCCAAAAACTAAAAATCCTATCGCCACCAGTCCTCTGTTTTTTCCTCCAGCGAGTATTAGTGCAATTATCGGTACCAAATATAAAAACCTAAAATATTGCATCATCGGCGACCCAAGGGAAAACAAAAATCCTAAAACCAACGGCATTATTGCTAAAAACAAAAACTTTTTATTGCTTAAACCATTTTTTAAAATTTTTAGCCCTAACCATCCTGCCCAAATTCCGCTGATCAAAAAATACAACCATTTGGGATAAAAGCTGATCTTTCCTGAGGTCATTTTAACCGGTACCAACAGCAAATTTTTCAAATTTGCCTTTCCCAGTACCAACGACCAATTTTTAACTTCCAAAAGCATCACTTGGGCGTTTTTCATTTGTATTTGTAAAAGTGGCCGCCAGCACAAAACTGCCGCTCCTAGGCCGATATTCATTATAAAAACTTCTTTCCACCTTTTTTTAATTATCAAATACAAGCTTATCGTCGCCAATAAAAATACCGACCCATAAAAAGTACTGAAAGCTAAAAAGGCCCATAAATTTAGCCAAAAATATTTTTTTGTCACCCAACAATACACTACTGCCGTCAACAACATGGTTATTAATGAATACATCCTTACCTCGTGGGAGTAATACCAAAGTAGGGGATTTAGCCCGGTCATTATCGCCGCCCAATAACCAAACTTTTCGTCTTTGATTTTTTTCCCGATCAAAAACACCAAATATATCGTAATTATTGAGAACAAAATCGATAAAAGCCGCATACTCACCACCGAATAGCCAAAATAGTTTGTCCACAATTTTAACGCCAAATAATACAAAGGCGGATGAAAATCATTTGGTGAAAAGTTCTTAATAATTCCGCCAAAATCATAATTTTTCACTACGTTTGCGGATACCGCTTCATCCAACCACAGTGATTGGTTAATTCCAATTAGCCTTAATCCGAAAATCAGTAAAATAATTGACAGGAGCTTCCATTTCATGCTAAATTATTCTATCTCATGATTGCCTGGATTAAAAAGCATTGGTTAACCGCTGGCTTGGCTGTTTTGGTAATTTATTTTCTTAGCCAAAAACTTTTCGGAGTTAATCTTTCCCGTTTGTCGTCTCCGTCTGTTTCCTCCCTTCCTTACAGCGGCGGCGCCTCCGGCGAAAGTTTTTCAGCCTTAAAATCATCACCCATTAATCTCTCCTTTCAGCGCGAAGTAGCTCCTACCGACAATCCCGACCGTTTGGTTATTCAAAATACTTCTCTTTCTCTTCAGGTCAAAGAAGTTGCCCCCGTTCTAAGTCAAATCGAAGTTCTCGCTAAAGGTTTCGGCGGCTACATGGTCAGTTCTGACTTGGCCAAGCCCGAATTTTCTGCTACCGGCAACATCACTATTCGGGTTCCTGAAGATAAGCGGGCCGAAGCCTTAGATTCTTTTAAAAAACTATCCGTCAAAGTAGTTTCTGAACACGTTTCCGGTTACGATGTTACTGATCAATACACTGATATTGAAGCTCGGCTAGCAGTTCTCACCCAAACTAAAACTAAATTCGAAGAAATAATGGCCAAAGCTTTTACCGTCCCCGACCTTCTCAACGTTCAACGTGAACTTATTAATCTCCAAAGCCAAATTGATTCCCTTAAAGGTCAGCAGGAATATTATAAACAGTCAGCTAAGCTGACTAAAATTTCGATTTATCTTTCTACTGATGAGCTTTCTTTGCCCTATGCTCCCGACAAATCATGGCGGCCAACCGTTATCTTTAAGCAGGCTGTTCGTTCACTGGTTTCTACTCTTCGGGGTTTGGGTACTCTTATAATTTGGCTTGTAGTTTATATTCCGGTTATCTTCCCCATTCTTGGTGTTATCTGGTGGATTAAGTTCCGCCGCCGTCAACGTTGATCAATTTTTAATTAGAACCCATAGCTTTTCAAACTACCTTTTTCGATTCTTACTCTCGGCATTTCCAGTCTCTTTCCTCGGCACAATACTGTTCCGTAGTTGGTTGTAAAAGCCATTTTATATCCTAAATCACTTAATACCTTTTCGGCATTGTTGCTTGGTGTTCCATATGGATAGGCAAATATTTTTAATTGATTTTGTCCTTTTTCTGCTAATTGCTGATCGGCCAATTCAATTTCCTTTTTTTGTGCTTCCACCGTTCCGTTGCTGCCTTTATGCGACCAGGTGTGATTGCCAAAATAAATTCCGGCGCCGTTCATCTGGCTGATATTTTGCCAACTAAGATAATTTTCGTTATTCACTAGTCCCGTCGGCACAAAAACTGTTGCCTTATATCCAAATTCTTTTAAAATTGGCCATACCAACCGATAGTTATCTTCATAAGCATCATCAAAAGTAATCATCACTGCCCTTTTGGGCAATTGCCCGGCATTATCAAAAAAATTAATTATTTCTTCCGGTCCAACTATTGAATAGCCATTGTCTTTTAAATATTGCATTTGTTTTTTGAAAGTTTCCGGATCTACCGCCAATTTAGTGATGTTTTTTTTATTAGCTTCTCCGTCTTCTTCAACGTGGTGATACATCATTACTTTGACAACCGCACATGGTCCGCTAATTTTGTTCATTTCCTCAAACGACAACAGTTTTTTTGTTGGAATGACCGTTACTGTCGGCGATACCAAAATACGCGTCGGTTCCAATCTTACCGTCTCATTAGCGGTTTTATTTTCTGTTTTCTTAAAAAAGATTTTTCTCCATCCCCAAACCCCGATCCCCAAAATAATTATTAGTATCAGTATAATTTTTTTCATAATCTAAAAACTATTGACAATTATACCTAAAAGCTTTATCCTTCCCTATACCAAATAAAACCCGAACATGAACTCTTCCGCTCCTCTCGCTGATCTTATCCGGCCTAAAAATCTTGACGAATTTATTGGTCAAGCCCATCTTATTGGCCCCAATAAACCCCTCCGTTTAGCTATCGAAAACCAACAACTTTTTTCTATGCTGTTTTGGGGTCCGCCCGGAGTCGGTAAAACTACTTTGGCTCGGATTTTAGCTAGGTCTACCGGTGCTGAAATTTACGAACTTTCAGCCGTTTCTGCCGGCAAAGACGATATCCGCAAAATTATTGGTACTGCTCCAAATACTCCCGGATTGATCAAAAAAATCTTGTTTTTAGACGAAATTCATCGTTTTAACAAGGCCCAGCAGGATTATCTTTTGCCTTTTGTTGAAACCGGAAAACTAACTCTTATCGGTGCTACCACTGAAAATCCCAGTTTTGAAGTTATTCCTCCGCTTTTATCCCGCTGTCGTGTCTTCGTTTTGAATGAACTTTCTAATCCTGAAATCGGCCAAATTATTAACCGTTGTCTTTCCATTCTCAAAGTCAAAATGTCCAAGGATGCCATCGATTGGCTTACCAACATGGCCAATGGTGACGCCCGTCAGGCCATCACCATGATCGATAATGCTCATACTCTTTACGGCAACCTCAAGCTCGACTCTCTTAAAAACGCCCTTCAAAGTAGTTTTTTACGTTTCGATAAAAAAGGCGATGAGCACTACAATACTATCTCCGCTTTTATCAAATCAATGCGTGCCAGTAACGTTGATGCCGCTGTTTATTATTTGGCTAGAATGATAGAAGGAGGGGAAGATCCTCTTTTTATTGCCCGTCGTATGGTCATTTTTGCTTCCGAAGACATTGGCATTAGCAATTCATCTGCGCTAATGCTGGCAAATCAAGTTTTCCGTGCTTGTGAAACCATCGGCTATCCCGAATGTGCCATCAATCTGGTTCATGGAGTGGTCTATCTGGCCAAATCTCCCAAAAATCGATCGGCTTACGATGCTCTCCGCGCCGCTCAAGCCGACGTTAAGCTTTTAGGCAATCTCCCTATCCCTTTGGAAATTCGCAACGCCCCAACTAAACTGATGAAGGATCTTCACTATGGTGAAGGTTACGAGAAGTACACTAACGTCGATCTTCTCCCCGATAAGCTAAAAGGCAAAAAATATTTTATCCCCATCAAAAACCAAAATGATCAAAAATAAACCTTAGTCCACAAACGTTAAGGCAAAGCCTTTGTTATTTCCCCGGCCGGTTCGGCCGATTCGGTGGATATAATCACTATAGTTAGCCGGCTTGTCATAATTAATTACATGGGTAATATCGGCAATATCCAAACCTCTGGCCGCTACATCTGTAGCTACTAAAATACTTATTTGGTTTTCTCTGAAACTTTTTACAATTTGTTGTCGTTTAAATTGTGGCTTACCGCCGTGCAGTCCTTGAGCCCTAAATCCTTTTTGAACCAGTGATATTGAGAGTTTTTCCACAATTCTTTGAGTTCCGCCGAACACCAGTACTTTTTTGAATTCTTCTCTGGCCACGAGTTCCTGCAATTTCTCTTCTTTTCTGGCTCTTTGCACCCGGACCACATCCTGCTCCACATGTGAAGATGCATCTTGAGTTTTTATCGATATCTTAGCCGGATCGTGTAAAAACGTATCAATCAAACTTTCTACTTTTTTATTTACGGTCGCTGAAAAAAACAATGTCTGTCGGCTTTTGGGAATTTGGTCGACAATCGACCTGATATCTTCGATAAAGCCCATATCCAGCATTCTGTCAACCTCATCGAGTACTAAGGTGTCCAATTCTCCGAATTTAATTACCCGTCTTTGTCCTAAATCCTTAATTCTTCCCGGAGTACCGATAATTATTTGCGGACCTCTTCTGATGTCCATAATTTGTTCCCGCAAATAGGCTCCACCGATTGCTAGGGCCAAATAAACTTTAAGTCCGGGGGTAAAAGATCTGATATCTTGCTTGAGTTGTAAAGCCAATTCTCTGGTCGGCGCCAAAATTATCACTCTTTTATTGGGATTTTTTAAAATCTTTTCAATCAAAGGAATGGCAAAGGCCGCTGTTTTTCCGGTTCCGGTATTGGCAATTCCCAAAACATCCCGGTTTTCTAAAATTGCCGGAATTACCTGATCCTGGATCAAAGTCGGCCTGGTATAGCCTTTGATCTTAATATTTTCCAGCAATATCGGGTTTAAATTAAAGTCTTCAAAACTGTTATTGGTTGTTTCCTCTTCAATTTTGACAAATTCCTGCGCCTTTTTGATAAACAGGGAAGTATTAATGTTTTCGGCCCCAAAAAATCTTGGTCTAAATGAATTCGGTCTTTGGCGGTTTCTGTTAAATCCACCAGAATTTCTGTTGTTGTACATATTACTAATTAAATTATGGCAATCCCGTCTATACGGGATTAATATGCCCAAATTAATTTAAATATGCACTCAGGTGCTTATGGGCAGACTAGATTCTTAGCCTTAAATAAATCAGGTTGTAGTCTATCACACTTTAGCCGCTTTGTTCAGTTCTGCTTCAATTTCCTGCCGCATCTTTAAAAGAGGAGTCTTGGTCACAAATCCTAATTCTTCCACCAAATGCTTCATCGTAACTTCCACGATTTCTCTATCCACTCTGGAAAAACTCTCTCCTTCAGCCTTCTTTTTTCCCCACAAAGTTTTCAATAATGGTAATGTTTTAATCGGGTCATTGGCATAAAGTATCTCTTTATAGCCCTTATAGTCAATTCCCTCCATTTCTGACGCCGTACTGATTTCATTCAAAAAATTCCCCGCTTCTTTTTTGGACAATAAACCTCTTAATCCGGCCTTAGTGAAATTATCTATCGGAATTGACCCAATTAAGCCCGTATCTCTTTCCAAACTTGCTATCGGTTTATAGTAAACATACTCCCGATCTTTTCCGGAAACATCTTTTTGATTTTTGATATCAAAAATCACATAGATTTTATCCGAATCAATTATATGGTCACCAACTCCGGTTTTTTGCATAATCTCACAAGCGTTTTGCTAATTCCTAACCGTTTCTCTGCAAATCCAACTCTTGTGGTCTAATTATATCACCCTTTTACCCCATACCACCCTTCCATTTTATCTCTCATCCCCCCTATGTCAGGTATTCCGGTTATAGATGTTAAAATTTTGGCCAACTGTTCGTCTGTTGTTTTCCCTGGTTCACCGGTCCACTTAATCTGATAAGGTGACTCTTTTAATAACCTCACCATGGCTTCGTTTCCATAATTTTCTTTTATCCAAAACACCAAAGCTGTTCCTACCGTCATTCCGTCGGGCAAATTCGGTATTTCTTCATCGGCGACGGCTTTATCAAAACGGGAACATCTCTCATAAATATCCGGTCTTTGTGTCTTAAGAGTATTTAATTCACCCGCTATTTCTTGTTGGATTTCTTCAACAGTTATTTTTGTACTCGCCATTTCGATTAATTTTGCCCAGCCTTCATCAACCAAATGAGTTGCCGGTTGTAAAACTTCTCCGGTTAACCCCCACATGGCAATATGAGCCACTTCATGAACCACCATTCCTATTCGTCTTTCCGGGTCGTATTGATCACTTCCGTTACCCAAAGAAGCTTGAAATGATCCATCCGACAAGATATCTGTTCGGGCAATAAAATCTTCATCAATCCTCTTTATCGCTACTTTTGGTATCGGAAAATCAATTCCCAAAACTTTCTTAGCGTTATCTAGTCTTTCTTTTACAACAGTGTCCATAATTAACTCATCACTTTTGAAAACCGGTTCGTCGTCCATCCTTTATTTTACCCCTTTCGTCATTATCCCGCCCTCATCTTTCGGCAATTTACCTTTGGCCTGTAGTGTCCACAACTTTCGATATACACCATCTTTAATATTGACCAAATCAACGTGTTTTCCCATTTCCACCACCTTCCCATGCTGCAAAACTACAATTTTATCAGCCCTTCTTATAGTTGAAAA
>JBBAAS010000004.1:0-31660 GCA_041658125.1 Candidatus Shapirobacteria bacterium | reverse complement strand
TTTTAGTTGGTCCATTTTGATTCTCCAATTCTTTTAAAATTGATCCCAGAACACCATTGACGAAAGAAGACGAAGAATCGTTGCCGTATTCTTTGGCAATTTCGATAGCTTCATCGATGATAACTTTGCGGGGAGTTTGCGGTTGAAAAGTGAGTTCCCAAACGGCGTTACGAAGAATAGCCAGGTCAATTTTGTTGATTTTATCAAGCGGCCATTTGGGAGCATGACGAGCAACATGTTCGTCAATTTTGCCTATATTATCGGTGATAAATGAGATATCACGAGCCGAGGGATTACCGCATTGCCAGGCAAAAATGGCCTGCATATTTTTGATGCGTTTTTTGTGGCGGGGATCGAACTTGTTTTTCACTGTTTACAGTTTTGGCATTGGAAACCGGCTAATTTTGGTTGTCCGCAGTGTTTACAGGCGACGGGCCGGGAAATTTTGGGACCGGTAAGAGTAGCCCGACGACGACCTTGTCGACGAGAAGATGGCCAATGTTTAGGTACAGCTGTCATGGGGGTATTATACAAGCAAAAGCTGAAAGATAAAATTAGTTAGTTTGGTGGAGATTCGGGGGTGAGGAGGAGGCGACTAAAGATTGAAAATTGAAATCGGGGTAGCGGTCCAAAATAGCTTGAAGAATTTTTTGGCTGAAGGTGATGAGTTTGAGATTGGAGAGGCTGGCGAGGCGAAGTGAGGGGAAACCGTGCTGGATGGTGGAAAAGGCTTCACCCGGACCGCGGGTCTTGAGGTCAAATTCGGCAATTTTCAGACCGTTGTGATTAGTTTCCAAAAATTTGAGCCTACTTTGGGATTTGTCATTGTCCGATTCGGAAAAAAGATAGCAATAACTTTGAAGACTCCCCCGCCCGACCCGGCCGCGAAGTTGATGGAGCTGGGCCAGACCAAAACGGTCGGCTGATTGAATAATAATGGTGGTGGAGTTGGGAATATCGATACCAACCTCGATGATGGGAGTGGTGACCAAAATATCGATTTTTTTGTCCTTAAAATCGGCAATAATTTGATGACGAACTGCAGGCTTGAGCCGACCGTGAATCAAAGCCAGGCGAAGGTTCGGAAAAATATTTTTGGAAAGATTGTCAAATTCGACTTGGGCGGATTTGACAGTTTGGAGAGTTTCGGAAAGGTCGATAAAAGGACAAACAACAAAGGCCTGCTCGCCGGAAGACTGAAGATGTTTTTGGAGCCATTGATAACAGTTTTGAGTTTTCTGATTGGGAACTAAAAAGGTTTTGGTGGGAATACGGTCCTCCGGAGGATGATCGATGGTCGAAAGATCAAGGTGACCCAAAAAAGTTAGGCCGATAGTTCGGGGAATAGGAGTGGCAGTCATGGTTAGGCAATGAGGCGGAGCCAGAGTATTACCCAAAAAAGCCCGTTGCTTGACGCCAAATTTGTGCTGTTCGTCAACGATCAGGAGAGCAATTTTAGCCTTTAGGGCCGGACTTTGGAATAAAGCGGCGTGGGTAGCGATAATAATTGAGTTTTTGGCTATTTTGCCTTTGATTTTTTCGGATGAGGTGAGAAGGTGAAGCGGAAGTTTTGGAAGGAATTTTTTAAAGGTGGCAAAATGCTGGTGAGCAAGAATACCGGTGGGAACTAAAAGAAGCGACAGGGAGCGGTTGTAGGAAGCCAGAAGGCAGGAAAGCATAGCCGGAATGGTTTTACCGGAGCCAACGTCGCCCTGAAGTAAACGGTTCATCGGTTTTTGAGAGGAAAGAAGATCGGCCTTGATTTCTCCCCAAGCCTTGATTTGGGATGGAGTCAGATCAAAAGGTAAGGATTTGATAAATTTTTGAAGTTTTTTTTCAATAACCGGAGTGGAAATAAAGGAAGTGTGGGGATGAAGTGAGGTCCAAGTTTTCTTTTGAAGATAGGATTGGGCCTGAAGAGAGATAATTTCGTCCAGAGCAAGACGAAGACGGGCGGCAGTAAGTAGAGTTTGATTTTTGGGGCAGTGGATGTGGGTTAGGGCCGAAGGTAAGGGCATAAGCTTGTATTGACGAAGGATGTCGGAGGGAAGACTATCGGTAATGTTTTGAATAAGCGAGGGAAGCTCGGCTTGAAGGGTTTTTCTAAACCAATTGGAGGTAAGGCCTTGGGTTTGCGGATAGATAGCAATAATTTGGCCGGTATTGTAAGGGCCAAAAACGGGAGCAATGAGAGTCAGATGTGACTGATACTTTTGTATTGTTCCGGCAAAACTTAAAACAGAACCGATGGGTATAGTCTTACTTAAATAGGGCTGATTAAACCAAATTAGGTCAAGGTTGCCCGAAGAATCGGAGATAGTGGCTTTTTGGAGGTTTTTGCCACTACGGGTGAAAATATTTTGAAATTTTTGAACTTTGCCGGTAACAGTAACGCTTTGGTCGGGAGAAAGCGAGGAAATTTTGACAGTGTGGGAAAAATCAAGATATCGGGAAGGAAAATGATAAAGAAGGTCGGTAGGGGTAAAAATGCCAAGCTCGTTAAGCTTGATTTCGGTTTTGGGACCAAGGCCGGGGATAGAAGAAAGCTTGTCCATGATAGCTTATGTTATCATTTAGAGGTGAGAATTAAGACCAAGACGGTTAAAAAAGCAGTGTTGATAATTGGAATGGCGGCTTTGCTTTTATCGGGGTTAGTCCCGGCATTGAGTTTGCTTTTAAAATGAAGGGAAAGTTGATAATTTGGTGGCAAAGTTTTAAAATTAAAATGTCGTGTTTTAAGGATAAAATGAAAATTAAAATAGCAGAAAGCTTTAATTTTAGAAAAAAAAAGTTTTGGTTGAATTTGATTTCTTTTGTGTTTGTAGGGATTATTGTCGGATTGGTAGGAGTATTGGCTTTGTTTGTTTGGTTTTCTAAAGATTTACCGACGCCGACTAAAGTGGTTCGACGGGATGGTTATGCCAGTCGGATATATGACCGAAACGGGGAACTTTTGTATGATGTTTTTAAAGACGCTAAAAGAACGCCGGTGGTATGGGAGAATGTGCCTGATTATTTTAAAAAAGCGACAATTGCGGTGGAAGATAAGGAATTTTATACACATCAGGGATTTGACCCGTTGGCACCGTTTAGAATTATAAAAAATGTGTTTTATTTCGGAAGATTGACCGGCGGATCGACCCTGACACAGCAGTTAGTAAAAAATGTTTTATTGACAACAGAGCGGACGGTGACACGAAAAATAAAGGAATTTATTTTGTCGGTCCAAATTGAAGCCAAGTATAAAAAAGATGAAATTTTACTAATGTATTTAAATGAGGCTCCATATGGAGGGATGGCTTGGGGAGTTGGAGCGGCGGCAGAACAGTATTTTGGTAAACAGGTAAAGGATTTGACTTTAGTGGAATCGGCAATTTTGGCAGGATTACCGCAGAGGCCAAATGTATATAGTCCTTTTTCTAAAACTCCGACAGCATATATTGAGAGAACAAACCATGTGCTGGACAGAATGTTGGCGGAAGGATTTATCACCGAAACACAGAGAAAAGATGCCGGAGAAGAGGTTAAAAATTTTAAATTTTATGAAAATTCAACTAAAATTTTGGCACCGCATTTTGTCTTTTGGATAAAAGAAGAGCTGGCTAAAAAATATGGGGATGAGGTGGTTGAGGGGGGTGGGTTAAAAATTACCACCACCTTGGATTTGGCATTGCAACAGAAGGTGCAGCAAGTAGTAACCGAGGAGATCGATAAGGCTGAAAAGATGGGAATAAGTAACGGGGCGGCGATAGTAATGGACCCGCAAAACGGACAGGTTTTGGCAATGGTAGGGTCAAGAGGGTATTTTTCGGACAAAACGGACGGAAAATTTAACGTGGTGACTCAAGGATTAAGGCAACCGGGATCGGCGATAAAACCGGTGACTTATTTGACAGCCTTAAAACGGGGTGATTTTACGCCGGAAAGCCTGATTATGGATACGCCGGTAGTTTTTCCAATTGCGGGACAACCGGACTATAAGCCGGTGAATTATAACGGGAAATTTAACGGGCCGATGTCAATCCGGACAGCTTTGGGGAATTCAATCAATATAGTGGCGGTGAAAATGTTGGCGACAGTCGGAGTGGAAAATATGCTTGGGCAAGCCTATGAGATGGGAATCAGTACTTTTGAACCAACTAAAGAAAATTTATCAAGATTTAATTTAGCGGTAACATTGGGTGGAGCGGAAGTTAAAATGATTGAGTTGGCATCGGCTTATGGAGCTTTTGGTAATGGCGGAAAAAGAGTTGATCCGGTGGGAATTTTGAAAGTTGAAGATCCGGAAGGAAGAGTTTTGGAAGAATATAAGTATGTTGAAGGGAAGTCGGTGATGATCCCACAGGAAGCATTTTTAATTTCTAATATTTTGGCCGATAATTCGGCCAGAGAATTGACTTTCGGAGTCAATAGCAGCTTGGTAATAAAGGATTACCAAGTGGCGGTGAAAACCGGAACTACTAATGATAAGAGAGATAACTGGGCAATTGGTTGGACACCGAATTTGTTGGCAGCGGCTTGGGTAGGAAATAACGACAATAGTCAAATGTTGAAAGTGGCTTCGGGAGTATCGGGAGCATCACCAATTTGGCGGCGGATTATGCTTTTAACTTTACCCGGGAGACCAAAACAGGATTTTCCGATTCCGGAGAAAATTATTAATATGGAAGTTGATAAGATTTCGGGATATCGATCGCATGACGGATATCCGGTTAAACAGGCATATTTTGTAGACGGAACTCAACCAAAGATTGACGATCCGATTCATTTGAAGCTGAAATTGTGTAAGGGAGGCGGAGGCTTAGCGCCGCCAGAAGATGTAGCGACTAATAATTTTGACGAAAAGGAATATTTTAAATTTAGGGAAGAAGATCCGTTTTCAAAAGACGGGAAAAACCGATGGCAGGAAGGGATTGACCAATGGATATCGGGACAACCGGATAAAGACAAATATTATCCGCCGGAAAATTACTGTCGAAGTGGAGGCTTGGTGGATGTGGGGATTGATAGTCCGATAGACCGATCGACGGTAGGAAATAATTTTGATATTAAAATCAAGACGACTTCATTAAAAAAGATTGTGGAGGTGAAAATCTGGATTGATGGGAATGAAATAAAAACAATGACGGACAAACCGTTTGAAACCAGTTGGAATTTGGTTGACGGGCCGCATACACTTAAGGCAAAAGCAACGGATAAGGATGGAAATTCTAAGGAAAGAGAGGTAAAATTTGGAGCGAATGTACCTTGGGATTGGACACCATCGCCGACGCCAACAGTGACGCCAAAACCGACCAGCACTCCCCTGCCGACAAGTACTCCGGTAGTTATTCCGATTATTTCAGGAACGGGGGTGGCGGACTGAATAGCAAGGTTCTTCCAAATACCAGGCAGCAGTGTTTATGGAGTCGGTAGCATTAGCAGCTTGTTGGTCCGCAGTTAAGGGTATAAGAGTGGCTCTATTATTAAGAGCATTTAATATTTGGCCAGAAGTTTGATGATAAAGATCTGTGAGGGTTTGGGGTGTGGGAGTGAATTTTTCTTTTGGAGGTGACATTGTAATAGTTATAACAGATTAAAAACAGAAAGGTGAGTGGATTTGGCGGTTTTATCGTCGCAGTTGTAGTATGAAACCCGGAAAGTATAGCGATATTTGTTTGTTTTTTGATCGTGATAAACATCGGTAATAACTATTTGCCAAAGAAGATCGGGGGAAATTAGGGAAGAATAATGATTGATTAAGTCAACGGGATTTTGCTTGGAATCATAATTAACATTGGCATCGAGAGTGATAATTTGAGAAGTAAGTTCATAGGAGTGATAATTTTGAGCCGGAGCAATGGAATTGGAAATATCGACTTTTAGATCGTCGAGAATTATTTCGGAAAAATTGCCGTCGGAAAGCGGAGAAAGAGGAGCGTTAAGCTTTTCGGAAAGAGCTTGAATATCGGCAGAAAGTTGGCCTGAATTTGAATGGTAAAGTCCAAGAGAATATTTTTCGAGATATTGACCGTCTTTTTGGGAAAAGATTTTGCCGATTTCAAAAAATTGGGGAGCAGGTAGCTTGTAACGATCGTATTGGTCTAATTGAACCTTAAGGGATTGAACGAGACTTTGACGAAGATAGGGATACTCGGAATTGATACTATTTTGAGTAGTAATAACGGTGTTTGGGTCAACGGGTTTTTGGGTTAAAGGCCAGGAACGAATTTCGTCATAACCCAGATTTGTTAGGACATCTTTTACATATTCCGTGAGATAAATAATTTTAGGGGTAATGTCGGGTAATATCGTATTTGAGATCGGCTGATTAGTAGGGATTTTTTGATAGCCCCAGAAGCGGATAACTTCTTCGGTCAGGTCCTCTTCAAGAGTAATGTCTTTGCGGATAGATGGTGGGGTGACAAGTTCGTTTTGAATGATACAACCGAGTTGCTGAAGAACATTAAGGGAAAAATCAACAGGAATGTCGATGCCGGAATAGACAGAAGGTTTTTGAGGGTCAAATTTAATTTTTGGCAGAGCAATCGCTTCCGGATAATAGTCAAAAAGTTGGCTACTGACTTGGCCGTGACAAAGGTCAATTATGAGTTTGATTAAATGAGAAAAAGCGAGAGGAATGGTGTCGGAGTCGAGGTCTTTTTCAAGACGCGTACCGGCTTCAGTAGTGGTTTTGAGAAATCGGGAGTCAAGACGAACCCGGGTACGATCGTAAACTGCCATTTCGATGATAGTTTCGGTAGTCTTTAGACCGATGGCACAAGCTTGGCCACCCAGAAAGCTTAAAGATAAGGGAGTGGTAGGGTTGTTGACCATTAAAATTCCGGGCTTAAGCTTGAGAGTGGTTTGGTCAAGGGTGACAAATTCGGAATAGTGAGAATTAAGTTCCCAAAGAAGATTGTCGCCGGATTTGGCAGTGTCAAAAGCGTGGCAGGGAAGGCCATAAAGAAACATAATATAATTGGTAAGATCGACCAAAGTATTGATCGAATTAATTTGGTGAAATTCAAGAAATTTTTTGAGCCAGTCGGGAGAAGGGATATTTTTTAAATTGGAAATTTTGACGGCCTGAATGCGTTTGACTTCGTTTTTAGCGGTAACTAAAATGGGTAATTTATATTCGGGAAAATTTAATTGAGGCAGGTTTGGGAGGACAAGAGGAAGGTTGTATAAAACAGAAAGATCGCGGGCCAGGCCGTAGTAGCCAAGGCAATCGCCACGGTTAACTTTGATATCAAGGTCAAAAATGATTTCGTCGTCAATTTTTTCGTAAAAATTGGTGAAATGACCAATCATTGTTAGATCGTCGCGGAGTTGTTGAGGTTCAACCGGAAGACCCGGTAATAATTTTTTTAATTCAGATAAAACTAGTTTCATAAAGAGTTAGGCTTATATGCTAAATTGCCACCTAAGAGGGTGCGAATGTCGGTAATCTTGTATTTGGCCATGGTCCAGCGATCGAGGCCCATGCCGAAGGCAAAACCGCGCCAAATTTTTGGATCGATACCGGCCTTTTGAAGAACATTGGGATGTATTAGCCCGGAACCACCCATTTCGATCCAGCCAGCGCCTTTGCAGACACCACAACCGGTACCGTGACAGTTGAAACACTGCATATCGGGACCGACACCCGGCTCAACTTCGGGATAGTATTTACAGCGATAACGGACAACGACATCCGGGCCATAAAGAGTTTTGAACATTAAGTCCATGGTGCCGATTAAATCACGCATAGCAATATCGTGATCAACGACGACAGCCTGATATTGATGAAAAACGAAATGATTGCTTTTGTTGACTTTTTCGTTGCGATAAGTGGTACCGGGAAAAGCAACTTTGAACGGTGGTTTTTCAGCGGCCAAAAGACGGGCCTCGATGGCTGAAGCTTGGGTACGAAGAAGATACTGCGGTTCGCGAATAAAAATGCTGTCCTGCATGTCGCGGGCGGGATGATTTTTGGGAACGTTGAGACGTTCAAAATTATATTCATCGGTTTCAATGACCGGGCCGTCGTAAATCGAAAAACCAAGGGATTTGAATAATTCGTTGAGAGCACGTTCGGTTTGAGTGATGGGGTGGAGATGTCCGATTTTAGATAAACTAAAATCGGAATTTTTAATTTCTAATTTTAAATTTCTAGTTTCGGAAGAAACAGTTTTTGATTTTTCTAAAATTAATTCTTTGATTTGTTTTTTGAAATTATTCAAATCAGCCCCAAATTGTTTGGGGTTCGGAGCAGTTTTAATTTTTGAAAATTCCTGATTGATAGTTCCCTGGCGGCCCAAAAGTTCTATCCGGATTTTTTCCAGATCTTCGGAAGAAGTAACGGTAGTGATTTGGTCTATGATTTTATTAATGTCCACTTTGATAGTTTATATTATATGATCCGTCAGAGGCGGATTGATTCGTATTAGGTAGGTCGAATCAAAAAAGCTCCCCTTTCGGGGAGCTTTATAAATTAAAGTAAATCCCCGTGTCTTATTTTATAAAGGTAACGATGGATTTGAAAGTATCAGGATCGGAGATGGCGATTTCAGAAAGCATTTTGCGGTTAAGGGTGATTTTTTTCTCGGTTAACTGGTGGATAAAATCAGAATAACGAATGGCAAATGGTTTTAAGGCGGCATTGAGCCTGACGATCCAGACCTGACGAATATCGCGACGGCGGATGCGGCGACCATTAAAGGCATATTGGCCGGCGTGCATGACGGCTTGTTTGGCGACCTTGTACCTTTTGTGGCGGGTCATCCAAAAACCCTTAGCTTGATTGAGGACTTTTTTGTGTCCGGCACGGCGGACGGTTCCGGTTTTAACTCTCATATAATTTAGGCCCGGCCGAGTAATTTTCTAACTTTCATGGCAAAACGGCCTAAAACCGGTTGTTTGCCTTTTAAACGGCGGAGTTGTTTTTTGCTTTTGTTACGTCTTAAATGACGGTTAAAAGATGATTGTCGGAGAACAATGCCGTTTTTAGTGACTTCAAAACGGTTGCTGACAGATTTTCTAATTTTAAAACGCTTGGTAGGACTTTTCATTGGATTTTACTTTTTAGCTTGGGGAGTTAGGGTTAGAATTAACCTTTTTCCCAAAAGTTTAGCCGTACCTTCAGGAACGGCTATCGAAGCTAAGTCGGTATTGAACCGATCAACTAATTTGTAGCCAAATTCCTGATGGCTGATTTGGCGACCTTGGAATTTTATACTGATTTTGAGCTTATTTCCAGTGGATAAAAACTTTTGAGCCTTTTTTAAGGCAGTATCGTAATCTTCCTGGCCGATGAAAGGAGTGGCCTGGATTTCTTTAAGTCCCCCGCCCTTGATCCCATGCTTTTCGGCTTTCATTTTTTTGGCTTCCTGATATTTGAATTTGGAAAATTCGATTAGCTTGACCACGGGTGGACTGGCTTTGGGAGCAATTTCGACCAAATCAAGACCGGTTTCAAAAGACTGATTTCTAGCTTCAACCAAGGACATGACCCCGATTTGTTTACTTTCTTCGTCAATGAGGCGAACAGTAGGCGCCGTAATATATTGGTTAGTTTTGTAGTATTTGATGCCTTGAACGTTTTTAGAAGCCATGTGGTCTATTTTATCAGATTTAGAGATTTAGATGTAATTTGTTCCTTAATTTTGGTTAAAAATTCATCTGTTGGCATGGCTCCGAGATCCTGGCCGTCGCGTTGACGGACGGAAACGGAGCTGGCCTCAATCTCCCGATTGCCGATAACTAAGAGATAAGGAACTTTTTGAGCGGTAGCATTGCGGATTTTGTTTTGCATGGTTTCCTTAGCGTCATCGAGTTCAACCCGAATGTTGTTTTCCTTGAGAAGACAGACAACTTTTTGAGCATATTCATTTTGTTTGTCGGTGATAGGAATGACGGTTGTCTGAACGGGTGAAAGCCAAACCGGAAAAGCCCCGGCAAAATGTTCAAGAAGAATACCTAAAAATCTTTCAACTGAACCGTACAGAACACGATGAATCATAACCGGACGTTGTTTGCTGCCGTTTTGATCGGTATATTCAAGATTGAAATTTTCCGGTTGAGCGAAGTCCAATTGAATAGTAGAACATTGCCAAGTTCGACCAATACTGTCTTTAAGGTGAAAATCAAATTTGGGTCCGTAAAAAGCGCCGTCGCCTTCATTAATTTGGAAAGGAATATTGCCTTCCTCAAGAATTTGACGCATGATGCTTTCAGCTTTTTCCCAAACTTCCTCGCTACCAATGGACTTTTCGGGACGAGTTGAAAGCTCCAAATGATCAAGTTTCATGCCGTAGGTTTTGTAAACTTCAAAACATAAGTCCATGACCTTTTTGATTTCCTGTTTGACCTGATCGGGGGTGCAATAAATATGAGCGTCGTCTTGAGTAAATTCCCGGGGACGGATAATACCGTGAACTTCGCCTGAAGCCTCAAAACGATGGACTACTCCTAGTTCGCCCATTTTTAATGGAAAATCTTTGTATGATCGCGGGCTGTTTTTATAGATTAAAATACCACCGTCACAGTTCATGGGCTTAATGACCATGTCCCATTTTTTAGCCGATGGAGTAAGAACCCGATAAAGTTTGTTGATAAAAAACTCCGTATGACCACTTTGGTCCCAAACTGATTTGGTAAGAATTTCCGGAGTTCTGACTTCCTGATAACCTTCACGCTGGTGGATTTGACGCCAGTAATCGAACATAAGCCGCATGATGGTGTAACCCTTGTCGTGCCAAAAAACGTCTGCCTGACCCTCGGGGTGAAAAGAAAATAAATCTAATTCTTTGCCAAGCTTGCGATGATCGCGTTTTTTGGCTTCTTCGAGATTATTGAGATAATCGTTGAGTTCTTTTTGAGATTCAAAGGCGGTGCCATAAATGCGGGTAAGCATTTTATTTTTTTCGTCACCGTGCCAATAGGCACCGGCAACAGAAAGTAATTTGAAAGCTTTGATTTCGCCCGTAGAGTTAACATGTGGACCACGACAAAAGTCGGCCATAGAATTTTTACCGCCGGGTTCCCCTGTCCAATAGACCGAGAATTTTTCTCCTGATTTGGCGATGCCATCAATCCACTCTAATTTATAAGGATTGTCTTTAAACATGTCTTTGGCTTGTTGTTCGGTAACGAAAGATTGAGTGATGGGCAAGTTAAGATCGATAAGTTCCTGCATTCGTTTTTCGATTTTTGGAAAATCGGCTTCGGAAACCTGAACACCATTTGTGTCAAAATCGTTGTAGAAACCATCGTCGGTGGCAGGACCCATGGCCAAGTGGATTTGAGGAAAAAGGTCTTTGACCGCCTGATGCATAACATGCTCAGCGCTATGGCGTAGAGCTAATAATTTTTGATTTTGTTCTGACATAAAAGTAAATTAAATTAAAAAGGGTGGGAGCAGAGAGACGCCCAAACAAGGCATGAAAGATATCATACCCTGTCGGGCGAAGTAGTTAACACCAAAACATTCATTGAATAAGATGATTGTAGCATGTGTGACCGCTAAGGGACTTGAACCCCCGACCTCTTCAATGTCAATGAAGCGCTCTGAACCAACTGAGCTAAGCGGTCTTTTCAGGGAAATTATATCAAATTACGTTGCGGAACGGGCGGCACTATGTTCGTTGCTAAAAAGATATTGTTCTCCCCCACCCTTTTTGTTTTTGACCTGATTCCAAAAGCAGTTACGTTTTTTCTTTTTGGCGGAAAAGCTTTCCATCCAACAGGAAGCTTCAGAAATATTTTTGCGGAAGTTGGCAATGAAATTTTTTATCCGGTCAAGAAAACTAATTTCGTATTCGCTGACTTCAGTCGATGGTTCTATGACCGCTTTTTCGATATCCTTACCTAATTTGTCGGTGGATTTGGCCAGTTTTTTAATTTCTTCACGGAGATTTTTGATAGTTTTTTGTAATTCCTGTTGACGACCATCGAGAAGAACCTGTTGTTCTTTTTGGAGATGACTACCACCAAGAAATTCACTGCCCCAGTTTTGAGATTTGTTTTGATTACGGTTGACTTCGACGGTTTGACCCAATCCAAGGATACCGCGGAGGCTAAATACTTTTTGATTTGAGGCCGATTGAGACTCGCTTGAGTCCTTTAGGACTTCGCTACTAAACCCGGATTTGGCTAAAGTTTTAGCCTTGAAATTAGATTTACTCAAAGTACCACCTGCCATGGTGGCTTATTATACCAAAAAGATGTGTTTTAGACCACAATAAATGAGTACCGACTATGTAATCCTATTTTAGAGTTTTGAGATAGTCGATAACCTTTTGTTGTTCAAGCAGGTAATAGACAAGCTGGACATTTTTAGAAATGCCCGGATTTTTGGCAAGAACATCTTCAACGTCCTGACTTTTGATTTCGATTTTTTGGGTTTTGGCGATGTCGCTAATGGCCAGATTAATGGTCCAGTCTTCTTTGATTTTTTGAGTAAGGGTGTCCTGGTAGGCTTTTTGAGTGGTGTTTTTGGACTTGAAATAATCGTCAACGCTGATGCCGGCTTGTGTGGTTTGGTCGATGAGACGGGAGAATTCCTGACTAAGGTTGGCTTCGATAAGAATGGCGGGTAAGTCAACTTGGCTATGTTTGAGAAAAGACTGATAGTATTTCGGAACTAAAGTTTCGGGTTTATCGGGTGAAAGGTTAATTTTTTTAATATCTTCCTGATAGTTAGGAGAAAGAGTAATTTGAGGAGTTTCACAACCGGTAACTTCGACCTCCCACTCTTTGTCTAAAGAAATAGGTGGGTTTTTGAGCTTAATTTTAGGCTGAATAATAGGTTTTAAGTCAAGTTCTTTAATTTTTTCTGAATAGACTTGAGAAATGGCTTTGGAGGCGGTTTCTTCTAAAAGAGTGGTGGCGGAAACCTTGTCTTTGACCAAATCAAGAGGAATTTTACCTGAACGAAAGCCGTCAATTTTGAGCTTGGACTGGTAAGAAACAAGAACCGACTGGTAGGAACTTTGAATTTGATTTTGAGGAATAGTAAGGTTCAAAACAAATGTTTGGTCCTTAAGTTTTTCGAAAATTTTTGGTTTTGGTTTCATAAATGTGATTATGATATCATGGAAAATAGAAGGCTATGCAAAACCGATTTTTTAAACTGGCAAAATTTTTTTGGGTTTCAACGATGATAGTTGTTGGGGGATTTTTGGTGGTAGGATGGTCGGTTTTGTGGTTAGGCCAGAGACCAAAATCGAAAATGATAGTAAGGGGACTGGGGGGAAGCGGAGAGGTAATTGCGGAAGCAAAAATCGAAACTGGTCAAGAAAAAGAAGTGGCAGTGGAGGTTGTTTCCGACGATGCCAGGCCGGAGATAATCAGAAAGTATTTGGAAAGATATAAATCGCCACTTTTACCGTATTCAGACTTAATTTTTGAGTTGTCGAAGACATACGGTTTTGAATATTACTGGATAGTAGCGATTGGACAACAGGAATCGAACTTGTGTAAAAAAATTCCGGAAGACTCATTTAATTGCTGGGGGTATGGAATTCATAGCAGAGGGACGTTACGGTTTGAAAGTTATGAGATGGCTCTAAAGAGTTTTGCTGAATATTTAAAAACGCAATATTTTGACAAAGGGTTGAATACCCCGGAATTAATTATGAGGAAGTATTGTCCAAGTTCAAATGGTTCATGGGCGCATGGAGTACAACAGTTTATTGATGAGATGGAGAGTGGTGATTTTTAGTATGTATTTGATTTGTATTATTGACATGTTTATAATATTTTGATATAGTATATACAGATCCCGGGGTGGCTCCTCTAAAAGCATGCTCTGGGATTTTTTTGTGGGATAAACCCACCCCTTAAGCCCCTCCCTTGAAGAAATGAGGGGAAATGAGATAGAATATCGTCTATGGGAATGATAAGTACGGCAGACGTTAAAAAAGGAATTTATATTATTTTTCACGAAGAACCACACATGGTGGTGGACGTAAATTTTGTCAGTCCGGGGAAGGGTTCGGCTTTTTATCGAATGAAACTGAAGTCATTATTTACTCAAAGAGTAGTTGAATTTACCTATAAATCAGGAGAAAAGATAGAAGAAGTGCTGGTAGAAACTCACGAAGCGGCTTATTCGTATTTTGACGGATCGAGCTATGTTTTTATTGAACCAAGAACTTTTGAGCAATATTCGGTACCGATGGAAATTATCGGTGATGACAAGGTTTATCTTAAAGAAGGAATATTGTACCGGATAAAATTTTATGACGAAAAGCCAATCGGAGTGACTTTGCCCAAAAGTATAGCGTTAACGGTGGTAGAATCGGAAAATTCGATCAAGGGCGATACGGCGACTTCGGCGATGAAAATGGCAGTGATGGACACCGGAGCTAAAGTGCTGGTGCCGTTGTTTATCAAAATCGGTGACGAGATTTCGGTAAGTACGGATGGCGGAACTTATTTATCGCGAAGAAATTAAAGGCCGATATCGGGATCAATGACGGGGAAAGGAAAATCTTCTTTTTGGTTGAGTTGTTGTTGAATATTTTGAAACTTTTCCTGAAATTGGGTGGGAATTTGATTGTTGTCAACCGGAATGGAGGTTGTTTTGGGAACTATAGTAGGCTTCGAAACGATTTTTCCTGGTAATTTTTTTTGAGGAATAATCAGGCTAACGATAAGTAAAATCAGAATAAGGGCGCCAAAGCCAATTAAAATTTTGACTTTGGGATTTTTGGGAAGAGAAAAAGTTTTCAGAGAAGGAGTGGTTTTTGTACCGAGCGGATTAGATTGATCTTGATCGATATTTTGGATAATTTCGGCCATTTTAGTTGACATATTTATTAACTAAGGACTTGAGACTATTTTGAATTTCGACCAAATATCCTTGAGCTTTGGTAATTTCTTTTTTGGCATTGGGGTAGAAATCGTTAAATTGGTTGCCGGAATATTGTTTGGTTTGGGTAAGAGTGTAGGCATTTTGGGTGGAGATGGTGACCAGATCGTATTTAATAGGCATGGAGGAAAGCAGAGATTGGGCGGTGAGGTTATTTTGAGTGGCTAATTTGATATCGGAAGTAAGGCTTTTGAGGCTGTTTAAAATAGTTAAAATTTGGTTGTTTTCGTGAAGAACTAAGGCGGTGGCGGTAGCTTGGCGGATGGTCATAAAATTGGGAACAAATTGATCCCCGATCCATTTTTTGACGTCTTCTTCGTTGTTGAGCGAGTCGATAATCAGATTTTGTTCAAGGCACCAGGATTCGAGCTTTCCAAGCTCAATTTGGAACTTTTCGGTTTCAGTAGTGTTAACAGACCGGTATTTATCAAGATCGACCCGAAGGGCGATAAGATAGGCACGAAGAGTATTGTTTCGGGCAGAAAGAGCTTTTTTGGTGGCGTCAAATTTTTCCTGTTGAGTGGTAATAGTGCCGTATTTGGTGTAAATATTTTTTTTATTGAGATATTCAAGATAGGCTTGCTGGTAGAGGTCGCGTTGGTAGTTATAATCATTTTGGTATTGGGCAAATAGGGCAATGGCGGGGTTGGGAGTAGGAGTTGGTGGTTTTGCGGAAACAGAAGCGTCTTGAGCATAAACCGGTTTTAGAAAAAGTCCGAAGAGTAAGACTAGAAACCAGAGCATAGATTAGTGTAACAAATATTGTGCCGCAGAGAGGACTTCCCTTCTTTCTTGCATATAAATGTATTGAATACGGTAGATTTAAAGGACAAGACTGGGTTTCCTTGGGGCAAAATTTGTTGAGTATTGATGATTCAAACGAAGCAATATCTTTGATAATTGAAAGTCTCAAGAAAGAACCTACGATATAAGTGTTGAAATCTCAGTTTGTGCTTCTGGAGTATTCTTATACTGGTAAGTTTGAAATCCAAACTCTTTAGCTGAAACACAATTTGTATTGCTGTCATCTATAACCAACACTTCTTCGAGAGTTAAGTCTGGCAAAAGTTCTTTTGTTCCTTTAAAGGCTGCTTCCCAGAAAGCTTTGTCTGGCTTGGCAACTTGAAGTTCAGACGAATTAATGACCAGATTTGGCAAGTTTTCGATTTCATATTTTTGCATACCTTTCATAACAGCATCCGAATTATTTGTTGTAAAAATTATTAGAAGACCCTTTTCCTTAAGATCTGATAAGAGTTTCACTAGATTATCATTCTTTATTTCTGAGGAATAAAATTCCTTTGTAAATCTCTTCCACAAGTCTGGATCGATGTTTACACTTTGAAGATATCTATTTATTTCTTCTTCCGTACGTTTTGCTGTTTGGATAAAACGAAAAACGTTTTTGGTCATTTCAAGGGTTAAACCGTCAGACTTTTCGTATAGCTCACCAATTTCCCTAGCCCTGTTAATAACAACAACTCCACCTAGATCAACAAATAAAGCACAAATTTTCATAGGAGTAGTATACTACAACTCAATTATGAAGGAATTACTAAAAGCCCCTAACAATGGAGAAATCCGAATGTTGTTTGAGTCTGTTGTCAAAAGAGATTTAGTTACCGGCAATTTGCGAGAAAATGATGTGTGGATGAACTTCAAGCTGGTCAATTTTTGTTTTTGGTTCATGTGCCGCAGAGAGGACTTCCCTTCCTTCGCTTAACATATGCTCAGTATGGGACAAGCTCACCTCCATGTTTTCGGATAGTGCCGCAGAGAGGACTCGAACCTCCATGGCTTGCGCCACACGGTCCTAAGCCGTGCTTGTATACCAATTTCAACACTGCGGCAGGGTTGCAGTGAGCCGCGAGAGACTCGAACTCTCGACCAATCGCTTAAGAGGCGATTGCTCTACCGACTGAGCTAGCGGCTCGTGTGCGCCTAGGAGGAATCGAACCTCCATCACCAGTTCCGAAGACTGATACTCTATCCATTGAGCTATAGGCGCTATTTTAGCAAAAAGTATGTATCCCCAGTTGGGATCGAACCAACGACCTCTTTCTTAGAAGGAAAGCGCTCTATCCTACTGAGCTATGGGGACATGGTGGTATTTTATCAATTTTATGGCGAATAAGGGAAAATATTTTTAAAAAAGTTAGAAATTTTGTCGATGAGGTCGGATTTGGGGTGGTAAATGGTGCCGGTATCGTCGAGGGGAGTGATTTCGTAGGTGGGTAAATTGGTCCAACTTAGGAAAGTTTTGCCTTTATAGTCGGGGAGGTTTTTAATTTTGAATTTGAAACTGAAAACTTTTTGGTCACCCGGTTTGGTGAGAACAAAATTGTCGGTACAGAGACTATTAAGCTCGACATTGGGGGTAATTTGGGGGTTTAGACAAAAACTGGTTTCACCCCAAATTGATTGGCCGGTGTTTTTAAGAATGATTTGACCGGAATAATCGTTGCCGATGAAAATTAGAAAAGGCAAGTGGGTTTTTTTAACTTCGTAACGGGTGATTTGAGCGGGAGAATTTTGGAGCTTGGGAAGGTCGATAATTTGCTTGTATTCCGAATAGAGATTTTGGATAGGATCAAGCCAGGAAAAATGATCAAAAGGCTCGTTTTGATAATTGTAAATGAAGGGGGTAATGGCGGTAATTTGCGGGTCAGAAGCCCATACTTTAAGACTTTCGGTGAGGTAGCGGCCGGTAGTTTCGGAAGTAAAGTAACGGTTGTCCGGCTTTTCGCCTTCTCGGTGGGGCCAACCGGTTTCGGTGATAAAAACGGGATAGGTTTTTTGGATGCCGAGATTTTTGAGAAACGAAAGTTCCCATTGATAACCACGGATGCTGTGTTGGCCCTGATCAGTAGGCGAGCCGACAAAGCCGTAGTTTGGATAGGAATGTGAGGCAAGGCCGTCGAGCAGTTCAAAATATTGTGGCTGATATGAATAAATTTCGCGAAAGGTATTTGGGGCAGATAAGAAATTTGGAAGATTGTCGGGGGCGGCTAAATCGAGCCCTGAACCAAGAACAAGGAAATTTGAATTTAAACTTTTGAATTTTTGAATGGCATACATGGCGGTGTCGGTATAATTTTTGATATCAACTCCCCCACCCCATTCGGAGGCATGATTGACTTCGTTGAAAAGGATAATATGTTGTTGAAGAGTTGGCCAATTAAGAGAATTTAAAAAATTGGCTAAATTGTCGATGTCGGAAAGAGCCGGTCGTTTCCAAGAGGTACCATCCATGATGGTGGCTAAGCGGATAATGGGAATAAGGTGGTATTTTCGGCAATCGTCAAAGAAATTTTGCCAAGTATTAGAGTCAAGTTGATCGGTGCGGATGACAATAGTAACCCAGCCCCAATCACCGCCGGAAGAATTTATAACGTTTTTAGCAGAGTCAATATCAGAAGTTTGGGTGAGATGAAGGCCAAAAGTATTGCCGGATGCTAAAATAGGAGAGTTAAAAAACAATGTAAATAGGGCTAAAAGTAAAAAGATCATAGCCCGTTTATTGTATCAAAATGACTAAAGAAGAAATTATTAAAATGCAGATATCGCGGATTGAAAAAGAAATTCGGGATACGCCGTATCACAAGGGAACGGAACATTTGCATGGAATGTTGAAGGCAAAATTATCCAAATTAAAGGACCAACTTGACGGTCCGGCAAATAAAGGAGGTGGTGGCGGAGTTGGTTATGCCATCAAACATTCGGGGGATGCGTGCATTGTGCTGGTAGGATTGCCAAACGTAGGAAAATCGACATTGCTAAATAAATTGACAAATGCCGAGTCGAAAGTGGGTAATTATGACTTTACAACACTAGGGGTAGTGCCCGGAATGCTTGAGTATAAGGGAGTAAAGATTCAAATTTTAGATTTGCCGGGAATTGTGGAAGGAGCCGCGGGAAATAAGGGGTTTGGAAGAAAGGTAATTTCGGTGATTCGGGCATCAGACATGGTGGTACTAATGACTGATGTGCAAAGAATCGAATGGCTAAAAATTGTTGAGGAAGAACTGTATAGAGCCGGGATAAGGCTTGGGCAAAGGCCGCCAAAAATTTTACTTAGACGGGCCGACAAGGGAGCAATTCAGGTGGTTGATCCGTATGATTCGTTGGAAAAAACATTGGTGCAGGAAATTGCTGAAGAAATGGGAGTGGAAAACGGGACGATAATATTCGGAGAAAAAGTAGATAAAGTTGAGTTGTTAATCGACGCTTTGTCAAAAAGCCGGAAATATGTGGCGGTGTTGAGGTTGATTACCAAAGCAGATTTGGCCGGGAAAAAACGATTAACGCAGGTTCCGGAAAGTGCCCTATTAGTTAGCGTCGAAAAAGAAATGAACATTGAAGAATTAAAAGAAAGATTGTGGCAGGGATTGGGGTTGGTAAGAGTTTATTTAAAAAGAGAGAGAACCGAGCCGGCGGATAAAAAGGAACCGCTGATTATGAAAAAAGGCCAGACGATTGATGATGTGCTAAAAAGGATTTCCAATCAGATGCGGGATGATGTTAATAAAGCCTGTATATGGGGGAAAGATGCCCGGTTTCCGGGTCAGGAAGTGTCGTTTAAACTGCCGGTGTTTGATGAGATGGAAGTGTGGTTTGGGAGATAGGTTTTGGAATGTTGATAATAACTTCTTGAGCGCCACAAAAAGACGACATTCGTGGATATTGATTAGTTACCTGCCAAACCGACCTAGTATGTGGCATTTCAACAGGGGGATTTACCCTCGGATCAAGATTAACAATTGATACAGTTCCTCCTTCTGGATTACTTGTTAAGGTGAAACGCTCATTGAAGGAATCGAATATTAAGGTTTCGTCGCCGTTAATTCTATGTGTTTCTATACTCTCACATATTTCTAATTTCGCATGTCCTACCACCCATAGTCTTTTTTGACCATCGAGTTTATGTTTTCTGATTTCTACATACAGTGCCATGTGAGGATTATAACACTAGCTCGAGAGTTTTGACTTGATGGCTACGAGCGAAAGTTTTCGGAGCAGTTTGCAATCCAAATCCCTCTTTAATTCTCCCTTTGACCCCAAAGGGGCAAGCAAGGGAGAACGTATCAGAATCTGTTTATTTTAGTGATATAATAGCGAACTATGGGGAGATTAGGGCCTGAAATTTTAAGAGAATATGCTAGGGCTCTTGAGGATCCAAGACGGTTTGTGAATGTTGAAGCTTGCCGGCGTTGTCAAACATTAGACCAAGAGATGCTTCTTGCCATTAATGGAGCAACCAACGAAAGATCGGGTTATAAGGGCTCACTTCCAGGCGTGGGAACTGTTGTTAATTGGCTTGGAACACGATTGGTTGAGGTTGTCACTTCTGATAAACAGAGTGCAATTCTCGGCATATTTTATACAACTATACAACCAATGGAGAGACGGCCGAGAGTTGTAGTGGGAATATTTCCTCTTTACTCCGCTAAGGTGGATTATGTTCTTCGCCCCCATGATATTGACCCCGGTGCATGGGAATTAAAGGGGCAAGCTTTTTTAATACAAGAATCAGTTAGTAAAGCAGATCCATTTTTAGTGTTAAATCCTGAAGGGCCCGGTTTTTTGTTTTTTAGAGAATCTCCTTTTAAACCCAAACATTTATATCAAACAGTAATACCAGATGAAGAAAGGGATTATCTACCATATCCAAAAGACTTTGAATTTTCTCTTGAAGAAAATATTATCAAACGCGTATTATGGATTGTTAACGTTGCTAAGAAAAGACCTAAACTTTTTAGACAAAGTGGATTCGCAAGTTTTATAAACAGTCATTGTTCGGACCCAAGATATGTTGAGTTACATGCGTCATTTACCCAATTTATGCCGAGAAAATAGTATTATTTGAGACTACAATGAAAATTGTGTTTTTGGTGATAGAATGATTTGTGGATCAAAAAGATTTAAAACAAATTGGTGATTTATTTGATGCAAAATTGGATACTAAGCTAGCGGCATATAATGAGGGAATTGAAGGTAAAATGTTTAAGTGGAAATCGGAAATTGTGGATTCTGTTGATGTACTGGCAAAAGAAATCAGAGACGAAAGAAAATTTAGAGACATTGCGAGTCATCAAATAGCAGAAAATTTTAAGCGGACGGAGAAGCTTGAAGTGAAAGTTTTCGGAGTTGTGCAGAGCGAAGTTTAAGAGTGCTTTTGGAAAGTTTTGGGAATTGATCAAACAGAATTTGGGCCGGAGTATTAGGACGGGGGGAAAACTTAAAGACATGGATTTTTGAGAAACCAATTTTTTTGCACAAATCATAGGTTTGCTGAAAGTCGGAATCAGTTTCGCCGGGAAAGCCGACAATGATGTCGGTACCGAATCCAAATCCCCTCTCGGTCCCCCCTTTGACAAGGGGGGAAGAAATCTTTTTGAGAGAAATAAAAGTTTTAATAATTTTTTTTTGGTCGTAGGGACGGTGCATGAGTTTTAAGATTTTGTCAGATCCGGACTGAATTGGAATATGTAAGAAATTAGATAATCGAGACGGAAAGGTAGAAAGGAGATGAATAAATTTTTGATCAATGCAGTTGAGAGGAACCGAACCAAAACTGATAAGGGGAATAGTGGTTTGAGTAAGGAGGGATTCTAAAAGATTGGAGAGTCCGGGCTCATAAAGATCGAGATTTATGCCGGTGATAATGATTTCTTGGTAGCCATTTTTTACGGCTTGATTGACGGTATCGATGGCATTTTTGGTGGGTAATGACCAAAGAGCGGGACGACGGGAAGGAACAATGCAATAAGTACAACCATGGTTACAACCGGATTGAATTTTGAGAATAAAGCGGTTGGTATGGCTAAACTTGTCTTTTATTTTATGAGTGTAAGAAGAATGGAGCGGTTTTAGGAGTAATTCTTTGTCGTAATTAGTTAAGAAGGTTAAATTATTAATATTTTTTAAATTTGCGGGGCAGGCGCAGCCGGTAACAACAATTTGGGAGTTGGGAAATTGGTTAGAAAGAGAACGGATTTTGCCAAGGGATTCGATGTTGGCCTTGGCGGTGACGGAACAAGTGTTGATAATGACGAGATCGGGAGAAAAATCCCCCTTGGTCCCCCTTTGACCCCACAGGGGCAAGCAAAAGGGGGATAAGCCAGAATTGAGAAAAAATTGACAAAGTTGGTTGGTTTCGGCGGCGTTGACCCGACAACCGAAATTGACGGCAAGAAAAGTTTTTGGGTGACAACTGTTAAGGATTGATTTGATATTCATGCTGAAGTTTTTCCATCAAAATCGAATAGAAACGGAGGTTGTGAATGGTGGCTAGGCGGCCGGCGGTCATTTCGTCGATGCGAAAAAGATGAGCCAAGTAGGCCCGGCTATAGCGACGACAGAGAAGACAGTCGCAAGCGGTGCTGACGGGAGCTTGATCGCGGTAATATTTTTCTTTGTCAGGAGTATAGTAGGAGTAAAAATCAGATTGATGGACATCGATATTATCGATAGTTTTGGCATTGTAGGCGTAAAGGCGACGATGCCGAGCATCGCGGGTGGGGAGGACACAGTCAAAAATGTTCCAACCCATATCAACCATTTTGACAATTTCCTGCGGCTTACCAACCCCAAGACCGTAGAGAAAATAATTTTTGGGACAGTTTTCGCCGATAACTTTTGGGACGTCAAAATTGAAAGTGCCTTCATCGGTCATCGGCCAACCACCATAACCAAGACCATCAAAACCAATTTCGACTAGTCTTTGAGTGCATTCTTTTCGAAGATCAAGGTAATGGCCCCCCTGAACGACACCCAAAAGATAAGGCCGTTTTCCAGGAGTAAGTTTTTTTTGACGGCAAATTTTGTCAAATTCGTCTTTGCAGATTTTGGCCCAAAGAACGGTTCTATTGACGGTTTCTTGGGCTTGGTCGTGAGAAGCGTTAAGATCGGTAAAATCGTCGAGAACAACAACCATGTCGGCCTGAAGGGTCATTTGGACCCTAATGGAATCTATTGGAGTAAAGAGACCCTTTTTTTGACCGGGAAGCTGAAAGCGGACGCCCTGATCGGTGACGGCATTTTTAAGACCACTTTGTTTAGCTAAAGACATGACCTGAAAGCCACCGGAATCGGAAATGGCTCCCCCACCCCAGGACATGAAAGGACGGACACCTTTAAAATTTTTGATAACCGAAGCTCCTGGTTGATTGGAAAGGTGAAGAGTGTTGACTAAAATGCCCGGAGTATGGGTAGACTCGATGTCGGTCGAATCGAGTGTTTTTAAAACTGCCCGGGTGGCGTCGGGGAAAAAGACCGGTAAGGGAATTTGCTGACCGGTAATAGTTTTAAAAAACTTGGGCTTTTCCATAAACTTCGTAATTATAACAATTTATCCCGATTTGATAAAATGGAACAATGCTCCCAATGGCCCACGTATCGGCTGCGTATCTGATTTCCCAGATACCGGTTAAAGGAAAACCGCTGACTTGGAAGGAAGTGTTGTTGGTAATTTTAGCCGGAGTGATTTTTGATTTCGATATATTTTTACCGGAGTGGCTGGGATATCCTTTTGGTTCACACCACTTATTGTTTACCCACACGCCGGCGATGGGATTGATTTATTTTGCGGTATTTTGGTTAATTTTTAGAAAAAGAGTTAATCCAAAGATATGGCTTTTGGTAGGGTTGGCACTTTTATCGCATTTGGTTTTGGATGATTTGTCATATTGGTTGTATTTGTGGGAATATGAGAATGGTTCGCCCAGCCCGCAAATATTTTGGTTATACCCATTTGACCCAAGGCAACAAGCAGTAACTAAAAAATTTTTAGAACTATACGGTAATGTTGCCAAATATAAGGGGTGGAACGATATTCTTCAGGCTTTTTCTTTGCGAATGGCAAAGTTGTTTTGGATGGAACTGGGGTTAAGGATAGCGACGATAACGGTGTTTGTAAAGAAAAATTGGAAAAGGAGATAAAAGGAAAAAATAGTTGGACTAGGATTCTGTTGACGGTCTTGGTTCTTGAATATAGTATAAAACGGTTTGGGGTTCAATTTTGGGAAGCGATATTTCTCCCTTATGGATTCTCCTTATTAATACTTCCGGTTTTTCCTGTTTTACATCATGTCGGGATAGTATTTCATATTTTTTGGGCGAAGTAGTTTTTAAATACTCCGGGTCAAAAATATAGGCGACCATTGACTCACAAAGATCTTCGGCTGAATTTATTTGAGAGTAATGGGTAACACATTGTTCGGGCTGAAGGGGATATTCTCCTTGTGGCGACATCTCGTCAGTTAGTTTGTTGAACCATTTTCTGGTTGTTCCGTCAGGAGTTGGTCTTAATTCCCATTGGTCTTGATGATCTTGTGATCGTTCCCACTGAAAGTTGTTGTCCCATTCGGGTAAGAATTTACTTTGAATCAAGTGGGTTAGTTCATGTGTAAATACTCCACTGAATTTTGAGGTTGCCGGTATCCTAAATGGAGATACCTCCATTCCCTTAGGATAAAACTTGAAGGCTTTCCAGCGCTCCAAGGCATATCCGTGTAGAGGATAATTTTCCGGATCACCGTAAGTACTTGGTTCTTGAACATTATCAATTAAAATCCAACGGAGTTGAGCTACGGACTGAGGAAATCTTGATGTCATTTCTTGAAAAACATTTTGAGCTTGTTTTAGGTGTTCGTCAGTTAAGGGTTTTTCGGAATTGTAGTTGTAGATAGTAATTGGTTGATTGTTGACAGTAATTTCAATTTGCTCTTGTGGTGTTCCTTTTTGCCTCCAATATTCAGAGGTAAACCAACTGGCGTTTATTTTTTTTTGACGAATAGTGTCGACTATTTGTTCGTCTGTATATGGTTCATTTTTAGGAGCACTATGAAAATGTATTGGTGATATTCGATACTCTTGGTATTCGGCAGTATCGGGATTTTCAGTTCTTTGATAAGTAAATGGGAGTGGAGGAAGTAGTTTGGCGGGAGATAGCTCGATTGTCAATTGTTCTGGCATTGATGGCGATGTATTAAATAGATCTTTACAAGAGCGAGAGACGGGGCTCGAACCCGCGACCTTCTCCTTGGCAAGGAGATGCTCCACCAATTGAGCTACTCTCGCGATGGTGCCGAAGGTTGGACTCGGACCAACATCCCAGGTTTTTCAGACCAGTGCCGTGACCATCTTGGCTACTTCGGCGGTATTTGTATTATATCAATCCTTTTTTCTTTTTAACTTATCAATTTCGCTCTGAAGATCGCTGATCATTGATTGGTAAACCCGACACTGAATTTCGTAATACTCAACCCCATAGGAACTCCCCTCTTTGGTGGCGGAATATTCGGTGGCCATATGCTGTAATCGTTCTTTTAGTTTTTTTAGTTGATCCTGAAGCTGGTCAATTTTTTGTTTTTGGTCCATGTGCCGACGAGAGGACTTGAACCTCCATGGCTCGCGCCACACGCACCTCAAGCGTGCTTGTATACCAATTTCAACACGTCGGCAAGTTCAAATATTATATCAACTTGCTCATAAATAAGGGAGAAGTGGCCGCTAAGGGACTTGAACCCCTGACCTCCCCGATGTAAACGGGATGCTCTACCAACTGAGCTAAGCGGCCATATTGTCGGGGATACAGGATTTCCTTCGATAATCTCAGGATAAACTTCTCATCCTGTATCTTAGTCGGGGATACAGGATTCGAACCTGCAACCTCACGGTCCCAAACCGTGCGCGCTAGCCAATTGCGCCAATCCCCGCCTACGTTCTCAACAAATCGGAACTACGGCGGGCAAGCCCGTTTTCATTCTAAATTTTTGAGAGGTGCCGCCGGCGGGAATCGAACCCACACGGTTTTTGAGACCACAAGATTTTAAGTCTTGCGTGTATACCAATTTCACCACGGCGGCTCCGAGCGGGATATGGGAGTCGAACCCATCATTTCACTTTGGAAAAGTGAAGTTATACCGATTAACTAATCCCGCGAATACAGGATATTTTACCAAAATTTTGCTAAGATAAGCGTGTTTACCTATGCCGCAGTGTCCCACTCGCAGTCCCTCGATAAGCTGGACAGCAACGTGGACAGGTGAAATTAAAGCAGGTTGGTATACTACAAAGGCTGAAAGCTTGAGCACTTTTTACAATTTGCCGCAGTGTTGAAATTGGTATACAAGCACGGTTCAGGACCGTGTGGAGCAATCCATGGAGGTTCGAGTCCTCTCTGCGGCACCAAGAGTTATAATTGGAGTATGTTGAAGGGGTTTAAGGATTTTTTGTTACGAGGAAATGTGGTTGATTTGGCAGTAGCGGTGATTGTGGGAGCAGCGTTTAATTCAGTCGTAACGGCACTGGTAAAAGATATAATTACCCCGTTTATAGGAGTATTTGGTGGTGAACCGGATTTTTCCGGATGGCATTTTACAATTAATAAAAGCCGGTTTATGGTGGGCGATTTTATTAATCAGATAGTGTCGTTTGTAATAGTTTCATCGGTGATTTATTTTGCAATTGTGTTGCCAATGAACAAGTTAAAGGCTAAATTGGAAAAGAATAAAAACTCGGCAGAACCGGTGGAAAAAACTTGTCCGGAGTGTTTGAGCTCAATTCCGACTAAGGCAAAAAGATGTAAGTATTGTACGGCAGTATTGACGAAGTGAAGGTGGAGAAAAGACAAGAAATAAGCTAAAATAAGAGGACTTTTTGAGAATGCCCGATCGTCTAATGGTAGGACAGCACCCTTTGGAGGTGCATATTGTGGTTCGAATCCATGTCGGGCAACAGATCAGATAAAACAACTAGGTATTGTTTGAAATTATCTGTTTAGCGACGTTTGTTTACTTTGTTTCAATAATTCGATTACTTCTTCATCTGTCACTTGTTGAAAGTTTCGATAATACAAACCTATTGCTTGTAGATCATACGGACATTGTATACAAACAAAATCATCAACTTTTGTTTTTATTGTTTCAGCAGTTTCATATGCACATACCGGCACTGCAAAAATGAGCTGTTTTGGCTTCCGTTTTTTTATTGCTTCAATTGCGGCTGATGCTGTAACGCCTGTTGCCAGTCCATCATCAACAAGGATAACGGTTCTATTTGTGAGCTTTGGTAATGGTTTGCCGTTACGATATAAATTAATACGACGCTTCATTTCCTCAAGTTCTGATTCTTTAATACTTTGTATTTGTTCCTCTGTAATGCCAAGAACTGCAACTGTTGGTTCATCTAAGATAAGATTGCCATCCTCTGCAATCGCTCCGATGCCAAACTCAGGGTTATGTGGAGCACCTAACTTCCGCGCAACAATCACATCAAGTGGTTCGTGAAGCATCTTTGCTATTTCGAAGCCTACTGTTACTCCTCCACGAGGCAGTGCTAACACAATAGGATGATCTTTGTATTTTATTAATTGTTCTGCAAGTTGTTGGCCTGCATCTCTTCTATCTTCAAACATATTATGTTTTCTTTTTGTGTTTAAAATATTCAATCTGTTGTAAACGTTTTTTCGCTTCTTCTTTTGTTGGGTACGTTCCCATATTACGTCCGCTTTCAGAAACTACGCGATATCCTTCCTTGACTTTTTGAATCATAAAAATCACCTCCTTATCATTCTTTATCCTCTCCTACTTGCTCTTCCGCCTGCTACACCATGCTAGCGAGCTTTCTGCGCCTTTTCTATATTCTCCATTCGCGCTCGTTGTTGCGCAGGAGTTGGTTTTTCGCTTTCAGGAACATTTGGCCTATCTTTTGCTTCAAAGATGTCAGCTTTAATGTGCTTTGGCTCAGAACCGAGTTGCTCTATTACCTCCCGCGCATCATCAGTGTCAGGAATTAATCTATTACCTTCAATGTGAGCATCTTTCTTACTGATAAGCCATGTCTGCGTATCCCATGAGCCGCTGCTTCTTTTTCCTGCTAAGCGTTGAATGTGTCCTGGCTCTCCAATATCTTGATTGCGGAATGTAACAAACTCATCTTTTGACCTTACAACAATTCTGAAGTAATCACCTTCACCTTTTGTTCCAGGTTTTGCTCTTTTTCGTCCTTCAGGCTGAGCTAAAGAATGTTCCCGTGGTGACATATCTTGCCATTTCTTTTGCGCTTTCTTTATATTTTTCTTTGCTTTCTTTTTGGGTATATTAGCCCCAGATCGTCTAGCGACATCAAGGGCAATCGCCACGGCTTGTTTTTGGGGCTTACCATGAGCCATCTCTGTTTTTATATTTTTACCGATATTTTTCTTTCCTTTAAGTAACGGCATTTTTTCCTCTCACCTCCTTTCATTTATTCATCGTCGTATTTAGTCTTACTCCTTTGGTTTAATTATAGCAAATTTCCTTGATGTCAACAAAACGAAAACTTATTGTGTTTATTTCAAAATATATGTATATTGTAAGTGGACTCAACTTTTACCGATTGCTATTTTTAATGGCGTATTCGGACAATTCGAGCAATCGGGTTGAGTCCACCGGATGCGCCATTTGAGATTTATAAAAAGTTCTTTAAAATTTTTGCGTTTTTTCTTTTAGTCCCGATTTAATCGGGACTGTTCGAGCCAACAGTTTCGGAGGCGCGGCGGGTGGGCACATTCGGCAAGCTCAGTGTAAAGGCGCCGCGCCGGAGCATAGCGAGGCCGAAGGCCGAGCTAACCAAAGGAAGTTCGACATTTTTCGTAAACCGCCAACCCGTTATTGACCGTAAGTTTTTTCGTAACAATTTTCGGATTTAATGTAGTTGGCTTTTTTGGCTTCGGCTTCGGTACAAAACCATTGATCGCCTAAATCTTTTTCGACGATAACCCGGGAATAATCACTGCAACTCGGGAAGAAATAAAGTTGCCGGCCGTCACGGGAGGCATTTCCTTTGATAACACATTTTGGGTTTTGGGGGTTTTCGATTTGACGACAAAGAGAGCTGTAAACACCAAGCTTATTAGCTTGAGCGATTTGAGAATAATAAAGAAGAAGATCGCTTTGGGTGGAGTTAATACTGTTGTAGCGTCCCCAGCCTGATTTGACCATTTCACCATTAACAAAAGTTTTGCCAAGGTAAACCAAGGCGACCAGCCGACTATATCGATCGGCGACAATTTCTTTTAGATAAACATTTTTGTTTTTGACCAGAGTTTCGAGTTGTTGCTTGGCTTCCAGACTTCCACAAAGAGAAAGCTCGGAGGAGTCGACGCTTAGGAGACGGACCTTTTGAGATTTTTCGGTGACGATTGTATCACCGTCGATAACGTCAATAATTTTATAGGTATCAAGCGGCGGCGGGGTTTTGGGCGGACGGAGAAAAAGATTTTTGAGAAAAGACAGGGTAATAAAAACCGTCGGAAACATTAAAATTAGTGTAACATTATCAAAATAGATTTTTGGCTAACTAGTTTTTCTGGCTTCAATTAAGTCGTTTATAAAGGTGGCGGCGATGCCGTGAAGGGCGGCTGCTTCACATGCATTATCAACGTTGTGGGGATAATATTCACGGGAAGAATGGTCTAAGTTATAATCACAAGCTTTACTGTTGTCTATTTGGATATTTGTAAGAAGACCGTTTTCGTCAAAACATACCCTAGGTAATTGCCGGAGTCCAAATTGACCAGAAATTTGGCAAGCTTTTCTATCAAATCCTTGCTGATATCTGCCATAGTCATAGCTTGTTGGGAAACGAACGACCTTTGGAGGAAGAGCGAGGTCTCTTGAACAATATTGGTTAGAACATTTGTCTATGTAGGGATAAAGCGGTTTATCACCAGAAATAAAACTTAAGTAGCGGGCTAGAAACTTTTGATAGATAACTGCCATGTGTAAGTCGTTAACCATTTGGGTTGAGTCAAATCTTTCTCCCCGATAAACACCACTGTGGCCAAAACCAGTGTCAAGGTACACACGGGATTCTTGCCGGAGATTTCTAAGCTTTATTTCAGTGACTAACCCGGTTTCTCCATCAATCTGTAAATTCCAGTCAAACTTTCTTTCCTGACACAAGTTCTCAAGATAATTACCCCAGTCCTGAGGTTTTGCAGTCAATCTCGGACTTGCTTTTTGCCAATCATTTGGTAGACGTAAATTCTCAAAACCATAGTGATCACCTGTCCATCTTATAGGGGGAACACTAAAATCCCAGCCTTCAATTTCTGTCGGTCTAATTGCAACTCCTTGAGCAAATTCAACCTTGCCTGCCATTGACCGATATTATCACAAAAGAAAAAATTTGGTTATTTATTAATCACGATGAAGATTGAAGGTAAAGTTATTAAGTTCTTAATAGATTAAATTAACCTACAAGACTCGGAAAATATCGAGTGATGAGATGATGAACGGCATTAGTGTCCTCTTTGAAAAAATTATTTTTAGCTAGCCAAAGTAAGCCGTCTGGCACGCCTAAATCTTCTGGTGCATTATGGGGGGAGATATAGCCATTTTTTGATTTAACATAAGTTAAGACATCGCTGTGGGCGTTAGTAAAAGTTATGGGAATTACTTTATCTGGTTTCATAGCAGGAATGTCGTTGTGGCCATCGCCAAACATGGCAATTGGGATAGTATCGATATTGGGATAAATGGCGTTAAGAGCGAAGATTATCGATGATTTGTCGATTGAATGGCCTGAAATTGGATCTTTTCGAATTATCTGAATAGCCCTGTCCGGGAAAGGAGGCAAAACAGATAAAGTGTTTTGCCAATTGTTGGACGTAATGATATTGTTGATTTTTTCAACTAAAAGTTCGGCTTCAATCGAGTGGTTGAATTTCCAGCGATGAGTGACATAAGTCGGATCGGTGAAGATAGTCAAAATGGAGACGTCGTCGGGATCGACGGCGACTTCATACTTTTTTTGGTCAATGAAAATATCGGTGACATTAACTTTTTCCATGCCAATTCCTAATTTATCTCTAAGAGCATACATTTCCTTAATGCTTGGTCCGTAGATTTCAATTTTTTGACTGTTTGGTTTTCTGTAAACTCCGGCGTTTTCGGCGATTATTCCCCTATCGATTAAGTTATTGGCCGAAAAAATCTTAGCGGCATAGGCAACAGGCTTACCGGTTACCGGGATAAAAAAATGGCCCTGATTGGAAAGGTCGTTTAACAATTGGCTTAAGCCTTTAGGATGAATTTCAAATTGGTTGCGGGGAGTGATTGTTCCGTCAAGATCAAAAGCTAAGATACTTTTTGGATTGTCAATTATCATTTGGTACTTTGTTAATTATTGAGCCAGTCTTGAATCCGGATGCGGGCGCCACAGATGGCGGCTTTTCGGCTAATGAGACGACCGTTTTGAGCGGCTTCAGCCTGAACTTGGTCAATTAACCTTTCAAATTCAACTTGACGGGGAGTTAAGGGAGGTGGCATTTGGGGAGTTTTGGTTATATTTGGAAAAAGACATTCGAGTAAATTTCTCATAATATTAGCTAATTTTTAACTGCTGCCGGGGTGGCGAGGGTGGCGGAGGGAGAGGCGATGATGGGAGTGGGTAAAACTAAGGGAATACTTTCCAGCTTTTGAAGAATTTGGAAATCGATGCTTTTATAAGAAAGATAACCAGCGTAAGTTAAAAGTAGAAAAAGAATTCCGATAAGAGTCCAGCCGATGGGGTCAATTGGTTTTGGATCCATATTTTCTTATTTTATCCTAGAAACGGAGTAAATAGTGGGGTAAGAAATAAAAATGACCGGTGATTCTTCAAGCAGAAATTTTTGAAAATCAAGATAGATTTTTTTACGGTCCTGAAGATTAAAAGTCAGACGGCCTTCTTCGAGTAGTTTGTCGATGCGGGAGTTGTTGAGATGAGTAATATTGGTTTTTTCTTGAGTGGAGTGCCAAAAAGTGTATTGATCAGGATCGGCGGGAATACCAC
>JBBAAS010000003.1:0-75488 GCA_041658125.1 Candidatus Shapirobacteria bacterium | reverse complement strand
AAATGGATGATGAAGTAAAAAACGCAGTATTCGGGAACGTCGGTACAATTGCCAGTTTTAGAGTGGGTATCGCTGATGCCGGATTTTTGATAAGACAGTTTCAACCGGAGTTTTCAGAACATGATCTTTTGAACCTGGGAACCGGAGAAATATATCTAAAAACTCAAATTGACGGAGTGCCAAGACAACCATTTTCACTGCGGGTAGCGGCGGCGGAGAAGAAAAAACCGGGAAGCCCGGAACTGGCAGAGATGATTAAAAAATTATCAACATTGAAATACGGCCGACCAAGAGAAATTGTCGAAGCGGAAATACTGAAACGAGCGAGGCTTTAGAGTTCTTTGAGCTTGATACCTTTGGATTCTTCTTTGGAATCGATCAGTTCGAGATATTTTTCGGTAGTGGAAATGCGCTTGTGACCGACAACTTGAGAAACAATATCGAGGGGAACACCGGATTTAAGCTGGTAAACGATAAAAGTATTACGAAGGTCGTTAACCTTGACGCCTTTGATGTCGGCTTTGTTGAAATAGCGATTTAAAAGACTTCTAATGTTTCTGGCTAAAAGAGTACGACCGGTTTTAGTGATAAAGACGTGCTTTGATTTGGTGGCATAACGATCTTCTTCAAGATACTTCTTTAAGGCACCTTTGGCAGAATTGTTGAGCGGAACGGTACGGGAAAGATGACTTTCATTAGCTTCGACGTAAATGTCGTTGTCGTGAACGTTGTCGGTCTTAAGATTTTCAATTTCCTTAATACGTAAACCAGCCTGAAGCATCAGTTCGACAATGGCGGTAGCCCGAATGTCGTTGCGGCAGGCGTCGCGCAAAGAACGGTATTCGATAGGCTTGAGAATTTTTGGGATTTCGTTTTCGTATTTGGGATGCTTGATGTCGGCGGACGGGTCGATTTCGATGATATTTTCGTTTTTAAGGAAAGAAAAGAAGTTTTTGATGGAATTAAGCTTGCGGGAGACAGATTTGGCGGTATAACCGTTTTTTGTCAAATCTTTTTTAAAATCCTCAAGATTAACGGTTTTGGCAAGATCAATAGTGGTTATTTGAGCTTGGGAAGCCAAAAAACTTGCCAGCTGATTGATGTCGCCTTTATAGGCTACAATAGTGTTGGTTGACTTGCCTTTTTTAATAAGGGCCGAAGTGAAAAGGCCTAAGGCAGTGATAAATGATAGATCAGTCATAAAATTTGATTTCTAAAGCCAAAATGTAGCTTATAGTAACATAATTTAGGATAATACACAAATAATCTATGCATTTTAAAAAAAGGCTTAAGCAAGGAATAATAGTTATTATTGGTAGTCTTTTAATTATATCCTCTTTGAGAAATATTTTTAACCAGTGGCGGTTAATAGCGGAAGCACAAAAAAGAAACCAAAAAATCGGGGAAAATATTGATAACTTGAGACAGAATATAGACATTTTAGAGAAAAAAATCAAATGGGCGACAAGCAGTGCATACCTGGAACAGGCGGCCAGAGACAAGCTGGGGTTGGGCACAAAGAATGACTATTGGATTGAGATTGGGGAGGAAAACATGGCAGAAGTATCGCCGGAGGTAAAAGAGACAGAAAAACCAGCAGTGTTAAGGCAGTGGGCGGACTGGTTTACTCGATAAATAGGTTTGTGTTACAATTCGGAGGTCTGAAGTCGTGCGGGGTAGTGTACGGCTGCACGTGAGGCTCATAATCTCACAGATCAGGTTCAACTCCTGACCCCGCAACCCAGGGTGTTAACAGAAAGCTGCCAGGAATGGCGGCTTTTTTGGTATAATCCAGCCATTGGCAGGGTAGCTCAACGGTGGAGCGATCGTTTCATAAGCGATAGGTTGTGGGTCCGATTCCCACCCCTGCTACACAAACCCACCCTTAATCCCTCCCTTGAAAAAGGAGGGAAAGAAAATGGGCATGTAGCTCAGTTGGTTAGAGCACCGATCTTATAAGTCGGTGGTCCATGGTCCGAATCCATGCATGCCCACAGATTAAACGGAAAGACAGGCTGGTATTCTGAGACAAGAGATGATGATTTTATCCTATAATTGTGGTATAATTAGGGGTCTTGGGGGAACCTGAAGATAAAAATGAAACAAGAAGTAGTCGATCCTTTGTCAGAACCTGGCGGGGAAAATAAGGTTAAAAATTTACAAAAAGCATATGATCAACGAGGTACTAAAAGTCGCTGGATACTTTGGGGTCGGCTTTTTGGAAATGTTTTTGGCCACCCAAAGAACTTATTGGATTTCAAAGGGAAAGTCTATCGCTGCGGCCCTCTTAGTATTTTTTGAGAGCCTGATTGCTTTTTGGATTATTTTTCAAATCGTAAACAACATCAGAGGAAGTGATTTTTTGATTATTGTGGCTTATTCGGCCGGAAATGCAATCGGAACGTATATAAACCTGGAAAAGTTTCCGTTTTAAGAAAAATCCACCAACCCTTCAAACCCTTCCCCTACCCCTTCCCTTGACAGGGCAGGGGTAAATCAAAATCCACCTGTCTTTAATCAAAGTAATTTAAAAACATTTTTGCTTTGACCTGCTTGAGGGTTTCGGCGGCGATGAGACGGGCTTTTTTGGTACCTTCCAATATAATTTGCTGAACAATTTCCGGATGAGATTCGTAGTAGTGGCGTTTTTCCTGGATCGGAGCTAAAAATTTGATGATATTGTCGGCTAACTGATTTTTACAGGCAACACAGCCCCGGGCACCGGATTTACATTCGGATTCGACAATTTTTAAATCCGTAGGGTCGGTAAACATTTGATGATAATAAAAAACCATACAATCGCCCGGATGGCCCGGATCGGTAAGGCGGATTTTCAAAGGATCGGTGTAGGCCATTTTGACTTTTTGGCGGATAATTTCGGGAGAATCCTTGAGATAAATAGCGTTATTCAGGCTTTTACCCATTTTGGAATTGCCGTCTAAACCTTTGACACGGGGAAAAGTACCGACTTTGGCCTGGGGCTCAACTAAAGTTTGGCCGTAGATTTCGTTAAATTTGTGAACAATTTCCCGGGTTAATTCGACGTGGGGAACCTGATCTTCGCCGACCGGAACAAGCGCCGCCTGAAAAGCAGTAATATCGGCGGCCTGACTAACAGGATAGCCTAAGAATCCGAAAGTAATGTTGTTCTTGAACAATTTTTCTTTTTGTTTTAACTCCTCTTTGGTGGTAGGATTGCGGCCAAGCCTGGCGACGGTAACTAAATTAGAATAAAAAACGGTTAATTCGGCAATTTCGGGAATAAGAGACTGAATAAAAATGGTCGATTTTTGAGGATCGATACCAACGGCGAGGTTGTCCATAACCACCTCGGTAACATTGTCGCGGACTTTTTTGGGGGTTAAAAAGTTATCAGTTAAAGCCTGAACATCGGCAATAATAATAAAGGTATCGTATTGATCCTGAAGCTCAACCCGATTTTTTAAGGCGCCAAAATAATGGCCGAGGTGAAGCGGGCCGGTGGGCCGGTCGCCGGTAAGAATGCGGGGTTTAGATTGATTCATAAGATTGACTAAATTGTAACATCAAAATCTACCCCTACCCCTCCTTTGACGAAAGGAGGGGTAAAGATATAAAAAAAGAAAGAATAGTGTATAATTCCTTCACAAATTATAAGAGCCGAGGGGAGGTAGGCGAAAGCTAAAGGCCCAGCAGGCAAAAAAATAAAAATGGCAAAAGTAAATTTGAAATTGAAGGCAGAGGTTAGAACTATTGTCGGAAAAAAAGTAAAACAGATACGAAAACAGGATAAATTGCCATCGACAGTGTACGGTAAAGGTTTTGAGGCTGTTTCGATTCAGATTGATAACAGGGAGATGGCTAAGGTTTTTAAGGAAGTAGGCGAATCAGGATTGGTTGATTTGGTCGTCGGAGAAAATACTTGGCCGATAATTTTTAGAAATCCTCAATATCATCCGGTAGACGGGAAACTTTTACATATCGACTGCTACAAGGTTAATTTGAAAGAAAAGATTGTGACCATGGTGCCGATTGTGCTGACCGGCGAATCGTCAGCGGTAAAATTTGGAAATGTACTCGTAGAAATTAGTAACGAAGTTGAAGTGGAAGCACTACCAGCAGATTTACCGGAAAATATTACGGTGGATATATCCACACTAACTGAAGCCGGAATGGTAATTACAGTAGCCGATTTGGTAGTAGATAAGGCAAAAATAGAAATAAAAACTCACGCGGACCAAGTGATCCTTAAGACAGAAGAACCAAAAGTTGAAGAAGAACCGGTGGTAGCCGAAACAGTAGCTCCGGTCGATGTCCCGGCAACCGAACAAAAAACTCCGGAAGAAAAAGCGGCGGCTGAAACCCAGAGAAAAGAAGAGAAGGAAAAAGAAGAGAAAGAGAAAAAATAATCAGCGATTGAGATTAAAATAGATTTTTTCAATGTCGGAGCGGATCAGGTCGAGTTTTTGAGCCTGTAAGATAGCCTTTTTAGCTTCGGTTGGGTTGTTTAATTGTAAATAAATTTTAGTAATTTCAATCCAATCATCGGGGGTTTTGGGACTTTTAACAATAAGAGAATTGAGGGTTTTTTTAATGGTTTCCGGGTAGTGTGCCAAACGGTCAGCCTCAAGCGAGTAAAAATAGCGGGTGCCGGAAGACAACGAAAGAACGGATTTAATTTTGGCTTGAGAGATAGGATTAAGAGCAAGAAAAGAAAGATAGAGATTAATAAAAAGAGAGATTAATAACAAGCCAATAATCAATTTTTTATATTTCATTTACAGTCGGCCAGGGGGCGGCGGCTAAGAATGGATCGGTCCAGCCGAGCTGAGCTTTTAAGTTTTGATAAATAGTTTCGGTAACAAAGGGAATAAAAGGGTGAAGAAGCTTAAGAGAGGTTAACAAAATATGGACAAGAACGGGAAGAGCATCGACTCCCCCCTCGTTTTGAGCTGGCCTATTTTTGGTGGATTCGATATAAACATCACAAAATTCGTGCCAGAAGAATTGGTACAAATCTTCGGAAGCCTGACCGAAATGAAAAGTGTTGAGGTTTTTGGTAGTAGAGGTGATGAGAGAGTTGAGCTTTTGGAGAATGGCCAAGTCGGCGGGATCCAAATCCCCCTTGCCTTTGAGATCCTTAAATCCCTCTAAATCTCCCTTTGACCCCACAGGGGCAAGCAAGGGAGACTTTTCTTGCTGACGTTCGATAAGCATTTCGATAAAACGGGCGGCGTTCCAGATTTTGTTGACGAAATTGCGGTGGGCGCGGATTTTGTCCTCGGAAACGACGATATCGGAAGCGGGAGCAATGCCGTAAACAAGGGAAAAACGAAGAGCGTCGGTGCCGTATTTGGCAGTCATGGAGAGCGGATCGACAACATTGGCCTTGGATTTGCTCATTTTCTGACCGTTTTTATCGACCACCCGAGCGTGAAGGTGAATAGTTTTAAACGGAACTTCTTTGGTTAAATAAAGACCAAACATCATCATCCGGGCAACCCAAAAGAAGAGAATGTCCCAAAGAGTATCCATGACGGAAGTGGGGTAAAAATAGGCGAAATCGGGAGAGCTTTTGGTAGGATCGGCAACATTGTAACCAAGAGTAGACAAGGGCCACTGGCCGCTAAGAAACCAGGTGTCGAAAGTGTCGGTTTCCTGCAAAAGATTTTTGGAGTGACATTTGGGGCAGGAATCGGGCGAGTCGACATAAAAAATAGAGCCGACAGGAGCGCTTAGGGACTGAAGACCGGAACGGATTTCATCAAAAGAATATTTGTCCTTAAGATCGACATAAAGACCGGTAACGACTTTTTTGTCTTTGGTTAAAAAATTGAGCTTGATGCCCGGATGACAGTCAAGACAATACCAAGCCGGAATGCGGGGGCCCCAAACAATTTGACGACTGATGTTCCAGTCGCGGATATTTTCCATCCAATCGGTAAATTCTTTTTTGAAACGGAGAGGGAAAAACTTGACTTGGCCATCGCGGGCGGCTTTGAGGGCGGGCTTGGCCAGAGCATCGATTTTGACAAACCACTGGGGCATAACCATGGGCTCGATAATATGTTTACAACGGTAACAACGGCCAATGCGATGATTATAATTATCGTCGATTTTGACAAGCATACCACTTGCCTTCATATCCTCAACCACTTTAATCCGAGCTTGAGCAACAGTCAGGCCGGCATATTTACCGGTTAATTCGTTGAGTCGGCCATCAAAACCAATAACGCGTTTGATGAGCAAATGGTGACGAAGACCGGCTTCAAAATCGTCGGGGTCGTGGGCGGGAGTGATTTTGACGACACCGGTACCAAACTCCATATCAACCATATCGTCGGCAATAACCCGGACCTTAAAGGGGCCAAGGAGACCGTCGACAGTAATGTCCTGGCCAACATACTGCTGGTAGCGAATGTCTTTGGGATTAACGGCTACGGCGGTGTCGCCAAACTTGGTTTCGGGACGGGTGGTAGCCAAAGTAAACGGACCATATTTCATGTAGTAGAGGCTAGTAACTTCATCGACATAATCAACTTCAAGATTGGAAAAAGCCGTGCCGCAGTGAGTGCAGTAATTGACAATTTTTTCAGCCCGATAAATTAGACCGTCGTGATAAAGCTTTTTGAAAGTAGCCAAAACATTGTCGATAATTTTGGGTTCGAGGCTATAGTGATAGCGGGTCCAATCCATAGAAAAACCAAGCTTGCGCATTTGAGCAACGTTAAGCTCGCGATTTTCTTCGACAAAATCCCAGATCATTTTGTAGAGAGTATCGCGGTCAAAATCAAAGCGGGACTTGTCCTCCTTGGCTAGTTTTTTTTCAAAAACGTATTGAGTTTCAATACCAGCGTGATCGGAGCCGGGAAGCCAAAGAGTAGACTCGCCAAGCATGCGGTGGTAACGGATCAGAATATCCTGAATGGTAAAAAGAGCATGACCGATGTGCATCGGGTCGTTGGCATTAGGGAGAGGCAAAATGATAGAGAAAGGCTGTTTTTTAGGGTCGATTTTGGGAGTGAAAATACCGGAGTCTTCCCAAAGCTTGTAAATATGTTCTTCGCCAGAAGGCTCGTATGCCTTGTCCATGGGAATATTATAACCGAAATCCCTCTAAATCTCCCTTTGATCCTGCAGAGGCGGACAGGCAAGGGAGACTTATCAAAACCCACCCTACCCTCCCTTGAAAAAGGAGGGATGAAAGCAAAATCCACCCGCCCTTCGGGCACCCTCCTTTGACGAAAGGAGGGCATAAACAGACAAAATGATAAAATTGCGGGAATGAAAATTGTAAAATTGAGTCAAAAATCAATAGATTTAGCGGCCAAAGTAATAAGAGAAGGCGGATTAGTGGTGTTCCCCAGCGACACGGTGTACGGACTGATGGTTGATCCGACTAATCAATCGGCGGTAGAGAAACTACTTTTGTTTAAAAACAGATGGCACGGGAAGGCAATATCGATTGCGGTTTTAGACCAAAATATGGCGGAGGAATATGTGAAACTATCGGAAAATGGAAAAAATGTTTATGCAAATTTGTTACCCGGACCATTTACCGTCATAAGCCAAGGAAAACATAAAGTAGCCAAAGGCATAGAGGCAGAAAACGGAACACTCGGGATAAGAATCCCGGAGAATAAAAATATAAAAGATTTAGTATTGGCAGTTGGCGGACCGGTAACGGCAACGTCGGCTAATTTATCGGGGAAAACACCGCATTATTCGATCGGGAGTTTTTTGAAAACATTGTCGAAAAAGAAAACGGAGATGATTGACATGGTGGTAGATGCGGGCAAACTGCCGAAGAATTTACCGTCAACTGTAATTGATACCACCGAACCGGAATTGAAAGTATTAAGAAGAGGAGACTTGATAACCAGCGGAACCAAGAGCCTGATATCAAAATCGGAAAAAGAAACGGGAAAGGTGGCGGGGTTTATATTAAAAAAAACCCTCAATCAAAATCCCTCTAAATCTCCCTTTGACCCCACAGGGGCAAGCCCCTCAGGGGCAAGCAAGGGAGACTTTATCTTTAAACCAATAATTTTTTTATTGACTGGGGATTTGGGGTGCGGAAAAACAGTATTTGCCAGAGCGGTGGGAAAAGCTTTGGGGATAAGAGAAAGAATAACCAGCCCAACGTTTGTGGTGATGAATGAATATGAAATCCCTCTAAATCTCCCTTTGACCCCAAAGGGGCAAGCCCCACAGGGGCAAGCAAGGGAGACTTACGCAATAAATAAATTTTTGCATTTTGATTTGTATAGAATTGAAAACCAATTTGAATTTAAAGAAATAAAATTTTGGGAGCAATTTAGTCCAAAGACCATTGCTTGTATTGAATGGCCGGAAAATATGGGAAAAGAAAATTTGGAAAAATTAAAAGAAATGGCTAAGACGGTAATGGTGAAATTTGAATATGTGGATGAGACGACAAGAAAGATAAGTTACGAAATCTAGCTACCAACTGCCGGAGGCACCGCCGCCGGAAGAACCGCCACCAAATCCCCCACCACCACTTTTAAAACCGCCGCCACTTGACCAAATTGGGAATCAAATCAAAACGGCAATGATGCCGATGAGGATGAGAAGAATTGGTTTCATATTGGTTTAGTTATAGACTAATAATTTATTTTTGGGAATTAATAATCATATCGGCAATAGACTTAAGCTTTTGGTCGGACATGCGGTCGTAAGAATAGGAAGCGATGTAGCCCTGATAGCGGTCGAAAAACTGTTTTTGGACGTCTTTTTGACGATTTTTTTCAATGGCCTGAAACTCCAAAAGATCACCGGTGCCATGGAGCGGATAAAGCTTGGCGTGAATATGATTGACACCAAAGCCTTCAAAAACCAAAGCGGTACGGGAGACATCGGCGAAGGCGGCATCCAGAATTTTCCCAACTTTTTTGGCGGCAACGATAAGAGAAGAAAGGTTGCGGCTCGGGAGGTCGGCAAAATAGCTACTAAAATGCTTTTTGGAAATAACAACGGTTTGACCAAGGCAATTCGGAAAAATATCCAAAAAAGCAAAATGGTGGTCGTCTTCCCAAATTTTAAAACTGGGAATGGAACCGTCGGCGATTTGGCAAAAAAGACAAGGTGACATATGAGTAATTATAAACCCTTCCCGTCAAAATCTACCCCCTGACCCCTCCTTTGAGGAAAGGAGGGGAGTAAAATACGAGAATGAAAATATTGGCGATAGAAACCAGTTGTGACGACACTTGTGCGGCGGTGCTGGAGGACGACAGAGTATTGTCGTCGGTGATTTCGTCACAGATAGACCTGCATAAAAAATGGGGCGGAGTGGTACCGGATATTGCTAAACGCGCTCATCAGGAAAGAATCGGACCGGTGATAATGGAAGCGCTGAAAAGAGCAAAAAAACAAAACCCTAACCCTACCCTTTCCCTTGACCCCACAGGGGCAAGCAGGGCAAGGGAGATAAAAGAAATGATAAGAGACATAGATGTGATCGCGGTGACGGTGGGACCGGGGTTGGCACCGGCGCTGGGAGTGGGAGTAAACATGGCCAAAGAGTTGGCCAAGAAGTATAATAAAAGACTTGTTGCTGTTAACCATATTGAGGGACATATTTTATCTAATTGGGTAAAGAATAAGAACAATTTACCAAGTAGGGAAATAGGCTTTCCAGCACTAGCGCTAACTGTATCAGGTGGTCATTCTAAAATAGTAATAATAAAAAAGATTGGAGAGTATGAAACGGTCGGCGAGACGCTGGATGACGCAGCGGGAGAGGCACTGGATAAGGCGGCAAAATTATTAGGATTGGGATATCCGGGAGGACCGGTGATTGAAAGAGTGGCCATGAAAGGCGACCCTAAATTTTTAGAATTGCCAAAACCACTCCAAGATAAAAAAATAATGGATTTTAGTTTTTCCGGACTTAAGACCAGTTTTTATTACAAAATAAAAGACTGGCCGAAAGAAAAAGTGAACGAGCATTTGGCTGATTTGGCGGCCAGTTTTCAGGAGGCGGTCTTTGAGCATTTGACAAGAAAATTTAAACTGGCGATAGAAAAATATCAACCAAAAACATTGCTGGCCTCGGGCGGAGTACTGGCGAATATGACTTTGAGAAAAAGATTAAGAAAATTGGCAAAAGAAATGAAACTGCCGATTTATATGCCGGCGAAAAAATGGCTAAATACCGATAACGCGGCGATGATCGGAGTGGCGGGGTATTACAAGGCAATGAGAGGAGAGTTTGTGGAAGAGATTGAAAAACTGGATAGACTTCCCCGCTGGGAGTTAGATTAAGGTTGAATGCCCACATGCCGACGTTAGGGCTGGGGCAAGCCACGACGATAGACGGCGGCCCAGGGAACAAAGTTACTTTGAAAAGTTTTTTGATGAAGGATTTGACCATCGCGGGTAACTTTCCAATCGAAAGCGGTTTTGAGACCGGCAATGCGGTGTTCGTCCTGAACGACTTTTCCCGGAGGAAGGGTAGGATCATCGATATAGACGTCGGGAGGTGCGGGAGTGGCATCCCAGCGGCGATAATTGCTGATATCAACCTGACGGCCATCGGAAGTGCCATAGATTTCATAAGTTAATTTTTTGTTTTTGCCATCGTAAATATTTTGGATCAAAACGTGATGACCGGTATCGTTGACAAACTTTAGATCGGGGCTAGGAATAAAAACGGTGGCATCGTAACCCGGAGGCATATCCTCCTCGTAATAGCCAACGCGATAGGCGTGATTCTGACGCTCGGTAATATCAAGCCCGGAATTTAACATAGCCCGAAAAAGAGTGGTAGAAACCTGACAAATACCACCGCCAATATCAAGTTCGGTTTTGCCGGCGCGGATGATATAGGCTTTTTTAAAACCGGATTCAATGGTAACTTCGCCAAGATTTTTAATAAATGAGAAAGTTTCGCCGGGAGCAACCAAAATGCGGTTGATGACAGAGGCGCCTTTTTCAATGTTGAAGTTGCGGATGGTGTTGGAATGCTTGAAGGTGGAACTGCCCCGACCTAAAAGCTCACGGATGCCAAAATTATTGACGTCATTTGTCGCAACAGCCGGCTTAACGGTATCGACCGGGACTGTAACGGAAAGATTTTTTTGATCCGAAGTAATTAAATTTTCCAAAGTGGAATTTAAAAGTCCGGTAAGATCAGCTTCTTTGACAACGACGCCATTTGTGGCCGGACGAAAATCGGAAACTTTGTTGTTTTCAAATTTTAAAATGGCATCGACCGGACTACGATTAAGACTTTGAGAAACTACTTTGACATAGTCACCAAGGTCGGCAAGGTTGAAACTATTGTTAAAATCAAGCCAACCCACCAAAGTTTTGTCGTCTAAAACTAGGTTAGTAACGTCATAATTCAAGGTAAGTGATTTGCTAATTAATTTTTGACCACGGGCAAGGGCGGCAGTGACTTGGCTATCGTCAGGAAGAGAGCCGACGGGATGGGTTTGAATGGCAATCGGAGAAGAAAAATTGGCATATTGAAGAGCGGTAAGGATGTCGGCCTTAAGGACGGCAATATCAATTTCCTGACCGATTTGGCCAGACTTGAGGGTAACGTTGGTTTCTTCGAGCTCCAGTTCGGAGGGGACAAAGGGGCGATTAACTTGAGCCGAAAGATCGGTTAAATATTGGTTAAGTTGTTCGTCATTATAGTTAATTTGGAGAATAAAATTTTTGGGAGCAAAAAAGTTTTTAATGTAAACTAAAACGCCCTCGGTTAGCCGGCGGTACAAGAGGTTGCCGGCGGTTTTAGAAAGATTAATTTCTGCTGATATAGAGGCCAATTTGAGATCGTAATTTTGATCGGCAGTGGTTAATTTAAGGGAAGAAGGAAAAGGAAAATCGGCGGAAAGCTTTTGAACTATTTGCTCACGGGAAAGGGTGGAATAATCGTTACCTAACAAAAAGGTGTTTTTGGCGGTTTTACCGTAATTTTTAATTAAAGGAAAAAGAAGAACAGCAGAGGATAAAAAGATGGCGATAATAATAAAAATTAAGATTTTAACTTTCATAACTTTCGATCCATGGCAAGATTAGCCAATTCATCGGCAAGTTGATTTTTTTCCCGAGGAATATTTTTAAACTGATAAGGCACGGTCAAAGATGAAAGCAGAGCGGTAACGGCAGAATGAAGCGGCTTGAGATGAACGGCTTTGACTTTGTAAGAGCCTTCCACCTGACGAATCAGAAGTTGGGAGTCGGAATAAAAAATGATTTTGGAAAGTGATAAATTCGATAAATTTTTGACGACCCAACTGGTGGCGGCAAGAAGAGCGGAATATTCGGCAACATTATTGGTTTGAACACCAAGATATTTGGATTCCTGATAAAGAATTTGCTGATTTTGGTCCGAAACAACAAGGCCGTAACCGGCCGGACCGGGATTGCCGCGGGCACCGCCATCAGTGTAAACATGAAGGATCATATGGCAAGTTTAGCAAAAGTTTTGTTATGATATAAGTGTGAATTTAGACGAAATCAAGTCGCCACTGCCGCCAAGAAATTTTAGGATGGAAGTGGAAAAAGAAGAAACGGATACAAATCCAAACCCCTCATCGGGGATAAATCCCTCAGGGGCAAACCCCTCCCCAGGGACAAGCGAGCCTGTTACGACAGATAAACCAGAAACGGTACCGGCGGCAGAACCAAAAAAAGTTTTTAACTTCAGTAAAATATTGATTCCGCTGGGGATAGTTTTAGGAGTAGGGGTGATTTTGTTTTTAATTTTCAAGGTAATACTCCCAAAGATTACGGGAAAACAGGAAATTATCACTATTAATTACTCCGGAATGTGGGAGGAAAAAAATGTGCTGGATGGAATAATTGCCGACTTTGAGGCCAAAAATCCAAATATTAAAATTAATTACACGAAACAGGACAAGGATAATTACCGAACAATACTTTTATCGAGGTTGGCAAAGGACGAAGGCCCGGATATTTATAGAATTCATCAGACGTGGTTGCCAAACTTTTTGGAATATTTAGCGCCGGTACCGGCCCAAACAGCCCAAACATTGGAACTGGAAACGGATTTTTTTGATGTGTATAAAAATGACCTAAAGTCAGGAGGCAACTTTGTGGCCATACCATTGATGTACGACGGTTTAAGCCTTTATTACAATAAAGACCTGATTACGGCGGCAGGGGTGACGCTACCAAAATCGTGGTGGGACTTAAAAGAGGCGGCAAAAAAACTAACGGTAAAAGACGAAACGGGAAAAATAAAAGTGGCCGGAGTGGCCATGGGGCTGACTGATAATGTCGATCACTTCAGTGATATTGTCGGAGTTTTGGGCAAACAAAATGGGACTGATTTTTTTAAAAATGATCAAACTAATAATGGGTCACTATTGGACGCGTTGAAGTTTTATAGCCAATTTGGAACAGGGGCGGACAGGGTGTGGGATGAAACCATGCCGAATTCAACTTCGGCTTTTGGCAGTGGAAAATTGGCCTTTTATTTTGCGCCATCGTGGCGGGCATTTGAGCTTAATGAGCGGTATCCGAATTTGAAATATGAAATTATCCCGGTACCACAGTTACAAACACTGGAAAGCCAAAATAGAAACGAACCGATAGGAGAAGGTTCTTTGACTAATATTCATTGGGCGAGTTACTGGGTAGAAGGAGTCAACTCAAAGAGCAAAAATCAAAAAGAAGCCTGGCAATTTTTGGAATATTTGGCGTCAAAAGAGGGACTGGAAAAAATGTATTTGACAGCCTCGCAAGTAAGAGCCTTTGGGGAAATATATCCGCGAAAAAGTATGGCGGCTAAGATCAGTGAAAATAAACTACTGAAGCCGTTTGCAACAGTGGCCAACCAAGCGGAAAGCTGGTATCTGTGCTCCAGAACCTGGGATGATAAGGGTATAAATGATGAAATGAGCCAGTATTTTGCCGATGCGATTAACGGGATGATTAAAAACAGTTTTGACTCGGAAAAATTGATGGTAAGCTTGAGAAACGGAATTGAACAGGTAAGGGTTAAGTATCAGTTAAAATAAGCAAAATCTACCTCTAACTCCTCCTTTGACGAAAGGAGGAGCATTAGTCTCTTTGTTCATCGGAGGCAAGTAGATAAGCGGGTAGGCTTTGAGGAAAGAAGGGCTATAATATATTTATGATATTAGTAAATTTTAAAATTTATAAAGAAACGTTTGGGGAAGGGGCAATGAGGTTGGCAGAGGTATGTAAAAGAGTCATGGAAAAAACAAAAGTGGTAATAATACCGGTAGTATCGGCATTAGATGTCTACAGAATCAAAAAAGAATTGGGAATAAAAGTTTATATCCAAGCGGTGTCGGAGTATGAGGACGGAGCTAAAACCGGAAGTATTTCGGTAAAAGCGGCCAAAGAGGCCGGAGCCGACGGAGCCCTAATAAACCATTCGGAACAAAGAGTAAAGCCGGGAACGATTAAAAAAATGCTTAGTAACTGGCCGGAGGGGTTTGAGAGTGTGGTTTGTCTGCAAACCATCGGGCAGATGGAAGGTTGGGCAAAAAACATCAAACCAACGATGGTTGCCTATGAACCAAAATATCTGATCGGAAACAGAGAAAAGTCGGTAGCGACGGAAAAACCGGAAATAATCAAAAAAATAGCGGAAAAATACGGGGTAATTCCGACGCTGGCCGGAGCCGGGGTTCATTCTAAGGAAGATGTACTGGTAGCCTTGAAAATGGGAGCAAAGGGCATTTTGGTAGCGACAGACGTGGTCAAAGCAGGCGACCAGGAAAAAGAACTGTCGGAACTTGCCAGCGGATTTAAGATGGTATAATCTTTAGATATGGCCTCGATAGATAATTTACTGGTATCACTGTTCGTAGATGAAGTTGTCGGCGGGTTTTTAGTGACGGTGCCGCCGGGACATGTAGGCTGTATTTACAGCATATTTCGGGGTGTTTTGAAAAATGTCTGGTATCCGGGGATGCATTTTAAGCTACCGATAATTCACCGGGTGAAGCTTTTTAACGCCCAATTGATCGAATATACCATCGCCAAAGACGTAGTGTTAAAGGATAACAAGGAAATAATGGGTGATGAGCTAATAAACGCGGTATCATCGGACAATAAGTTTGTAGCGGTGGAGGCAACAGTCCTGATTAAGCTGGATACACAAAGATTGCCGGAAATATGGCAAAATATCGGCGAAAACTTCGTTTCCAAGGTGGTCAGACCGGTAACCAGAAGCCGGATCCGAAGAGTGCTGACCGGACACACTTTAGCAAATGCCCTATCAACCGATAGAAACATGATTGAAGAAGAAATTAAGCAGGAATTAAAGGAATCGCTGGAAGGACACGGGCTAGATGTAGAAAATTTTTATTTAAGCTCACTGACCCCAATTGAAGGTAGCTTTGGTGATGAAGTAAAAGTGGAAAACGGGGACAGCCTAAAATCGGCTGAAGAAATCAAAACGGAAAGAGTAATTTCGGGGAACATGGTGAGAAAAGACGTCTAAATCCAAACCCTTCCCCTACCCCTTCCCCTGACAGGGCAGGGGAGGCTTTAATAAAAAGAGGGTTTTGACTTCTAGCCGGCGATGGTTAAAAACCAGAAGTTAGTGGTTTTAGGAAAACACGAGGCGGCATTTTTGAGAGTAGCACCGGTGGTTAAAACGTCGTCAAAAAGAAGAATATTTTGGGCGGGGTTATTAAATCCCGACTTGGAGTCAGGATTCCAACCCCGTTGATTGATTTTAAAGGCGGAGGAAAGGTTTTGCAGGCGAAAAGATTTGTCTTTTTGGGAGGTTTGGGGCGGAGTGTGGCGGGAACGAATGAGGAGATCATCGACACAGGGAAGATTTAGTTTTTTGGCGATAGATCGGCCTAAAAGTGAGGCCTGGTTGAAGCCGCGCCAATTTTGACGAAAAAAATGAAGGGGAATGGGGACAAAAACAAAGGAAGACTGTTGCCAAAACCGTAAAAGATGAGGATAGTTCTGTTTAAGGCTCGAAACGGCCAAAGAAGAGATGGTATCAGCAACGTCAGTAACAAAATTGAATTTGAGTTCCTTAAGAATGTCTTTTAAGCAACCGTGATATTTAAAAAGAGAAAGAGTGCCCTGAAGGTGGGGATCGGAAGAAGGTTTGACGGAAAGAGGAATGAGAGTATTTTGGCAAACAGGACAAAGATAGCCTCCTAGCCGGCCGCAACCGCAACAACGGGGAGGGAAAAGCAGATCGAGAAGAAGAGACATAGATTAATATTAAACCCACCCTACCTTTTTGTAGGGGCGTATTGCAATACGCCCCTACCCGGGGAACGATTTTAAACCGTTCCCTACAATAAACACAATAATCACAACAATAGAGACGCCCAGATTGGTCGTCTCTACAATATTAGGCATAGGAAAATTAAGATAGAATAAGAGAAATGAAGTGGAATTTGATTAAAAGAGAAAACGCCAGTGAAATGGTGCTGATTGTAATGATTTGGGGAGTGGCCAGCCTACTTTTATCACGGCTTTTTTTGGAATTAACGGGCTATCCAAAAATCGGCAGAGGGATATGGCATGTGTCGCATGCTTTGTTTGGAGGGATGATTATGACCGCCGGGATGATATGGGACATGGTTTTTTGGGGCAACCGGTCAAAAAAAATAGCGGCCGGAATATTTGGGTTTGGACTGGGGTGGTTTATCGATGAAATTGGCAAACTTTTGACAATGGATTATAATTATTTTTTCCGACCGGCGATTATTTTTATTTATATTTTCTTTGTTTTGTTTTTTATTTTGTACCGGTATTTGGAAAAAATACAACCCAAAACGACAAAAGAACTTTTATATAACGCCATTGACCGGCTGGAAGAAGTGGTGGTGGATGATTTGGAAAAAAGTGAGAGAAAAGAGTTGATATCGGACCTAAAAATAGTGATGAAAAGAGGGGGTGAACAGGAAAAAAGATTGGCCGGGGATTTGTATAAGTTGGTGGTAAGATCGAAATATATTGACGACAAAAACAACCTGAATGAAAAGATTTGGCAGACATTAAAAAGCTGGGGATATGCGATTTTCAGCAAAAAAATAACTTTGTCGATTTTGATAATGGTGGCCGTCGGCTATGTGGTAGTGGGGTTAGCAGACACGGCCATTTTGTGGACCAGATTTAAACAAAATGAACTTTGGGATTTTTGGCTTTACGGAAAGGATTTATTGACCAGAACGGATATTTCGATGTTTAGTCTTAAGGCAATTGCTGACTTGCTAACTTCAATAATGTTTGGCGTCGGGATATTTTGGGTATTAAGAAAAAGAAGAAAAAGGGGGATAAATTTTTTCCAATACGGACTTTTAGTAAATATCTTTTTGGCATCGGTATTTAGATTTTATTTTGAGCAGTTTTCGGGGATTTTCGGACTAGCTTTGTCGGTAGCGGTGTACAACGGGCTGACAAGGCTAAAAAGGGAGGGACATTAGATACTGGTAAATTGGGGCGATTTTTGCTACAATGAGAACACTGGAGATGAATTGAATCGACAGAGTTTGTACCTTAAAAGACTGCAAGCCGACTTTGGTTCTAGAGTCGCTAAACAAGGACCAAAAATATAATGCCAACAAAATTGGTAATGCTCTTCGAACAGCCCTTAATCAGGCTCGTGAAGTAACTGGTTCGGTTTTCGCAAGTCAACCCGCCAGCCAAGCCGTTTACGCTTTGGCGTAAGCCGCTAGTCATTGATTAGTCCCCTATTTCGGAGAAGATTAATCAGTGTTAACTAAACCGAAATGCTATTTTTAGGATCCCGATTTTCTAAAAAGACAAGCGAGGGGTAATGCCCTCACCAATCGGCATTTCACTGCCTTTTGTTAATTTTAGCCAGTGAGAGTGTAGGAGAAAATTATCTTAAGCTTGTAGACGTCTTTTTCAGTCAACTTTGGACCCCGCTTCGTTAGTGGGCATCTCCTCTGTTAAACCCTTCCCCTACCCCTTCCCTTGACCCCAAAGGGGCAAGCCCCCCAGGGGCAAGCAGGGCAGGGGAATCGAGATTTTAAACGAGTGATTGGCGAAGTTCTTTGGCCTTGATTTTCTCCCTTTTTTCATACTGACGGAATTTGCGGCCGATACCGACTTCAAGCTTGAAAAATTTGCCTTTGGAATAAATGGCAATGGGGATGAGCATATATTTTTGATGACGGTAGCTTTGTAATTTGGCGATTTGTTTTTCGGCGAGAAGAAGAGCGCGGGAGCGGGTGGTGTCGATCAGCTGGCCTTGAGAGTATTTGTAGAGAGGAATTTTGAGATTGATAACTTCCGGAATGCCGTTGGTAATAATGACCTGGGAATTTTGAAATTGGGCGGGTTGGGTACGAAGAGATTTGGCGTCGGCACCGGTTAAAACCAGCCCGGCTTCGAGCTTATCGATAAAGTGGTAATCGAGGGAATCGCGATTAAAATGACGCATGGTAGTGAAATTATCTCATAAAATCCCTCTCGGCTTCCCGATACTTCGATCGGGACAAGTTGCCGCTTCTCCCTTTGAAGAAAGGGAGACTAGAGAGAAATTTTGTAGATCTTTTGGTCGGAGCAAAGGACGTAGAGGAGGTTTTTGTCAACGTTCAGAGCCAGACTTAGAACAGAAAGGGTATTGAAATTGTACTTGGCGAGCATGGTGCCATTTTTTTGATAGACATAAACCTGATTTTGGGAATCGTTAAAGGCCAAAATTTGGCTATTTTCAGTAGTAACCAAATTCTTGGCGCCAGTGGTATCAACGAGCTGGCTTGGTTTAAAAACGGCCTTTTGACCGCGATCGTAGGCAGTAATTTGACCATTTGCCGAAAGAACCCAAAGCTGACCGTTAATGGCCAAAGAAGAGGGGTTTTGGGGGAGCGACTGGCCGTCCTGAAGCCAAGGGGTGCCTTTGGAAAAGCCGGTAGAATTGGGAGCAAATTTGGTAATAGCATCGGAGCTTAAAAGATAAAAGGCCTGATTCCATGACTGAAGACTAACCGGATCAACAGCAAGCTCGATAACCGGATCCAAAGAGGTTTTGGTAATGAGAAAAACTTTTTGATCCAAAACGCCATAAAATTTACCATTGTTGAGACTGATAAATTGGAGGTTTTTTAGTCCGTCGGCGGAGGAAATAGTGTCGATTTTCCGGTTTTCATCAAGGCTGGTGAGGCGACCATCCCCCGGGTCAAAGAGAAATATATTTTTATTAGAATAAAATATATGGTTAAATTTCGGACCATTTTTTATCATACCGGTATCATAAAAAACTTCGGGGAGAAAGTCACTTTTGGAGCCGGTTTGAGAAAGAAAAGTGGAGATTTGGGACTCAAAACCAGAAACTTCATCAGGATGAACTTTCAAAGCCGAGAGGTCTTTGAGCAGAACTTGGGCTTCTTTGGCCAAATTTTGGGCAGATTCAAGATCCAGATTTTTAACAGTTTGGGCATTTGTCAATTTTTCCTGAAGAGCCGATTTTATGGTTTGGTACTTGGATTCGATAGCGGAGGCACGATTTTTTTGATAACCAAAAAAGGAACTGACGCCAAGAGCCAGAAGAAGAATAAGGGCCAAAATGACGTTTTGCTGTTTGTGGCGCTTGGTTTGGTTTAAGTCCTGGGAAGAAACATAAAGCGACTGCCGGCGGGGAAAAGCTTTGGAAATTTGGGAAAAAAGAGAAACTTTTGGCCCCCCGGGAGGGGGCGGGGCGGAAACCGGAAGAGGAGAAAATAAAGTACTACCGGTGTCATCGGATTCGGCTTGGATCAAAACGGCGGCAAGATTGTCCTGAACATCCAATGTATTGAGATAGGTAAGAAAATTTTCTTCGATGTCCTGAAGACTGCCAAGGGAAAGAAACTGCTTGATCCGGTCGAAACCAAAACCGTCAAAAAAAGGTTCCGTGGTAAGAAAAATTTGGTCGTTTGCGGCCAGCTGGCCGGTAATGGGAACAGCGGGTGAGGCAGAAAGAAGCGGGGCAATCCGAAGACCGCGGCGAAGATAAGCCTGATTTTGGCCAAGATTCAGTAAAGTAAGCTGATTGTCAGAAATGGTAACCAAAGAAAGATTGATTTTGACGGCGGAAGCTTGATATTCGGAGGTAATTTGAGAAAGAATTTCCGAAAGAGTAGAAACAGAAAAAGCCTGGTTAATTTTATCAATCAGGGAATGACCAAGAGCGACAAGATCGGAAGCCGGATCGTCGGAAGTGAGATTGATAAGGCCAAAAAGAGAATCCTCCTTTTCCCAATATTGGGACCAACTTTGAGGGCTATGTTTGCCGATAAAGGTCCGACAGGTAAAGTGCATTGATTAAGTATAAACTACTTTTATTGACTAAAATATTTTTGACCTTGTCAATTATTTTTAATTTGCTTTTAGGTATATTTCTGATTAAGACCAAGACCCCTGCCCCGACCCAATACTCAGTCCAAAGAATTATAGATGGCGATACTTTTATTGTTGATGATGGCCGGCAAATTAGATTAATGAGTGTTAATGCGCCTGAAGAGGGTTTGTGCGGAGCCGATGAGGCGACGGCCTTACTTACCCGTCTTCTAACCGGGAAAAAAGTCCGGCTTGTTGGTGAGCTTAATGACCACTTTGGCCGGTTTTTGGCTTTGGTTTATGTTGATGACCAATTAATAAATGAGCAAATGATTCTGTCCGGCTGGGCGCGATTTACATCAACCGCTTCAATCGAATCGGAAAAATTAAAGGCGGCCTTTCAATCGGCAAAAGTCGATAACTTGGGTGTTTTTAGCCCGAAGTGTTATCAGAAGACTAATCCCGATAGTTCCAAGTGCGATATCAAGGGCAATGTCCGTGAAGGTAAAAAAACTTACTTTTTTTCCGGTTGCGGCAACTATAGTAATGTGGCTTTGGAGCTTGATCAGGGCGATCAATGGTTTTGTTCAGAAAAAGAAGCAGTCAAGGCCGGCTTTACCAAAGCGGTGAATTGTTACACCAAGACTTACTAAATTATCTTTCGCCTTTTCTTCGGTTTTGCTTATTGACTTGAGGTGTTACTTGAGTATTATTTTAGTATGAATGACAACCATCTGGCCATTTTCAAAGGCAAAAAAATCAGAAGAATAATATATTTAAACGAATGGTGGTTTTCAGTTGTCGATGTAATTGAGGCGCTGACAGATAGCGTTAATGCCCGCGATTATTGGTTTAAAATGAAAATTCGGGTAAAAAGTGAGGATGGAATTGAGTTGTCGACAATTTGTCGACAACTGAAATTAGAATCAACTGACGGGAAAAAGTATGAAACAGACTGCGCCGATACTGAAAATATTTTTCGCATTATTCAATCGATCCCCTCTCCCAAAGCCGAACCTTTTAAAAGATGGTTAGCCAAAGTCGGCTACGAACGGGTACAGGAAATTGAAAATCCGGAGTTGGCCACCAAAAGAACCCGGGTACTTTATAAGCTCAAGGGTTATCCGGAAGATTGGATTGAAAAACGGATGCGGGGCATTGCCATCCGCGAAGAATTAACCGATGAGTGGCAAAAACGAGGGGCAGAAAAACAAATAGATTACGAGATTTTAACCGCCGAAATTTCCAAAGCTACTTTTGGGGTCACCCCGGCCGAATACAAAAAGTTAAAAGGCCTCAAAAGAGAAAATTTACGTGACCATATGGATGATTTTGAACTAATTTTTACCATGTTGGGTGAAAGATCAACCACTGAAATCCACCGTCAGGAAAAATCAAAGGGAGTGCCAAAACTAAAACAGGATGCTAACCGGGGCGGGAGGGTTGCCGGAAATGCGAGAAAAGAGCTTGAGAAAGAAATCGGCAAACCAATTGTTACCAGTAAAAATTATCTTTCAAAAAGAAAATCTATAAAATAATAAATATAAAAATATGCTAATCAACGACACCGTTGCCAAATATCTTGATCTTCGCTTAAAAAAAGCCAAGCTTGAATCCGATCTTTCCCAAGTCGAGCAGGAACTGGCCGATTATTGCCGGCAAAATAAAAAACGGTCACTAACTTTTAGGGATCAGATCCTGACCGTGGTTCAAAAAACCAAAACCGTTTTCCCGTCCAAATCCGATCCGAAACGCAAAGAGCTGGAGCAAATTTTAAAATCTTTTGACATCACCACTCAATTCAAAACGATTGATATCACCCGGCTGGCTTCGGCCTACGATTTGAAAAAACTGCCGGCTGATTTAAATGCCGCGCTAAAACCACTGGCGACAGCCAAACCGTTTATTAGGATTTCTCTTTTGCCGGCTTCCCGTCGGTCTTAATCAAGCCCTCAAAGCTCCCGTATTTTTTCTCCTCTACCACTACTTTTTTTGTCTTAAATAATTCGTTTAGCTTCAACTTCATGATGCCATCAACCAGATCCGAACCGCTGTAACCCCCAAGAATCGCGATCCTTGGATCTTCGGCAAAAAAGCTGGCAACCACCATCCCGAGTATGGCCGCAATTAAAACCGTGACCCCAAACCAGACCCAATTGATCGTCAGTTCTTTTTTAGTGATCAGGTCCTTGGCGATTCCAAGAACGCCTCTTAGGATTCCTCCAACCGCTCCGGCCAACAATATGATCCACATTGGTTAAAATTACACAATTTGGGAGGGAAAGTAAAGGGAGGAAAAATTTTCAGCGTAGAGGAATAGATCTCTATAAGAAGCTCGGTCGGAAAACAAAAAATTTATATGGAAAGACGAACAATTTAATTACCATTAGTATTGAAAAATACTGGGATATAATACTCTTATCGTTAGAAAGTCTATGAAAAACACATTAAACCCACTTCACGCCTTATGGCAAAAAGATAAAGAATATTATCGCACCACCGAGGTTGGAACTGGAGTCCAAAGTTTTGTTAAACAAGTTTTCGAATCTGAATTGTTTGACCTAAGAGAAGGTAATCTTTCAGCTAAATTGGAAAATCGCAAAAATGAATTTATTTATGAAAAAAAAGCCAAAGAGAAAAGAAAAGCCGATTTTTATATCTATATTAATTCCGAGATAGCTATACCAGTAGAGGTTGAGTGTTATGGGAATATCAAAACCGGAGAAAGCCAATTATTTAACTACCAGAAAGATTTTGACAAACATTATGGCATTTTAACCGACGGATATACCTGGCGATTTTACAATAACAACATTTTTAAAGTTTTTACCCTAGAAGACTTATTAACCAACACCCAATTATTTCTCACCTTTTGGAAGGAATACGTCAAACCCGAATTTTACTATCTATCATTTTTTGAGAAAACCGGACAATTGGCACTTATTGAAGAAACAAAACTCCGCGTAGAAAATAATCGTCAACTCTTTTTTGAAGACATCACTAAGCTCATCCAATCATTCAAAAACAAATTACAAATTGAGGGATATCTTGAAGCATCAAACGATAAGGAGAGGGGAAAACGGGCAATTGAACTTACCTACGCCTATGTCATTCAGTTCATACTTTACAAAACACTGGTCGATAACGATTTTGATGATTTTGCTAACGAATTTGAAACCATAGTCAAAAGAATTCATGAATCTCTAAAAGTTGGGAGGTACAAAGACATTCTCGGTATTATTGAGGGCATTTCAGCAAGAATATCGAAAAATATTTATCGTCCTTTTATAAAAGAACAGGAGTTTATTAAAGACAAGATTCTAGAACTCTACCACAGTCTCGAGAACAATCTTTCTGACATTTCTCCCTGGTTGGATATTTTTATTTTTATTAAAAAATATAATTATGCCAATGTTAGAAATGAAATATTTGGCTATATTTACGAAAACTACTTAAAAGAACTTTACGACGAAAGCAAAAAAGGCCAATATTTTACCGACCCGGCAGTAGTTAACTTCATGTTAGAGCAAGTTGGCTTTACCCCCGAGACAGTTTCCAAAAGATATGAACTTGACAAAGATAGTATCTCAATCATTGATCCTTCTTGTGGTAGTGGCACATTCCTTTATTCTGCCACAGACGTCATAGTTAAGGGTTTTAAAAACGGTAGCGAAGAAGCTTCAAAGAAAATTGAGGAAGCGGTAACAAATGGTATCTTTGGACTTGATATTGAGGAATTTCCTCTTTATCTTGCCGAAATGAGTATTCTGATGCGTATGCTTTCATTGATTATTAACGAGAAATATAACAATCCGATAGACAAAAAAATCAAAGTTTTTAAGACAAATGATTCCATTTCTGAATTCATGGACACTGCTCTGAAGAATACAGTTAATGATATAGATATAGCCTACCAAAAAAGCAAGGGCCAGATGGGTCTATTTACTGAAAAACTAAATTTGGGTTATTCAAGTTATGTCCGAGATGAAGATGATTTGAAAGAAATGAAAACAAGTCTCGAAAATCACACCGAAACCCTAAGGAAACGTTTTGATTATGTTATCGGTAACCCCCCATACATTAGATATAACGATTGTATTAAACAAAGGCTACTTAGTTTCGAACTTATGAAAAATAAGAAAGCCAAATTAAGTGATATTTACGGTGTTAACCTACACAGCACACCTGAAAATAAAAAAAAATATGCGCCTAAACCGAATCTATTTGCATTTTTTATAGCGCTTGGCTTGGCTCTACTTAAAGATAAGGGGAAACTATGCTATATCATACCCCAAACAATTCTAATAAATCCTGATTTTGACGTACTACGCTATCATCTTTCGAGATTTACCACAATTAAGAAAATTATTATATTTAGCGGAAAAATGTTTATCGGTCGAGGATTAAAAAGTAATAAACCTATTCCAACCTCAAGTTTAATCTTTATAGTTTCAAGGGAAATTCCAGCAATTATACACAGAGTAGAAATTCTTAAATATAAAGATAAAAACGATGACATCGATACATGTCTTAAAAACATTTCTCATGGTAAAAAAGTTATAAAAAAATTAGTCCTACAAAATAAATTATTACAAAATGTCGGTAATTGGAATTTTATTAAATTTAACATAATTACAGAATGTCTTTATGAAGAATATATAAGAAATAGTATTGGAATCGCAATTTATTCAGATCATGTTTTATCTAGTGTCGAGTTTGGGAATAAATTTTACTTCGATGGTGGAGCTTTGATAGATGAAAAATATATTACTAACAGCGTTGACGATTATTACGAAATAGTTGACGAACTTGACGAAGTAAACTATTTAGTTCCAAAAGGAAAAAGATATTACCCTTCAAACAAGAAAATTAATTTCCCACAAGGAAGCCAAGGTATTCAGACATTTAAACAAGAAAACAAACTAATATGGCGAACAAAAAATACAAAAAACTTTTGCTTCACAAACCGAAAAATATTGTTAGAAACAAATAAATATATGACTATTTCCTCTGATAATAAACAAGAGATATTTTATTTATTTGCTCTTCTAAACTCAAAAGTTACAAAATGGATTTTGAAAAATGTTGCTAGCGCTGAAAATGAGGATACCAATAAAATATTGGTAAGTCTAAAAGTAATTAAAGATCTAATACGTCCCCCAATAATTGGCAAAAATAATGAATCAATAAAAAAAGAAAGTATTAAACGAGTTGAAGAAGTATTGGCTTTAAAAGACAAAACCATCTTAAGTTTCGTAGATTTATCGAAAATAATGATTCAAAAGTTTGATAGAGTTTACGTTGAAAATCGCAAATTAGTCATGGAAAAAGAGGGAGAAAAGATAAGGTTACCAATCAAGAGAAATTCCTCCCTGGTAAGCAAAGTCATCGAAGCAAACTACAACAAGGAAGGGCTTGGGTTAGACAAAAAAATAATTGCTTTATCTGAGTTAATGTCTTTACCGGTAATCGATTTTGATAAACAGCAAGCGATAAAGAATCACATTGACGACCTAGTTTTTTGCCTTTATTTCAATATTGATATTCCTAAAGATAAGGTTTCTGATACAAGTTTTGTTAAATCCGCCTGTGTAAAGAATAAATATTACACACGAATATGAATAAATACGAAAAATTAACCCAATCAATTTTAGCTAAGGCGTTTGGAGAGGAATTGGTGAATTAATATGGATTACTGGCAAAAGTTTATCGAGTTATCTCAACAGCCATATTTTCCTCAGGCTTTAAGTCTATTGAATATAGTGTTAATTTTTACAACGGCTCTTGTTGCTTACTTTTCCTGGAAGACCGCGAATAAAGCAAACGAACTTCAATTGATGCCATTGTTAGCAGTTTATTTTAAGGGTATTGCCATGAAAGATAGAAAAATAAGAATCAGAAATATTGGCAAAAGTCCCGCTTACGACATCAAGATTGAATCATTTGTAAATATCGTCAGAGACATTCAAAAAGTTTGGAGGTTGGATTTATCAATGACTGGAACCAACATACTCGTTCCCGATGAAGAAAGGGACTTGAAAATTGAATCAACAAGTAACGGGGTGACCGCAGATATGGCCGAATTTATAATTTTTCATCTTGACCCCGAAGCAGAACATAAAAGAGACAGGATAGGTTTGTTGTTGACCTTCAGAAACGCCGAAGGAAATTACTATTATTCCAGAGTCGAAACAGGTTTTGGTGGCTTAAAAATGTTTCCCGCGAAAAAATTAAATATTATTGGAAAAATGTATGTTTGTTACCGAAAATATTCTGAAATGGTTTTGTTGAGTTGGTACCGGTTGAAATGGAAATTTACTAATCCACACATCGAGCAACCAAAATGAGCAATCTAACAAATAAAGACGAAACACTTACATTCGAAGAAATCGCCGAAATATTAAAAAATAGCGATTTCGATAAATTGATTTCTCAAAGAGAGTCTGGTGTATTTGAAGCAAAGCAGAAACACCCCTACGACTTACCCAAACGAAAGGCAATTATTGAACTTATAAAAGATGTTGTCAGCTTTGCCAACGGTGGTGGCGGTTATATTATTTGTGGTTTGTCCACAGAAAAACGAGCCAATTCTCCGCACGATTATGTTACAGCGCTTGATTTAATGTCAAAAATTGACTTCTATGATGGAAAACAAATTAACGGAATAATCATTACCAATGTTTACCCTCGATTAGATATTAAAGTTGATTGGTGTGCGAGTAGTGGTGATGCGTCTTTAGGTTTAGGAGTAATATCTATTTTACCCCAAGATGAAGGCAAAAAATACTTCATCATAAAAATTACCAAAGTGGAGAGTGAATCTACAAAGGAGTTTTTTGGGATTCCTATTAGAACTGACGATGACATTACTTGGCTTACGGTTCAAGAACTGCACAAGTTATCTAAGCGCTCACCTAATAGCCTACAGGAATTTCACCAAAGTCTGTCTAACCAGATGGACGAAGTAAAGGAGAAGATTTCAATAATTACATTAGTGCCGGCAATCGACATTGACAGTATTCCGGCAAAAATTGAAGAGACAATTTATGGAAACAAACAATAATACCTATATTCCACCTTTAGTTGTTTTAGGAGTAGAACCACAAGAGAAAATCAATCTTGATAACTTTTTTGCTGAGGAAAACAACCCTTTGCGTGACATGTTAAAAAACCCGCCATATTTAAGATACTCTGGCTGGAACCTACTCACACTCGACTGGCCAAGAATCAAAGATGGTAAGTGCTGGGAGGTAAAAAACGGAGATAGAAAAACAATTCGATTGTATCGGGATGGCTCTTTAGTCGCCATAGCATACACTGACGACAGTTTTTTGGGATGGGGTCAAGACCATAATAAATTTGTTGAATACCCACAACTTAATAGTTTGGCTATTGTGGAGTATGTTTATGAGTTTGTGGAACTTTACAAAAAGATGTTGACCCATATCCCCAAGGTAAAAAAAGTCAAGTTTAATGTTGGTATTAAAAACGCAAGTTTATGGGAAGGAAAAAAACTATTTTTAAAACCGAAGGAGGTGCAAGACTTATTCTACAAGTCGGATTTTGATGACGCGTCCATAGTATATGTAACTAAAGATTTTTATGAAAAAATTAATGCCGATGTTTCAGACGCAATTTATGACTCAAAATATGTTACCTTTGAAGTATTGTCAGAATTTTTTATACACTTTGGCATATCGCCTGATAAAATTCCCTACACGAAAAAGGATGACAAGGGTAAGGGTTATGTGGATGTCGAAAAAATAGCCGGGAATAAATAATTTAAATAACAGTTTTGAAAGCAAACTTCAAAGGGAGAGCCGGGAGCGAACTCTCAGTGAACCAGTTGCGAAGTTTGCGCACTACGGGGAGCCAAAAAATTTTAAAAATCACGCCCACAAAAAATAATTGATCGGCGTGGCGTCCCCCACCGCCGCGCCTTACCTTACGGCTTTGAAAAACGTCCGAATTTTTCGGTACAGCTGGAGCCCCATCCTGATTGTGAATTTTGTAGTTACTGTCAAACCTCCCGCAAGTTTGACTAACCTTTTACTGTTTTAGGTTTTTCAACAGTGTAAATCACCATTTTAAATTTCAAAATATTTTTTATCCAAGTAACTATTGCCGATAATATCACCACTGCAAAAAGTATTATTAATACTAACAAAATAAGAAAAAGCCAAGCCGACCCTAAGTCTTCGTCAAATCCCAAAAACGAGGCCGGGACCGTCATCAACAGCAATGTTCCTCCGATTACCAATAACCATTTTTTGAACCACGGACTCATTCGTGGTTTTTTCTTGGATTCTTTTCCCGGCTTAACAATTTTCCCGTTAATGGTAATGATCATTGCAACTTCATTTTACCCCGTAAGTGATATTATGGGGAAATTTTTGAATGGATAGAGTACGGTGAAAATTAGGAACTAAAGTTCTAAACCACTTCACTCATCGAGCTATTTGTTTGACAAACCATTGTTAAAAGTCTAAATTTACTTAGATGGACTTTATTACCCAAGATCAAGCCAAAATTTACATTAAGGAATGGTTTGCCGCCGGAGAAACAGAAGACATTATTAAAACTAAATTAGCCAATTATGGTTTTGTTGATATTACCATCAAAAGTTTGCTAAATGAAGTAAGGCCCATAACACCGGAAACAAATAAAATATCCAATCCGGCCGATCAAGCTTTACGGGAAAATGATCATCTTTTATCAGAGCAAACGGTCTCTCAAATACAACCGGAAAAAGTAAAAGGTTCTTTTAATTTTAAAAACTTAAAATGGTACGAATGGTTAGCAGTTTTACCGGCTTTCGTTTTGTTAATAACGGGAGGTTTTATTGGAGGTGCCGTGGGTGCCATTGGGTGGATTTTCAGCTTAAAGATAATTAGAAAAGAATCCCGCTCGATAGGAACGAAAATATTTATGGTAATAGGATTAGACATACTTTGCTATATCGCCTATTTCATTCTGGCATTAATTTTTGAAGGCTTTATATTCGGAAAATTTAAGTAATAAAATGATTCACTTTTTGGCAAGTTAGAAGATGTCAAAAGTTTTTCAAGATTAACAAGTTGTTTGGGCGAATCAAAAAAAAGTAATCCATTAAGCTTTATGGTTTTTTCAAGCCTGCCAAAATTCAAAACAACGCTTAGTAACTTGGTTACAAGTCATAATCGGAGCTGTCCTGAAACTACAATCTCTCTGCCGCAGAAATAACTTCTTTAGAAAATCTTTTTTTGCAGAATATCGACTAATTTATCCCAAAATCCGGTATATTCATATTCACCGCCAATCTTCTTCCAGCGTTTAAAATAAAAATACTTGCCAACAGGTACTTCCTCAAAGGAGGCATTAGCAACTACTAGCTTCTCAAATTGTGTCGAAAAAAAGATGCCGTTAAAAGTTATTACGTCTCCGTTCTTTGTTTTAACCCTATAGTAAATGCCCTCGTCAACGTTACGGGACATCGACACAATTTCGTTCCAGTCATAAAATTTATCCCGATAAAATATTCCCTTCTGAGACAGTGTTAACTTCGGTTTTGCCATTTTAGAAATAATAAAAATCGACAAAACAGAGGTTATCAAAAAACATATTCCCGCAAGCAAAACATTTCTGGTAGATAGGTAAACAAGTAGGGTCGAAAAAAGACACATAAAAGTAAACACTAACAAACTCAGGCACAATGTTACAATTCTACTTGGGTGGAATTCTATTTCTTCACTTTCCTCTTTCATGGGTGCTTGTTGCATATTAAGAAATTAAGATTTTCAGCCAGTTGCACAATAATAAAGAATCCCGATACGACACTTACTGTACCTGATTGTCTCTTCATATCTTTACTTTAACACTTTAAACAATTTTTCGCTTTTTTAGGGTTCGGGTATTAGTTCTAAAACCTGTCCGTTTTGGGGGATCGTTCCACTTCGACAAACTCAGGGCAGGCACCAAGCGAGCCGATATTCCATGAAAAATACCTTCAAAACCGTGAAAATACATCAAAAATAACCAGTTATTCACGATTATGTTGACAAAAACGTGAAATAGACTATAATAATGGATATGACTAATATATTAAATGTCTTTAGTAAAATCAGTAGTCTTCGTCAACGGTATTACCAAGCATCCACCGGCAAAGAGGCTCTTATTCAACTAATTAGTGAAGCTGAAATTGCTGAGCAAGTTTACAATTCCAACGCCATTGAAAACAGCACCCTGACTCTCGAAGAAACCGAAAAGATTCTTCTACAGATTGATCTTGATCGATTTATTACTGAACGAGAAATTTTTGAAACAAAAAATCTTGCCCGGGTTGTTTCCTATATTGATAAAAAAGCCAAAGAACAGGAACTCACTCTTGGTGTGATTTTAACTCTGCACCAAATGTTAATTTCCAATATTCGTGATGACGTAGCGGGCAGATTTAGAAAAGATGGCGAGTTTGTTCGGGTTGGCAGTCACATTGCTCCAACCCCCAAAGAAGTTATTGAGAGGCTTGAAAAAATGTTATCTCAATACAATGCTTCCAGCCATGAAAATATTATCAAGCGTATTGCTCGTTTACATTTAACCTTTGAATATATTCACCCTTTTGTTGACGGTAATGGTCGTATTGGCCGAGTTATCAATAATTATCTACTTATCCGAGAAGGTTTTGTTCCCATAAACATCAAATTTATTGATCGAAAAAAATACTATGATGCATTTAAAGAATTTGATGCAAAGGAAATAACAACCGTCATGGAAGAAATGGTCGGTAAAGCACTAACCAACAGTTATCATAAACGATTAGCCTATCTGGAGGGTAAAAAAATTGTCACCCTTAGTGATTTTGCCAAAACCAATAAACTTTCTCATCCCAATCTTCTAAACAAAGCCGGTCGTCAAACCATCGAAGCTTTTTTGGAAAAGAATGTTTGGAAAATTGGGATTTAATAAATAATTCCTAACCCACTTTTCTATCCGAGTACTATCCCAGCGGGAGGAGCTATTTCTAAAACTTGTCCCCTTGGGGATCGTTCCGTTAAGGTGGCAAAGGCATTTTATAAACTTTGGTAAAATCAGCTATATGAACATTATTTATCTAGCCGGGAATAGTTTAAACAACAAAACTTGGATTGAAAAAGTAAAGTCAGAATTTGACATATTTTCTACCGGAACTATTCTTAATTACGATCACTGGACTAATGGAAAAAAATTTATAGATTTTGGGGCCAAATCTAAAAAACTTGCCGAATTAGTAAAAACCCAAAATAATTATTACATCTTTGCTAAATCAGTTGGGGCAATCCTTGCCTTAAAAACTATTTACGAAAAGGCTACTAATCCTCAAAAAATAATTTTGTGTGGTCACCCTTATTTATTAGCCAAAGAAGTTGGTTTACCGAAAAAGAATTATCGCCAGCAAATTACCAACTGATAAAAAATTCAAATAACGACACTCACGATTATGAAGATTATCCGAGCCTGGCTAATATAGTAAAAAAATTTTTTAGATAGTTCTAAAACCCGCCTGCAGGCAGGCAAGCCCATTCGACAAACTCAGGGCATGCCTGTCCAGTTTGGGAGTGTTTCACCAAAATTTACTCGTAACCGCCGTCAATTGTGACAACTTCTCCATTGATGTAACTTGCCTCATCAGAAGCTAAAAATAATGTCAAATTTGCAACTTCTTCCGGTTCCCCAAATCTTTTCAGATAGATCCTATCGGTTTCAGATTTTACAAATTCCAAAGGCAGATCTTTATTCAGCGGAGTGTTTATCCAACCCGGAGCAACAGCGTTAACTCTTATATTTTTTAGTGCGTACTCTTTTGCTAAATTTTTTGTCAATGAGATTACTCCGGCTTTGGAACTATCATAATCAATACTTTCCGGACTGAAACATTTTGAGCCACTGCTGGAAGCAATATTAACCACGACTCCTTTCCCGTTTTTGATCATATGCGGGATTACATTTTTTGCACAGATATATTCTCCGATCAGATTGACATCCAAAGTATGTTTCCAGTGTTCTACCGTTCTTTGTTCCAGCGGTAGATCAATTGCAATCCCTGCATTATTAACCAAAATGTCGATTTTTCCATAAACGGACATTACTTTTTCAACCATATCTTTCACCATATCTTCATTAGACACGTCTGCCTCTATCGCCATTGCTTTTGACCCCATTTCCTCGATCAGCCTGACAACTTCTTTTGCATTAGATTCTGCATCGGGTTCGAAATCAGAAACAAAATAATCAATTATTACAATTGCGCCTTCTTTGGCAAATGCCAGTGCAGTTGCTTTTCCCATCCCTCGACTAGCTCCGGTAATTAGAGCAATTTTATCCTTAAACCTAATATTATTCATTTATCTTTTCAATAAAAACTTCTACTTAATAATGTCTATTTTAGCAGTTTTAAAACCTGTCCAGTTTGAGGGATCGTTCCATTCTTCGAGCCCTGAGTCTGTTTGATATATATGACTGTGTAGGGTAAACTTTACCAAATGTGCTATCCATCGCTTGAAGCTATTAGAGAGAGTTGTCCAGCAATCCAAAAAGGGCTGGTTGGTGCGGCTCAAGGAACCCCAGTGGTTGAAATTGAACAATTTGAACAGGGTGTTGGTAAGGCAAGATGTGATATTGATATTGATACTATGATAACAGCACGTATTACTTGGGGCTGTCGGAATATCACGGCTGTTAGTCCCACCGGCTGTCCTTTAAGAGATGGGGCAGTCAAAGTTAGTTTGTAAAGTTTTAAAATCGTTCCACTCGCCGGGCAAGGCTTTAACAACACAAATACTAAAACGTCAGGTTGGTAAATGTTTTGAAGAATCAGATTTTTTTACAAACTTAATTGGTGCCTTCCTTGTAAAGACATTCAACATTGGCTTGTTTCAGTCTCTTGAGCCAATCATTAACTAGTTCCCTTGGAATACCACCTTCAAGGTGTATAAGCCAAGGGGCGTCAACTAAAAGTACTCCGCCATTCTTATTTAATAAATTCCACGCCCTGTCTAGAAGGGCGTAATAAACTGAAGGAAAACGGGGAACATATTCGCTATGACAACCTGATAAATTTGCCCGGCAAGTAATTAGATCGAATCCGTCTGCATTGTTTCTCCCAAGCCAATCCTTAATACTATTCCAGGGTTGTATTTTCAACAGATTCCCTGCTATGTAAGTAATGTTTCTTTCCCTCATTTGTTCTTCAGATAATTCATTTGTTATATTTCCTAAACCAACAGCAACGCCACCATCTATTTTCAAACCAGTTAACATCGCAGAAGTACTCATGAGATCTAATGCATAAACTTTACCCTCATTTCTCCGTTTGTCGAGAAAGTCATTAAACCATATTGAAAAAACGGAACCAAAAACACATCTGTATTCAAAAACATCAGAATTCCAGGATTGGGTCCATACATATCCTGCTTGTTCATCTTGAGCGGCGGTTGTACCCCTTTCTATAGCTTTTCTTACAGAGGCCATTAATCCTGGCCTAAAATCTTGTTCCACGTGGTAATTATATAATATTAGTTATAAAACCCGCCTGCCGGCAGGCAAGCCTGTCCGTTTTTGATAAACTCAGGGCAGGCGCGAGGCGAGCATCTCAAATATATCCTATATATACGCAATATATGTTTATATACTATGATTAAGTAGCAGTGATTTGCTAAAGTCCAAAAAATCCTTTTCTTTTTCTTGGAGGTTCGGGTTTCGTTTCTACCCTTTGATGTGTAAACAGTCCCCCTTCTTGCATGGAAAGACATATTGAAGCCAGTTTGTTAAGGCATGCTTCTTTCAGTTCCTCAGTTGTATACTCGGTTTGTTTATAGTACTCAACAACACCCCCGCCAGTTACTCGATGTTCTTTTCCACGGACTCTATCAAATTCTAAAACAACTTCTGAGTCACCCAAATCTCCAGTATAAGAAAATTTTAAACTATAACCTTTGTAAGTTTCATTCTCGGCATCGGTTGTAATGTTTACGACTATATATCTACCATCGATCCACTTAAGACAAACACCCGCCTCTGCATAACGATAAAATACATTTTCATAAGCACCATCACCCAATGACCTTTCCCAAGATCCTTCTTTTATTCCCGAATTATGCATTACCCGACCCCGACCCTGCAATAATTCCTGGTTTATTTCGTTTAAGCCTTGGTTTATTCCCAACATATCAAACACAGCAACACAATCTGCCAACTTATCCTTATCGACTGCTTTTATTGCCGTATCTTTTTGGGCTACTCCTACAGCGCTAACTCTTTCTTCTGCCTCTTTAAGCGTTTGTAATTTGCGGATTCTTTCTTGCATAGTTTATTTATAAGTAAAACCAAAATTTTTACCTAGAGTATCAAAGTATATCACTAAATACCCATATTTTAATTGTGAGTTATATTGAAAGTTCTAAAACCTATCCAATTTGGGGGAGCGTTCCCCTTTTGATAAACTCAGGGCAGGCACGAAGTGGGCTAAGCTTGGGAGGAGGTATGTTATTATGAGTTTATGGCTCAAGACAAAGGCGAAGGCTTAAGTTTGCAGTTAGATTACAATAGTGAAATTCATCAAATAGACAAAAGAGGAGAAGTTGCCGGTAAAGGTTTTTTTGAACAATTTATTGTGTTAAGAAAACTTAGTAGAAATCAGGCTAGCAGAATTTTGTATCAAGACCCAAGTCCGATTATTAGTGCTCTCACAACCTCATTACAGTCTGTAACAAGAGACCAAATAAGTAGAGTAGTCCGAGCTAAAAATTTACCGGCAGAAGCAGTGGATTGGGAGGTAACCACTTCTTGGATTCAAAAAATGCTTTCTCCGATTGGTGAACTTATCGAAAAAGAGAAACTTTACCTCGCAACTGATCCTAAACGAAGATTAGGTCGAGATAGGGTGAACAAAACTTATGAAGCTGAATTAGAAAAACATATGGAAAATGTTTATTGTTCGATTGGTTATACCTCTCTTACTTCTCAACAAAAGTCAAAGAATTGGGTGATATCAGATCCTACCAGAATTGCTCTTTTAGCCTATGCCAGATATGTAAATGCCTTTGCGGAAACTGCAACAATACCGGCAAATCTCGGAGGTCATGGATTTTATCCAATAGTAAGAGACTATCTCTGTAGTTGGAGCTACGCTTTTACTCTACTTCAGCCACCGAAAACACCTGAAGAGATTATGGTCAATAAAGATCGAGTAAGATTTGGAGTTCCAAACGAAATATTGCCAGACTATAACCACCGACCAGATATTAACACCCGTTCACAGACAATTGGCAGAGGCTTACCAGGCCGTTTTTCCAGACAACCAGATCGACAAAAATAAAGGGGTTTAAGTTTTTCAGAAATTGAAAAGTGGATTAAGGGAGAGTAGAGCTAAACTTGAAGTGTTTTATTCAATTGTCCAAGTGTCCCTGTAGGACTATCAGGCCCTATGGTTTTTATTTCTTTTGCCTCCTCAATTGAATACCACCCGTATCTTTCTAATTCATCACTTAATCTCACTTTTTGATCTTTCGTTTTGCCGCTTAGCTCAACTAAAAAAATTAATCCTAATTTAGTTGGCGAATCATTATCCTTTTTCCATGAATAACTGTGTAGAAATATCGGCGTTTTATCTAGTTTTAACCCTACTTCCTCTTCCATTTCTCGGGCAATTGCATTTTCTACAGTTTCACCAATTTCAATTTTGCCGCCCATATTCTGCCAATATCCCGGGAAAACATCATCTTTTTCCGATCTTTGCACCAACAAAAATTTACCTTGGCACCTAATGACTAATATTACTGAAATTACCTGAAGAGGATTACCCATTGTTGTGATTATAGATTAAATATTTTTTTAGCATGAGCTAGTTCTAAAACCTGTAGTTATAACTAAACGTTATTGTTTATACGGACAAAAGTCATGCCCATTCCTATTTACCGGAGCAGAGCATATTGATATACTTGAAACAAGTATCCGATATTTATGAAATATATTCACCTAATCGATTCAACCTTTAGGGAAGGGAAACAAAGTTCTTCGAACAGAATGCTTCTTGGCAAAGCAAGACGATACGTCCAAATCATAGACAAAATGGGGGTCGAATATATGGAAATTATGCATCCATACATTTCTACAAATTTTCTCAACGAATATCAAAAAGTTGTTAAATTAAAGACGAATTTAAAAATTTTTACTTACTCTAGAATAAACGACAAGGATTTGACACTCCTGCAAAAAATAGGCGTAAAAAACGTAAGTACCTCTTTAATCGGCAATAATGAACAAATCATAATGAGGCAAGCTTTAAAAATAATCAACTGGGCTCAAAAAAATAACATTAAGTTAAGACTTAGCATAGAAAATTCCTTTCAAATAGATAAGGATATTATTTGTAGAGTATGTAAGAAAATTTGTAAACATAAAGTAGTCAGCCATATCTGTTTTGCTGATTCGAATGGTTGCGCAACACCTGAAATTGTGGGCATTTTTTTTCAACACATTCACAATTCAATCATGAAAAAAATTCCTATCGAATTTCATTTTCATAACGACCAAGGACTAGCAGCAGCGAATTTTTATACAGTTTACAAATTAGCAAAAAAAACGCATAGGGACATTTTATTTGCAGTATCTGTGTCCGGGATGGGAGAAAGGAATGGGATACTATCGTATGGAGATGTTCTGTCAGTTGTGTCTGTCTCGGAAGAGAAGGATACAAAAAAGAGGTATCGGATTAACTTCTACAAGGATCTTTTATCTTTAATCTTTCCCCTTAAAGCGTCCTTTAACAGAGATCCTCTCAGCCCATCAGCGTTTGGACATGTTGCGGCAAGCCACATTAAGAGAGTGATAGAAAATAATAAATTTCAAACAGTAAAACCAAAAAGCTTTGGTTTTATTCCTAATTATGTAATAGGAGAATTATTTAGCGCTGATGCACTTATAGAAATTTCAAGAAAATATTTTGGATTAGAAATCTCCTCCAAAAAGGCTAAAGATATTTCCACGAGAGTGAGAAACTCATTTTCAATGCAAGATAAAGATCTAACTATTTCAGAATTAGAAACAATAGTTAGATCAGGTTTATAGAAATTTCAAAATAATCACTCTGTTTTTTGTTACTTCAGATTATACTTTTGCCTGTTTTTCTAATATAGAGAATATATGGCCAGACCAAAAATATTTTTCAATTTTACCGTTTTCATAATTGATAAAATATCTTTTTTTGATTTTTAGACCTGCTTCTCTTATCATTTTTTCCATTTCCCATGGATTAAAAAAATGACATACTGAAGGTATTTTTTTTAAACCAACATCAATCAAATATTTGAAATTGCCGTTCTTATAGCTAGGTCTTTTTAAATCTTCTTTTATATTTTTCCACACCTTACTCCACCCATAATATTTTACGTTATACCTATTACTTAGATCCACAAACGCCACTCCTTCTTCGGCTAAAACTGATCGAATGTTTTTTAAAGCCCAAAGCCTTTTTTTATATGAAGAAATATGTCCTAATACATTCCACAGACAGATCACCACTTCGTACCTATCTTTTTCCCGCCATCTTTTCTCAGAAAAATCACCCTCAGCAATTTTTACTCCGCATAATTTTTTTGCCCGTTCAATCATTTTTTCACTGTTGTCAACCATTTTAATCACCTCAGGTTTAATTTTTTGAGCCAAGCTTTTTCCCCTAACCCCGTCTCCACACCCCAGATCTATCATTTTTATGATAGTTTTTTTTACGCAATAGTCGCTAATAATTTTATCGATAGTGTCGATATATTCTTTCTTTTCTTTCGAATATTTTCTATAAAACGGAGCAAACTCGTCATATATAGCCTGTGAATTCAACATAAGTACGTAGTATTATATCTTACAATATGATTTATATAGCTACCACAAATATCGATAAATATAAAAATATTTCTTATCAAATCCGCCTCTTAAATCCTTCTCTAAAGATAAAAACTATTGTTTCGTTCAACATTAAGCCCCCCGACGAAAACGGAAAGAATGAAAAAGAAAATTGTCTAATCAAAGCAAAGTGCTATTACTCCATAATTAAAAAAGCGATTATTTCTGAAGACTCTGGTGTTTACTTTGATCACCTTTCCATAGACTTACAACCCAGTTCTGTTATTCGTAATAAGAACTTTGACATCAACAGCCCAATCGACTATTGGCGACAATACATAATAAAAAATAAGATAAATACAGGAAAAATTATTAAATATTATTGTATTGCCTGTAAGGATAAATATTTTATTTGTAAAATAATTGTACCTGTAACCTTCAACACTGATCTTTTAACACCAAATCCTTCAATTACAAATTTTTTCAACTACCTTATGATTCCCAAGGGATATCCTGCTTTAATTTCAAATTTAACTCATCAGCAAAAGGACGATTTATACAAGCAGTATTATCTTCCTAGTTTGAAAAAAATTTTTCAAAATAGCGGTTTTAAATAAATAACAGTTATGTATTTTTTTAACCAACCTATAATCGTTTATTGCCTTTTTGTGTGATATATTCTATAATCACCTCGGAGTATGGATGAAGATATCTTAAGGTCTTTTTTTAGTGACAAAAATATTTATTTGTCAATGACAAAAGATGGTTTTATTTGTCTTAAGGATCTTATTGCTCATGGTAAAGAAATTGACACTATTCTGACACTTCCTTTTAGTAAAGCGGCCAATGTCTCAGACTATCAAGACTTTTCTTCCATGGCCAAGAAATCCCATATATCCTTGTATTATATTGAAAAAATTAACGTTCTTCTCCCAATACTCCAAAAATACCGCCCTCATATAATTATAGTAAACGGTTGGTCTCAATTATTATCCTTACCCTTAATAAAAACTGCCAAACATGGATGTGTTGGTTTGCATCCAGCACTTCTCCCCAAAAACCGAGGCAGAGCTCCTATTGCCTGGCACTTCATTAATCAAGAAAAATATGGCGGCGTTACGCTTTTTTATCTTGATGCCGGATGTGATTCCGGGCCGATAATTGACCAAGAAAAATTTAAAATTTTAGATTCCGACAATGCCTCAAGTTTTTATAAAAAAATGACGTTACTAGCTTCCAAATTACTGCTCAATAATTTTGATGACATTGTTAACAATAGAGCCAAAGCAACAAAACAAAACAACTCGCAAGCTACTTATCTGCTTGTCCGACGTCCAAAACATAGTCGTATTAATTTTAATTATCCGGCCCTGTCTATACAAAATTTAATTAGAGCTGTCACCGACATATATCCTTTGGCTAACTTTTCTTACAATAGCCAAACCTATTACGTCAAAGATTCAGAAATACTAAAAAATGCTCCACAATTTTCTGGTTTTCCGGGCCAAATAGCCAAAGTGACAAACAAAGGCCTATGGATTCTTACAGGGAGCCGGATAATTTGTTTAAAGAAAATCATAAATTCTCAAAATAAACTAGTTCAGGTTATAAAACAATTCAAAACCGGTGACATACTCAACGAATAGTCAAAACATACTTATCTTAGCGGCTCATCCTGACGATGAGGTGTTAGGTTGCGGTGGAGTCATTCAATACTACACCTCAAGAAAAGATAACGTTTATGTTTGTGTAGTCACTGATGGTTCGAGCTCTCAATATCAAGGAGATATAAAAAAAGCTCAGGCCAAAGACCAACAAACTTTAAGAGTTCAGAAATTTTTAGGAATTAAAGAGTTTATTCGCCTAGATTTTCCTGATATGAAGCTTGACACAATAGCCCACATTGATATCAATAGAAAATTAGAGAATGTAATTAATCAAATTAAACCGTCGATTATCTATACTCATTCATCGACTGATGTCAATTTAGATCATATCCTGGTTTATCAATCAACAAAAGTAGTCACACGCCCGGGGAAACCGTTTCTTGATCAAGTTTATTCATACGAAGTTTTGTCTTCCACCGAATGGTCAAGGGATAATCCTTTTAACCCGAATACTTATTTCGACATCTCTTCTTATATAGAGAAAAAGGTTAAAGCTTTTAATCTTTGTCGCACCGAGATAAGACCTTATCCCCATCCTCGTTCGGCTCAAGGAGTTAAATCTTTGGCAAAATACCGGGGGATCCAATCAGGATTTAAATATGCCGAATCGTTTCAGTTAATAGTTTCATATAATCATGCTCTGCCTTCCCTTGGCTAAACCATATATTGACCAAAAAGACATTGATGGCGTTGTTCAAACACTCGAATCAGGAAAATTAGCTTGTGGTCCTAAAAACCAACTTTTTGAAAAAACTTTTTCACAATTTATTGGGGCAAAATATGCCTGCACTGTCTGTAACGGTACTGCCGGATTACATCTTGCAGTGAGGGCACTTGATTTCAAAGCAGGAGACGAAGTTATTACCACTCCATTCTCTTTTATCGCCTCTAGTAATTGTCTCCTATTTGAGGACCTTAAACCGGTTTTTGTTGACATTGAAGAAAATACCTTTAATATCGATCCGGCTTTAATATCTCAAGCCATTTCCCCTAAAACGAAAGGACTATTAACTGTAGACATTTTTGGCCAAACACCAGATTACGATCCAATAATAAAAATTGCCCGGAAACATAAGTTCAAAATAATTGAGGATGCTTGTGAAAGTGTTGGAGCTACATATCAGGGGAAAATGGCAGGCACTTTTGGAGATATTGGCGTTTTTGCCTTTTATCCGAACAAGCAAATGACTACCGGTGAGGGCGGAATGATTGTCACTTCCTCAAAATCTGTTTGGCAGACTTGTCAGAGTCTTAAAAATCAAGGCCGTATTCTCGACGATCAATTTATGCTTCATCAATCGCTCGGTTATAACTATCGGATGGACGATTTAAGCGCCTCTTTAGGCATCACTCAATTATCAAAAATAAACTGGATGATCAGACAGAAAAACAAAATCGCTCAACAATATACAAAAGAACTCAAAGGACACCCTCGAATTATTACACCGAAAACAGGAAAAAACCGTACTAATTCCTGGTTTGTTTATGTCGTCCGCATCACCAATGGTCAAAGAGATAAATTAATCCGACTTTTAGCCAATAAGGGAATTAACACTCGGCCATATTTACCAGTAATTCATCTGCAACCATTTATGAGAAAAATGTTCGGATATAAACCGGGCGATTTTCCTATTGCTGAAAAGATTTCATCACAAACCCTAGCTCTTCCCTTTTATATAGGTCTTACTGAAGACCAAATTAGTTTTATATGTCATACGATCAAGAAACTAGCCTAGCTGCCTTACTTTCGAAAAATTTTAAAGGTAAGAATATTTTAGTAACCGGAGGGACCGGATCTATTGGCTCTGAAATCGTTGTTCAGCTTACAAAATATCAACCTAAAAAAATTGTAGTCTACGCCAGAAGCGAATACCGGCATTTCTTATTAGATTGTCGACTAAAACACCTTAAAACTTCTACAGCTATAGATTATTGTATCGGGGATATCAGGGATAAAGATCGCCTCGAATCGGTCATGGAGGGTATCAATATTATTTTTCACACTGCTGGACTTAAACACGTTCCTGTTTGTGAACACAACCCGCAGGAAGCAATTAAAACCAATATCCTTGGTTCCCAAAACATTTTTGACTTAGCAGTTAAATATAAAATCAACAAGGTTATTGCCATTTCCAGCGATAAAGCTGTTAACCCGACCACTTTTATGGGTATGACTAAGCTGGTTATGGAAAGACTTTTTATTGGTCCTCATACCTTGGACCTCTCTTCTAACACAATTTTTTCAGTAATTCGTTTCGGAAACGTTTTGGACTCTTGTGGTTCGGTCATTCCTTTGTGGCGTGAACAAATAAAAAACAACGAACCCGTGACCGTTACTGATAAGCGAATGAAACGTTTTTTTACTACTATTCCCAAAGCCGTAAATTCCGTGTTATTAGCAGCCAGTATTATGAATGGCCAAGAACTATTTGTGCTAAATATGCACGAATTTAATATCTATCAAATGGCTAAAAAACTTATTAAAAAAAGTGGTGTTTCAAAAAAAATAGACATAGTTTTTACTGGTTCCAGGGAAAATGAAAAAGTTAAAGAATTACTTTATACTTCAGAAGAAATAGCCAATAGTATCTCTAAAAAACCATTTTTAATTATTTTACCCAATCAAAAATTGAGAGATGAAAGGGCATCTTTCTATAAAATATGAAAAGAATAGTTTTTCTTAGCGGTCCCATGAGAGGAATTTCCCGAGCTGAAGGTATTGCCTGGAGGGAAAAGGCAAAAAAACTTCTTGAGGTTCATTTTAGAGTACTGCATGCTTATCGGGGTAGGGAAAAAAAAGAAACTTTTCCTGATCCAAAGGGAGCCGTAATTCGAGACAAGGATGACATTCGTCGGGCTAGTATTCTTCTGGTCAACGACACCTTACCAAACGCCAGCATGATCGGTACGGCAATGGAAGTTTTTTATGCTTATCAGCTTGAAAAAATTATTATTATCTTTGGTAATGCTCACCTTAACGACTACTGGCTAAACTACCACTCTCATGTTCGTTTGTCTAGTTTAGAGGAAGCTTGCCACCTTATTAACAGTTTATTTTGTGAGTAGTGGTTATTAAAAAAGTTTTGTTCATGGCTTCTGTCTACAAACCCAATGTCGGAGGAGTGGAAACTTGCATTGCCAATCTTGCAAGATTTTACCAAAAAATGGGTATTAAAACGGCTGTTCTTACTAAAAAGTTTCCCTTCGATCTTCCCGAATTTGAAACAGTCGACGGTGTTTCAATTTTACGTATCTCACGTCCCCAACAATTAGGTGATTTTATTAATGTTTTTAAGATTATTAATAAATACAAGCAAACCATTTCAGGAAACATTATTCATCTTATTGGTATTAGAAGACCAATGCCCCTAATTGGACTATTTCTCAGTCGTCTATGGCAAGTTCCTTTTATTGTTAGCTTTGCTGGCGGCGATCTTCCCAATTCTGACGATCCCGAAACCATAAAACTTTGGCAAGATGGCTTAACTACTGTTCCCAAAGCGGTAACCCAGGCGGATTGCCACATTGCCTTTTCCAATGATCTTATATGCCTAGCTCGAAAGGCCATTCCCACGCTAAATCATATCAACCTTATTTTTGCCGGTGTTGATCTAAACCGTATAAAAAAATCACCGAAACATAAATCCCTTTTCCCCTATATTTTCATCGCCAGGCGATTAACCCCAGACAAGGGCGTTGATATCTTAATTCAAGCCTTTTCAAAAATATCTGTCAAATATCCACCACTCAGACTTATTATCGCTGGTTCCGGGGAAGGTAAGGATAATTTAATAAATTTAACCAAGAAATTAAACCTATTGAACCGGGTTCAATTTTTAGGCGAACTAACATCCGACAAGGTGTTCGAATACATGAAAGGAGCAATTGCTCATGTTTGTCCATCAAGAGCAGAAGGTGGTGGAGTCGTTAATTTAGAAGCTCAAGCGGCCTCATGTTTGAGTATCGGAAGTAATGTCGGCGGAATTCCTGAATATATTAAAGACAAAAAAACAGGATTCATTTTTGAGAGTCAAAATATTAACGAATTAACCGGCCTATTAGAACTAGCCATAAATCAACCAGATATAAGGAAAAAAATTATTGCCAACGCCTCCGCCAACATTAAAAACTTTGACTGGAAATATATCGCCCAACAACACTTAAAAATATATACTAAAACAATAACCTCTACTCCGTCAAAAACTATCACTTCCTGGAACAGTTTAACCAAAAAATTACTGGTTTCTCTACGTCTAAATGACTCTCGATCAAATACTCCAGCAACGCTATAATCTTACCTCCCCAACGCAAATCGAGTTAATTAGGAAAGGGCCGGATAACGAAGTTTTTAAGATCATCACTGATTCAAAAACCCTAGTATTACGCTTAAGCCGTCGTCAAATAAATAATATCGATTTTGAAGTAGAAGTTCTTTCACAACTTTATCAACTTGGTGCCAAAGTAATACCTCCGGTCTACACCCAGGATAATCGGCCTTATTTTATTACGGATAACGAGCAAATAGGCACGCTTTTCCCCTTTGTCTCTGGCCATCACCTTGAAGTTAACAAAGATTGTAAACCAGACCTAAAAAAAGTTGCATTAGTAGCTCAAGCTTTTGCTGATCTCCATCAAAAAGGCCAACGATTACACATTACTTATAGTCGAGCCAGGACTATCTATACCGAACTAGAAAGAATTTTATCTCATGAGAAATTATTTCTTTCTTCTTATAAAGATGGACGTGAATTTATTGCTAAGGTAAAAGAATATCTTTACTGGGCCAGATCACAATCCAGTCCTCAGGGTATCATTCATAACGACTATCGTCCCAACAACGTTTTTTTTAATCAAGAAGGAATTGAGGCTATTTTAGATTTTGATTGGTCTTGTTCGGGTTTTCTTTTAAAAGATTTGGGATTAGCTTTAGCCGAATGGTCATACCCGGATGGAGCTGAAGGGCCATGGGCTGATGTTTTCGATACCTTTTACCAGTCCTATAATTCTCGATCTTCCGTTAAGTATCCTCTAGATACAACCCTTTATCGATGGATATGTTTTGCTTGTCTTTCCGATGCTTGTACTTATTTTTCTGATATTTTAGACAATAATCCTCCCCATGTGCCTCAGCCGATTAATTCATATATGTTATCTAAATTTAATTTTTTTATAAAAAAAATATAAAACCTTATCTCTATTACAACGGACTATTGTCTGCCGCTCAAAACTTAACCGGTAAAGAAAATATCTATTTAGGTATTCGGCCTTACGGTTTTCACGCAGGCAACATGATGCCCTTTGTCGTTTATCCTCTTCTTCTCTGCCGTCAGATGGAAAAACTGGGAAAACAAATACAATTTAATTTTTATATTTTTATCAATGACTGGGAGCAAGACAAGCTAGACGGGCCTGATCCTAAAACCTATATTTTTAATATTTACCCACAAAAAACTACTTTTCAGTTTACTTACAGCGTTGAAGATCCTTCAAAAACAGTTGTTGACTATTGGGAGCCTGTTATTCTCAAGAGAGTTAATCAATTAAAAAAATATTATCCTAAAATAACTATTAAAGCTGTCCGAAATTCTTCGATGAAAAACCACCCTTTAATGAAACGATGTCTTCTTAAGACAATAGAGCACCCCGAACTTTTAGCTGATGTTTTCAGAAAATACACCGATAAAGTCGTATTGGAACAACCTGTTCAATATGCGATGGCGATTTGTCCAAAGTGTCACTTAGCAAAGGGATCAACTTTTGTGAGGGGAAACAACATTATTCATAAATGCGAAAATTGTTATCAAGAATCAACAGGCAAATACCAAGACTTTGAATACTGGTTTTACCACAAACCCCTGGCCATTCCCCGCTTAGAAATTTACAATATTGATCTTTGCATCACAGGCGCTGATCACTACTCCGAAGGTGATTTTATCGTTCGTCAGAAACTCATTGATTTTTTTAATTCCAAAGCCAAATACCCTCAAACCCTCTATACCCCCATTGTTTTGGGAAGAAACGGCCTTGTTATGGGTAAAAGTAAAAATAATACTGAAACTATCCCGTTAAAAAAATTAATAAAATTAGTTACAAATAGTCCATTCGATTCCACAATTCAAATAGCATGATAAATTATCAACACCCAAAAACTGTAATTTTTTTTTCCAATCCTTTTGGTTATGGACCAACCGGAACCCTAATTCCTATTGCCAAAAAATTTAACGACTCACTTAAAAACGTCCAATTAATTTTTGCCAGCAGTGGTTTATGTAATGAAATTCTTAATCAACATCAGCTAGATAAGTTTAATTTTTACGAAATCAACCAAAGAAGTATTGAAGAAATTACACTCTTTCTTCAACGTTTTACTTATCATCCCTTGATCATTAGTTGTCTTAACCGTTTTGCGATCCAAGCAGCTTACAATATAGATACTTCCTCTGCGTTAATTGATCCGTTAGGATGGTTTTGGCGTCAAAACCGTCCGGCTGAATATAGCTTGGCAAAATATTATTTCTATAATGGACTGAACAAAGTCAAATATCCCGGAAAAAATCACTTTGATATTCCGCCAATTACAGATGATTTTAAATTTGTTAAAAAAGTTAATTTAAACAACTCAATTGTTTTCCATTTAGGCGGAACCCAAAACCCTCTGGTCTCGGGTATTCCCGAAAAATACTTGGATCTTCTAATCAGATTAATTAACGATACACATTTTAATCCCGAGCAGGAAATCATTATTGCCGGCGGGAAAGCTTCTACTGACTATATTAATCGATTTATAACCAAAAAAATTACTTGTGGCTCTTTTCCTTTTGATGAATTTATTCTCAAAATCAAACAATGCCACAAGATTTATACGCCTGCCGGTATGGGAGTCACGTTTATAAGTATTCACTTGAAAAAAGATCTCAATATATTTCTTCCTCATAATTTAAGCCAATGGGCTCTGTCTAAAACTGCTATAGTCAAAGCCTCTGCTCATAATATCTTCTCCTGGGAAGATTATTTTCCTTTTGACTGGAAGCTAAGCCAGATGACAGAAAAAGAATCTATCGCTATTACATCAAAACTTTCCTCTCAAGTCCTTCAAGACAGTTCACTTTATAATAAATTACAGAAAAAATTTTCTAATTCCATATCAACCCCAAACAACGTCATAAATAGCGTACCAGCATTTCGAAACAAGGGACAAAATTTTGTACTTCGAAAGTTGATTACAGAATGGCACCTAACTTAATTTTTTTTGACCTTGACTTTATTGTCCGGGAGAGATAGCTCTAAATCAGGATTTAAATCGTTAATAAATTCTGAATCGTGTGATACTATTACCGCCGCCCCTTCAAATTCCTTAAGGGCCGAAGCCACCCTTTTTTTGATAGTTTGTTTTAATCCATCCGTGGGTTCATCCAACAATAAAATATTCGGCCTTATAGCCATAATTTTTGCTAACGCCAATTGTTTTTTCTCTCCACCGCTTAGTGTTTCTATCCTTCTTTCTCTTAATCCCTGAGGGGGAAAACCGAAAAATTGTAGTATCACCGAAGCTTCGCCCTCATTTCTTATCAACATAGCATCAAGGATTTCACTAAAAAGCAATCCCTTCCTAGATATCCCCAACCTATCAGGGGCATAGTATCCCACTACCATATCTTCACCTATTTTTATTTCACCTCTATCAGGCTTAAAAGAAACCAAGCCAGCCTTATCGGCGATCATTCTTACAAGCGTACTTTTACCACTTCCGTTTTCACCAGAGATATGCAATATCTGTCCTCTTTTTACTATTAAATCCAGTTCCCCAATGTCAATCGCCTCATATCCGTCGTAACTTTTTGCTAATCCTTCAAAGCTTATTGTCCCTCCCTTTCCCCTTGAAGTAAAAACCATTTCTTTCGCTCTGTTATCCCTAAATGTTGGTATGATTCCCGGCATATTTTCCAAGTCTTCTTGCATCCGATTTATCCTTGACTCTAAAGCTCTGCCTACCTGAGCCATATCGGCGCTTCTTCTGAACACACCTTCCCCTTTAAATTTGTTATAGGTTTCTTGAAGCTTTGCTAATTTTTCTTTTGCAGTTTCTGCTGCTCTTCTTTCAGCCTCCAATATTACATCTCTTTTTAAGGCAAATTCAGAATAATTTCCCTCAAACGTTAATACTCTTCCGAAATCAGTAATTTCAACAATTCTATTACAACCAGCTTCAGCAAAGGCGGTGTCCTGCGTGGCAATCAATATTGCTTTATTACTATCCCTAACAAAAGATGCCAACCACCCGACAGCTTTTACATCCAAATGAGCAGTCGGGTTATCCAGAACTAACAGGTTACTATCAGCGAACAATGCCTGGCCTAAAAGTAATCTGGTTCTTTGTCCACTACTTACTTCAGACAATTTTGTTTCGTGATTTATGTGTCCGCTAGTTCTTTCATCGACTCCCAACCCTTCAAGTATTAAATCCATTTCTGTTTCTGCAAGATAACCACCTCTTCTCTGAAATTCGTCCTGGATACGATCATACTCACCCAAAACTTTATCCATCTCGTTTCTGTTCAGATCACTTCGGCACATTTGAGCCTCAATGTGTCTTAACCTAACTTCTATTTGATCCAAGCCTCTTGCTTTAAAAAATAATTCTTTAACAGAAATGTCTTCGCTCACTTCTAAATCCTCCATTTCCTGAGGAACATAACTTATTCTTGTATTTTTCGCTATATTAACTTCACCCGTATCCGGCTGTTCTGAACCCATTAATATTTTTAGTAACACCGTTTTGCCCGAACCACTTTGACCGGTTACCGCCACAGTATCACCTCGATGAAGAATAAAATTTACATCGTAAAACAAAACACGATCATAAGTTGAAAAAACAACATCCTTTATGGAGGCAACAAATTTTCTAGAGTCAGACTCTCCGTTTTCGGCGGTTTTCGCCATAGGATTCCTTTCTTTTGCCATGTGTATATTATAAGACATATACTCCTTGTTGTAAACAACTATTGACGGATAAAAGGCTGAAAAACGAAGCTTATTTTTTAAAATATTTTAGCCAAAATACCCTGTTAATTTGTCTCGACATGTCAATTAGGCCTACACCAAGTGAAAAATTTATCTTAAAATATGACAAAATGATTAAAGTTGACGATTTATTCTTTACCTGGACCAATCAGCCTCTTTTTTCTGGGGTAAATTTTTCAGTTAGCAATCATGAAAAGGTTGGATTGGTTGGAGTAAACGGTTCCGGTAAAACAACGTTGTTCAAAATCTTATCCGGTCTAGAACAAGCCGATGGTGGTCATGTTCTTGTACAAGGTAAAATTGCCTTTGTTCCTCAGGAAGTCAAGGCCGATTTAATCATGGATAAAGCCAAAGACATTACTGATTATTTAAATGTTTTTTCTAACATTCCTGACCATGAAATTAATCGGGTTTTGGCCGGATTAGGACTAAAGGATATAAGCCTAAATATTTCACCTCAAATTTTAAGCGGTGGCCAAAAAACCCGACTGGCCTTAGCCAGAGCCATTTTAAGTCAGGCTGACGTATTGTTTTTAGATGAACCAACCAATTTTTTAGATGAAGAAGGTAAAAAATGGGTTACTAATTTTATGTGTCATTTCGAAGGAACTCTATTACTAATTTCTCATGATTTGGAGTTGTTGGGTGAAAAACTAGATAAAATTTTTTACATTAACCCTCAAACTAAAAATATTGATATCTATGGCGGTAATTATCAAAATTTTTTAAAACTCAAAACCGAAAAAGAAGCTTTGTTGAAAAGAAAAATAGAAACCGAACAAAAACATTTAAAACAAATGAAAAAAGGTTTATTAAAAATGTCTCATTTTAAATCTAAAAAAGGTATCCGCATCAAATTGATGGTTCGGAGACGGGTCGAAAAGCTCGAGGAAAATATGCCGACTATGCCCCCCGAAGCCAAAAAAATGAAGCTCATTTTGCCCGATCCCACTCGCGTCGGCGAAATCCCGGTTTATGTCAAAAATATCAGTAAATCTTTCGGCCACAAAAAAGTTTTAAGTCAGGTTAATTTAACCGTTAAAAGAGGCCAAAAAACCGCTCTTCTGGGTCCAAACGGTGCCGGCAAATCCACTCTTATTAAAATAATATTGGGCGAACTAGTTCCAGACGAAGGAGAAGTTGTTCGTGATTATAAATTAAGTTGGGGCTATTACTGCCAAGAATTATCTGATTTAGATCCGGATCTAACTTTAATAGCAACGATAAAAAAGCTGGAAAGCAATCTTACCGAGGGTCAACTTAGGGCTCTTTTGGGTCGAATGCTTTTTGTCGGTGACAAAGTATTCCAAAAGATAGCTAGTTTGTCAGGGGGAGAAAAAACTAGATTGTCAATTGCCAGATTGCTAGCCCAAAACTTCAATTTTCTTGTTCTAGACGAACCTACTACATACCTAGATCCGCTGTCACAAAGATTGATTTTAGAGTCTCTTAAGGAATACCACGGAGCTATGTTGATCGTTTCTCATAACTTGAAGTTTATTGATGAACTGTCAGTTGACCAGAAGCTTTATTTGCCTGAAAACCATATCGAAACTAAGCTGAATTTTTAATCATAAACTGACACTAATTTGAAAACCACATTTGGGCCAGACCAATGTTGGAGCCCTACGCCAACCTAAAGAAGAAGAATTGCCAAGATCAACAAAAGAATGGCAAAGGCCAGATGAAAATAGGAAAAAACAATAAGAATAAGATTGAACTTGTCGTGAACGATTTTGGACATGGAGTTGACCTGACGGACAATGACAACGGCAAAAACAAGATAGACCAATGTGCCGATAATAACGCAGATTTTTTCCACAAGCTCAAGCCAGCGCTTGATTTCGGTCATTATTTTTGCCTCCCTTCGAGCTCTTCCTGACGTTCTTCACCACGCATTTGCTGAAGAATTTGAACTATAAGATTGGGATTGGGAATTTGATCGATTTTGATAACCGGAATTTCGGCGGCAGTTTGGATCAAAACATCACCATAGTCAAAAACGGTTTGACTGACACCGCCTTGCTTCGAAGTTACATCCTGAATCATGGCCAGTTCGGCCTCGGAATATTTTTTGTCCAAAAGATTGTAAAAATCGATGTCGATGACCCGTTCTTCGGTAATAATAAAAACATTAAAGTACCAGGAAAGAAAATGTTCGAAGGTAATGGCGAAAGTGAGAAGATACCAAAAAAGGATAAAAACAAATTGATATTTGGCAGAAAAAGAGCTAAGTAAGGGCACATATTTAAGAAACATGGGACCAACCAGCATAACGATAGTCAAAAAAATCCAGTGAAGATTGGTAAACCAATGGCGGCGAAGAACCAGTAAAATTTCCTCGTCTTCGTTTTGACCATCAAAATTGAAAACTTTGGGGCGGGCTAAAAAAGCGGAAAGGGGCCAGGCGGTTTTGTCCTTAATAAGCTCGTAAACTTTTTGGCGGTATTTGAGATCGGCAGATCTTGAGGGCAGGGGCGCGATTTTAAGAGGAGACGAGGGGTTGAGAGGGAGAGACGCATCACGCTGCGTCTCTACAGAATGTGATCGAGCTTTTTTGTGTTTTTTGAGTTTGGGGACAGAAACCGACGGGATGGCAGAGACCATATCATCGGGAGCGATAGTGTCGAGATCCTTGGCACGCGGCATAGGAGTATTTTAACAAAAAGGCGAGAACAATTATTATAGATCTATTCTTAGTCCAGAAACGGCAGGATGACGAGCATCAAATTGGACATATTGACGAAGATCGAGAAGCATAGGAGATGACGGATTTTTACCAATTCGAAAACGACGAGGGACAAGCTGACCATTTAAATCGATAAGGCCGACGATAACGTCTAATTGAGTATAGCGACCATCGTATATTCTTTTAAGCAGGGCTGTGTCTTCGGCCATTATTAACTTTTCCATTTGTTCGGCTGCAACCCGAAGAATATTAGCGGAAATAGAAGGGACCAGGGATTGTTGTCTGTATTCTTTGGCTTGTACATATCCTGATGCAGTGCTCAAATGAGCATGGACAGAATAAGCATCAAGGTCATGTCTTAACCGAGAGGCGTTGAATTGGTTTAAACTAAAATTTGCTTCTAAAGAGGCATAAACAGAAAGAGGTAAAACAGGAACTTGGGGATAAGGTACTACTTCTGAAGACTGACTCATATAATATATTATATAACAATTTTAGGCTATTTTCAAGTAATTTACGGTTTATTCAATACTTGATTGTCTTGAAAAAGGCAAAGAATTCGAGAGGCTAGATCGGTAGCGTTGGATTTTTGGGGAAGATGGAGAAATAAATGCTTAGTTTGCGGACTTTTTTGATTGAGGTGAAGCTGGGTTTGATAGGCCATGTAGTTGCAGTTGTAGGTACCCATATTGGAGCCGATTTGGAAATAATCCGAATCAAAGTTGTCGACAACGGGAAGGTTAAGATCGAGAAATATCGGAGAAAAGGGATAAATTTCTTTGTCTAAATAGACATTTTTGGCGCGGGTTTCGATTTTGATTTTGGAGATAAATTTGGAGCCATCACCAAGGCCGATGATAATTGAGTAAATTTTGTGTTCAATATGAGTTTGGAAGAATGGGCGGGGGTGACCGTGAATTAGGGCAAAATCCCTCTTCCCGATGTCGACTAAAGTCTCATCGGGGCTTCTCCCTTTGAGGAAAGGGAGACTTAATTGTTTTTGAAGTTCGAGGAGGACACGGCGGGAAATGTTGGTACCCCAAGGATTGGAAAAGGCATAAATAAGGATCACTTTTTTTCGATATGACTATCTTTGACAAACAAAAAAAAGAGAGCGAACTGAGTGAATAAAATGGACAAATACATGCCAAACTCAGAGGCAAGAGTGATATTCGTGCTAGACTCGCCGGTAAAAAATTTGAAAATTCCGAAAAAACCAGCCCAACCCATAGGCATCGATACCGACAAAAGAATATAGGTAAATAAACGGATAACTAAACTTTTAAAACCGTAGAAACGGATCATCAAGAAAGTTTGGATTAGAGGCCAGAAAAAAAGCCAATAAGCTAGAAAAAAACCAGGAATTAGAAACCTGGAAAAAATACTGATTTCACCTCCGTTTTTGGTTTCTTGATTAAGTAAATACTGCCAAAATAATTCAATAATGGCGGCAATTAGAAAACAAATAAACGAAGACCGTATTAAATTTTTTAATAAAATTTTCATTATTTTTTTTCGATATTAATATGCTCGGATTTTAGAATACTCATAACTAATTTGTCATGGTAACCATCTTTATTTTTTACATGTTGTCTTAAAATACCGTCCTGCTTAAAACCACATTTGAGATAACAATTAATGGCTTTTTGGTTTTCCTGCCAAACATCAAGATAAACCTTATTTAGTTTTAATTGATCAAAACAATAATCCAAAGCAGTTTTGATAACATCAGTGCCATAACCTTTACCCCAGTAGTTCTTGTCGCCAATGGCTAAGCCGATTTCGGCATGGTGATTAACCAAATCAATAGAATTAATACCGACATCACCAATTAATTTATTGGAAGAAAGGTCAAATATCGCCAAATTAATATTTTTTGATTTAGGCTTAGTACCAATTTCGCGAAATTGGGAAACTAGCGGATCTTGATTCCATTGATCAATTTGTATCCGATTTTTGGAACTTAACGGTTTAAGAATAACTTTGTGACCAATAATATTTTTCATATATGGTTATTTTTTTTCTATGTTAAATAAACTTGATTTGAGGGTAATCGCGCCGGGAGAACGAAGGGTGAAGATGTCTTTGAAGGCACCGCCATCAAAACTAAAATCGCCTTTGTCGGTGGAGACGCGGACTTTTTGAGTATAACCGCCGGTGGAATAATCGACGGAGATCGAATTGACGGAAGAGACCGGACCACCTTTGTCTCCTACCTGCCGACGAAGCTCGTCGCGGGACCAGGCATTGGAGTCACAGGAACCGATACAATTTTGAATTTGGGAAAGATGGGAAGAGTCGTTACTATTGGAAAAATATAAAACAGCGTTGATAATGTCGGAAAACTCATCGTTGGTGAGCCACGGGTGAGAACGACCGTAGGCGGCATTGCTACGGGTTTTGTACCAACCTTTGTAATACCAAGACGAACCAGCCTGTTTTTCATAGGAGTCATTGGGCCAGCAACCCTGATTGCCGCAGGTGGTGTCCCAAAGCTGGGGAGTAGAGTGATCGGCGGAAGAATAGCCATAAGTAGCACCACCGGCAGTGGAGGCATACATAGTGGAAAAAATATTGCCGGTTTTATTACTTTTGATAACCATGCCGCGGGTATCCTCGACGGCCTGTTTCCACCGACCGGGTGATTCAAAGCGGGATTTTTTATAAACCTGACAGGCTTCGGTAACACAAATAGTACCGGAAAGATTGCCGGTAGAGTTAAGAGCGTAAGTGCGGGCGGCAATAGCCTGGGCTTTGAGCGCTTCGTAACCGCCCTGATCGCCCCAACCGGCCGGCATTTCGGCAATACCGACTAGATAATTGCTTTCAAAAGGCAAACTACCGATAGTGGTTTTGATCGAACCATCGGTATTAATTTTTTCAATTTTAATATCGCCGTAATAAGCACGAAGAATAGTTTCGTAATTCTGACCGGCTTTGGAGCGGCCAAAAGCGCCAAATTGGGACATGCCTTTGCGGTGAGGTGCGCCAAAAGAGAAAGCGGCAAAGGCGGGAGAGAAACCGGGGTTGTAATCGGCACGGGAGGCGGGATCGTCAGAAGTGGAAACGTCACCGACGGAAGTGTTGAACATGGCGGTTTTTTCGGCAATAAGAGACTGCTGTTTGGCGGAAAGAATATTTTTATAATTTTCGGCTTTTTTGATTTCGGTAGCCAGAAAACCAAAACGATTTTCAAAATTTTTCTTGAGAGCGGCCAGCTTAACTTTTTCGACTTCAAGCTTGGTTTTGTTGAGATTTAAATTAGTAATATCGGTAACATATTGGGAAATGGTGTTGCGGTCGCGGGCGATGATCGATTGATACCAGGAATATTCCTGAATAAGGCTGGAATTTTGACTGTTGGAAAAAAAGACTAAATAAGGATCAAATTTTTTACTATTGATATAGTAGCGACGGACACGTTCGCCCAAAAGAATTTTTTGAACTTCAAGATCAGCTTCTTTGTCGATCAAAAGTTGGCCGAGATTGACGATCTGTTTTTCGGTGGAGGCAATTTGTATTTTGGCCAGAGTGATTTTACTTTGAAGATCTTTGGACTCGGTTTTAAGGGGAGCCATAGCCTTTTCAAGATCACTGATCTGTTTGACGACGTCGGCGATTTCTTCGTCGATGGTTTTGGCAAAGACAAAACCCCTCCGTCCCAATAACCGGGACACCTCCCCTTGACCCCCCGGGGGCAGGCATGGGAGGAATATAAAAAGAAAGAATAAGGAGAGCAAGATGACCCGGAGGGATTTGGACACAAATTAATTCTAACATTTGATATACTTTGGGGATGAAGTGGGGAAAATTAACCGGTTTTTTGACTGCACCAGCGGTGTTTTTTAGCCTGACGAAAATAAGTTTGGCGACGAGTACTTTTTGCGATGCATCGGGAAATCCATCCGGAGCGCCTGATTTAAATTTTCCAAGAGTGTATACGGCGTTGGGTTGTGTCCCGGTACAGATGAAAGATTTTATGCTGTGGTTACTACCAAAATTATTTGGAATCACCGGAGGAATTGCACTATTGCTGATGATTTATGGATTTATCCAAATGTCGATGTCGAAAGGCGATCCAAAAGTAGTTCAGGGCGCAAAGGAAACGGTAACGTCGGCAATTACGGGGCTGGTAATATGTATCGGATCGTTGTTTTTGCTAAGCTTGATTGGGAGAGATATATTAAAAATTCCGGGATTTTAAGATGTTTATTAAAAAAGTATTGGCACAAGGAATAATGGATGATATTTTTATTGCTGATCCGGTGGCCGGCAGATTCAGAAATGTCGGTCTTTTGGTGTCACAATTGTTGCCGTATGTTTATGGATTAGCAGGGTTGTGCTTGTTGGTAGTGCTGGTGTCGGGAGGACTGACATTGATGACTTCGGCAGGAGACCAAAATAAAATTAAGGAAGGATACGGAAAAATAACAGCAGGATTGATCGGGTTTTTGATTATTTTTGTGAGCTATTTTATTGTGCAGATTGTGGAAGTGGTGCTGGGAGTGACGATACTATGAGTAAGAAGTATCTAATTCCTTATATTGTCAGTCTGGTAGCGGCAGTGGTGGTGGGCGGAGGCGGAGTATATTTTTGGCAACAAAATGTTATCAGAAAATTGGAAATTATTGATTGTGGCCCAACGTCAACAATTATTGAGCCGACTATTGTCCAAAAAGAAGCGTTGCCAACTGTTTCAATAAACAGCTTATTGATGATTGAAGATTTATTTAAGGCTATCGGCGAGGGTAATATTGTTTACAACGGAAAACTGGATGAAGTGGATATTTATCATAGCGGAAATGTTGATTTGTCAAAAATTATAACTGATTTGTCGAAGCCGATTACTCTTCGGGTTAATGTTTACAAATATGAATTAGGGGATAAGTTTAAGAGTGCATACGAAGGCTCTGAATGGATAGTGGATTTGGATAATTGGAAAAAATGGCTGAATAGTTTGAAAGTAGGAAAAAATGAGGTAGAAGCCCAGTGTAGCGATTGGGGATGCAATATATTAGAGAATCCTCAGACTGTTGTGGCTAAAAAGTTTAATGGTAATAAATATTATGTAGGCGATGGTTATTTTAAACCCGCAGGTACCCTTACCCGTGACTATACTTCATATAATGTGAAAGCAGGAGCGATAGTTGATATTTCTATCAGCTATTATGCAGAAAAAGGTTCTGAGGAAATGTCGACTGTTTCGGCTATTTTTTCCCGAATCGAGAAAATATTGCCTTGATTTACTTTTTTTCAACACCAAAAAAACTCCCATTACGGGAGTTTTTTGTTTGAAGTCAGATTGTCAGTACCAGAAGAGTTCGATTCATGGTCCCAATCTTTCGATCGGGACAAATCCTCAAAGGAGGTGATCCATCCGCACCTTCCAGTACGGATACCTTGTTACGACTTAACCCTCATCGCTGACTTTACCTTAGTTCCCGAATAAACGGAAGTTTTGGGTACCTTCAACTTTGCTGATTTGACGGGCAGTGTGTGCAAGAGGCGAGAACGTATTCACCGCACGCTGCTGATGTGCGATTACTACCAATTCCGAGTTCGTGCAGGCGAGTTTCAGCCTGCAGTCCCAACTGGGGGCTCTTTTAGGGATTAGCTTGACCTCGCGGTTTAGCAACCCTTTGTAAAGCCCATTGTAGGATGTGTGTAGCCCTGGACATAAGGATCATGCTGACTTGACGTCGTCCCCTCCTTCCTCCCAACAAAAATAATGCTGGGCAGTCTCCGGTGACACAGTAACACCGGATGGGGGTTGCGCTCGTTACCTCACTTAAGAGAACAACTCACGTCACGAGCTGACGACAGCCATGCAACACCTGTCCTGCACCCTCGAAGGGGGCCCGCGTTTCTGCGGGCTTGCAGCAGGATTTCAAACCCAGGTAAGGTTCATCGCTTAGTATCGAATTGAACCACATGCTCCACTGGTTGTGCGCCTCCCCGCCAATTCGTTTGAGTTTCGGCCTTGCGGCTATACTCCCCAGGTGGTCTGTTTAACGCGTTAGCTTACACCTCCCCCGGCAAAAGCCGAGAAAAATTAACAGACATAGTTTACGGCTAGGACTACTCAGGTCTCTAATCTGATTTGATCCCCTAGCTTTCGTCTTTAAGTGTCAGTAAATACCTAGTTACCCGCCTTCGCGCTTGGTGTTCTTTGTAGTATCCACGGATTTTACCCCTACACTACAAATTCCAGTAACTCCGATATAACTCTAGTTTCCCAGTATCCTGCCCCTTCCTCCGATTGAGTCGGAGTCTTTGAAACAAGACTTAAAAAACCACCTACAGACCCTTTACACCCAATAAAACCGGGTAACGCTTGTAGCCTACGTATTACCGCGACTGCTGGCACGTAGTTAGTAGCTACTTATTCCTCTGAAAGTAATATCAAAGAAAAGGAGTTTACAACCCGAGGGCTGTCATCCTCCACGCGGTGTCGCTGCGTCAGACTTTCGTCCATTGCGCAAAATTCCTAACTGCTGCCACCCGTAGGTGTATGGGCCGTGTCTCAGTCCCATTGTGACGGACTCTCCGCTAAGAGCCGTTAGCCGTCATCGCCTTGGTAGGCCATTACCCCACCAACTAGCTGGTAGCAAATAGGCCGCTCTTCCAGTGATTTGCATCTTTCCCCTTGCGGGAATATGGGAAATTACCCCCGCTTTCGCGGGGCTATGTCCCTCTGGGAGGTACGTTCCTATCCATTACTCACCCGTTCGCCACTGTCCCGATAGCCCCCTTGCGGGGATCATCGGGACCGTTCAACTTGCATGTCTTAGGCACACCGCCAGCGTTCACCCTGAGCCACGATCAAACTCTTAGTACGAATCCCGATACAATCGGGAAAAAATGAAAATGAAAACCGAAATTATCGGTGTCATCTTCTGGCACTGACAACCATGACTTCAAGAACGCTGATTGTTAATGATCAAAAATCCGCCCTTGGCGGAAAGTAGAAGTATTATAGTACAAGATGGGAAAAAATACACTAGGAAGATAGCTTAGAACTTTTGGTATTTTTTGATGCGGCGGAGGTTTTTGGTGGTTTGATAGCCGTGTGGCAGAAGTTCAAGAAGAGAAGTAACTTTATATTTACCGTGAATATCGGCAATAATAATATCGATATCCCGATAATCAACCTGGTAAAATTGCATTAAAAACTGAAGACAGGCACCGCAAGGATAAGTAAGACTGGTGTCAACAACACAGAGAGCCTGGAATTGGTAGTGGCCGTGAACAACGGCATGATTGATGGCCGAGCGTTCGGCACAAATACCAAGGCCGGAGATAAAACCCTTAGTAATGCAACCACCGAAGTAAAAACCGTCAGCAGTGAGAACACTGGCGCCAATTTTATGATTAGAAACATGGCTAAAAGTATGACGACGAGTAAGTTTGGCGGTTTTAATTAAATTTTGAATTTCGCTTTGGGTTAACATCTTTAATTATTATAGACGGATAACATGGGCTTTGGGAAGAATGGAAATGATACCTTCTTCGGAAGAAGTGAAAATCGTTTGATATTTTTGACAAACTTTGGTGACTAAATTACGATGGTGATAATCAAGCTCGGAAAAAATATCATCAAGAAGAAGAATGGGGCTTTCTGAATAGGTGCGATGGAAATAATCGATTTGAGCCAAACGAAGAGCCAAAGTAGCCAACCGTTGCTGGCCACGACTGCCCCAAAAAGCTAAATTTTTATCGGCTGAAGGAAAAACTGAATTGTCAAAAGTGAAATCATCCCGATGGGGACCAAACTGGGTGTAGCCCCGATCAAGATCGTGAGCAAAATTGTTTTGAAGTTTTTCGGGAGTGAGAATGGAGGGATAATAGTTTATGGAAATGGTAGAAATTTCAGAGTTGGGATGAGTGGTAAAAAAATAATTAACAGATTCGATGAAATCCTGCCGATGCTGATGAATAATTTCAGAATTTTTAACAAGCGACTGGTCCCAGTAAAAAGTTTCGGATTTTTGATTTTTACCAAGACGAATTTGATCCAATAGCTCGTTTCGATGCTTAAGAGCCCGATTATATTGGGAAAGAGCGGAAGTGTAGCGCCATTGTGAGGTTTGAAAAATGCTGTCCAAAAATTCGCGGCGACGGGAAGGAGAACCGGTAACCAAACGGATATCTTCAGGGTGAAAAATAACGGTTTTGAGAACACCAAGGTATTTGGCCCTGGTTTTAGGAACAGACTCAATTAGAAAACGGCGGAGAGTACTAGCCTTGGCCGGATCTTTAGTTAATTGAACTTCGAGATTAATATTTTCGTTATTTTTCAACAAGACCCCCCGGATCAGAGAAAAGGAGGAATTCCAATTGACTAATTTAGAAAGTGATGAGGAGCGAAAACTTTTCCCGGAGGCCAAAAGATAAATTGACTCAAGAATATTGCTTTTCCCGGAGCCATTGGGGCCGATAATTAGGTTAATTTTGGGATCAAGATCAAAACTTTGACTCCGATAAGAGCGGAAATTGTCCAGAGTGAGTTTGGTAAGATACATAGGATGATGGCTAAAGATAACACGAAAGTTTCCGGAAGTGAAAACTTTTGTGAAAAAAAAATAAAAGTAGGAAATGTCGCCGTAAACTATGCTGAAACCAAGACCAGAATAACCGAAGGACCAACAATCGTTTGCATCCATGGCTGGACCAATAATTGGATGGGGTTTATTCCGCTTGGGGTGGAACTGATGAAAAAACACAGAGTGATACTGATGGATTTGCCGGGGTATGGCGACAGCGACAGATTACCAAAATATTCGGTAAAAATTTTAGCGGAATATGTGAATAAGTTTATTGATGAGTTAAAACTGAAAAATTTTTATATTTTGGGCCATTCGATGGGAACATTTATAGTATCCGATTTTTTGAAAAATCATCCAAAAAAAGCAACGGGGGCAATATTGGTAGGAGCGGTGGTAAAAAACGGAAACAAAGAAAGAGGGATGAAAGTAACGGAAAAGTTTTATAATTTTTTGGACAAAAGAGACAGACTAAAAACCGTAGCAAAAAAAGTGGTGGATAAAAACTGGTATGCCTATTTGACTTCAAAATATGTAAATATGTATAAATTTGACAAGGAACTTATTAAAAACTATGGAACTGTAGGGAGAAAAAAAGCATCAAAAGAGGCTTATGTGCAGATGGGGGCGGATATCGCCAGGCAAAAAATTGAAGAAATGATTGTCGGCAACCAAAGGCCAATATTGTTTATTTTTGGAAAACACGACAAGTTGTGTAGTTGTGGTCAAGCCAAAATGGCTTTAAAAGATTTAGGAGATTATGGGTTTGTGGAAATAGAAGAAGCGGGACATATAGTGACAGTAGAAAAGCCGAGGGAAGTGGCGGAATTGATTGAGGGGTTTATCGGATAGCTAAAGTTTCACTAAATCACCATTACACAATCTGATTAGAAATGGTTGTTGATTATTATCTAGATACTTAGGGTCCGTTTCGAAAGAATGCCTCCAGTATGGTTTTTGACAAATGTCACAAAGGCATTGACTATTGGCACGATAATAATCAGACTCAGAAGGGGCTTTAGAAACTGAAAAAGGTGAATGGATATCAGGTTGAGACATTTGGTCCAGCGGGCAGGAGTCGAACCTGCTCAAAATGGTTTTACAGACCATCACCTAACCGTTCGGTCACCGCTGGTTATTTTAATAAATATTTTTTGTATTTCGGTCCTAAAACCAAATTAGATCTGGCTTTAAGTTCCTTACTGGGAATGAGATATTTTTCAAGGGTTTCGGTTACTATAAAAATAAAAACACATTTGGTATTATCGAAACGTTTAATTTTTCCCCTACTGGTTCTATTCCCGCCTTTTATCGATAAATTTACTTCGTAAGCTCTTCTTTTATAACTACATGTTTTGACTTGGACTCTTTTGAGGCTTTTTCCGTCATCAATGATTAAATCATAGTCCTGGCTGTCCGTTAGCGGTATTCCTACTGTGTATCCGATATTGGTGAAATAGCAAATAGCCATTCCGAGTCCCATATCTCCTTGCTTTTTGGTATTTTTAAAGAACTTCATAACGGTATGCTACACCGTTTATTACCAATTTAAATTGGTTTGTCGCCTTATTTAGTTTCTTTTTACTGAAGTGATGAAATTATACCAGAGATAAGTGGTTTTAAGGTTTTTTTATAGTGTCAATATTGGGGATGGTGATCCAGGCGGACATGGCGCCAAAACCGGTTTTGTCGACATCAAAAGGATTAACTTCTTGTGGATTTTGAAGAAAAATTAAAAGGCAATAGTTTTTATTTTTAAATAAGTCGATATATTGGGGATAATCTTTGGTGGCTAAACCATCTTGCGAGCCATATTGATAAATAATTTCGGTGACTTTTTGAGGAGTTAAGTTGGCAAATTGAAGAACTTTTTGGACAATAGCCTTAGTGGTAATTAAAGAGCCGGAGTCTTTGAAATAGACAGTATCCCCTATCGTAATTTTGTCCCAAGGTAAGTGTTTGTTTTGATACCAACGAGATTCAATAGTTTTTTGACCAGTTTTGATTTTCGGTAAAAGACCCCAGGATTTTTTCATGATAGCGACATGGTCCATAGAAGAATTATATAATTAGTTATGAAAGTAAGAATAATTTCCTGGAACGTGGCGGGGATGAGGGCGGCGATAAAAAAGGGATTATGGGATTTTGTAAAAAAAGATAAAGCCGAAATTTATTGTTTTCAGGAAGTTAAGGCTTTTCCGGAACAGATACCGATGATTGAGTGCCCAAGCGGTTATCTCCCCTATTGGAACGCGGCCAAAAAAGCGGGGTATGCCGGAGTAATGACTTTAACAAAAATAGAACCGAAAAAAGTTATTGTCGGGGACAGGGATAACGATTGGGATGACGAAGGCAGAGTGTTAATAACTAAATTTGATGAATTTACGTTGTTAAATGTATATTTTCCCAATGGTAAAAAAGACAAGGGCAGGCTGCAATATAAAATGGAATTTTACGATTATTTTTTGAAATATATTAATAAACTACGGGAAAGAGGAGAAAAAGTGATATTTACCGGAGATGTAAATACGGCCCATGAAGCCATAGATTTGGCCAGGCCGGAAGCAAATGAAAATATCTCGGGGTTTTTGGAAGTTGAAAGAGACTGGATTGACATACTCGTCAAAAACGGGTGGGTCGATACTTATCGGCTAATAAATGGCAACAAGGTGCAATATTCGTGGTGGAGCCAAAGAGGCGGAGCCAGAAAAAGGAATGTCGGCTGGAGAATTGATTATGTATTTGTGGATGAGAGCTTAAAATATCAGGTTAAAGAAGCGTTTATTTTACCGGAAGTAACCGGGAGTGATCATTGTCCGATTGGAATAGAGATAGAAATTTAGGAAGAAATGGGCGGTGGCGGAGGGGTTTTCGTTTTGGACTGGCGGTAAAGAGTGTATACGGTGATTAAAATGGTGTTGCGGAGAGGAAAGGGATAAATAATCTTAGTAGAAAAAATGGTCTCAAGAGCGGCAATAATAACCAAATCAAAAATAATTAAAAGAGTAAAGAGAAACAAGGTTAAACCATAATATTTTTTGATCGACGCAGTGGTGTCGATTTTAAAAATCTTTGAGGCAGTGGAAGCGATAAAGGCGTACCAGTAATTGTTAAGAAGAAGAAAAAGTAAAGCAAGAAAAGTCCCCCAAAAGGGTATCGTGTAAAAAACAATCCGACTGACTTTAATTAAAAAAGGAATAAGTTTTGGAAGATCCGACTTTTTAAGAGAAAAATTATAAAAGGAAGGGTTTTGAATAACTATAAAAGTTTGATCTTGGGGGTAAACGATAAAATTTTTACCAAAAAGAAAAAACGGTCGACAAAGGTTCGGATAAAAATTATTGGAAGTATATGAAGAAGGATCAGGGGAGGCATTTTGGTCAAAAACTAGACCGGAGTTGGTTTTAGGGTCAAGAATAAGACAAAAAGGAGAAGGACGGTTTATTGATAAGTTACCTTGATTAAGAGCGATCACAAGATCGTCGGGATAAGAAGAGTCGGAAAGATTAGGATTGGCGTATTGACCAGCAAGAGAAAGAATGTGATTGAGTGAAGGTAAGGTGTGGATAAGGTGGTTGGGAACAAAATAAATTAAAAGGAAAAAAGTAAGGATAAGAATGGAAGTCTTAGTTTTCATGCGATGATTTTAATCTATTTGTGGGAAATAAGAAAATGGCGGGAACCTTCTTTTTTAAGCCAAAGACGGTTTTGACGCCAGTTTGGATCGTATTTTGACAAGGTTTGCCAAAATAGGTGAGAATGATTCTTAACTGAAAGATGGGTTAGTTCATGTAAAAGAATATGGCGGAATTGAGCGGGTGAAAAAAAAATGATTTGCCAATTAAAATTGAGGTTACCGACAGAAGAGCAGGAACCAAAAAGGGATGACTGATTTTTGACAGTGATTTTTTTAAAAGGAAAACCGAATTGGAACTGAAGCTGATGAAGTTCGGACTTAATTAATTTTTGAGCCAGAGGCCGAAATTTAGTGTCAAAAAGATGGCGGAGGTGTGCTTCGGTCAGCAAAATAGAATTTGCATAAATTGTTTGTTCGTTTTCAAAGATAACCATTGAATCCCTAGTCGTTTTTCTTATCGTTATTTGATAGCCTTTGCCAAGAATGGAGACTGTTTTAAGCGAAGCTAGTTTTTTGGGGGGAGCAAGTTTACCGGAATTTTTGATAACCCATGAAGAATGATTTTGAATAAAGCGATCAATCGATGACGAAGTAACAAAAAAAGGACAAGTAACTAAAAAAGAGTTGGTAGATTTTAGCCGCAAGGAAAGCGAGTCAATGATCTTTTTTTTGATAGAATAGGAAAATTTTTGACCGCCAAGGGAAATGGTAGGCATAAGGTGATAGTATAATAGTATATATGGTTTATATTGGGGCGGATCATCGGGGGTTTAGATTAAAAGAGGAAATAAAAAAATGGCTGGAAACAGAGCATTATGAGTATCGGGATTTGGGGGCAAATGAATATGATAAAGAAGATGATTACCCTGATATTACTTTTAAATTGGCTGAATTAGTGGCAAGGGAAAAAACTAAAGGAATACTGGTTTGCGGATCAGGAGCAGGTGCTTCGGTGGCAGCTAATAAAGTAATAGAAATCAGAGCGGGCTTGTGTACCTCTGAAAGACAAGTGGCAGCAGCCAGAAATGACGATGATATTAATGTATTGTGTCTGTCGGCCGATTCGGTAGCTGTGGAAATTAATCTAAAGATTGTGGCGGTGTTTTTGGGAACTTTGTTTTCCTCGGAAGAAAGACATTTGAGAAGAATTCAAAAAATTAGAGACTATGAAACTACGAAGCGTTGAAGAAATATCGGAAAATTTGACAGTGATTTTACGAATGGATTTGGATTTGCCGGTAGAAGACGGGCAAATTTTGGATAACAGCCGATTAAAAAAATCAATACCAACAATCAGATTATTGTTAGAGAAAAATAATAGGATAGTGATTTTGGGACATAGGGGCAGACCTGAAGGGAAAGAAGCAACCTTGTCTTTAAAATTAGTTTATTTGGAACTGATGTCACTGTTGGAAGGAAACGGAGGAAACACAATTGAAAGTGTGTTTATTGACGACATTAAGGATGAAAAAGCCATAGAGGAAGCTTTAAAAGAGAACCAAATAATTTTTGGCGAAAATACCCGATTTTGGGAAGGAGAGGAAAAAAATGATGATGGATTTTTGGAGGGCATCGTGAAAATGAGTCAAGCTTTTGTAAATGATGCTTTTTCGGTAGCCCACCGAAAAAATGCATCAGTGACGCTATGGCAAAAAATGGAAACATACTTCGGCTTGAGTTTTGTGGAAGAGGCGGAAAAAATTGAGAAAGCGCTACTGAATCCAGAAAGACCAGTAACGGTAATATTAGGAGGGGCCAAAGAAGATAAGCTAAATTATCTGCCTGATCTGGAAAAAATTGCCGATCATATATTAATAGGAGGAAAGTTGCCTAAAATAATACAAAACCCCTCCCTCGCTTCGCGGTACCTCCCCTTGACCCCACAGGGGCAGGCAGGGGAGGCAAAAATTTTAGTTGCTAAATTACGACCAGACGGATTAGATTTGAGTGATGAGGATATAGGGAAATTTAAAGGAATAATAAGTACTTCAAAAACGATTATTTGGGCTGGAGCGATGGGGTTTTTTGAGGATAGTAAATCCAAAAAAGGAACTGAAGAAATCGCTTTAGCGATAGCCAGAACTGAAGCTTACAAGATAATTGCCGGAGGCGATACCGGAGCTTCGATACGAAACTTGGGATTAGGAGAAAAAATAAACTTAATTTGCTCGGGCGGCGGAGTGATGCTTGAACTTTTAACCAAAGGAAAACTGCCGGCGTGGGAAGATTGAAGATAAGGTTAGAAAAGGCTATTATATTTTAATGGAAGGAAAAAAAATAAAAATCGGAATAAACGGATTCGGAAGGATTGGATCGGTAGTTTTGCGGGCGATAATGTATGAAAAATATGATGTAGAAGTAGCGGCGATTAATACTAAGGGTGATTTTGGAGTTGAAGACTATGCTTTTCAATTCAAATATGATTCGGTATATGGCAGAGCCTCGATGAAAGTGGGGTTTGAAGAACCAAAAAAAGCTTCGGAATTAGGAAGAATGATTTTAGGTGAAGAAGTGATCCCGATACTAGGAGAAATGAATCCGGAAAAAATTCCTTGGAACAATTATGGAGTAGATGTGGTTTTAGAATGTACCGGAGCTTTTACTGATAGCAAAGCGTTGGGGCATTTAAAAGGTGGGGTTAAAAAAGTAGTAATATCGGCACCAGCGAAAGATCCGAAAATTCCGGTTTATATTTTAGGGGTAAATGAGGATAGGTATAAAGGAGAAACGTTGGTGTCAAACGGGTCATGCACAACTAATTGCGTGGCGCCAATTGTAAAATTAATTGACGAAAAAATCGGGTTTCAGGAAGGAGTATTGACGACGGTTCATGCTTATACGACTAATCAAAATCTGGTTGATGGGGTAAGCAAAGATCCACGACGAGCCAGGGCGGCAGCGATAAATATTGTGCCAACTTCGACAGGAGCAGCCGAAGCAGTAATTGCGGCTTATCCAGAAGCCAGGGGCAGATTTGCAGGAACGGCGATTAGGGTGCCGGTGGTGTGTGGATCGTATTCGGATTTAACATTTAAACTAGTACGAAAAACAACGGTTGAAGAAGTGAACTCGATTTTTGCCGAAGCTAGCGTTGATCCAAGACTAGTAGGTAAATTAAAAATATCCTATGAACCACTAGTGTCTAGTGATATCGTTGGCAACAGTGGGTCGTGTATTATCGACAGCCGAATGACCAAGGTGGTATCAGACGATATGGTATCGATCGGAGCCTGGTATGACAATGAATATGGATATAGTTGCAGATTAGTAGAAATGGGAATGATGGTGGGTGGGGTGAAATAGCAGCATGCAATTGATACCAACGATTTTAGAAAAAGAATTTGAGAAAACTTTGGAGAGAGTGGAAATGATTGATCAAACTAACAGGTGGACTCAAATTGATGTTGTAGACGGAGAATTTGTCGAAGGTAAAAGTTTTGAATTAGAGCTATTAAAAAATATCGAAAATAAACTGTGGGATATTCACCTAATGGTGAAAGAACCGATAAAGTGGATAGAAAAATGTATGTATGTTGGAGCTAGTCGAGTTATTGGACAGGTAGAAAAAATGAGTGATCGAAAAGCTTTTATAAACAAACTAAAAAATGAAGGGGTAGAAGCAGGTTTGGGGATAGATATAGAAAGTGAGATTGGGGAAATTCCGGAAGAAACGGATATTATACTTTTGATGGGAAGAAAAGCGGGCTTCGGAAGTTTTGAGCTGGACCAGAGAATTTGGAAAAAAATCGAATTAGTAAAAAAAATGAAACAAAAAGTGGCAGTAGACGGAGGAGTAAATATGGAAAACATAGATAAAATAAAAAGTTATGGAGTAGATATTGTATATTGCGGCAAAGATTATTTTAATCTTTTTGAAAAATATGGAAAAAACTACTAAAAAATTAATAAAAATCGCGATTTTTGGAGACGGGGCGGCGAAAGAAAATGATGATCATTATAAAGATGCTTATAAAACGGCAAAGTTGTTAGCAGAAAACGGTTATATAATAATAAACGGTGGTGGACCGGGAGTGATGTTGGCAGCAACATTAGGAGCTAAAGAAGCCGAGGGAAAAGTAGAGATAGTAACGATTAATCCAACCAATATGGGAGAGAACTACGAAGGGAAAAACACAGAAAATGTGGCAAGAGCGGATATTGAATACACGACTAATAACTACGACGAGAGAGTAGCGAAGTTGGCCGAAGTGGCCGATGCCTTTGTGGTGTTTAAGGGTGGAACCGGAACTCTGTCGGAATTAACAATGACCTGGAGTAAGGCTAAATTTGACTTTGGGCACCATGAACCAGTAATATTATTTGGAAATTTTTGGAAAGAGATTTTAGAACTAATTGAAAAAGATATGGGGTTAGAAGAGACAGAAAAAGAAGTAATTACGGTAGTGGAGACGCCGGAGGAGGTGTTGACGGAATTAACCAGGCTTGGGAGTTGAATTTGATTTCAACAGGAAAATAGTTGATGGATTGGATTTCGTTTTTGGTCAGGGTTAAGCGAACGATTTGGGAATGAGACGTTTCATAGGACCAACTTTGGTCGAAAATAAAATTACCCAGAGAATAAAAAATAGGTTTACCCTGATAGATTTCCGGTGGTTGCCAGACATGAGGATGGTGGCCGTGAATGATGTCGGCGCCGGCATCGATAAGCTGACGAGCCAGGTTTTGGCGCCAAATTTCGGGCTTGGGTAGATATTCATTGCCCCAGTGAATAGAAATAATTAAATAGTCAACTTTAGAATCATATTGGTTGATTTGATTGATAATTTCTGCCTTATCTAAATTAGGATAGGTAATAAAATCGTAGCCTAGAAAACCAAAAGAAATGCCATTGACAGTTTCGGTATAAAAATTGTCATAAAAGCTACGGGGTAGGAATTGACGGGTTTGAGACAGACCGTTTTGGCCGTAATTCAGAATATGGTTATTATTGAGATTAAAAATAAGTTTATTTTGAGACAGGATGGGGAGAAAATTGGTGTCGCCGCAGAAAGTAAAGGTGCCGGTAAACCCAGTCGGGCATTGATCGATAATGGGACTTTCGAGATTAGCGAGATTGAGATCGTTTTGAGAAAGCCAGGAAGATACGCCCCTAAAACTCCAAGAAAAATCGTTTTTTTGACGAGCCGTTGAAGTAATGTGGCGACCGAGACCCAGATCCCCAACTAAACCGACAGTGACGGTTTGCATAACTGTTGGAGTAGGAACCGGAGATGGTAAAAAAGGAATAGTTGGAGATAATAACGGCGAAGGAAGAAAGAGAGAATTAAAAAAAGAAACGATTAAAGTAAAGATCCGAAGCATGATTTAGTATACTAAGAGAATGAAGAAGAGCCTAATAATACTTTTTGGGATGGTATTTTTGTCGGGATGCGGACTACAGAAAAAAGCAGGAGTGGAGGTAATGAGTTATCCTCCGGCAAAAGTATTTGTTAACGGAAAAGACGCCGGAACAACTCCATATAAAAATACCAGTTTAGCTCCCGGAGAAACGGAAATTAGACTGGAAACGGGTGACGCGACATGGACTAAAAAAATAAAACTAAAAAGCAATATCAGTACGGTAATTGACTGGGAACTCAACAAAAACGAGGAAAAGAGCGGCGGCTATGTTTTATATATGGAAAAAACCGGGGACAGCGAAAAGGCGGGACTGATGGTAACATCCGTACCGGATAAAGCAGCGATAGCAATAGACGAGGAAATTAAGGGTTATGCTCCGATAAGATTGAGCGATATCGGTGAAGGAGAAAAACAAATAAGTTTGTCTTTTCCGGGTTATAAAACGATAGATATTTTTGCTAAAGCGACAAAAGGCTATCAGCTGATAATCGAAGCCGAATTAAAAAGCGGAGAAGAAATAGCGCCAGAACCGACTTTGACAATTTCGATTGAGCCAACAAAAACATTGATAAAAAAAGTGATGATAAAGCCGACAGAAACCGGATGGCTAAAAGTAAGAGCTGAGCCATCGTCAGCAGGAGCGGAAATGGCAAGAGTAAATCCGGGAGAAGAATACGAGTTTATTGAGGAAAAGACGGGATGGTATAACATCAAATTAAAAGACGGTAAAACAGGATGGATATCAGCTAAATACGCCGAGATACTTTAAGAACTATCCCAGAAAAGAGAAAAAAGACAGCAACAAAGAGATAGAATTTTTGCTGACTGTTGAGAAAAAGAGAGGCCAGACCAAGTAAAAAACTGAAAACCCAATAAAGAATGGCGATTGACTGACGGCTCCAGCCAAGCTGAAGTAATTGATGGTGAAAATGGCTGCCATCAGAAAGAAAAATTGATTTTCTTTGACGAAGCCGACGAATGATAACAAAGACGGCATCGATCATAGGAATTCCCAGTAAAAGAATTAAGGTGGCAACTTTGGCGCCGGAGAGAATTGATAAAACAGCCAAAAAAAACCCAGCTAAACTTTTGCCGCTGTAACCGGGCATTATTTTTTGAGGGAAAAAATTAAAAGGAAGAAAGCCAAGATAGGCACCGGCAATGGCGGCAGAAAGAATAATCACCGGAAATTCGGCAACATCCCCTGAAAATCTTAAGCCAAGAATACCAATAAAAATAGCAGAAATAGCTACATAACCAGGCAGTTGACCTTCGACACCAGCAGCCCAGCCAACAATGTTTTGGCACCAAACAATCCAAACAATGGCAAGCAAATCGGCAATTAACCAAATACTATGAGGACCAAAAAAATTAAAAACTAAACGAGGATAAGACAAGTCGACCGGAGCACCAAAAGGATTAGAGATATAGGCAATACCGATACCGGAACCAACCACAATCAAGGCAGAAAAGAGATTAGTAAAAAGCCTGAGCCTAGGACTAAGATCTTTGACATCATCAAAAATGCCAACGATTAGGGCAATGAGAGCTCCGAGAAGGATGCCTATAAGCTGCTTAGTGGGAGGAAGAAAAACAAGAGAGGTGAGTAAAACGGCAAAAAAAATTGGGATTCCCCCACCCCGAGGGACTGATGAAGAAGCAGTGGCGTTGTGGGTTTTTTGCTGTTTTAAATGAGGATCTTCTATCCAATTACGAGAGATAAAAATATTTTTGACGACCGGAGTGAATAAAAAGGCAATGACAAAGGAAACGGAAATAGCGAGAATAAAAGTTAAGGACATAAACTAATTAGCTGACAAGAAAAATAATTTTAGTCAAGGAATAACCAATAAAGACGGAGACTATCAAAGAAAAAATGATTAAGAGACGAGAAAGAAGACGGTCTTGAGAAAACAAAAATGAAGCAAAAAAATGATTAGTAATAAAGACAATGGTGGAAATAATCGGCAGGAGAAACAATTGGGAAGAAGCAGTAAGTTGTGATTCACCCCAGGAAAGAGAATAATAAAGAGGTAATTGCTCGGGTAGTTGGCTAAATTTTAAGGCTAAAATAAGATACTGGAAAATAACTAAGGCCAAGTTTAATCTAAAAAGGAGATTGTTAATCCGATCCTGCCAAGACGACCCTAATTTTGAAAGAAAAAGCCCGATTTTTTTAGTTAAAGACATTACTCGTTAAAGCGATAGATTTGGACGGAGCCAAAACGATTAACCAAAGAATAGAAGCGAAGAAAGTTATCAAGCTCAGAATATGGTCTTTGATTCATAGCGTAGTAAACGATAAATTTGGGAGGGTGAGTTTTGAGTTCGTCAATAACACTCTGATAGGCCTTAAAATCAACTATGTGATAAGCCACAGTATATTTTGACGCGGGTAAGAGTTTGGTAAGCGGGTAAAGGTAAGGTTCGTCTCCCCAAACAAACAATCGATCTTGAGGATCGCTATTTTTTTTAACATAATCGGCGATTTGGTAGGTGAGGTCGAGATTCTGACCGAAAAATTTTTGATAAGAAGTTTTTGACTTGAGACCAATAGTGTAGGAATAAAAGTTAGAGTAATACCCAAATACAGGGTAAAAATAGAACTTATATTTAATAACAACAAAACCGAGAAAGACGAGGAGAAGAAGCCAGTAAAGTTTTTTAAAGGAAAAGAAAAGCAGGAGACAGAGAGGCGGAAGGATTTGAATAAGATAATGAGGGTACGGCCGGGAAGAAAGTAAGGCACCAAAGACAGCTGATGAAAACCAGAAAAGAAGAAAAGCGACTTTGGAATTTAGGTACTTTTTAAAGTTGAGAAAATAAATAAAGGCTAAAAATAAAAACCAAATTAAACCACGGGAAAGAAGACCGCCACCGGTATGAGAGCCGCTGGACCAAGACGATAAATAGCCAAAGTTTTGGAGAAGAGCGGCTTTTAAAAATTCAGGGAAAATGTTTTTAGTAAAAAAATATAAGCCCCAAAAAATAATCGGAAGCAAGAAAGAGAAGCAAAAAACAAAAAGATTTAAAAAACAAATTTTAGGTTTTTTAAAAATATTAATTTGAATAAGGCCTAGAAATAAAACAAATCCGGCCATTTCGGCAAAGACCGGAATTTTGATAGTAAAGGCAAAGCCTAAAAGAAGTCCGGGGAGAATAAAATCCTTGGTCTTTTTAGCTGATAATAAGTAGTCAACGGCAAGAATCGTGGGAAAAAGCATAAAAATTTCAGCATTGGCAATATTACCTTCGAGAAGAGGAATGGAAGTGAGAATCAAAAAAATAAGGGTCGCAATGGTGGTCTTGACCGGAGAAATTATTTTTTTAGAAAGGAGATAAAAAGAGCAGACGGTAGCTGCCATCCAAAACAAAAGTATTAACCGAAAGCCGAATACAGTTTGAGCGGTAGCAGCAAGATAGTAGAGTGTGGGTGGCTTATTGTCGTGGATTTGGCTATAGAGAGTAAGACCGTTTCTTATGCCCTGGCCTAAAGTAAGATAAATACCTTCGTCCCCGTACCAGTATGGTTCGAAAAAAGAAGGAAGGCGAAGAAGCAAAAAGAGAATGACGAATAATATTAGAAATCGATGTTTGAGAAGGATAGATTTCATAAAGTTAATTTAGTATATAACACCTTACTTCTTTTCGAGTTTTTGGGTAGTTTTGTATTCAAGACGCTTACCAAAGAGGAGCCGGGTATGAGAATGAAGACCCGGAAGAACCGACATAGTGAGGGTCGCAATAGGCATGAAAGGCCATTGAAGAATATTTTTTAAAATATTTATAAAACCTTTTTTTTGAGACACCGGACGAAGAAGCCAGTCGAGAATGATAATAACAAGAAGAGGAAAAAGACAAATAGTAAGAATAATGTTACTAACTTTGGGTAAATTAAAACCAATTGAGGTTTGAAAGAAATGGGGATTAAGAGCTACCGGAAGCGAAGTCCCGAGAGTAAGAACAAACCAATTACTGGACCAAATAAGATGGGTTTGAATAAGCTTAAAAACACGAAGAAGACGGGTAACCAACGGAATTTCCGGGTGGGCTTTGGCTTGTTCGATGGCATAAGGAATGTCGATAGCACCCCAAGCATGACGAACGCATTGGTTGTAGCGATTTTTGAGAGCAGAAAAATAATCTTTGCCTTCGGGAGCATCAACAATAGTGGGTAAAAAGATGGGTTCAACTTTGGTTTTACCACCGGAAGAGAAAAAGGTTTGCAAAAAAATATGCCAATCTTCCGGAATCATGTCCGGATCCCAGTAGCCGGCAGAATCGATAAGTTTGAAGGATGAAGAATAGCAAGAATAATTAAAAAAGAGACCATCCGGCTCCTGAATGTTGGCGATGTGAATAATGTTGCCAATGGTACCAATGATGCGGATTGGGCCCGGAACAGAATTAATATTGTGATGCCAAAAAATAGGTGATTGCCAAAAACGAAGATAGCGGCTTGGATTGGAGGCGAAATGATAAGTTAAGGCAGAAAAGTATTTCGGGTGAAAAATAGTATCAACGTCGCAAGTAGTGAGAGTAAAATTTTCAAGTTTGTATTTATTGGTATCAAAAAACTTTTTTTTAAATTCTTTGGCAGCGTAAGCCTCATTACTATGCTTACCGGCGGTTTCACCGGGAATGTCCCCCGGATGCCGAGTAAAAGAGAGGCTGCCAAAGTTTTTTGAATAATTTTTGGAAAAATAATCGATAACCGGCTGATTAAACTGATCGCCAGCGCGTGATTCCAAGGCAATAATAACGTGAAGGCTTTTGAGACTGAAATCAATCTGTTGGCTTAAGGAGTCCATGGCCATCTTTAAGACATCAACCGGCTCTTTGTATGAACAGACAATGACACAATGGCGAATATCCTGATATTTGACCCAATTAGAACGAAAATTGTCCTGAAAAAGTTGCAACCAGTTTTGACTTTTGGAGGTTTTAATTTTGAAGTAACCAATGGTCGCCAAAATGGCTGATTTAAACGATTGATAAAGCCAATAAACCAGAAAAGCGATGACAAAATAGGCAACCAGCCGAGGAACCAAAAAAGCTCCCCAAATAGGAAAGAGAATTACAAACCAAGCGATTGATCCGGGGATCATTTCCCAAAAACGGTAGAGACGGCTATTTTTGTTCATAGAAAAAGTTGGTTTATTATACCAATAAGACCAGAAAAGATGGTTTAAAATAAAACCATGGAGGAATTGAACCGAGCAATAGTCAAAACAATAAATTATGGAAAAAGATATAAAAACAAGTTAACGTTAAAACAATTGAAGATAAGACTGTTATCAGACAAGGTGTTTAGCGGTTTTGAGATTGAAAAAGCGGCGAAAAAATATAATTTAAAAAAGGAAAAGAAGGAAACAAGTAGCCAGATAAATGAAGTGATCAGGCTAGTTAACAAATTAGCGCCGGATTTTGAAGATATTCTTTTAATCGGGCTAACAGGATCAGTAGCGGCAGAAAACCAAAAGAAAAATGACGACATTGATCTAATGGTAATTACCAAACAAAATAGATTGTGGCTAACAAGATTACGGTGGTGGAGCTGGTTGAAAAAAAGAAGCATACCCCAAAGAAAATATGGTGTTACAGGGAAAAAGGATGATATTTGTGCCAATTTATGGTTGGAAGAAGGAACCTTGAGCTTACCAATGGAAAAAAGAACTTTAAAAAACGCGGTAGATATGATGATGATGAAACCATTAATTAGTCGGGGAAATATTTACCAAAGATTTTTAGAGCAAAACAAATGGGTAAAAAAATATGTAGCCAATGGTTATCAGCGTAGAATTAATGAAAATATTTTTAAATCCAAGAAAAAAAAGGTAAAAAATAAAAATATGTGGAAAGATTTGATAAACAGTATTTGCTTTTGGGGACAATATTTTTATATGAAAAAAAAGATTAGAGGAGAAATAGTGAATAAGAAAAGAGCATTTTTTCATAGAAAGTAATAGAATAGTATAATTAACACCTTATGAATTTTAAAAGACTATTTTATACAGCAGGGATATTGATGTTAGGAGGAACAATATTGTTCGTTTCAGTGGTTAAAGCGGGTTGGAAAATGACGACAGAGCAAGAAAATGAAGGAAAAATAAGGAACACAACAATTGAGGTAACGGTGGCCACCGAGGGCGGACAAATAAAAAAAACTTTTTACAAATTGCCCGAAGTCAGTCTTCTCCCGACAAGTTTATGGTATAAGATAAAAGCGTTGAGAGATGCTTTATGGATGGGGTTAGGTGATAATTCAATTGAAAAAACAAAAACGGTGTTGCTTTTGGCGGACAAAAAGATAGTGGAAGCTGAAGAACTGTTTGAAAGAAAAAATGTTAATGAAGCAGTTGAGGCTTCACGAGAAGCATTAAATAAACTAAAATATGCGGAAAGCCTAGTTAACCAAAAACAGGACAAAGATGAAGAAACTAAAC
>JBBAAS010000002.1:0-96131 GCA_041658125.1 Candidatus Shapirobacteria bacterium | reverse complement strand
TTGATTCAATAGATTGTTAAAGTGCTTGGTGGACCTGGGGAGATTCGAACTCCCGACCTTCCCGTTGCAAACGGGATGCTATAACCAACTAAGCCACAGGCCCTAGCCTGCTTTCAGACCCAATTTTCAAAATGTGCTTGGCTTTTTCAAAACAAAAAAAAGCCGCTACTTGCGGCCTTCGGTCACATACCCACGTCACTTCATCTTTTTCTTTGTTTAAATTGATTTACCTTTTGCATCGCAAGTGGTCATATTTTACTTTAAAGCCGATCCTTCGTCAATCAGATAATCCCCCACACCTCTTTCCCCTCCCCCTCATATCCCAACGCCCAAAATCCCAATCCGCCATATCCTTTTTCCTTAACTAAATCTACTTTGATTTTTAAGCTTCTTTCATTCTCGTAATACGCCTGATAAATATCGGTCACCGCCGTTGTCACCGTTTTTCTTTTCTTCCCTACCCCTGTCGTTTTAGTTACCTGTCTTTCTTCTTTATAAGTTAACCATGGAGTTTGACTGACTTCATCCCAAAACAGCTTTACCCCTCCCAAATTCTCTTCTAACCCCTTCGCTCTGGCATAACTTACCATTTGCCCCCATCCTTTTACCGTTGCACTCCCGTATTCTTCTGTTTCCGTTCTCCATTCATACCCGTACAGCGGATACGCCATAATTATCTTTTTCTTATCCAAAGCCATTTCTTCCACTTTTTGAAAAATTTCACCGATATTTCTTTCCCCTATCGGTGCTCCAATTGGGGCCACCGGTCCGGCAAAATCCATTCCCGGCCGGTGAAAATCATATGCCATAACTATCAAATCATCGACTACTCCTAAAATTTGCTTCAATTTTTCCCCGTCCCCTTTAATAATAGTATTGGCAAATACGTCCAGGCTCAATTCTCCTATTCCGGCTTCTTTAAAACTGCTCAACAAATTCAACACTTCGGTTTCGATTACTGCTGTCGGATCCCCCTGATACTCAAAATCTACGTTCAGTCCGTCAAATCCTCCCGCTGTCATCGCCGCTTTTATCTCCTCCGCTAAATTTTTCTTCGCCTCTTCGTCAGCCATTAAAGTTTTCAATTTTTCATCATCAAACAGCTTTATTCCCAAAATATTTTTTCCTCCACATTTTTTTATCGCATCTTTACTTTTTATATATTCGGCATTATTTATTTTTTTACTTTGCACATCCCACACCAATTCCCCCTTAACATCTACCTCGATTCCCAAAAACACCAACCTGTTAATTTCCCGGCAATACTCCTGTGTTTTTCCCACCATCCACGTCGGCAAAAATCCAAAAACCTTTAGCTCCGCCTTTTTTTCTATTATTAAGCCCATTTTTTTCGCCAGCGGCGACAACATCGGTTTTTCTCTTCTCAAATCCAATATTACTCCCCCGATTACCATTCCCACCGCCAGCACCCCCAACCCAAAAAACACTTTTTTCTTCATCGGTTTTTAAATATCTTCCCCATACCCAAGCTCATCGTCCTCACCAAATTCGCCATTCCTCCAAATACAATCAGCACTGCCGCTGTCAGAAACCCCATCGCCTTCAATATATTCCATCTCTTCATACTTTATTCTAACAAAATTAACTCTCCGCCTAACAGGAGGGCCACCTAATTGTCACCACTGTTGTATCTTCCTCCACTCTCCACTTATGAGCTAATCCCGAACCCCACATCACATAATCTCCCCCCCTTATCAGCACCACTTCTTCATCAGGAAAAATTATCCTCATTTTTCCTCGAACCAATACCGCCATATTCATTGCCTTCTCGCTAACTCCCCACTCACCTCTTTCCTCTCCCTTCTTATGTACACCCCACTTCACTTCCACTCCCTCGGTTTTTCTCAAGCTATCTTCTTTTATAAATTGGCCACAAATCCAACCCCGATAGTCCATTCCATCCTTATTAGCATTTCCGACATATACATTTTTCATCAGTGGGTGATGGAGGACTCGGACCTCCGACCCCCGTCTTATCAGGACGGTGCTCTAACCAACTGAGCTAATCACCCTCAATTTAGCTTCAAGTATAACACAAAATTACCCTAGTCTCCCCTTTCTTTCTATCATCTCCACCACCAATTTCGCTACATTTATTCCCGTTGCCTTCTCAAATCCTTGAAACTGGCACTGTCTGTTTACTTCTAAAATATAACTGTTTCCATCCTCATCTTTCATAATATCCACTCCCCCATAATCAAGCCCGCAAACTTTCGCCACTTTCTCCGCCAGTTTTTTATCTTCATCTGAAAGTTTCCATTCCTCTACCGCTCCTCCCAGTGAAAAATTACTTCTGAATTCTTTTCCAACTGCTGATCTTTTCATCGCCCCCACCGCCTGGCCGTCTATCACTACTACCCTGATATCCCATCTGGTCGGCAAATATTTCTGCCACAAAAACATTCCCAAATTTTTTTCCTGAATTTTATTCAAAAACTTTTCCACTTCCTGCCTGTTTTCAAACTTCCTCACGCTTTTCCCCTGATAGCCTCTTTCATGCTTGACAATCACCGGCCACCCCAAGCCCAAGTCTCCCTTGTCAAAGGGAGATTTAGAGGGATTTTGTATTTGTTCTTTTGTATAAAAAACCTTTGTCGGTACTATCGGAATATCGTTCTCTAAAAATACTCCATGTTGGGCAATTTTGCCCATTCTTGACCATTTTAAATAACCCTCATGGTTCACACAAAATACCTTATCTCCTAGAAGTCTGATCAATAAATTTCTTCCTTCGGTATATTTCCCGCTTATAGTTCCTGCCACCCGAAACCACATTCCCATCGTATTTTCACTGTTCATCTCTTCTCCCCGGACAAATACTCTTGGATTTCCGTCTTTTAGGTCAAAGCTTAGTTCCCGATATAACGATCTGTTTACCTCAATTCCTTTTTTTCCCGCCTCTTCCACCAGCCTATCCACTTCCCACTGGCTCTGTTTCAACGACATCGTAAAAGTTACTATTTTTTTTGTCATATTTATATTAAATTGAGGCTTGAAGTTATCATTTTTTTAAACTAACTAAATATTTAACTATTTCCATTGGTACATCTATTCCGGTTGCTTTCATAAATCCGGTAAACTGTGGTCCTTTATTCACTTCCAGTACTACATAACCCCCGCCTTTCGGCATCACATCTACTCCCGCAATCGCAATTTCGCATACTTCCGCCGCTTTTACTGCCATTTGTTTCACTGCCTCGGGCAACTCCGCCACTTCTACTTTTCCTCCTATCGAAAAATTATTCCTAAATTCGCCTGCCGATTGGCAACTTCTTTTCATCACTCCTAACACCTTTTTACCCAAAATCAGCACCCGATAATCCCCCTTATTTTCAATATATTCCTGCAACATATATCTTTTCCCCTCTTCCGTTTCTGTTTTTCTCAAATCCCTTACCATTTTTTCCAATTCCGCCAAATTATCAGCCTTAAACACCCTCGTTCCCCTATCTCCCCCGCTTCCCTTCACTATCACTGGAAATTGAAAAGCCAAACCAGATTCGAAGCTATCAATTTTTCCGCGCGCAATCATCCGAGGGTTTACCCCGAAGGGCGTGAGCACGGATAAAATTCGGTGGCGAGAATCTGTAATCTTCTTACCAGATTGCTGACGAGAATTTTGATCCATAGTTTCATGCAAAAACCACAAACTTCCATAAACAGTTTTCGGCACCGGTATCCCTGCTTCTGCCAGCTTGAGCATCTGCCAGGCCTTACAGGCATAGCTTGGTTTTCCACTCTTAACTATCGGGTCCACGATTACCGTTTTGGGGCTATTAACTTTCAAATTTTCTATTATCAAATCCACCTCTTCCCAATGTTTCCCTGTCGTTCTGAAAAACACCACGTCAAAGTCATTAATGTCTCTGTTTCTAAGGCCGATTTTTCCTGTTTCCGTTTCAAAATAGACACTGTTGTACGATATCAAATCCAAATCCACTCCCAATTTCTTCGCCGCCGCTCTTATCAGCACCAAATGTTTGGTAATTTTCCCTCCAAAAAACACTGCTATCTTGGTCATATAAATTTAAACAAGATTATTAAAAGTTAATTGTTTCATGTTTTTTTCGCACTCACTAAAAACCCTTCTAAATCTTTTCTCCCCAACAAAAACTTTGTTCTCAATTTTTTTCTATCAGCCACATTGACTGCTGTCATAATCTTTCTTCCTTTTAGCCAAAAAGTTACTCCTATCACCGGCCGGTCGTTTTGTTTCCCCAATGACGATCGGTAATGCCGACTATACAGTATTCGGTCTTCAGTAAGCAAGCCCAATTTCTCTGCCAGCACCCTGTCCATCGAACTTCTAAAAGCCCCGGTGTCTACTTTAGCTCTTACCTCCACTACCCGGTGTTTGCCCTGTCTGATTACCTCGCTTTTTTGCAAATCCGGCTTAAATCCTTTCGGTACTTTTACTTTGATAATTTCCAAAGGCTGAATTGTTTTTATTTTCTCCTTTTCCTCTACTTTTTCAAAAAATCTTTCGGAAAACAAATATTTCGCTAAAGTTATTCCGTGTTCTAGATTTCTCCCCTCCAAATCTTCAATTTTATTCATCCTTGCCTTTAGTCCCGCCTTATTGCATATCTGAATCGACAATCCCGGCCTGACATTTACCTCCAGCACCTCCGGCCCTTTTTCTTTATCCAAAACTATATCTACCCCCACAAATCCAAGTCCCGGTATCACTTCCTGTACTCTCACCGCTGTTTCCAGCACTTGTCTCCATTGTGGAATTTTTATTCCGTTTACCTTAATCATTTTCTTTCGTTTTCTGTCATAAATCCTTTCTATTATTTCTCCTTTTCCCTGAATCCCAAAAGTGGTAATTCCCGATCCTAAATCTATCCCCAATCCAATTGCTCCCTGTTGTAAATTTGCCTTCCCGTCACTGGCTTCTGTCGGAATTCTTAGCATCGCCATCATCGGTACCCGGTTATAAACTATTACCCGGATATCCGGCGTTCCCGATCTGGTATAAGCCAAAAACATCGGATGGATTTTAACTCTCTCTTCGATAATTACCGAATCCGACATTCCGTGCATGCTGTATCTCCCCGCCAAAATCTCCCGACAATGCCAATTTAAGTCATTAGTAGTTACCATTTCTCCGTCCATCTTTACCCATTCCCCCGCCCATTTTCCCCTTCTTCGGACAATTATTATCCCCTCTCCGCCATATCCTGATGCCGGTTTTACCACAAAATTACCTTCCAAATTTTCCCATCTAAAAGTCTCTAACTTTTCTATTGTCTTAAATCTTTTAATCAGTTTTGGTACTCCTACTCCCCCTTTTTGGAGTCTTATTTTGGTTCTGTATTTACTATCGGCAATTGCTCTGCCTTCGGCCGTATTTTTCCGCAAATATATCCGGTTCCTTTCGTTTTTGGTCAAAAACTGCCTGTATTTTTTTAAATTAAACATTTTTAGAGAGGTTTTATTTCCTAATCGCTTTCCCAAATCTCTTAATCTCCGTCAGTCTCATTCCGGTATAATTTCCAATCAATAGGTTCAACACTACTACTATTAATACTGTTAGTTCCGGATTTAACAACACTGTTTCCTGTAACCAGGTTATCTTCATCACCACTGCCCCACTTATGGCCAAAAGTAGCGTTCCCAAAGTCAATTTTTTCGCCTCACCCTTGCTCTTGGTCAATTGGGTTCTGGTAAATTCTTCTGCTAAAAGTATCATCAGCAATACCGAGTAAATCGAAATTCCGCTTAAATCAATCACGTTTTTGAAATATTGCGATCCTAGCATCAGTCCAAATGTTCCCAATCCTATAAACATTAAGCTAATCGATCTTCCCGGCCAAAAATGCAATTTTAATCTCTTTAGCCCCCAATTAGACAGGGCCGAAATTCCCAAAATCAAACCAAACAGTATCAAGCCACCCAAAATTCCTGTGTTCAAAAACGTCACCGCTATCATTGTCGGCATAAAGATGCCATACCCCGACAATCCGATTAAGTAGTGCAAGCCTGAAACCAGTGTGGCTACCACCGGCAAAAGTAATAGTAATACTACCGTACTTGGCTCTACTCCTTGGTTTAGCGCTAAAGTTATCCCATATCTTAGGCTATTAAACCCATTCCACTTCTCTACTTTCAAAACCTGTAGTGTCTGTCCGCTCAAATTTCCCTCTTCCGCCGCAATCTCCTTTAATCCCAGCCTCCACCAACCCGCAATCGCTACCGTCAACGCTATCGCTATCATTATTTTTTTCATCTTGTTTTTGGTTGATATATCTGTAATTTCGCCCGTATTATACCATCTCTTTCCATTATAACTGCCCTTTTTTCTATTTCATAGTATAATCCATTTAGTCTATGAAACCAGCCTATGCTTTCGATATCTTTGAGAAACTTAATTGGGGTCCCAAAACCCTTTCTCAAAGCTTTGATACCCCCGGAGCCTTTATCTCTCTTCTCCTTAAAAACGTTTTTACTCTCGCCGGGCTTATTTTACTTGCCCTCCTCGTCTTTGGCGGTTTAACCTTCGTCATTGGCGCTGGTTCCGGCGACCCCAAAAAAGCCGATCAAGCCAAATCTACCATCACCAACAGCCTTATTGGTTTTCTCATCATCTTTGTTTCTTTCTTTATTATCCAAATCATTGAAGTTATTACCGGCTTATCTATATTATAATAAACTAACATGCTCGGTTTATTCGGTCGTATCACTCCTCCTCTCAATAACCCTTATTTTATTGACCCCAAGCCTGGCGCCGGTCTTTTTCTCTTCATTAGCAATCTTTTCAAGTTGGCCGGCTTTATCGGTGGTCTTTACATGATCTTCCAGTTTATCACTGCCGGTTATGCTTATATCTCTGCCAACGGTGATGCCAAAAAAATTGAAGCCGCCTGGACCAAAATTTGGCAAAGCATCCTCGGTTTAGTTATTATCTCCTCCGCGTTTATCATCGCCGGTGTTGTCGGTAGACTCACCGGTATAAATATTCTTAAACCCATTATCTATGGCCCCTAATAATCTTCTCGCCGATGTTATTTATGACCTTGACGGCCCTGGTCCCAAAATCACTGATCCCACCACTCAATTGGAAAAAATTATTAGCCAAGCGATCGGCATCTTAACCATTATTGCCGTCATTTTTTTCTCTATTCAAATTATTTTTGCCGGCTATTCCTTCATTTCTGCCAGTGGTGACAGTAAAAAGCTTGAAGAAGCCCGTCACAGTATCACCAACGGCATTCTTGGTCTTTTCATTGTCGTTATCGCTGTTGGCCTCGGCTCCCTTCTTGCCTCTCTTTTTGGTATTCAAAATCCGCTTAACCTCAACGAGGTGTTAACTAACATGGGACTCCCACAACTATGACCCACCCTTTTTCACCTATCTACGCCCAAATTATCAATCCTGTTTTAGACAACCAAGATTATGTTACCAATCCTCAAGTCTATGCTAGTAGTGTCATTCAAACCATTTTTTCTATTTTTTTTATCGTTGGCATCCTTTATTTCATCGTGCACTTCATTATGGCCGGTTACCATTTTATCGATAGTTTAGGCGATCCGAAACGCATTGAGTCTGCCCGCGATCAACTTACTTACTCCTTTGTCGGTTTAGTAGTTATCTTTTCCGTTTTTGCTCTTCTCCGTTTTGCTGGTGTTGTTTTAGGTATTACCGGTCTTCAAACTTTATCCATTCCCTGGCCTACCCTTTGACAAGCCCAAGTTCTTTGCTAAACTATTATTAATAATAGTTATTTATTGAAACCATACACCAATGTTAAAAACACTTTCTGCTCTTTTAGTTAAGCCCGTTTTCGCTCAAATAGATCTTAATCCTCCCGGTCAATGGGGTGTTATTGGCGGCCTTACCGTCGAAAGACTCGTTACTGGTGCTATTAGCTTAGTTCTTATCGTCGTCGCTTTGGTTTTCTTTTTTGTTTTAGTTCTTGGTGGTCTTAAATGGATTACCTCCGAAGGTGACGAAAAAAAAGTCGGCGCCGCCCGTGCTCAAATTACCAACGGTTTGATTGGTCTAGCTATCATTTTTGCCGCTTGGGCTATTTTGACTCTCATCGGTCGTCTCTTTGGCATCAATCTTCTTAGCCTCGAGATCAAGCCTTTCTAAAATTTTCTTTTTTTAAACTTTAACCCCGCGTCATCCGCGGGGTTTTGCTATAATATTTTCAATGTTCAGGCGTATTTTTCGCAACCTTCTTTGTTTTTTAAGCTTATTTTTTCTTCCTCGTCCGGTTTTTGCCCAACCGCAGGACTGGGCTACCAATCCCAATGTTTCCGGCCGATGCGTTATGAACGATGATGTTGCCACTATTCAGGGCTTCGAGTGCCTCTTTTACAACATCCTTCAGGTCATCACTTTTTTTGCCGGCTTGGCTTTTCTTTATATGTTTCTCTACGGTGGTTTCCAATATTTATTTTCCAGTAGCGATCAAAAAAAGGTTGCCGCCGCTTCTTCTACTCTGACCATGTCCATTATGGGCCTAATCGGCATCATCGCTTCCTTTTTTATCTTCAATTTCATTGAAACCCTTACCGGTGTCAATGTCACCGACTTCACTATTCCCGGCCCCTAATCTTGCTATAATTATTTGTGCCCAAAAAGCTTTGTTATTTTCTTTTTTCCTTCTTTCTGGTTGCTGTTTATCAACTATCCTTTATCCCTAATCTCTTTGCCGCCTCCTCCCCCGGTCTCAATCTTATCAATCAACCCGGTTCCATCGGTTACATTTCCGATAGTGGTCTTAAAAATTGGCTTCTCATTGTTCCTGAAAATCCGTCTAATTTAAGTTCCTATTCTGCCTCCGCCCCCAATATCGTCGTTCGTATTCACGCTTGGTGGACCGCTAGCGGCAAAGCCATGCTTGGCGCTCCCGGTGAACAAGCCCCGGTTGCCACTGCTTGGTGTAATGTCTTAAATAATTTTTCCTCCGGTAAAACAGTCTACGTTGAACCGTTTAACGAGCTGGAGCAAAATATAGAACGCGCCTCCCCTCAAGGCGAACTGGAGCTCCTTCCTGCCATTGCCCGTGCTAAAAGTTTTATCAACCTTCTTCAGGCCTGTCCCAATAAAAATTTCACCGTTATTTCCCCCGGCCTTGATCCTCAAAACGCCAACTTTGCCACTACTTCAAATGCTTTTTCGGATTTTAGTATTATTTCCTATCACCCCTATCGTCTGGATACTGCTACTAACTACAGTTCCGGTGTTTTAACCGGCAAACAATTTATCTTTACCGAAACCGGCACTATCGTTAACGGCAAAGTTGTTTACGACGATTGTGAATTTATCAAATATTATTGCGGTCAAAAAGTCACCGAAATTTGGTCCCAAAGGTCCGACATTCTTGCCTATTTTCTTTTTTCCTTCCAGCCCGACGGCGGTCCTTGGCGTTTCACCAATCTCAAGGTTGCCGCCGCTTTGCAAAATAAATGCACCGGTATTTCTGCCGACAACTGCTCCGATTCCTGTGAGCTGGAAAATACTACCAATTTCCCCGGGGTCACCATTTCCGGCGACTATAGCCGCAATCCTCCCACTACTTCCGCCGCCAGCAACGAATACCAGTACAAAGACATTGTTCCCAACGACATCAGCCAGTCAGCCACCGTTACCTGTCAAACTAACGTTGACATCTCCGAATCTAAAAATCCCACTTCCGACGGTCAGGGCGGCTGGCTTGAAACCACTGTCGACCACGTCATTCAACAAGTATTATCTATGGATGGTAAGGCCACCAATCCTTTTAATAGAGAAAATCATGTCTTTTGGGCTAAAAAACTCCAAAACCCTCTTAACTCTACCCCTGAAGAAATTAAGCAAAAGTTTACTTCTTTTGGCTCTGATGGCTGGAACGCCTCTATTCGTTCTACTCCCTTTGCAGAAATTGTAGAACGCAAAAAGGCCCGTCTCAAAGGCGCTGTTTTGAACCGTTCTGGTAAAAATTCTACTACCGTCGATGAACAGGTCGCTTGGGGCTGTGGTGGTCGCTGTTATTCCGTCAATTGTAAAATCCCCTTCCCAAATTGTCGTCCGGTTTATTTAAGCGAGGTTGCTAGTTTTTTCAAAATTGCCGATAGCCCCGAAGTCGCTCAAAGTATTGCCGGGCTTACTCCTCTTTCTTCGGAATGTTACCAAAAAATCTATAACTACATGGAAATTACTGATTCCGGGTCCTATGAAACCAACAAGGTCATTGTCAAAAGTGACAATGGCAATCGGGAAAAAACTCAAGCCTATCCTTGGGCCGCTTCGGTTCTAAACAATCAAGGCTTAAAACTTCTTCCTCAAAGCCAGCAAACTGTATCTCCCAATGACATTTGCAACACTTCTTCCGGCCAGTCAACTCAAGATGAACCTAGCCCTCTCACTCTTACCGATCTTCTCAAAGCCGTCAGCATTATTATCCGCAATCCCCAAACCCTTACCGCCACCCTCCAAAAAGATATCGTTTTTGACGAAAATTATGTCAAAAGCGTCCAAATTGAAGAAAAAGCCAAACAGTCTCTACTCCCTGCTCAAAGCCAAATCCCTCTCACCGCTAGCAGTAATGAAAGCAAATACAACCGCATCGATCCCGGTTTCAAAGCCGCCGAAAATAGTAAGCTTCAGGCCGCTTATTTTCTCCCTGCTAGTTGGCAAACCGTTTCCGCCGGTCAGAATGGTCAAGGCCAGGATGTTCGTGCCCCCTATACCCTCCCCTATGTTGGTTCCGGTTCTGTCACTCCCGAATTTTGTAGCTATATTTTCCGCTATGCCCCGCAAGCCGGTCTTGATCCTTATCTTATTGCCGGTCTGATCAGTGTCGAAAGTAGTTTCAATCCTAGTGCCATCTCCAGCGCCGGTGCTGTCGGTTTGATGCAGGTTATGCCCCGCGATGGCCTCGCCGCCATTCTTTATCCTGGCGTTTTTGATGACCGTCCCACTGTTGCCGAGCTTCTTCAACCAGAATTTAACGTTAGCTACGGCACTCGTCTTTTAGCCAATCTTAAGGATTATTATGGCAGTCTTCGTGACGGTCTTAAGCACTATGGTCCTACCGGTATGGGCTACGACTATCCCGATCGTTACGTCCTTCCCGCCGCCGAAAAATTCAGAAACGACCCCACTTTTTGCCAATCTTCCGTTACTCCTACTCCTTAACTATTTATGTTAAAATTTTCCATCATGACTTTTCGTGGTTTCCTCCATCATCTCAACCGCCGCGATACCCGTCTCCTCCCCAAACTTAAAATTTCTTTTCCTTTTACCTCCTGTGTCATTCTAATTTTATCGATTTTTCTTTCCGTCAAAATCCTCGCTCAAACCAACGTTTTACTGGATACCAAAAATGCCTGGAAACAAGGCACCAATATGGAAACTTGGATTGGTAAAGAATCTCTCAAATCCAACACTGCCGGTCTTCTTAACACTCTTATTGATGTCGAAAGTATCCCCGACGAAATTCTTAAAGGCCAGGCTTATACTCCCGATGGCAAACCGATTGTTTGGGTCCCCGGTGGAGCTCTGGGAGCCACTAACAAATTAATTGCCTCGCTTTACACTCCTCCCGCTTCTGGGCTCGACTATGTCGCCTCAACTTGGAACAATTTTTTGGGCAAGCCGGCTTATGCCCAAGGCATTGGTTTTCAGGGCCTTCAACCCATTCTTCCTATTTGGCGTGGTTTTCGGAACATGGTCTATCTTCTATCCTCTCTCGTCTTTGTGATCATGGGAGTCATGATTATTCTTCGGGTCAAAATTAGCCCCCAAGCTGTCATCAGCGTCCAAAACTCTATCCCAAAACTTATTACTTCTCTTATTTTAGTTACTTTTTCCTACGCCATCGCCGGTCTGATTATCGATTTTGCCTACCTTATTCAAGGCATTGTCCTTGCCTTAATCTACAGCTCTCAAAGCAAAAACTTAGGCGACAACCTTCTCCCCAGCTTTCTTCAAATACCAAGCTCTTTTACCGAAATTAGTGATTTTAATTTTGGCACACTTCTTTTTCTGTCTATCAAAAATATCAGTCTACCCATACTACTATTGATTGGCGCAGTTATCGGTGGCGGACTTGGAGCTTTATTAGGTTCTGGTCTCCCGGTCATTGGTTTTGGCATCGGACTCGGCTTGGGAGCCGGAATCGGCGCCGTCGCCGTCGCTTTAATCATGGTAATTGCCATACTTTTCTTCCTCGTCAGATTCCTTTTTGGATTAATCAAGTGCTACGTCACCATCATTCTAAAAATAGTTATTTCTCCGTTAGAAATCGGGCTTGGTGCTCTTCCGGGTTCCAAAGTCAACTTTAGTTCATGGCTTACTGATTTAGTCGCCAATATTTCTGTCTTCCCTATTTCTTTAATCTTCCTCGTCCTAGTCAATGTTATTTGTGAATCTATTCGGGCCAACGGCAACGTTTGGGCTCCTGGAATAATTAATCTTGCTGGCAATTCCAACTTTCTTCCCTTTCTCTTTGCTATGGGTTCGCTTCTTCTTCTTCAAAAACTACCGGAACTCATTCCTCAAGTTATTTTCCAGCTTAAACCTTCTCCCTTTGGCCAGGCTATTGGTCAAGCTCAAAAAGAAATTACTAGCTTCCCCGGACAAACCGCTTCTACCCTCCATGTTGTTTCTGGTATCAGGCAAGATGTAACCAATGTTTTCGGTAAAAGAAAAGAGCCTGCTCCAAAAACAACACCCGAAACCCAACCAAACCGACCCACTATCGTCAAACACAATCAAATTAAAACCCCTCCATTCTCAGGACAATCAAAATACGATGCAAACAATAATAAACCTTCTTAATTAGCTATTCATTTAAATCGTATGACTAATACCATCATCACTCCACCCTCACCTATCATTAATCCTGATAATCAACCTCCTCGTCCCACAAATCTTCCTCATTCTCAAACCACTATTCCTAAAAACATCACCCAAAACATTTCTCCAACGCCTAAAAAGCTTCTAATCTTTACCGCTTCCGGCTCTTAGTCTGACCAATTCTGTTAATAACCGAAGTAAAAACCAATAGATATCGTCCGGCCATTGCTCCTTTTGCTAGTCCTGTTTTCAAGATCGCAATCGCCTCATTATAATGCGGTGTTCCAATCCGCAATTCATATTTTCCCACCGCCGCTCCAATTGCTCCAAAAGTTCCCATCCCTTCACCCCCCAATACTCCGCCCGCGGCCTGCTGTAATTCCTTAGGAGTATCTTCATCCCCTAATTGCAACATTTTAAATATCTGATCAGCGAAACCTTCTCTTCCCGAATTCACCATTAACGCCTTTGTTTTTGCGTACAAAATCTCTCCCACCATCCACCCGACTACGTCCTCCATGTGAGGAATTGTACTATAAAGATTACACAAAGCGTCCAGTCCTTCCCCAAACTTTGTAAAATCAGCCATTGCTGTTCCTTGTGAACCACCAATAAAACAATCCCACACCTTTACAAACCTTTTCATATCCTTTATCGATATCTCGCTTGGAATTCTTCCCGCCATTCCATAACTTTTATCTGGAGAATCATCATCCTTCACTGGGAACTGCTTATCCTTATATGTTAAAAAGTCATGTACTGATTGTAATATTGCCGGATCTAATGTCCCAAAAGCATGTTTACTTCTAATTACCCCTTCCGGATTATCTAAATTTGACCAATAAACATTATCATACGGTAACACCCCCATATCGGGTCTCTCTGGCTTCAAAAAATGATTTATTGTTCGACTCTTATCAGTTATCACTCTTGCTCCGGAAAAATATTCAATCTCCCCCTTCCCCTCCTCCGGGAGTCTTCCGTTAACATCTACCCAGCTTTTATATTTTTCATAAATCCTCCTATGCACTTCTGGTAAATCTTCTAGTGTCCAGTAATCGTAGGCAATTTTTACCAATTTCTCTTCTATTCCTAATGGAATTTGATTATCCTGACAATATTTTATCCACACTGGATCTTTCGCCATATCTCTAGCCATTGTCATCTTAAAAGTTTCTAAATCAATGCTTCCTCCCTTTTTTTTCGCCAGCCAATTTAACTCAAGCAAAGTCCCATTATCAGCACAATCTCTAATCCAATTTAAAGGCCACCCAATCGCCGGGTCACTCGCTATCATCGCCGACCGATCTTCCGTCCATCCGTAAGCATCTTTCACTAACTCCTGTGGCATTCTGTCCACCATTCCGGCAAATGATCCATCACAATGTTTTGCTAAAGACGCTAGGCCTTCCATTGACAAAAACGCTATCGCCCTTTCTTTATAAGCGTCTTTTAATTCCAGTCGATCCTCTTCAGTCATTTGTTTCATGTCCACCGCCTCGTCCAACGAGTTGGTAAACTCCGAAACCACCGTATCCATCGGCCCACCTTTGAACCAATACTCAGTAAACAACCAACTCCCCGAAGCTAACTCTGATATGGCCGAATAAAAAAACCTTTGTCTTCCCAAAGTATCGGCTGGATTCTCATGTTCTTTTGGATGAATGCCCACTGGATTTCTATCCAAAGCTCCACCCCATAACCCCAGATTTAATACTACTTGACCGGAAGAATCAGTTCTCTCTCCTGCCATTTTTATTCATTTTTATAACTCATAATTCTACCACATCCTTCCATGTTCGTCCCTCGCTGGTACATTAGTTCTAAAAATTCTCCCTTCATAAGGTGTGTGGTTTTCTCCCCTTTGCTGTCCTGCTATCTGTCCCTGTTGTTGTCCTACCACTCTTCTTCCCTCCTCTGCCTCTATTTCTGCATTCAAATAACTCAATACCATCTCAATTTCTTTTAAATTTCTCTTTCTCGGATCGTTTACATTAGGTTTAACCTGTTTAAGAGCATCGCTAATTTCGTTGTGCATAGTCAGCAATTCTTCAGTCACCCTTCCCAAGAGCACCTCTTTTCTTCCTCTTACTCTTAAAAGACCCTCTGCTTTACCCAAAACTCCTAAAACTTTGTCGCTTGTTATCGCTGAATTCATTACTATTGTTTCTCCTCCGATCAATATCCTCGATCCCAATAAACTTTTCACTTTTTCTACATCGTCAAGTCTTATTGCTACTCTCAAAGCCGGATCTTTTGCTATCCGCCATATGGTTTCTATCGCCAAGCCATCGGCAAAATCTAAATATAACTCCCTCGCTGCATTTCTTTGTCCCTCGTTCATAACCAATCCATAAGCCTGTGGATTATCAGATGCACATCTCCTCAAATTCTCAATACTTTTTACTTCATAACCAATATTATTCCAATTCCCTTCCAGAATTCCTTTCAATCTATCTTCACTCGCCCCTCTCGTCTGCGGATCTCTTAAGCCCGATATGTTTTGAGCAATTCTCTCAGCTCTTGGGGTTATAGATAGCGATCCGGCTTCCACCGGTATATTCTGTGCCTCTCTGGCGTTAAATACTGCTCGTTTTTCGCTCAAACCTTCCGCGTTACCTGGCATATGTCCAAATTATATCATCTTCTCCCTTTCTCCTTTACAATTAACTCATGTCTACTATCGCCGACATCGAGCTCAATGTCCGTTCTTACCGTTCCGCCCTCAAATCCACTCTTCAGGTTTCTATCAATTCTCTTCAAAATGCCCATCTTAAAATGGACTCTATTCTTCATCCCTATGGCAATAATCCCCGCCAAATTGACACTTCTGCCCTAATTTATTCCCTCCTTCGCCTACCCCGCGATATTGACCGCACCCAAAATATCGTTATTGGCCAAACTCCCGAAGTTTTTGCCCAGTTTGGCTTCCCCAAAATTACTTCCTGGCCAACCGTTTCCGCCCGCGCCCGCCGCCGCATTACTCACTTCAATCTTCGTCTCAAAACCCTCGCTTTTTTTGCCTCTTCCATCTCCGACATTGACGACTTAACCAACACTCTCATCGCTTTCCAATCCGAATGGAATAAGTTTCATTCTCTTTTAAAATACTATTATCCGCATCGTTCTCATTTCAAAAAAGAACTTAATTCCGACAAATTTGTCAAAATCCTCAATCTCACTTCTTCCGACTGGGAAGCTCTCAAGGTCGCCCTTGGTCTCCGTTGGCATCTCCGCCTTAGCCGTCTTTATCGCCATCCTCTCAATCTTCGCCTCCAGCTTTTAGCCGGTTCTTGGATCGATTACACCAAAGCTACCCAAAGATGGTGGAAAAATATTGCCAAAACTGTCTCTCCCGCTTTTCATATTTCCCGCCAGCGCCTTTATTTTGTCAGCAGTAACACTCACAGCCTTTTAAATCTCTATTCCGGCTTTGTTCTCAAGCACCAAAAAACTATTCTGGCCGATCTTAAAATCAATCATCCCGATTTGTATCTTACTTATCAAAAAATCCAAGCCAAAGAGCTTTTTTTACACCCAAACGATTTCTTATATTATGCCGCCCGAAACTTTCTCTCTTCACCTAAAATTAAAAAAGAGTTTGCCGACTTTCAACAAAAGCTTGGCATCATCACCGTTCCTGCCAATCATTATTTTGACACCAATGTCCAAATTTTCCCTCTCAAAAATCTCCTTTCTTCTCGTTATCGCGATCCCCGTCTCAAAATCACTCATCCTGCCAAAATCAAAGCTTCCGAAGTTCTCATTTTTAATATCGATTATCCCCTTGGTTTTGCCGCCTATCACGCCCTTAGTCAAACTCTCCAAAATGTCCGCGAAGTTAAGGGCGTTTACATTTTAGGCAAAGCCGCCGTTTTGAACTCCGAGCTTGGCGACCTGGAAATTCCCCGGGCAGTTTTTGACGAACACACTCAAAATACCTACATGTTTAAAAATTGTTTTAATACTTTTTTTCCTTTTCAAAATAGCCAAGGCTCCATTCTTACCAATCAAAAATCCGTTTCCGTTTTAGGTACTTTCTTGGAAAACCAGGCCCTAATTAATACCTATTCCAAAAACAATTTTACTATTGTCGAAATGGAAACCGGTCCTTATCTCAACGCCGTTACCGAAAGTACCTACGATCAACAAACCCCCCGTAATACTATTATCGACCTCAATTCTGCTCCCTTTGACCTTGGTATCATCAATTACACTTCCGACACTCCCTATTCCAAAGCCAAAAATCTCGCCGCCGGCTCCCTCGAGCTCCGTGGCCTCGAACCTGTCTATTTAGGTTCACTAGCAATACTCCAAAGGATAATAAATCTCGAAGAATCAATTTAATCCTTTACTATTTCCTCAAACTCTTCCTGATTTAGACTCTCTTTTTCTACCAGTACTTTAGCCAGTTTATCCAACTTTTCCCTATTTTTCGTCAACACCTCTACTGCTCTTTTAAATGCCGTATTTACTAGCTTTTTAATTTCCTCATCTACTTTCGCTTGGGTCGAATCGGCTACTTTTGCCGGTTCCATCCATACTCTGCCATAATCACCCATGTCCATTTGCGGCCCCATGTTTATCGGCCCCAACTCTGACATTCCCCACTCGATCACCATATCCCGGGCAATTGCTGTCGCCTGGCTGATATCCACCGCCGCTCCGGTCGTAATATCTCCAAAAACTATTTCTTCTGCCGCTCTCCCTCCCATCGCCATCGCCATTCGTTTAATTAAATTTGATCTGGTTTGGTGAACTTCATCTCTCTTCGGTGGAATTAGGGTAAATCCTAGTGCTATTCCCCGTGAAATGATCGAAATTCTGGTTACCGAGTCCAATCCTTCTGCTAGGTTTACTATCGCGTGGCCGGACTCATGGTAAGCTGTCATTTTTTTATCATCCTCTGTCTGATCTCGCTTTTTCTCTGCTCCCAATTTTACTTTCAACGCCGCTTCTTCTATGTCCGCCACCGTAATTTTATCCCGATTTTCTCTGGCCGCTCTGATCGCCGCTTCGTTTAACAAGTTTTCAATATCAGCTCCTGAAAAGCCTACCGTTCTTCTGGCCACTGCCTCCCAATTAACCTCTTTTTCAAACGGTTTTCCCCTGGCATGTATTCCCAAAATCTCTATTCTTGCCTTCAAATCAGGCATTTCTAATACTACTCTTCGGTCAAATCTTCCCGGCCTCATCAGCGCCGGATCCAGCAAATCACCCCTATTAGTCGCCGCCAGTACTACCACCGCCGTATTTGGCTCAAATCCATCCATTTCCACCAGAATCTGGTTTAATGTCTGTTCTCTTTCTCCGTGTCCTCCGTCCAGCCCCCCTCTTACCCGTCCGATGGCATCGATTTCATCAATAAAAATAATTGCCTTCCCCGATTTTTTCGCTGTTCCAAACAAATCTCTGACTCTTGACGCTCCCACTCCGACCAGCATTTCCATAAATTCCGACCCGGCCATCGAATAAAAAGGTACATTGGCTTCTCCGGCTACCGCCTTGGCCAGCAATGTCTTTCCCACTCCGCTTGGCCCCACCAGCAACACCCCGCGCAGGGCTCTGGCTCCCATCTTTCGGTATTTTTCCGGATGTTTTAAAAAATCTACCACTTCTTCCAAATCTTTTTTGGCTTCTTCCACTCCGGCCACATCTTTAAATGACAAGTTTTGTTTTCCTTTGATAAATAATTTTGCCGTTGACTTGCCAAATCCAAATATTCCTCCTCCGGCTCCGCCTCCGGCCTGTCGGCTGAATAACCAAAAAATTAACAAAAGCGGCAATCCCACTGTCAACACCAAACTTAAAGCATTTAAAAGCATTTTCCATCCCTGTCTGTTTTCTACTCCAAATTTTATTCCCGCCAAATCCACCCCTTCTTTTTGCAGCAATTCCGACATTGAAGTATTACTTTCTTTTGCCGCCACTAAAATCTTTTTTTCGTCCTTCAACTTCACCATTATTTCGTCGTCTACCACCGTCACTTCTTGAGTTTCGTTCTTTTTAATTGCCTCAATTGCCGTTGATAACGGCACATTGACTATTTCTTCCGGGGTCACAAACTGTTTTGCCACTGACACCAACCAAAAAATTAAAACCACATACAATATCAATTTCAAAATCTGTGACGGTCCGATTTCAATTTTTTTAATTTTTACTCCCGGCGGCAACTTATCCAATATTTCTTTAGGTATTCCCGAGTCTTGCTTTTTTTTGCCGTTTTTCTTCTGGTCTATCTTTATTTCCGGCGACAAAAATCTTTTTATCTTTTCCACCAAATTACTCTTATTTTTCATTCATCCGATTATATCATCCAAATCTTAATCGGAAATTATTATCAAGGCGAAGGCATTACGGTTCTACGGAGCGCAATCATCCGAGTGGCTCTCGTACGAGGGCGTGCCTGCCCTCCTCTAAAGGGGGGAGCACCGCAAAATTTTAATGTTTCACTAAATATTACCGCATTTTTACCGATTTATCCCCGCAACGTACAATTTGCTATCAAATTTACGTTGCAGGAACGTTGAACGTAACATTTTGCAAAGCAAAATTGTACGTCCTTACGTTCCGCACAATTCCAATAATCTGTCTTTATTATCATTTTTCCCCGCATCTACCACAAATCTATGATTACACTTTTCACACTTATAACATATTCGGAATTTTCCGCTTTTATATTCTGCTCCTACCGGCTCCATCATCCCTCTGCAATCGCTGGCTCTGTCTCCCGGAATTTCTTCATCCACGTGTTTTCCCCACAAGCACTTTGAACAATGATCCGTATACCCATCCCCCACCACCACCTCCCCGCATCTCTCACACACAAAATCTTCTTTTTTTCTTATAAAGTTTTTCATAATTACTTCTAAATAATCAATCCAAAAATACAATTTTTCAACGCACAGCGAACGCGAACCCGCCACAGCGGATAAGCCCGAAGGTAGCGAGCATTGATAAAATTGTATTGAGGATTATTATTTTCCAATTTCCACCCCCATTCTAATATCTTTCTCCAATTTTTGGTTAAAAAGTACCTTTCCTCCCACCATACTTGCCGCCGGCTGCACCTGCGTTGGCTGCCACCCTTCCGAAAATGACACCAGTGTTACCAACCCCGTATCTCCGTATCCTGACTGCCTTTGCACATACAAAAGATATGAAAATTTATCCCCAAGCGTTATCTGACTCAAATATTTCAATTCCACCGTTACTTTTTTTTGTACCGGCACCATCACTAAAAATCCGACTTCTTTTTTACCTCCTACTGTCCTCACTTTTAGTTCTTCCCCGCTATAAACTTTTTTCCCTCCGCCCTCTTCGGTACTGCTTACCTCAACCAGGCTTACTCCTGCCGGCAAATACACTCTTAAGTAATTTTTGTAATCACCCCCCGGCCAATCCCGGCTCTTTGACCGGTTTTCATAGTTAATTTTTACCGCTCTGCTCACTGTATTTTGGCTGATATCAATCGATTGTTCAATATTTCGATATAAAAAGTAATTGGCCTTATTGACCCCAAAATTTGACTCAACCGCATAAAAATAATCTGCCAAACATCTTTCTTGAGCACACTTTCCTTCATACAATGACCCACTCCACCCCAACTCTGCCATCATTTTTGCCAAATCTTTATCGTTTAACGCCAGCTGAATTTCATTTTTATCGAGTAACCCAAGCATTCCTTTATACAACTGATATTGTTTTTCTGCCGGTAAATTTTTTATTTCCTCCAAAAGCATCTTCCCCAACCCTCCCAAAAAATTGGCCTTTTGGGTTGATCCCGGAAAAAACTTTGTTTCCGCATAGAATTCTGCCTGGTCAAACAAATTATCTTTATTTATTTTCGTTTTAAAATCCGGCACATACACCTCCCCTATTACTCCCAATATCCCCTTGGCTACGGCCAAATTAACTCCTATCACTCCGTCCACATTTCTTCCCGTTTCTTTGTTTAAAAACCACTTTATATCTTTACTTGCCTCCCCAAAATCTACTCTAAAATTGGCATCCCTCATAAAATATCCGGCCTCCCCCAAATATTTTTTAATTTCCTCCGGTGGCTCTACGTGTCCTTTCAGTTGACCATCGGCTTCATAAACATCGTTGATTTCCAAATTCAATAGTTTTCCTCCTTCAAAGCTCAAAATTCCATAAGACCCAATAAATCCTCCTGTTGCTCTCAACTCCATTTCGTTTTGCAGTAGTAGCATATAGTCTCTTCTTTTCCCATCCAATCCCAAAAACCCCGGCAACATTTTTACCATCTTCTCCGATGTTTCAATTACTCCTCTCACTTCTTCCAATTGGCTCACTCCCTTTACCGGCCACTGTTTCCATCTTGCCGGCAACCACCCCCAATCTCCTTTTAACCTCGCCTGAAGTATTGCCGTTTTTTCTCCCATCTCTCTTAAGCCGACTTCCAAATTCCCCGTCTCTTTTTTCCAATCAATTTCCTCATCCAAAAATACTGCCTTACTGATTATCTCTCCGGTTTTTGCCAGTTTCACCGCCCCCGATTCTACTTCCAGCACTCCTTCCATCACTCGAACCACTGTTTGATATTTTCGGAATATCGAGTAATTGTTTAATCCCCTCTCGTCAAAATTACTATCCAATTTCTTCAATTTATTGCTACTCTCCGCTATCAACTTTTCCGCTTCAACATATTTCCTATCACTCACCAGTTTTACTGTTTTTTCGATATTTCCTTTCACTACCCACCCTATTCTCAACCACCCAAAAATTAGTGCCAAAACTACTACCATTACTCCTAATATTCCCGCCACCCCGTACCACCACCATTTTCCGCCCTCCTTTTTTTTCTCAACAATCTCTACTTTTTCCTTTATTTCCTCTTTTATTTCCTCCGGCTCAAACCTTTTCAACTTAAACTGTTTAATCTCTTCTCTAAAATCAATCGGTTCCCCTACCGACTCTGTCTCTTCTTCGACTATCTCATCAACCTCCTCTTTTTCTATCTCCAAATCCTGAGCTAGCTTGCCCTGAACGAAGCTGAAGGGAAGAATCGGTTCATCTTCCTCTATCGTCACCTCCCAACCCTTTCTTTCCTGCTTTAAATCCTGAGCTAGCTTGTCCCGAGCGTAGCCGAGGGAAAGGGTTTTCCCTTCACTTTTTTTATTTTTTACTCTTACTCTGCTTTCCCGGTCAATTTTATTCAAAAAATACTGCAATGTTTCCACTATCCCCGTCTTAAATTCCACCTCCGGCTTCCATCTTAGTTTTTTCCACGTTTTTTCTACCTCGTCATCTTTTTCTGAATCCTGAACCTGCCAAAGGCCTCCCTCGACCTCTTTCTGTATCACCTTATTTCTGGTCATTTTTGCCTTATCTATGAGCACTCTGGCAATTTCTTCCGAAGTAATTTTTTCTCCGGCAACCAAAAAACTTTCTTTCTCCGTTCCCGATAAAAAGCAAGCCCTCATCACTGCCTCCACTAAGTCATCCACCGCCAATATTCTCAAAGTGTTTTCTCTCGCCGGCAATTCCAACTCTTTGTTTTCCGCCGCTAACCTGATTGCTCTTGCTAAAAATCCCTCTTCCTCCATTCCCGGTCCATATACTTCCATCCCCCTTATCACTCTCCAGTTAAAATCCAATTTCCCAAGTCTTCTATAAACATTTTCCTCTATTGATCCACCAATCCTCACCACTGCCAGCTTTGCTTTATCTACTATTGCCTTCTCCCAAACTTTTTCTTCTCCCAAAAAATCAAAGACATAAGCTGCTCTCTCCGGAATCTCCTCTATTCCACTTCGGTATTCAAACTTCCCGTTTTCATCCAGATTTATAGATGATTCCCCTACTCCGATTACCTTTATATCTTTCTCCGCCAACTTCTCTACCAATCTCTTGGCTACAAAATTATCTATTCCCCAAATTATGGCTACCGGCAAACCATTACTCATACCCAATTTTAAATCACTCGTCTCTTTTATGTTGCGGTTATCTTGCGGGCATTATGCGGTTATTTAAAGCTTAAATTGTTCTAACCCCATCAATCTTCCTGCTTGGAACGTGAAAAAACGTAAGTACTGATATTAAATACTTCGTTCCCACTCAAGTTGCCAAACCAAGCTAAAGTTTAAAAAATCCGACCTGATTCTGGTCGTTATAACTAGTTTTGTGGGAGGAAAAAATGTCCCGACGTCAGCTATCAAACCAGTACAATATCCATCAAAATCAAAACCTATAGTAGGGGATTCTTATCAGGCCCTAGACATTTTCCACAACCTCCATCCCATTAAGCTGCATGCCACTGCTTCCGTTAAACCGGTCACTACTGCCGCTCCGACAATTCCGTATCTTGGAATTGCCATCACATTACCCACAATATTAACTACCAATGCTACCAATCCTAGCTTCAACATTATTTTTTGTCCGCCCTTGGCAATTAAAGTAAAGCCAACCAAGTGCTCAACATAAGAAAATGCCATCGCTACCAAAAGAATTCTTAAAACTACCACCGACATCCCAAAGTCATTCCCCGCCAGTATTCTCACCATTAGTGGTGCCAAAAAGTAAACTATTGGGATTAAAATCAGTACTCCGGCTGTGACTAACCAAAGCGACCCTAAAAATAATTTCCTTTTTTGACCATTTTTAGCCGAGAGTAGGGGAAACAGGCTCGTTACAAAAAAATAAACCGGCTGTAACAAGTTCGAATAAATTTTATATCCGAGTCCGTACCACGCCACTTCTTTTATTCCTACCCATCTTTCAATCATCATTGAATCTATCGCTCGGTCATAACTGGCAAATATTAACAGGTATAACCCCATCGGCCATGTTTCTGAAAATATCTTTTTAATAATTTTAAAATCGATTTTGATCAGCCAATCTTTAATTTTGAATTTTAAGTTGTTTGTCAACATCCAAAGTCCTACCAAAAAACTGACCGTTCTGGCTCCCAAATACACCCAAAACACCCATCTCAATGTCACCGTATCTTTCCACCACCACAAACTAATTAAGAAGAGTAGGGGAAACAGGATGTCAATTATTACCCGGTATTCCATCCTTTCTTTGCTTTGCCAAAATATTCCCAAATTTCCGGTTAACGATGTCAACCAAATCATTAACAAAGCTATCGTCGCTTCTGTTTTGATCCCTTCAAACCCCGGCCACCAACTAAACAAAGCCAAGCCTATTAAAAACGCTACCCCCGTCATCCCCAATCTCAGCCATCCTATTTGGGCAAAAATCCGTCTTTTTTCTTCTTCTTTATCCTTTTCCGCTATCTGTTTTACCCCGATTATTCTGGTTCCGAAGTCACCGAGTGAATCCAAAAGTACAAAGGTTGCCGTTATCAAAGTAAAACTCCCATAAGCAGAAACCCCCAACTTCCTCGTTAAAATTCCCGTTGTTACCAAGCTAATTCCCACCGTTACTATCTTTCCTAAAATTTGTACCGCTGTATTTAAAATTGGCCTGAAAAACACAAATTAGTTTACACTAACCCCAACATTACTGCTAAAAGCCAGCTATTTTGTGGCAATGTCACCCAAAAATGATCCGTCATCCCGGTTAATAACACCATTCCCATTAGCATCAGTCTTTCCTTGCTAGCCAACCATTTCTTCAAATCAACCATTTTTCTCGTTATTCCCAAAAACATAATCATCCCCACCATTCCTATTTCCGCCAACCCCAAAAGTATTATGTTATGCACTGGTTGCAACCAAAAACTGGCATTATTTCTCTGATAATTCGGCAATTCCGTCAAAAAATTTCCCGCTCCCACTCCAAACCAGGGTCTATTCCAAATCATTTTTAGTGCCACCATATTCAACCCCGCTCTTTTATCCAAGCTTCCTTTATCCCATCCCCAAAAAAAATCATTCAGCCTATAATTACTATTCACCATCGCCAAAACCAATATCACCGCTCCCAGCAACACCAGATTAGTTCCCAAAATTCTCTTCACTCCCACATTTTTTTGCCAAAATAACCACCAATTTATGCTTCCCCAGCCCAAAAACCACACCCATCTGCTTCCTGATATCACTATCCCCAATATCATCATCCACCACACTCCCCACCACCACAATTTATTTATTTCTCTTTTTTTTCTTATCCACCACCAAAGTCCCATACTCACCAGTAAAAATCCCGCTAAACTATTCGGATGTGAAAAAGTTCCGTATGCCCGCAACACACTTTCATTCAAAATATTCATTCTGGCTATTCCCACTGTTCCCAAAGCAAACCTTCTTTCTCCTAACCAATAAAATATTCCTCCAAGGCTTCCACCCCAAATTAACTGGCCCAATCCCAAAAAAACTTCAACTGTCACCCACACCGGTATCACCCAAAGTAAAATCTCTTTCCCCCAGTCCTTTCTTGTTTTTAAATACCAAACTGTCCACCACCATTGTCCCAACCTTAACCATTTATAGCCCGCTATCCACCTGTTTTTTGCCAAAATTATATTTATTACCACCACCGCTATTATCACCAAGTTTCCAAAGGAAAAAAGCTTCTCCCGATTTATTTTCTTTGTTCTTAAACCTCGGCTCAAAAACATTCCGATCCATATTATGTCCACCACATACAAAACAGGGGATAAATAGTCTATTCTTAATCCCATTACCTGGCTCCACTCCGGCCAAAAATGCTTCCCTATCTGTGTTGGAATTAAAATCAAAAACCAAATCAAAAGCAATTTTTCTATTTTTTCCCGTACTCTCTCCACACCCTATAATATCATTATATCGTAATTAAACCGCAGGTTTGATTACGATATGTCTTTCTTCTTCTTCTCCTTCCGATTCCGACACTACTCCTTCCACCGAAGCTACTATCATATGACAAATTCTTCTTTCATACGAGCTCATATTTGCCATCGATACCGGCGTTCCGGTACTTTTAACTTTTTCGGCCAAATTTCTAGTCATTAGTTCCAACCTGGTTTTCTGTTCTGTCCTATAATCATTTACATCCAAAAGTATTCTTGTCCATTCTCCCAATCTGCTTTTTACAATTAACGTCAAAATCAGTTGAACAGCGACCAGATTTCTTCCTTTAAAACCAATCAATCCTGCCGGATTAGGTACTGTCACCCCCACTACCACCTGATTTTCTTCTCCCTCCCCATCTTCCACAAACACATTCGTCACTTCAAAATTCATCTGTTCCAAAAGCTCACAAGTTGCTCCCAATATTTTTTCGTTTCTTTCTTTGTTTGTCATACCGGCTATTCTACCATGTCCAAAGCTATTTCTGTTCTTTCTTATTTAACTTATTTACCAACAATTGTTGTCCAAGCATTACTCCCGAATTTACAAACCAATACAGTAATATCCCGAGTGAAAAACCCCAACCGATAAAGATTGTCATGAGTGGCATCATGTACAGTGACTGCGTTCTTATTGCCGACATCATATCGTCTTCCTTTCCTTCGGTCTTTTTAACCACCTCCTTATCAACTTTTACCGTCGGCATCATTAATTTAGTACTGATGTATTGCAATGCTCCTGATCCAAACAAAAGCACTATTGGCAATATCAAGTTTAAACCCACACCCTTGGCAAATTCTTTCGCCGGCGTCATCGTTAAATCGCTTCCCAAAAATCCCAATCCGAATTTAAATTCTTTATTAATTCTAAAAACGGAAATTAAGTTTCTGTTTATTTCTTCCACATTGTCTTTTCCCGTCATATGCGCCGTCACCATATTAAAAGCCGAAAAAAACAAAATTAACACCGCTATTTGTAAAATCTGCGGTAAACACCCGGATAAGGGATTCACTCCTTCTTCCCTGTACAAATCCATCTGGGCTTTTGCTAATTTTTCCTTCTCCTTGCCGTACTTTTCCTGCAATTTTTTTAATCTCGGTTGCAATTCCTGCATCTTTTTAGCCGATTTTAAGCTTGGAAATACCAATGGCAACAAAACGAGTCTTATTAACACCGTCACTACCACTACCGCCCAACCCAAGTTCCCAGTTAGGTGATAAAATCCAAACAACATGTTAATAAATGGGGCTATCAGTATATTCATAGGTTTCTATTTTACCAAATCTATCCCGCTTTTTCCCCGGGGATGACATCTGGACATTCTTTTTATTCCCAAGCCCAAGCCCTTGATCACTCCATATTTTTCTACCGCTTCGTAGGTATATTCACTGCAGTTTGGAATCATCCGGCAATTGTACCCCGATGAGATATATCTTTTATAAAACCAAATTATTTTAAGTACTATTTTTCTCATAACTTTTTTATTATTTCTCCGATTTCTCTTTCTATTTCCTCTGCCTCTCTACCGACAATTGCCGTTCTCACCAGCACTATTCCTCTTACCCCACTACTGATTTTCCCCAACTGTCCCCTTATTGCTTCATACACTGCCCTTCTTATTTTGTTTCTGATTATCGCTTTCTTTGAAATTCTTTTTGACACCACCAGCCCAAACTTTTTTTCCTCATCTTCTTTTTTTAAAACTACCATCGCCAATAGGGGAGCCTGATAAACTCTCCCCTTTTCTTTTACTTCTTCAAACTCTTTTTTTGTTCCGATTCTGTTGATTCTCTTTAGCATCACCCCATTATACCGTTAGTTTCTTTCTTCCTTTCAATCTTCTTCCTTTTATTATCTTTCTGCCATTATGAGTCGCCATCCTGGCCAAAAAACCATGTACTCTGGCTCTTCTCTTCTTTTTTGGTTGGTATGTCCCTTTCTCTTTCATGGCTCAAATTCTACCATAACTCTCTTTGTTTTTTGATAATTAAAATTTGATCTCTTGTCTCTTGTGGGAAACTCCTCTATTATCCTGTGGATAACCCCGAATCACTTCTCTCCCCCGAGTCGTATTTTTTACCTATCATTGGACTTTTCTTTATTTATAAATTTTAAATTAGAAATTAAAAATTTTGTTCATGGATATCGACAGACTTTGGAAAAATGCCCAGGAAGAGCTCAAGATTGTTTTGGCTCCGGCCGTCTTTCAAACCTTTGTTTCTAAAACCCAATTAATAATTTTCAAAGATAGTGCCGCTACTATTGCTTGCCCCAACTCTTATCTAGCTGATATCAACCAAAAACGCTATTACCACCTCTTCAAAAGTGCTCTCGACAATCAAACTAAAACTAACAATTCTATTTCTTTTATTGTCCAAGATCTCATCAAGACCGAAAACCAAAACTTCTCCGCCCCTCTTCTTAATTTTTCCCCAAAATCAACTTACTCTCCCAACCTTCATCCCCGTTATACCCTTGAAAATTTTATTGTGGGTAATAGTAATAATTTTGCCTTTGCCGCCGCTCAAGGTATCATCAAAAACCCCGGCTCTACCTACAATCCCTTTTTTATTTGGGGCGGCGTCGGTGTCGGTAAAACTCATCTTATGCAAGCCATCGGCCATGAATTACTTAAAAACAATTCTGCCCTTAAAATCAAGTATTTTCCGGCCGAAACCTTTGGTAATGATTTAATCGCCGCCCTCAAATCCAAAAATATGAATCTCTTCAAAGACCGTTACCGCCAGCTTGATTGCATTCTGGTTGATGACGTCCAGTTTATCGCCGGTAAAGAATACATTCAACAGGAATTTTTTCATACCTTTAACGCTCTTCACATGTCCGGTCGGCAGGTCATCTTAACTTCCGACCGTAAGCCCTCTGATATCCAAAATCTCGAAGATCGCCTGGTTTCCCGTTTTATGGGCGGCCTTACCGTCGATATTCAACCCCCTGATTATGAAATGCGCTGCGCCATTATCACTCAAAAAGCAGAAGTTTATGGACTCAAACTTCAACCTCCGGCTGTCACCTTTTTAGCTGAAAATATCCAATCCAATATTCGCGACATTGAAGGTAATATCCAACAGATCGCCATTAAAGCTCAATCCGGTAGGGTAGAGGAGATCGATTTGGCTTTTGTGCAAAACTACCTCAATCCCTTGTCCTCTTCCGGTCAAAACCATCTTTCTCCTACCAACCTTACTCCTAGGCATATTATTTCTCTTTGTGCCAAACACTTTGATCTTAAAACTAGCGAGCTTTGCGGCAAAAGTCGTAAAAAAGACTTGGTTTTCGCTCGCCACTTAACCGCCTACCTTCTTCTCACCGAAATCAATCTTCCTTTAGAAGAAGTTGGCCGTCTTTTAGGCGGTCGCGACCATACCAGCATTATGCACGCCCGTGACAAAATTCACTCTGATTTGGCCGTCAATTCTTCTCTTCGTCAACTTGTCGACCAAATCAGGCGCTCTTTTTAAAATTAGTTTTCCACTTTCCTGTTCTGTTTATCCACCGACTTTTCCACAGAAGCCCCCTTCTTTTCCCCCGAAGCTTACCCAAATTAAGCTTCACTTTATAAGCCAATACTTCCCGATAAATAACTACTGTTCGCTAAATACTTTCTTTTAAACATAAAATTTACCGCCTACAGCTTACTAATTATCAATCTATCAACTTCTCCACCGTCCTACAACTACATCTACTATTTTATTAATTACTTTTTATTATAATTAGCCAATGCAACTTTCCCTCCTTCAAGAAAACTTTAATCTGGCTCTCCAAAACGTTTCCCGTTTTGTCTCTTCTAAAAGCCAGCTTCCGATTCTAAATAATATTCTTATTTCTACCGATGAAGGTCGTCTCAAATTATCGGCTACCAATTTAGAAGTCGGTATTAACTATTGGATTGGTGCCAAAATCGAAAAAGAGGGGAGTACTACTATTCCTAACCGCGAAATTACTGAATTTATTTCTTATCTGTCATCCGGCAAAATTGATCTTTCTTTAGACGATAAAAATCTCTTAAAAATTACTTCTTCCCGGGCCGAGTCGACTTTTGCTACTATTCCCGCCGCTGATTTTCCTGTTTTGCCGTCACTTGACCCTAAAACCGCTTTTGATATTGATCTTTCTTTATTTAATCAGGCCATTTCTCAAATTGCTTTTTCCGCCGCCGCCGATGACACCCGTCCGGTTTTAACCGCTGTCCTTTGTCAATTTGCCCCCAACAATATTACTTTGGTTACTACTGATGGTTTTCGTCTTTCTCAAAAAATTATTAAACTGGTCGAACCACTTTCTTTAAAAAACGACCATCCGATTTCTTTCCTTATCCCCCAAAAGACCCTTCTGGAAATCACCAAGCTTTCCAAGACTGCTAAAAAGCTGCAAATGGGTCTAACATTAGATGGTCACCAGCTCGTCTTCGTTTTAGAGGATCTGGAGCTCGTCTCCCGTCTCATCGATGGCGATTATCCTGATTACCAAAGAATTATTCCGGAAAGTTTTTCCAAAAAAATCTTTATCAACAAAGTCGAATTTGTTCAAGCCGTCAAAATTGCTTCCGTTTTTGCTCAAAAATCGGCCAATGTCGTCAAATTCAGTCTTCAAAAATCTAAGCTTATTCTTTCCGCTAATGCTCCCCAACTTGGTCAAAACCAAGCCTCCGTGGAGGCTAAGTTTGAAGGTGATCCTTTAGAAATTGCTTTTAATTACAAATTCGTTTCCGATTTTCTTACTGTTTGTAAGGGTGAAGAAATTATAATCGAGCTTAACGAACCTCTGACTCCTGGCTTTTTTCACGACCAATCCGATCCCAACTTCACCCACATCATCATGCCTGTCCGTATTCAGGACTAAATTTTTCCCAGTACTACCAAAACCTTAATTACTGCCATCGCTCCGGCCACAAATCCCAGCACTAAAATTATTTGATATTTCTTGACAAATTCCCCTCTATTCATTTTTTCTCCTTCAACCTCCATTCTACCTGATGTGATCCGGCTTTAAAACCATTTTGTCCCAACCATTTGTCAAATTCTTTTACAACTTCTTCTCTGTTAACTCCTTCCTCAACATAAATCGCTACCTTTAATCTGGCTACATAATGATCTATCACAAAGCCATTTCCACTGTAAGGTAATTTATCAGCCAAAGGATAATCTTTTAGTGATTGTTCATATTCCTTCATAAGTTCCTTTGCCGACGCCTCATCCGGTCCGGTTCCCCCGGTAAATATCGTTGGTCCGGAAATTATTATCGTCGTTGGCGTTGTTCTCGATACTTCATTTTCGCTTTTCTTTTCTTCTGCCGGTTTCTTTAAAAAGAAAACTACTATTATCCATATTATTAACAAAATCCCTATCCACCAATATTTTTTTATTTTTTCTTTCATCTGCATCTTAATATTTTAAACCGAGAATACTGATTTTTTTTACTGATCAAAAAATCTCTTATACTGTCACCGCTTCCATTCGCCCCCTTGTGCATATTTCTCAACATACCTTGCCTGTCTCCGTTAACATCCGAAATTATTCCACTTCCATCGTCAGGCCTGAATACTGATAATTCTAAAATATGTGGTCCCATGTACATTATATGATCACCGGCTCCTGCATTTTCAATCGTCACCGGTTCACATCCGGGAGTACTATCATTTTCATCTACTAATCCGTCAATTTCTTCCCCTAAACTTGCCAGTTCTTTATCAATACTAAAACTAAATCCTAAACATTGAAAATAAGTCCAACTGGCAGTATTTGCCGTCATTATTGTATTAAAATATCCTTTGTCAAATCCTACCGGTGGATTCACCCATTCTTGGACATAACTTGCCGCTTGGTTTACGTTCCCCGTATTCACATTAGTAATTCCTTTTTTATATCGAAGATAATCGATTACGGCGCATGCCGGACTGCTCATACAATCAGTTAATAAATACGGCGGAATCGTCGAAGATGTTCCTTCTTCACCGGCTCCCATCCCCACCGGCGGGACTAACGTTGAAACTTGATTTGATTGCAACATTTGATAAACAAAAAAACCAATAAAAAACAGCGGTACTATTAACGCCACCACGGTTCCTATTGCTACCATCGACAACATTTCGACTAATTGCAATGGCATTTCAGCTACTCCTAATAACGCCTCTCCCGCTTTTCCAAATATTCCTCCTAAATTATTTCGCATCCAACTTTTAAGTCCGCCAAACAAATCCAAGGCTTTTTTGTCAATTCCTAAACTTTCAAATAAACCTCCAAATAAATCTTTTATTTTCCCAAATATCTTTTTTGCTACGCTTATTACTGCTATCGCCGCCGCAGCAATCCACCCTGGTGGCCCTGTCGCCGCCGCTATTGCCGTTCCTCCGGCTGTTGCCGCTCCTCCTGCGACAGCTGTTGTTGCCGCTGTTCCTCCTAACTTAGCTAGAATCGATTTTCCTGCCGCCATCAACATTTCTGCTGTCCCTCCGCCTTTAGAAAAAATATTTGTCAATCCGGTCACCAACTCTTGACCGCCAATTTTTCCGATAAACGCCTTTACTCCTTCGCTTGTTAATAATTTTTGTCCGAAATATCCAAACGGATTATCTATAAAACCTGTTATTTGAGCGAATTTTTGAGAACCTAAAAGCCCCTGCATTACTTCACTCTTTTGAAGAGTTCTCGCTAATCCATTAACTGTTCTGGCTTTTTCAATTCCATTAACCATGCCTTCAAATTGTGGATATTTATCAAGAATCTTATTCAGTTTTTCAGTGTTTTGAACGATATTTGGGTCGGTTAACATTCCCAAATAAGCTTCCGTATATCCCCAAGCCACCTTTGCTTTTCCCGGTCCATGAACTTTTTCTACGCTTTCTACCGCACTTTTCTGATACTCACTTAAGGGTACTCGATAAAAACTACTTACTAGTCGACCGTATTCTCTTACAACTGCTGGGCTTATTGTCGAATCGGCCTTGTTTACTGTCTCTATAATTTCTCCTCTCAATTCCGCCATTTTAGCTTCTTGTCTCAAGGCAAAATTATTTCTAGTGTGCTCTCTTATCTGTATTTCTCCTTCCTTTACTATCTGACTTATTCTAAGTAAGGAATTTTCGTCATTAACCTTACTGGCATTAGCCACTTCTACTACTAGGCTTTCGGAAAGCGATTCTCTTTTTCCTTTCCAAACTTCCGATATTTGAGTTTCAATTCTTTCTGTTAAATTATTTTCATCAACTTTTCTTTCGGAGATTACTATTCCTTCATCTTTCAGTCTTTTTAACATTTCCACTGCAACCTTATTTGCCTCAATCTCTATTTTCTTTTCCGCTACTCTCCCTATCACTTCCTCTATCACCAATTCTTCGATGGTCTCTAGATCATTTTTTTGAATATCTATCTCTTTTACTTTTTTTAACACTTGCCCTGTCACTTCTTCTTTATTAATTTCTCCTATTCCTTTTACTATTTCATTCATCGTCACCTCTGTTGTCATTTTTGAAATTGCTTCAGCTTTTTCGTCAGGCAATTTCTCTTTCAGTTCAGCTACCAATAAATTTTCTTCTATCACTAAATCTATGGCCATTTTTTCAATCTTATTTTCGGCCAGCCCGTTTTCTTTGATTTCTATTTTTATTTCCTCTAATCTCGCGATTATTTCTGCGCTCTTTTTTCCTCTTGCGTTTCCTTCCACCAGCCTCGCCATTGCTTTTTCTTTATTTCCATTTTCTTTAATTAAATGTTCTTCATATTCTCTTATCAGCACTCTTAGTTCATCTCTGGTCAACTGTTTTGACCCCAATTTTATTTCTTCTGAAGGTTTGTCCTTCAATGCTTCATCTATCTTTTCTTTAACTTGTTTAGACAAATCTTCAATTTTTTCTGTTTTTGTTTTATCGTCCAAACGATCCAGCGTTTTTACCATTTCCGTCAATGGTTGGGTTACATCAAAATCTTCTCTGGCTCCTATCGCCAGATATACTTGGAAAATTCTATCTTCCAGTCTTCCTTTTATCAGTTTTCCGTGATTAGCAATTAATTCACCCAGGGCTTTAATGACTTCATTTACTGTTCGGCAGTCTCTCGAATTTATCTCCTGTATTACTGTTTCTTCTTTGGTTAAAATCTGATCCATCAATTGAAATTATACCAATCTAAACGATTCCGTCGCCAAATAGTTTGTCGTAGGTTAGTCCGGTTTTTTTATCCGCTGGAGCTTGTGATGCCACGGTTTTGTTTTGCTCTGGTGCCACAAATTCAGGTTTATTTTTCTTAACCAATTGCGGTGGTTGCGGAATTTTTGGTTCGGGGGTAATAAATATCGGCTTTATTACCGGTTCGTATTTTGGTAATGGCGGCAGTGGGGGCAAGGGAGGTAATTTGTTTGCCGTTGGCTTAAATAAATCCTGATATTTCGGTAAAGATCCAAAACCGCCCAAAGATTGATTTTTACTTTCTTTTTCTTTCTCTTCAACCTCAACTTCCTTCCTGTGCTCTTCAATTTCTTTTTTCTCCTGTTCTTCCATTTCTTTTATCCGTTTTTGCAATACATCTTCTACCTTCGGGGAAATGGCGTTTAATACCGGACCACTTTCAATTTCTACTACTTGATTACTATTTTCAGTTATAGGTTTATTAACCAAAATCGGCTTTGGTGGTTCTGCCACTGTCATTGGTTTTTCCGGTTCTTTCTTTTTTTCTTCCACCGTCTTTTTCATTTGCATCACTTCTTCTGGGTTTGAGGTGATCAGTTTATGCTCATCTGCCGAGGCAATCACCCTAATCGCTACGTGGTTTTGTCCGGCAAAAAATATTCCTTCCCCCTTATCAGCGGTTAATAATAACTGTTTCTCTCCTTCTGACAGGTAAAACACCTCTCCTATTTGGTCTATTGCCGCACTGTGTTGTTTTAAAAGAATTTGAATTGCACTGTTGGTCACAATTTCTTTTCCGTACGGCGTCTTTAAAAAATCATCCACATCTTGGGTAATTGTTGTTACTCCCAAATAATATTTTCTGCTTCTTTTTACAATTCCTCTCAAAAATGCCGCCGAATCCGGAAACTGCATCAAATACCACGCCTCATCCACAATCATTATTCTTTTTTTTAGGGTTTTTTTCACTACCGTCCAAATATAGTCAAGAATAATATGCATCGCTATTGGTCTTAAGGCTTCTTCCAGATTTCTGATGCCGAACACCACCATTTTGTTTTTTAAATTTACGGTTGTTTTTTGGTTAAAAATTCCGGCAAAGGAACCTTTTATATATTTTTCCATTCGTGCTGCTAATGTTTGTGCCGACTTATCTTCCATTCCCATCAACGACTTATATAAATCTTCGATTAATGGCGGTTCTTTATTTTGGGTCGTTGGGTCAGGAGTAATTCCTTTTGCCTTATAAGCCTCCATCAATGCTTTATCCATAATAGATTCTTCCATTGGGTTCATTTCTCCCAGCATCACCTTGAGCAAACCATGTAAATTCAACATTTTTGCATTCAGAGCATTTTCTCCTTCTTCTTCCGTTAATGACAAATCAAATGGATTAATTTTTGACTCTTCACCATACCCAAACGCAATATATTGTCCTCCCACTGCGTCGCTCAAGTTTCGGTACTCGTTTTCCGGATCAATTACAATGATTTCTGTCCCCATCATCAGCGATCTTATTGCTTCCAGCTTAATCAAATACGATTTTCCCGCTCCGGCCGTGGCAAATACTACCGAATTATAATTCGGCATTGAAAATCTATCAAAAATTACCAAGCTTCCGTTGTGTTCATTAATTCCATACATTATCCCCTTATCGTCAGATAAATCCGATGACACAAACGGAAAAGTTGTTGCCAGTGACGTCGTATCCATATTTCTGGTGATTCCCAATCTGTCTATACACAATGGCAGAGTCGTTACAAAGCCATCTTCCATTTGCAATGTTGCTCTTTTACTGATTATCATCAACGATCCCAACGCCGCTTCAATATTTTTATTGATTCTATCTAATTCTTCTTCCGAATCAGTCGATATCGTTACATAAAGTCCAAATTGAAAAAATCTCTCCTCTCCCCTCACCAATTCTGCTTGTAAATTCAAAGCATCTTCCAGCTTTGCCTGTGTTGCCGGATTTACCACTCTCCCTCTCTGTAAATCAGTGTTAATTTCAGCCTCCATTTCCGCAATCTTTCTTCTTAAATCATCTAGAATTTCTTTTCCGTCCGTCGGATAAATATACATCGACACGTTCAGTGACGCGTCAAAATTAACCAGTGGTGACAGCCAATTTATTCCCACAAATCTTGGATATCCGGCTACAAACAATGTTCTATAGTACCGGTTACCAATCCTTATGTGGTTAAAATCAACTTCCAGTGCCGCCGGGGCAATAATGTCCTTCGTCGAAACCAATCCCTCAACAAATTTTTTAGCTCCAGTCAATTTATTGTCCGCCGTTACCGGTGTCTCTGTCTTTTTTATCTCTTCTTTTTTTTTGCCAAAACTAAATATTTTCATGTTTTTTTAATTTTTGCCATCACCGCTGGCGTTCCATAACTCAAATTCGAAATCTTTTGATTAATAGCAGTTTCTTCATTGTACAGTCGGTAAAACAATTCAATCATTTCTTTTGTATCTAATTGTTTTATTTCCAATCCCAATCTGGAAAACAGCCTCATCAAATGGTCTCTTTTGGGTTCCAAACTGGCTTTAGCTTTTTCTAAAATTTGTTCCTTTGGAAAGGGCAGCGATCTTTCCGTTTGTCTTCCCAATAGCGGCAGGCTACTTGTTAATTGGCTCGATGCCGTCTTAATCCCTAATTCTAAGATCGAAAACGGGACCACTACATAAAAAGATTTTGATAGCACGTCATTTCTTTTTACTGTTTCTTCAATAAATTTTCGGTAACTCTTTATTTTCTCTCCTAAAAGTTTATTTTCCTGTTCTTCTTCGGCAGTTTTTAGATTTTGCAAATAGGCACTTACATCTTTTCTGTTCGTTTGAATCACAATTTGTATTGGGAAGCTCAAAGAATTTAATATTCCTCCATAAGCAAAAACCAGAGCCGATTGTTCTCTTTCTGACAACAAGTCGAAATTAACCGACGATACCTGCATTATCATTGCTGCCGAACCGTCTTTTAATAGAACGATTCCATTAATCACATCCTCCACCGGCAAATGGTCTTGAGTACTCCCTCTGATAGCTATTTTTAATGGGTCAATCGGCATAGACTATTTAATAATAACGCAAAAACTACCCTCTTAGACAGATTGTATTTTAATTGGTTGAACAATTTTTCCTAAAAGATCAATACTCACCCTGTCAAAATTAAGTCCCTTTTTTTCCGGAATTATTAAATATTGTCCATTTGCCAACGGTGTCGATATCCTAAACTGGCCTAAAGCATTTGTCTTTAACACTCTTACCGGATTTCCTTCGGCATCAAGAATTTCCAAAATCGTTCCTTCAACAATCTTACCTGCCGTATCAGTTACCATTCCTACCACAATATTTGGTATTTCCGGAATGTCCGGCATCGGGATTGACCCAAAACTTGCTCTTCCGGTTGCTTTCAGTTTTTCTTTTTTCAGCTTGAGATCAGTCGTTTGATCTCTCCAGTTAGTTTCCTTTTTTACGGTTTCCTCTTCGCTTTTTACCGGATTTATTTTAACTACCTCTTTTTCCGGGACTTTTTCTTCTTTTTTAACCGAAGGCAGTGATTCAATGAACTCTTCTACCTTTCCCTGGTCTTTTATGGGAAGTTCTTCCTCCTTCTTTTTCTTTTCCTCTGCTGTGGCTTTCGCTTTTACCATGTCTGTTTCTAGCCAATCATTATTAGCTCTCTTTTTATACGTATAGATAGTTGGAAAATATATCGATTTGATAAATGCTACTATCCATTTTTCCAGTGGTCTGTCCTGAAATGGAACAAATGCCAAAGCCAAGCCTCCCCCTCCGAACAAAATCATCAATGGCCATTTTATAAAAAACACCAATTTGGTTGCGTTTATGAGCAAGGCTACCACAATCCCTCCGCCGGCCTTTAAAAATTGCTTTAATGTCATCTCTCCGACCAATTTAAATTCATACGAGGTGATCGGTTGTGGAATCGGATGTTGCTCCATAATTTAATTTTATCAGTAAATTGGTTGTTTCGGGTTATAATTTCAGATACATGCATCTTGTTATCGTTGACGGCCACGCGATCGCTCACCGTGCCTATCATTCTATTCCGTCTCTTACCGTTAATGGCCAACCCGTTAATGCCCTTTACGGTTTTTATTCAATGCTTCTTTCCGCCATTGATAATCTCCACCCAAATTATCTTATCGTTTGTCTTGATTCTCCCGGTCCTACTTTTCGTCAATCTGAATTTATTGGTTACCGTGCCAAGCGTAAAATTCCCGACCGCGACCTGATCGTCCAGCTTCCTCTTCTTCCTGAAACTTTAAAGCAAGCCCATATTTCCAATTTTTCCATGGGGGGTTATGAAGCCGATGATCTTATCGCCACCATCACCAAAAAGTCTCTTCAAAAAATTTTTAAATCATCCCGCAAAAAACTTATTTCCAAAATTACTATCATCACCGGCGACAAAGATTTAATGCAACTCGTTACCTCTCAAGTCGACCTTTTTGTTCCTATTCGTGGCCTTTCCGAAACCAAAATTTTTGGACCCGGCGAAGTTAAGGAAAAATTAGGCGTTCTGCCTTTACAGGTTATCGACCTTAAAGCTTTGATGGGGGATATGTCCGACAACTACCCTGGCGTCGAAGGTATCGGCCCCAAAACCGCTGTCGAACTTTTAGAAAAATATGATTCTCTTGACGGGGTTTATTCTCACTTGAGTGATTTAAATGGCTCGGTTCGTTTACGCCTTGAAAAAGGCAAAGATAATGCCTATCTTTCGCAGAAACTCGCTACCTTAATCGACAACATTCCTCTTACTTTTACCCTTCGTTCCGCCCGTTGGAATTCCGTTCTCGCCCAAAACCTTTTACCGGTTTTTGATCAATACCATTTCAAATCCCTTTCCTCCCGCCTTCAAAAAAAATTAAATCTTTCTAAAAAAGAAACTTCCATTAACAATTCCGTCCAAACCTCTCTTTTTTAAACCTATATGCGTATCGCTTTAGTTCATGACTATCTCAAAGAATACGGCGGGGCTGAATCTGTTTTAGAAGCTCTTTCCGACATTTTTCCGGATGCTCCTATCTATACCGCCCTTTATCACCCCGCTTCTTTTGGTCCTCACCGTTCCCGTCTTGAAAAAAAGTGGCAGGGCCGCATTCACCCCAGTTTTTTTCAATATTTGCTTTTCGCTCATAAAATTATCAGCCCCCTTCGTCTTCTTTCTCCTCTGGCTTTTAACTTTATGAACTTTAAAAACTTTGACCTAATAATTTCCTCTGCTACCGGCGCCTATTTCCCTAATGCCGTCAACAAACAATCCGCTAAACTCATTTGTTATTGCCACACTCCCCCTCGATATCTTTACGGTCTTCCCACCGCTCGTGATTTAAAAAAATATCCTTTTTTCAACGCTCTGGCCCAAATTGCCAATCATTTTCTCCGGCTCCTCGATTTCAAATATGCCCAAAATGTTGATCAATTCATCGCTAACTCTTCCACTACCGCCGCCCGTATTCAAAAATTCTATCGCCGCAATTCTATCGTCATCAACCCCCCTGTCGAAATTTTTAAAATAGCGAAGCCTGCCATTTTCGGAGCGCAATCATCCGAGGTTCCTTCCGAAGGGCGTGAGCACCGCAAAATGGTAGGCGAGCGGTTCTATCTGACTGGTGGTAGATTAGCTCGTGCCAAGCGCTATGACATCGCTATCCAAGCCTGCAATCAACTCAAATTACCTCTCAAAATTTTTGGTCGTGATTTTGCTGGCTTTGAAAGCCAATTAAAATCAATCGCCGGCCTTACAGTTGAATTTTTAGGTGAAGTTACTCAAGAACAAAAAGCCGATCTCTTTTCTCAAGCCAAAGCCTATCTTTTCTGTTCCGATCAGGAAGATTTTGGTATTGTTTCTGTCGAAGCTCAGGGTTATGGCTGTCCTGTTGTCGGCTACAAAAGCGGGGGCATTACAGAAACTGTTGTCGATAATAAAACCGGTGTTCTTTTTGACGAACTCACCCCCGCCTCTTGTGCTACTGCTATTCAAAAACTCCAAAAACTAAAAATTGACCCAAAAGATTGTCAAAAAAACGCCGTCCGCTTTTCCCGTGATCAGTTCGTTCAAAAAATTAAAAAATTCACTTCATCTCTTTTTTAATTTCTCCACTCTCTTCTGCCTATCCATTTTTCCAGGTCTAACGCCGCTTTGGCTCCGTCTCCGGCGGCAATTATCGCCTGTTTATGATGTTCATTAACGCAGTCTCCGGCCGCAAAAATTCCTTCCACACTCGTCATTGTTGGTAATTCTTTGTTTTTGCCAATAACTACGTGTCCGTCTTCCATCAACTCTACCAGTCCTTTTACAAAATCAGTTGATGGCGTATGTCCGATAGCTACAAACATTCCGTCGACCGGTAGTATTTTTTCCTCGCCTGTCACATTGTTTTTGACTTTCAGACTTTCAACCTTCGACTCGCCGATTATTTCTATTACTTCGCTATTCCACACCAGCTCAATTTTTGGCTCGTCTAAAGCTCTTTTTTGTTCGGTGGCGCTGGCTCTAAGTTGATCCCTTCGGTGAATTAAATAAACTTTTCTGGCAAATTTTGCTAAAAATACCGCTTCCTGGCAAGCCACATTTCCCCCGCCTATTACGGCTACAATTTTGTCCCTAAAAAACATTCCATCGCACGTGGCACACCCCGACACTCCTTTTCCGATTAATTCCTTTTCCTTTGGTAGTCCTAACCATTTTGCTTGAGCTCCCGTTGCTAGTACTACCGATTTTGTCGTGATTATTTCTCCGTTTTCCAAAACAATTTCAAATTCCTCTTGGTTTTTTATTTCTTTTACTATTCCCTGTTTAATCTCGGCCCCAAAGCGCACCGCCTGTTTTTGCATGTCTGTCACCAACTTAAATCCGCCTATTCCTTCGGGAAACCCGGGAAAATTATCCATTACTGTTGTAATAGTACATTGTCCTCCCGGTCTGTTTCCTGCTATTACTACGGTTTTCAAATCAGCTCTGGCTGTATAAATTGCCGCCGTCAACCCAGCTGGTCCCGAACCGATAATCACCGTGTCAAATATTTTCATATCTTCATCCATAACACCTATTTTATCCTATCATCTTTACTTAAGTAACTTACCTGACTTAGAATTAACTCGTGACCCGTGAAACCCGAGAAGCTATCAAATATATTTATCGTCTGATTTACGAAAAAAATCAATTTGTCTTTTGGTTTTTTATTCGCATCGTTTCTGTTTTAATTCCTCCTCTTGCTGTTTACCTTTTTTCTCAAATTATCCGTTGCCTTGAAACCAGCTGTACTCCCAATCGAACTTATTTTTTAGTTTTTCTTACCTTTGTTTTCTATCTTCTGGACAATTTTCTTCGTCTTTTGTCCGTCCACAAGATTCAGTATCTGATTTATAAAACGGAATCCCACATTCAGAAATTTTTTACTCAAGACCTTCAACTTCAGGACAAGAAAAAACGTCATCAGGCTGTCCAAACCATCCGCAATTTTTCCGATGCTACCCGTTTGACCATGGAAGTTATCAATCAGCCGGGCATTGACGGTTTTGTTTCCCTTTTTTATCTTCCGACCCTCGTCTTTTTTTTGGATTTTCGTGTTTTTATTTTACAAATAGCCTATATACTGGTCTATTTTTTTACCGATGAATATACTACCGGTCTTTACGCCAAAATCAAAGAAGATCAAAACAAAAAAATCGAAAATTACTACGGCAAACTTCAAAGCAGTAATGACATCTCTCTTGAATCCTCTCAGCTTCTCAAACAATATCACCGGCTTTGTGCCCATGGCTTTTGGGAATGGTTTAGCCTTCAGAATACTGCTGTCGTCTTTTTTAGTCTGGTCTTGATTTACCTTGTTTATTCGGTCATCGTCGGCAACAAACAGATATCTGATGTTTTTTTACTCACCAGTTATCTTGTCTCCACTCAAGTCTTTCTCAACTCTATTAGTTTAGTCAAAGACCGTCTCGCCGATACTAAGGTTGCTATTTTCCGTCTCTCCAAAAACAAAACAACGTCTGTCGACTTTGATGACCTAACCGATTTCGAACATACACGATAAGACCGATATAATACTCTCATGCCGGAACTTCCTGAAGTCGAAGTCATTCATCAATTTTTAGCCAAAAAAATCATCGGTCAAACCATTTCTGGTCTTAAAATTCTCACCCCTAAATCTTTTATTGGTAATCCCAAACTTATCGAAGGCCAAAAAATTATCAAGTTGTCCCGCCTTGGCAAACAACTCTCGGTAGTTTTGAAAAACAATTTAGTTTTATTGTTCCATCTCAAAATGACCGGACAAATTATCTATTCCGGTACCGTTCTCGGTCACCCACTTTCATCAGCCAGGTCTGCTCGTTTAATATTTACCCTTTCCAACGGCCGCAAATTACTTTTTAACGACCAACGTAAATTCGGCTGGGCCCGGGTTTTTACCCCGGCAGAGCTTATCAAGTTTCAAAAAAACCTTGGTCTCGATGTTTTGGATCCCTTATTTACTCCAAAATATTTTCATTCTCAGCTTCAATCATCTTCCCGTCCAGTAAAAACAGTTCTTCTCGACCAGTCAAAGTTTGCCGGTATCGGTAATATTTATGCCAACGATTCTCTTTTTTTGTCCAAAATTCATCCGGAGTCTCCTGCTAACAAAATTTCCCGCGTCAAAGCCTTAAAGCTTTATCATTCTCTTCTTGCCATCATGCGTCAATCCATTCTCGCTGGCGGTTCTACCGCCAAAGACCATGGCTATCTGAAACCCGACGGTTCATCTGGTTCAAATCAGTTTTATTTCCGGGTCTATGAGCGAAAAAGGGAGCCATGTCTTCAATGTCAAACTCCGATAAAATATATCAAGCTTGGTGGCCGGGGTACTTTTTTTTGCCCCAAGTGTCAAAAAATAGTAAGATAAATAATGATTTCTTTAAAAAAGTTCCTTCGTAGCTTTGTTTTTGCTTTTCGTGGTCTTATTTATGGTCTTCGCACCGAGCGCAATCTCAAGGTTCATTGTCTGGCCACCATTGTGGTAGTTCTTGCCGGTTTTTATTTTCATCTTTCTTCTTTTGAGTGGTTAATAATTATTCTTTGCATCGGTTTAGTTTTTTCTGCCGAGCTTATTAATTCTTCTATTGAAAATATCGCTGATATGCTCAAGCTCAAGTTCAAGCTTGGTTACGATGACACCACCAACATGCGCAATCTTGCTGCTGCCGCTGTTTTAGTTTTAGCCGTTGTTTCTTTTATCGTTGCCTTAGTTATTTTCTTACCCAAAATGAACTCCTTCTATCACGGACTTTAACTAAAGTATCCTCTATAATAAAACTGCATGGTTAAAACCATTGTTTTTGATGTAGGTAAAGTTATTTGGAACTATCAGCCGCTTTCTCAAATTCTTCGTTCTTCTTGGGCCCAGTCTCTTGGCATTACCTCTGAAGTAATCGAAAATCTCTATTTAGATGTCTATGCCCAGTTTGAAACTAGCCATCTTAAGCTTGAAGATTGGTTCAAAACCATCAATCCAAAGGTTGATCCCCGGCCACTTGTCGCCCTAATCGATCAAGCTTTTAGCAATGAATCTGCTTTCAAGTCACATCTTAACCAATCATTGGTAGACCTTATTGCCTATCTTCGTTCCCAAAAATTTTCAATTGGCTGTATCTCCAATGCTGAATATTTTCTTGCTCCTTTCTACCAAAAATGGATCAGTCCTCTTTTTGACTATTCTATCTATTCTTGGGAGTATCAACTTCGTAAACCCATGCCTTTTATTTATAAAGCTATTTTTAATCACGGTCGGTGGAATCCGCTTGAAGTCGTTTTTGTTGATGATAAGTTGTCCAATATCGTCGCTGCTCAAAAATTTGGCATCAACGCCGTTCTCTATAAAAATTACCCGGATCTTATCCTAGCTCTCAACGAATTTCTTCTAACTCCCGAAGAAAAGATTATTTCACCGGCTCCACCCTTATCACGACCTAGTTCTGTCGTCTCTTCTCCGACTGTTAATACCAAGCCGTCAGTTTCCGATCAACTTTTTCAAAAATTAACTTCAGTTAAAAAAGCTGTTTTTAAACCGGCTCCTCTCGTTACTCATGTTAAATTAGAAGCCACCGGTAAAGCCAAATTTGGTGACATTCCCATGCCCAATACTCCAACTGAACCCAACATCATTGCCGGTATGGTTACCACTCCCGATGGCAAAATCATCGAAGAAGCCATTATCGAAATTCAGGACGACAAAGGTCATCCGTCTCGGGTTTTACGTTCCAATATCCTTGGTCTTTTCAAGACTACCACTCCTCTTTACGACGGCAAATATCTTCTTGCTACCCGTCACCACGACCATCGTTTCGACACCATTCCTTTGACTCTAACCGGTCAAATTGTTTCCCCTTTGAAAATTCAGGCTATCGGATAAGTCCTAGTTGTTGATACCAATCTTGCGTTTTTTGGCACAATGGACATTTTGTCGGCGCTGTGCTTCCTTTGTGAATATATCCGCAATTTAGGCATTTCCACTCTACTTCGGTTTCGGCTGTATAAAGCGTTTTATCCGCTACTTTTTTTGCCAATATCAAATATCTTTCTTCGTGTTTTTCCTCCACTTCTTTTAACTCTCTAAATAGCCTTTCCGGCCCTGCTTCTCCCTCTTCTTTGGCTATTTTTTCAAAATCCGGATACATTGTTGTCCATTCAAATTTTTCTCCCTCCGCCGCCGTTACCAAATTTTCTGCCGTCTTATCGCTAAATGGTGCAATTGCCAGTTCTCCAGTCACTATTACCGGTCCTAAAATTAATTCAAACAATTCTTGGGCATGGGCTCTTTCATTGTCGGCCGTTTCTTCAAACACTCTGGCTATCCACTCCATCCCTTCTTTTCTCGCCATTTTGGCAAATACCAAGTATTTGTTCCTCGCTTGGCTCTCTCCAGCAAATGCTTTGAGTAGGTTTTGTTGTGTTTTTGTCATATCAAGATTTTAGCACTCTGGTAAAATATATTCCCTCCTGCTACAATCGTAGTAATGAAATGTGTCGGCCACTGCAATGTCAAATGTCATCTTCTCGGTGGTCTTGAGCAAAAAGTTATGGAAATTCTTTGGGCTTCAAAAGATCCCCTCAAGCCTTCCGATGTCCTTTCTTTTCTGAAAGGAAAACATGCCTACACCACTATTATGACCGTTCTTAAGCGCATGACCGACAAAGAGCTTCTTCGTCGTCGCCAGGAAGGCAAGGTTTATTTTTATTCACCCGTTGAAACCAAACAGGTTTTTGCTTCCCGTTGCCTTGACGATCTCTTTAACCGGTTATACGGATCTTATGGTAATCTAGTAATAGAAAGATTCCAGTCTGTCTCCAAAAAATTCTCTCCCTTGACAAATAAAAAGTGAACAACTACACTTGTAGTACAAAGCAGGTGGAACACTTAATTTTTCATCAGATATAATCAAATTCATGCCATCGGTTTTTCTCCTCTTATTAAGTTTCATTGTCTTTTTTTTAACTAACGTTCAAACAACGTTCGCCCAATGCCCTGTTTGTATTGTCACTGTTGGTGGGGGAATGTTTTTAGCCAAAAAGCTCGGTATTGACGATCTTTTAGTTTCTATTTGGATTTCTGGTCTCAACACTGTTATTGCTTATTGGTTGGCCCCTAAAATCAAAATTAAATTTCTCAAAAAACGGATTGTTCTTTCTCTAATTCTCTTTTTAACTACTCTTGCTTATTTCCAATTTACTGGTCAACTTGGTGTTGTTGACAATCGTCTTTTGGGTTTTGACAAAATCATTTTTGGCCAAACCATCGGTCTTCTCACGGTCATCGCCGGCAACATTATTTATGCCGATACCAAAGCCAAAAATCACCACCGCGCTCTTTTCCTTTATGCCAAAGTCATTTTTCCCGTCGGTTTGCTGTTATTGGCCACTCTCGTTTTCAAATTCGGCTTTAGTTTGTAGTAATTGCTAAAATACCCTCATGATCACCAACTCCGATCTTCAGAAATTCATGGCCAAAATTAAACAGGCTGAAGCCGGCAACAAGCTCGATCTTTCTTCCGACGAAGATTTGTCTATCGCCGTCATGAACTTAATTTCCATTGAAGAACATCTTTTTTTCACCTCTCAAAAAACCGGCAAGTCTAGCTATCTTGATCTCCTTCATCAAACCCGGGAAATGCGCAAAGAACTTCTCAAGCTCATTGTCAAAGATCCCGAAGGTGAAGTTTGGTGCACCAGTAAGCATTTATTAGCCGCCTCCATGCGTCTTTTTGAAGTCGGTACCAAAGCTCTCCATCAGGGCGATCAAAAAAAGGCCGACAATTTTTTCAAAAAATCCTATGATCTTTACAATCTTTTTTGGGGGATTAACCTTGGCATCGTCAAGTCGGATTCAAAAAGTCTTGTAGCAGAAAACTCTCAAGACCAACCCGTTGAGCTAAAAAAATCTGATTTTTTAGGTAAAATCTCCGGTGTTATTGGTAAAATTCTTGATTGTTGCCGCGAATAGTTCTCGTTAGAAAATCTCTATAATTAATTAATTTTCTATTCCTGCCATTTCTTTCAATCTTTTCCAGTCTTTCACTAAAATCCTTTTATTTTTATTTTCGGTTATCCCTTCTTTTTCCATTTTGATCAGTTGTAGGGTTATTGTCTCCCGCGTCAATCCGGTCATTGAGGCCAGCAATCGGTGAGGCGTGTTGAATTTTACTAATACTCCGCCATCCTTATTTTCTCCGAACCTCGCCGCAATAATTTCTATTATTCTTGCTAATTTTGCCGCTGCGTCGCTTGATATTAACTGCTGCATGTTACAGGTCATATCCACAAATTCATTTACCACCAGCCTAACCAAATCATCCTTAGTTTTTTTATTTTTTTTCAAAAAATCATTTAATTCGCTTGTCGGTGCTACCCAAACCTCTGTCGGGCTTATCGCTTCAAAAAAACAATGGTTTTCCATTCCTGTCATAGCATAGACCATTGAGGCAAAAAACAATGGTCGCATTAATGGCAAGGTCATTTCTTTTCCATTTTTTGTCAGCGAGTACATCCTGGCATAACCGCTTTTTACAAACATTACCTGGTGTAATTCATCTCCCGGCTGAAAAATTATTTGGCCCTTTTTGAACCCTACCAGTTTGTAGTTTTCAAAAAAAGTCATCAGTTTTTTCTTTACCCCTTCGTCCATCGAACTTATTAGATTTCCTTTAGTCACGACCCTAAATTATACTCTTACTCTTAAGGAATGTCGGTTAATTGTCTAACAATTTTATCCAGTTTTCTATTATTCCAAAGCCCTCCTCCCAAAACGCTCTTTGATTTATATTCACTCCCGCCTCCTTCAAAATTGTGTTTGGACTTTTAGATCCTCCTGCCGCCAGCAACTTCTCAATCTTTGGCAAAAATCCTTTTCCTTCTTTTTTATATCTTCCATATAACGATATTGTTAACAATTCTCCAAAAGCATAGGCGTAACAATAAAACGGCGATTCCACTATGTGCGACACATATCCCCACTCATATGCAAACAGGGGATCAACCTCGACACTTTTTCCTAATTGCTCCGATAACATTTCCAGCCAAATTTTTGCCAGTCCTTCATCTGTAATTCCTTTTTTAATCTCTTCGTGTGCTCTCATTTCAAACAATACAAAATAAATTTGTCTTAACGTCGTCGCGTAAGTATCATCAATTTTTTGGCTCACCATTGCCGTTTTTGTTTTTTTATCTTTTTCCTTCTCTAGTATTTTTTCAAATAAAACCATTTCTGCCAATGTCGAAGCTGTCTCTGCCAGCGGTAAATTGGCCTGTTGGACTGATGGCCAATGTTTATTGGCTAAAAGTGAGTGAACTGCATGCCCCAATTCGTGGGCCAGGGTATACACATCCCGGATTGTTCCGGTATGGTTTAGCAGTATGTATGGCGTAATTTTTGGTCCGATTGTCGCGCAAAAAGCTCCGCTTCTTTTATTAACCCTTGGTTCCACGTCAACATGTTTTTCTTCAATTACTTTTTCTGCCAGTCTTTTAAAATCGGCTGAAAATTCATCCAAGGTCGACAAGACCAACTCCTTAGCCTTTTCGTAGCTCATTACCTGATTTGTTTTCGTTTCTATCGGTGCATAAAGATCAAACCTTGTCAGTTTTTTCACTCCTAACTTCTTTGCCTTCCACTCAAAATATTTTAGAAATATTTCCTTTTTTTCTTGACACACCGCCATCATCGTTTCTACCGCCTTATCTTCGATATCGTTGGCAAAATTTCTCACCGTTATCGGCGACTTAAATCCTCTTATTTTAGCTTCATACCCCCAGTCCTTTACTGCCGCCTGATACACCAAAAACAACTTATCAAGATTGTCTTTTTGTTTTTTTAACAATGCCTCATAAGCCGCCTTTCTTTCCTCCTTATCAACCGAGTGGGTTAAGGCTAAAAGTTCTGATTGGGTCTTTATGACCCTGATTTCTTTACCTTCTATCTTCAGCTCATATTCAAATTCGGCTTCAATTATTTCTCTCAAATCCTTCAATGTCTCAATGCCATTTACGTCTTTATTGGTGACAACATTCTCTTCTTTTTGACTCAAAGTATGTTTCGCCGCTTCTCTCATCCGGCTCAAGCCATATTCCAAATCCGTTATCGCCGCAAACAATCTTTTAGCATTTTTGTCGTCCAGTCTTTTTTTGCCTTCTACTTCCAGCCCTCTTAACCAATGATTAATTTTTCTGGTTTTCTCTTGACACTTAATTGCCAAGTCGTTAGCCTTAGTCTTCAATAGTTTTGCTGTTTTATCCTTTTCATCAGCCGCCTCCATCAAGTATGGTAAATCCACTATTCTTGTTATTTTCTCTCCCAAGTTTTCGGTAAATTCAATCAATTCTCCGAAATCCTTTTTTTCCATTTCCGGTCCAAGTTTATTCCACCATTTATCTATTTCCTCAATATTCCTCTCAATTTCCTGATAAAAATTATCAAATTGACTCATCGGCAGTACATCGTCGAGGTTCCATTTTTTACTGTCTTTATCGTTCATCGGTCTATTTTATCAATTTCTGCTAGACTTAAATTATCTATGACTGATTTTCCTTTGGCTTTAACTTTTTCTGACGTCCTTTTGGAACCACAGCGTTCTAGGGTTTCTTCCCGCAGTCAAATTTCTCTTAAAACTCATTTAACTCCCAAAATCGCCATCGATTTTCCCCTGATTGCTGAAAATATGGACTGTGTCACTGGAGTCAATCTGGCTGTTTCTATGGCCAAATATGGCGGTACTAGTTTTTACCCCCGTTTTGCCCCACCGCCCATTCAGGCCGCGGAAATCAAGCAAATTTTAGACGCCGGTTTTTTGACTATTCCTGCTGTTGGTATTAAGCCTCTGGAACACGCCCGGGTTGATTTACTTTATTCTCTCGGCATTCGGGCTATTACTATTGACATTGCTCACGGCCATCAGGAATCTTGTCTCACTTTTCTTCAGGACGTCAAAAAACGTTATCCCGATTTGGAAATTATTGCTGGTGTCGTTGGTACCTATAACGGCGCTTATGACCTCTATGATGCCGGTGCCGATGCTGTTCGGGTTGGTGTCGGTCCCGGTTCCATTTGTACCACTCGAATGACTACCGGCTGTGGTGTTCCTCAAATTACTGCCATTCTCGAGACCGCCAAAGCGGCCCGGGAATTTAATCGACCTCTTATTGCCGACGGCGGTACTAAAAACTCTGGCGATATCGTCAAAGCTCTGGCTGCTGGTGCTGACGCTATCTCTACCGGTTTTCTACTTGCCGGAGCCGATGAGTCTGCCGGTAAGCCGGTTGAGGTTAATGGTCAGCCCTACAAAACCTACAATGGCTCTACTTCTAAAACTGAAAAACTTAGTCAATTAGCCCAAAATCCTGCCGATAAATCGGCAGAATATACAAGTTATGTCGAAGGTATTGAAGGCTTAGTTCCGTCTACTGGTCCGATTGCTGACACTCTTCAAAAATTGGAAATGGGTATCCGTTCCGGCCTTTCCTACTGCGGCGCTTTTAACATCCCCGAACTTCATCAAAAAGCCAAGTTTCTTCGTGTTACTCCCTCAATTACCCACGAAAATCTCAATCGCGGTATTTTCAGCCCCTAATCTTCTCTATCACTTTTTATTTGTCTTTCATCAACTTATATAAATTTACTTTTTCATTTATTTGCCAAACGTTACTGATTTTACTTTTTCCCATACTACTGATTTCCCAAACCGGATTATCCGTCACCTTTTGATTATTATCTGCTATCACCCACAACTGTTCTGCTTCACTGTACTTGTTGACCGGCATCGGTTTTATATCCTTAATCGTTAATAAATATCTCAGGGGGTAAAACCTTGTATCTCCGGATAGTAAATTAACTATATTAAAATCCTTCTCATTTTTTTGTTCCGATATAATTTCTTCCGTTTTCTTTAAGTCTTTATAATTCCAAAAATCAGGCATTCCTTTAGCTTGGCTTCTTGTTAAAGTTTTTCCTGCCATTACCATCAAAACAATTATCGTTATTATACCTACGTATCGGTACTTTTTACCCAACCATCCCAAGCCAATTATTATTATTGGCCACCAACTTAAAAAATAATGATCAGATAACGTCAATCTCGTTTTATTCCCCTCATTCAACCACAACCACATTGTTTCTACGTTGTAAAAATTATTTCTTATATCAAACAGAAGTAATGGAGCATATCCAATTATTAAACCCAGGCAATACCAAAATATCCCCTTTCCTTCTTTTCTAATAATTACGAAAAACGCCGTCAGTCCAATCAGTATTGCCACTTGAAAATGAAGCTGTAACCCTACCCCTAAACTTAATCCTAATAATCCAAAATCAAAAAATTTTCCTCTCTTTGCTGTTAAGGCAAAGAAATATATTGCCACTGGTATTATCAGCAACATTAAGCTTGGGTTCCATAAATTATTTGAATAATCAATACTTGCCGGGCAAAAAACCCACAAAAGACAGCTTAATCTTGCCACCTCCTTATTTATTAGTTTTTTTACCCCCAGATATAAAAATATCATCGACCCCAAATTTAACAGTACCAATATCACTGCTCCTCTGATCGGTTGCCAATTAGCTAAAAGCATTATTCCCATCAACAGGTAATAAACCATTGGTCCGAAAAAGAACTGCCTGCCAAATACCGTCAACGAACTTGGCGGACCCAATAGTGTCAATTCCCTATTTTTCCATAACTCTCTCACTTTTAACAGGGACTCTCCTTGATCCATCGAAAAATTAATTCTTTCTTCAATCTTCCAACACCTTAGAAACACAAAAAATGCGATCACTACCCCCCAAAAAACATATTTTTTCACTTTCCAATTCTACCAAATCCTATTGGTTACACCCGGACTCTTCAAGGCAACTTTTTTTCTCCGCTTCTGTTCCTATTTGTTGGCAAAATTCACATGTTTTCTTTTTAACCTCGTCCATTGAAAAGCCGGGAGTGCCTGTCAGGCTCTGTAGTTGTTTTGATAAATCGCTAAATACTGTTCCCACTGGCAATTCAAACTCTTTTCCCGTTGGCGTCCATCCTTCACACTTATAGTCATATTTTTTCTGCCAATCAATTGCCGCTCCCAAAGTTGCCGTTTCCCCGCCCTTAGTTTGGTCAGGAATTTGCATTTTTGTTCCGACTTTTGGATTTGCCGAGCTCCACATATACAACCACTTGCTGTCGCTTAATACATAACTTTCCATATTCTGCCCTTCAATTTTAATTGTTTGTTTAAAATTTTTTCCATCCACATAAATTATTCCGTTCATATTTCCCTTTGTGTCTGTAACGGTCCAACTACACTTTTGTGACTTTCCCCCCAAAATTTCTCCCAAGCTCATTTGGCCTCCTTCCTGTTTTTGTGTTTGTGTCAACTCTTCTGAATTTATCTCTTCCTTAATTTCCGTTTTGGAATTATTAAACAAAGTACACCCTCCTAAAAATATCGCTCCTCCTGCCACTACTAATCCTAGAAATAGTTTTTTCATTTTAAATTCAAAACCCATAACTTATTCTTATTTTACTCCATTAACTTTGTTATTGTCCCTGCCAAATCTTTTAACACTATCCAGTCAATTAAAGCCAACCCTAAAATTACTTTAATAATCCATCCGGTAGCTACCTTCACAGCCTTATTATACCCGAACTAAACCCGAATTTCAATTACCAAATTGGCTAGCTAGTTATTTTGTCGGCGTTGGTGTTCCGGTGCTGTTTCCCGGCGCTCGCATTATCGGATTTAGCTGAATGTTTTGAGCCGTCACACTTCCGTCAGTGTTAGCCGTTCCAAATATGCTTACCGTCTGTCCTGTCATTAAATCATTTTTAGTTGCTTCTGCCGCTTTATTAATTTTTGTCAAATCTGACAATATTACTATTTTTGAACCGCCATCTTGAGTCTTTATTGTTAAAGTATTGCTGTCCAGGCTTTGAATCTCTCCCACAACCGCTCCTCCTCTCATTCCCGTTCCTTGTCTATTACCTCCCGTTTGTCCGTTTCCAAATTGTCCTCTTGCTCCGACTTGTGGTGTTTTACTTTGCTGATATTTTGTCCCTGCGAAAAATGCTCCGCCACCAACTAAAATTAAAATTAACACCGCCAATAATATATTTGTACTTTTCATTTTATTTATAATCTCTAATGACTCAAGTTTATTTGTTAATTCTGAAAATTAGCTGAATTTTATTCCTAATCACCGGTGCTTACTTGTAGTTTTTTATTGTTTCTCCGATTTTTGCCGCCAAATTCAAATCTTCCTCATTGGTTAACGCCTTGGTTGACGATCGCTGAATGCTGATAAATTTTTCCTCTCCCAGCACCAAATAAATCGAATTAATTGCTCCGTCTTCTTGCCACACCACCATATTTTTCATCGGGATTTTATCGCTCACCTCCACTCTTCTTCCTATCGCTTCATGCCCTAGTTTTTGGTTTTCCGCTTTTAAATAATCCAGCACCAGCATTACATAATCTCCGCTGTCGTTTACATAATAACTGCAATTATAAAGGCTGTTAATCTTTGATGGCTCTACCCTCACTACCGGCTTTTCTAAAACCCTTTCCATAAATTCTTTGGTAAACTGCCCACAAATATCTTCCAATACATAGTAACTTTTATCTTCTCTTGTCGGTTCTCCCGGATACTCAACAAAACAATTACTTAATCTTTTTCCTTTATCTCCGTAACCGGTAATCGCCACCGCTTCTTCTTTACATTTCCCCGTTTCGGTCCCCACCTTCATTATTTCAGTTTCTTTTTCTTTAACACAGCCGGCAAGCAATATTGCTGTCAAAACCAGCAACCCCAAATACTTTCTCATCATCTTATTTTACTCCATCTTTTCCCCTGTTGTTGATATTTTATTTTCAAGTGCTACACTATGTAGTATGAAGCACGTAAATACAGAGATGCTCGGTTCTCTCCAAACAAAGATAATGGATATTATCTGGAAAACAGAAAATCCGCTAAAGCCAGCCGAAGTTTTGGAACAACTCGGTGAGGGCTATGCCTACACCACTGTGATGACGATTTTAAAGAGGTTATCTGAAAGAAAAATACTTAAGCGAAAAATGGAGGGTAAAGTCTATCTTTATTCACCCGTCTCATGTCGAAAAGTATTCGTCGAAACAAATTTAAAAGATATCTTTGGCGATTTGGTTAATTCTTATGGAAAAACAGCCATTGCCAACTTTGTTGATGTCGTCAAAAATAATAAAGAAGATATGACTTTATTAAAGAAATATCTTGAATCACATAAATGAACTCCAAAAGATTAAATTTAATTTCTAATCTTTATTTTTATTTAATTGCTTTTTCCGGTCTTTTTTATACTGCCCTGCTTGTTTTTGCCTCGGAAAAGATCATTCCGGCTTTTATGATGCAAATAATCTTTTTATTGGATGCTTTAAAATTTGACAACAGCCTCATTGGGTTGGTAACTTCCAAATTATTTTTACTCAATGTTGTTCCGGGAATAATTTTAATTGGACTTATGATTAGATATATCAAAACTCTAGTTAAATCAATTAAAAGTGCTGGTGGGGCCAAAGCGATTGCAAATAAACTTGAGATTGTTGGTATGGCCAAGGAGTTCTCTAGGTTTAAATCAAGTGAAATCTCTATTTTTACTTTAGGATTTTTTAGACCCAAGATTTTTATATCATCAGCTATTTTTAAAACTCACAACCAAGAGGAAATAAGTGCCATGATCGAACACGAAATAAACCACAAAAACAACTTGCATCCTCTGAAAATATTTGTGGCTAATTTTGTTAAATCAGTTCTACCAGTTATTCCCGGAAAGAATTGGTTAATCGAAAACTACTTAACCTTAGTTGAGGTATCTTCGGATCAATTTTCTGAAGATAAAATAAATAATAAGTTACCTTTAGTCTCAGCTCTATTAAAGTTTCAGAGTCAAAATTTTGAGCCCGGCATGAGTTATTTTAATAGTCAAAGCGAAAGAATTAAAATATTAGTAGGTCAAAAGAAGCAGTTTTTAAAAATACCAATGGCTTACTATTCGTTAGTTTTGATGGTAATTTTATCCGGAGCATTGTTTGTGAAAAACACCAATATCTTTTATGATTGCCAGCATTTACTTAAATGTATTGAGTTGTTAGTCACTCCCAATAGCCAACCTTTAGTTACTGCAATACACCCCCAAAGTAACGTATTTTCTACTTCCGATCATTGCCAATAATTTGCCCATTGACAGTACTCTAGACACATACTACACTATGTAGTATGTTAAAACAAAAACCAACACTCACGACCTCCACCTACTATGTACGGGGGATGCATTGCGCATCCTGCGAAATATTAATCGAAAAGAAAATAGTTAAAGAGGACTCGGTGGAAATGGTTGATGTTTCACTTTCAAAAGGAACAGTCACAATTGAATATCAGGCGGATAAAAAAATTACTCCGGAATATCTAAATAATATTTTTGCCGAAGATGGTTACCGCTTTTCTCCAAATCCATTTAAGAAATCTACACAAATTGCGACTGATAGTCATTGTGCTATGCCGGATGAAGAACCATCGAATCCATACACTTTATTATTTATCGCCGCCGCTTTTATCATTGGATACATTTTTCTCTCAAAAACAGGTCTGTCCTCATTAATTTCAGTTAACGCTCAGTCATCTCTGCCCATTTTTTTCTTATTTGGATTATTGGCTGGAGTTTCCAGTTGTGCCGCCTTGGTTGGTGGAATAATTTTGTCTTTAAGTAAACAATGGCTCTCATCTTATAGTGACTCTGACTCAATCTTAAATAAAGCTGAGCCCCACTTTCTCTTTAACATTGGTCGGGTGGCGGGTTATGCTGGTTTTGGTGCTATTTTAGGTATGGCAGGTAACTTCTTTAGATTATCTCCAATAGTCTCTGCCGGACTAGTTATTGGGGTTTCGCTCATCATGGTTTTACTTGGTCTACAAATGGTCGGGGTCAAAGCACTTCGTAATTTTCAAATTAGATTACCTAAATCGATTACCAGGAAAGTCGCCGATGAATCAAACTTCCGAGGTCGGTTTGCTCCTTTACTTATGGGTGCACTAACTTTCTTTTTACCTTGCGGTTTTACTATTACGGCTCAAGCTCTAGCTCTGGCCTCTGGTAATCCACTTCAAGGAGCACTGATTATGGGTCTGTTTGCTCTTGGTACAGTGCCGGGGTTATTAGCCATTGGTCTTAGCAGTGTTAAATTCCACAGTAATCCAAAGTCATCAAAACAATTTTCCATGGTGGCAGGGTTATTAGTATTATTTTTCGCCGCCTTCAATATCAATTCACAGTTATCAGTTCTAGGAATCTCCAACGTTAACGATCTTATTTCAGCACCGACTAGTGCTCAAACTTCCCTAACTGCAGGTGAATTACCTCCAATGGTTAATGGCAAGCAGGTAGTCAAAATAGATGCCTCTTCAAGTGGTTATGTACCTAATCGAATTCGTATGCGTGCCAACACTCCTACCAGATGGGAAATTGCTACCAACAATATAAGCGGCTGTACCAATGCCATTATGTCCCGCAGTCTCTTTGACGGCCAAATCGATTTGGTCGATGGCACCACATCAGTTAAGGAATTTACTTCTCCAAAACCCGGAGTCTACAAGTTCAGCTGTTGGATGGGTATGGTTTCCGGTACTGTCGAAATTGTTGATGCCAGTGGTTCAACCGGAACTGCTGCCGGAGTCCAACCAGTCGGATCAGGCGCCAAAGGTTGTGGTTGTGGCGGCGGAGGTGGCTCCACTTGCGGAGGTAGTAAATAATTATTAATTATTTTTAACTAAATATGTCAAACCAAAATATCACTCTTAGCGTTCCCGATATGCACTGCGATTCTTGTCTTAAGTTAATAAAAATAACTTTACTGGAAATTGATGGTGTTACCGAAGCATCGGCATCACTTGATAGTAAGACTGTCGTTGTTAACTTTGATCCACAAAAAACTTCAACAGATGCGCTTATAAATTCAATTCATGAAATTGGCTATACCGCCAGTCTCAACTGAAACTATGGCAAAAACAATAAAATCAAAGCAGGTGATTTTATCGGTTTCCGATATGCACTGTCCTTCATGCCCTAAGTTGATAACCTTGGGTCTCAAAGATCAAAAAGGAGTTACTTCTGTAGCGGCGTCCTTAGAAAACAAACAGGTGGTGGTCGATTTTGATCCATTTAAAATAAAAGTTACCGATTTAGTCGCCAATGTTAAAGAGTCCGGATATACGGCTGTTCCTCAAGAAGACGGTTCTGTAAACATCAAAAGTAATGGGCACTCAGAATTACCCCTGAAAGTTATCGCCTCTTCAAATACTCAAGTGGCACTATTAAGTTTGAGTGGAATGCATTGTTCTTCATGTGCCGGGTTGATTGAAAGATCCCTTAAAAAAGTCCCGGGTGTGACTGAAGCCAATGTTAATTTTGCCTCCGAAAAAGCCAGAATTGTTTACAACCCAATGACCGCTAAAGTTGAAGATTTAATCAAAGGTGTGGAAAATGCCGGATACAAAGCTACGATGCCTGGTGAAAAAGAAGAGGATCAAAAAGAAAAACGCCAACATGAAATTAGCTATTGGTTTTCTAAATTTGTCATGGGATTTGTCCTTAGTTTACCCATGATCTTGTTTATGGCTTATGACTTTACCAATGCCATTCCTCTAAAGACCACTATCATGCCTTATGCCGGAATAGTATCACTGTTATTGGCAACCCCAGTTCTCTTTTATGTTGGTTCCAACTTTTTTGCCGGCTTTTGGTCAGCTCTAAAAATGCGAACTTTTTCAATGGATTCATTAATCGCTATCGGTACTGGTACTGCTTTTACATATAGTGTTTATGAATTTATTAAATATTTAAGTGAAACCGGTTCAATTATTGGACTTAATGGCACCAAAGTCCCCAACCTTTATTTTGAAGTGGCCGCTTTCTTGGTTACTTTTGTGGCCTTAGGTAAATTTCTAGAAGCTAAAGCCAAGGGTAAAACTTCCGAAGCTATCGAAAAATTAATGGGGTTAGCACCCAAAACCGCTCGGGTAATGCGCAACGGACAACCAATTGATATTCCTGTTGAGCAGGTGGTGGTTGACGACATTATTGTGGTACGTCCGGGAGAGAGAATTCCTGTTGATGGTGAAGTAATAAACGGTTATTCAGCTGTCGACGAATCAATTTTGACAGGTGAATCACTTCCGGTTGAAAAGCAAATTGGCTCAAAAGTTTATACCGCCTCGATTAACAAAACTGGCTCTTTTGAATTTAAAACCACTAAAATTGGGGCTGATACCGCCTTAAGCCAGATCGTCAAATTAATTGAAGATGCTCAAGGGAGTAAAGCACCAATCCAAGGAGTGGCTGACAAAATTTCTTCAATTTTTGTGCCAGTCGTTATTGGAATAGCTATTCTTACTTTTATCACTTGGTATTTCCTACTCGGTGCCACATTAACTTATTCACTTCTCGCTTTTGTGGCCGTTATTGTCATCGCCTGTCCTTGTGCTTTAGGACTAGCTACTCCCACATCTATTATGGTGGGAACTGGAAAAGGGGCTAAACACGGAGTTCTCATCAAAGGTGGTGAACCTCTGGAAATGGCCGAGAAAATCAAAGCAATCGTTTTTGATAAAACCGGGACTTTGACCAAGGGAAAACCCGAAGTAACCGACTTTATAAATTACCTACCAGGTGATCAAACAGTCCTCTCGATTTTGTACTCAATTGAGCAAAAATCAGAGCATCCTTTGGCTGAAGCCATCGTTCGTTATGGTCAAAACACTGGGGCTATAAATTATGCTATCGATGATTTTCAAGCTATTCCCGGTCACGGAGTAAAGGCTACCGTAAATGGTCAGATCTACTTCGTTGGTAATCGCAAACTTCTCGAGGAGAACCAGATACCTCTAACCTCCGGATACGATATGGAACGAATGGAAAACGAGGGTAAAACGGCCATGATTATCGCCAATAAAGAAAAAATATTGGGACTAATTGCCGTAGCTGATCAAGTCAAAGAATCGTCAGCCTCCGTTGTCGCCAAATTAACCAAAATGGGTATTGAGGTCTACATGATTACCGGTGACAATCGTCGCACCGCCGAGGCTATTGCCAAGCAAGTTGGGATTACCAATGTTTTGGCAGAAGTTTTACCTCAAAACAAAGCCGAAGAAGTCAAAAAACTTCAAGACAAAGGACTAAAAGTAGCTATGGTGGGTGATGGCATTAATGATGCTCCTGCCTTAACCCAAGCCGATCTTGGAATTGCTATGGCCTCCGGCGCTGATATAGCCATGGAATCGGGCGGAATTGTGATAATGACGAACGACCTAAATGGCGTTCTAACCGCTATTAGTTTATCCCGCGAAACTGTTGGCAAAATCCGCCAAAACATGTTTTTTGCCCTGTTTTACAATGTGCTGGGAATTCCCATAGCCGCTCGTACCTTGGCTTTTGCCGGTCTAATTCTCAAGCCTGAGTTGGCTGGGCTAGCTATGGCTCTATCATCAGTTTCGGTCGTTACCAATTCGTTGACTCTCAAATTGTACCGACCCGGTAAATTTAATTGGATTTCCAGATTAGCACCATTTGCTATGGTAACAATCTTTTTGGTGGTTTTCGTTGAATTCGCCCGGTTCTCATCCCAAATGGGTGGGTTAGAGGTTCAAGCGAAATCAGGCTTGGCTGCTTATATTCAGGCAGCTCCGGCTACCAAAACGGCTATCAATAGAGTTTTGGTTGACAATCCATCAAAGATTGCCTTCGCTGAGAACTTTCCCAAACTGTTCGTCGGAATAGATAAATTACCGGAATCAATAAAGCTAGAAGAAGGTTCTGCTGATCTATCCGGTCAAGGTAGTGTCATTTTAGGTGCCAAAGAGGCAGCTATGATGAAAGAAGAAGGACTTATCAGAGGCGTTAACTCTGAAATCCCTGATTTCTTTGGTCTTTCAAAATTAAAAGTTGTCGGCATATTAGCCCCAACCGGCACTATTTTGGACGAATATCATATCTTTAGCAAAGCTAATTTAGCAGGACTAACTAAAGCAGGTGACAATCTACTTGTCACTGAAACTCCTTTGGAAGACCTCAAGATGTTCTATTTGTACGATAGCAACAACGTTCCTCAGGCTTTAGCTTCGCTTATCAATCCTGCTAAAACCTCCTACGTAATAGATGGCGTAACCTATTTGTCAACGGCCATTGGCTATGATGAGGCCAAAATGATGATGGAGGAAAAACTTTTTTCCAAGAAATACGACACTATTAAAGGTCTATTTGGAAATAATGTAATTATTACCGGTCTTCCCAAAAAGACACTGACAAGTCTCGATATGATGCATTTCGTGCCAAAAATTTTTAGGGATAGTTATCAAAAATCTCTGGCTCCAGGAGTCACTCCAACTCCGTAAATAGTTAAACAGAAACACTCCGCACAGACGGAGTGTTTCTGTAAGTTAGTGAAAAAGAAATATATATGAAAACTGCCTACATTCTAATATTCTCAACAATGATCGTTATCGGAGGGTTAGTTTTGTTCCATTCAATTACTAAGATTCAACCTGTTAATTCTGTACCAAACAATACTCCAACACCAATACCAATACCAGTAAGTCCCACTCCGACTTCTACCCCAACTTCGAAAGCTCAAATAATTAAAGCCACTTATGGTCCGCCGTTTGGATTTGTTCCTGCCGAGCTTAATGTTAAAGCAGGTATTCCGGTACGACTTGAAGTTTATGCCGCTGAAAATGGCCGAGGATGTATGGGCAGTATTATGCTCCCGGAACTTTTACCCGGTAATATCCAAGGATTTACCAAAGGCCAAACCAATATTTTTGAATTTACTCCAACAACTCCGGGTACTTACTCAATCACCTGTGCCATGGGAATCCCTCACGGAACTATTATCGTAAAATAGTTTAATCTTCCAATCATTCGGTCAATAGTTTCTAACTATTTTGTAGAGTATTATTAATTATGGATCATTCACAACATCAAATGCACAATATGTCCAAAATGGAGCCGATGGATCACGAATCTACCATGATCGATCCCAAAATGGCTGAATTTATGGAAAAAGACATGCGTAATCGTTTTTTTTGGTCACTTGCCCTCACTATTCCAACATTACTTATTACCTATCTTCCACTTCCAACTTTTATCCCTAAAAATTGGCTATTATTTCTTTTGGTAACCCCGATAGTTTTTAAATTTGGATCGATATTCCCAGTAGGAGCATATGAGGCACTCAAGAAAAAAACATTAAATATGATGGTTTTGATAGCTACCGGAGTTTTGGCCGCCTACATTTTTAGCGTTGTTATTACTTTGTTTATTGGTGGTGAGACATTTTTTGAAGCCGCCGCCATGCTAGTCACATTTGTCTTGTTTGGTCACTGGATGGAAATGAAATCACGTCGCGGTACATCAGATGCTCTCAGGGCTTTGTTTGATTTAGTTCCTCCTCAGGCTCGGGTTTTTCGTAATGGTCAGGAGCTAACAGTTCCTACAGCCGAAGTTTTGATGGGTGATATTGTCATTATCAAACCGGGTGACAAAATCCCCGTTGATGGTGAAGTAGTCGAAGGTGAAACTTCAATTGACGAATCATTGGTAACTGGAGAGTCAATGCCAATTGAGAAAAAAGTTGGTGATTTGGTGATTGGTGGTTCGATAAACCAAATGGGTTCACTCAAATTCAAAGCCACCAAAGTTGGAGCCGATACTGCCCTAGCCCAAATTGTAAAGTTGGTCGAAACTGCCCAAAACTCCAAAGCTCCCGGCCAACGAATTGCCGACAAAGCCGCTCAATATTTAGTTATCCTCGCTGTGGGCTCAGGATTAATTACTTTTGTCATTTGGTATTTTGTTTTAGGACAGTCGTTACTATTCGCTCTGACATTTGCCATATCTGCCGTGGTAATAGCGTGTCCCGATGCACTTGGTTTGGCCACTCCTACTGCCGTAGCGGTTGGAACTGGTTTGGGTGCCAAACACAACATTTTAATCAAAGATGCGACTACTTTAGAGCAAGTGTCCAAAATTAATGCTGTGGTTATGGATAAAACAGGGACACTGACCGAAGGAAAACCAGTAGTAACTCAAGTTATTGCCTCTGCTGGTTTTAGTGAAGACCAAGTATTGATCTATGATGCTGCTGTTGAAAAAATGTCAGGCCACCCGCTAAGTAAAGCAATTTTAACTGAGGTAGAAAAACGTGGGCTATTGATTTCAAATAATGTCAAAAGTTTTAAGGCTATTTCCGGCCATGGGGTTGAGGCGGTGGTTGATGGAAAACAAATACTAGTTGGTAATTTAAAACTGATTAAAGATAGAAATATTGATATTAAACCAATAGAAACCTCAATTCAGAAACTTTTAGATGAGGGCAATACTATTATGTTGTTGGCAGTGGATAGTCAAATCGCCGGAGTTGTTGGTGTAGCCGATCCAATCAAAGAAAGTTCGTCAATAGCCGTTAAAAAAATGCAGGAAATGGGGATTGAAGTTGCCATGATTACCGGAGATAATCAAAAAACGGCTGAAAATATTGGTAAGACATTGGGAATCACCCGAATTTTTGCTGAAGTATTACCAGAAGATAAAGCCAATTATGTCAAGAAACTTCAAGACGAGGGTAAATTTGTGGCTATGGTTGGAGATGGAGTTAATGATGCTCCGGCTCTCGCTCAAGCAGATATTGGGATTGCTATTGGAGCAGGGACTGACGTCGCTATTGAAACCGCCAATGTTGTTTTAATGAAATCTGATCCAGCTGACATTTTAAGAGCTATCCGATTAAGCAAGGCCACTGTTCGAAAGATGAAAGAAAATCTGGTTTGGGCCAGTGTTTACAATGTCCTGGCAATTCCAGTAGCCGCCGGAGTTTTATACCCAAGTTTAGGTATAACTCTACGTCCTGAAGTTTCAGCATTATTAATGTCTGTTTCATCAATTATTGTCGCTACCAATGCGGTTTTATTGAAACGTGCCGAAAAATCTTTGATCACAATTTAACAAACTGCCTTATCATAGTGCTGCATCAGCAACTGATTTCATTTCCGTCCAGCTGTATGCCCCGGAAAAGTTAGTCGTATTCAAAAAGAATCCTGGTGTTCCATTCACGCCCAGTGAACTGGCTAAAGTTGTGTCCTCACCTAATCTGGTATCATATTTGCCGCCGGTGCTCTTTATCTTTTTTTTGGGATTACCCTCAACCCCATCTTCGCCGGTTTGGCTATGTCCTTCAGCAGTGTTTCCGTTGTCACCAACTCCCTTCGCCTTCGGACCCTTCGTCTAAATTAATTCCGTTCTAAAAAATGCGACGTATCATTCCAGCATACTAATCGCCACCTTTCCTCTTCATAAATAACAATCGATACTCCGGTATTCCCAAATCTTAAAAAATTTTTCAACCGCAACGAAACATCCACCGGATAATTCTCCCCATACAGCATTAATCCGACTAATAAAGCCACAAAATTTCCATGCGATACCACCAAAATATTCTCTTTGTTTTGTGCTTTTAAAAACTCCAACGCTTCTAATCCCCGCTTTTTTAAATCTTCAAAGCTTTCTTCATCGGAAAAGTGCCAACTTGGATCTGTCAGATACATTTCCCCGATCTTTTTTAAAATATTTTTTACTTCTTCTTCATCCTTTGACCTGCCGACTACTTCGGTCGGTTTTTTCACTTCTTTAAAAAGTTCACTAGTCACCACTTCCTCCCGTATCGCTTTGGCCGTTTCTACCGCTCTGGTATAAGGACTGGAAATTACCAAATCCAAATTAGTTTTAACAAACCGTTTTCCTAATTCTTTAGCTTGTATCCTACCATTCTCATTCAAGGGTTCATCGTCAGGTTGACTGATCCTTTTTTCCAGCGAATCCGTTGATCCATGTCGGACAAAATAAACTTTCATAAATTCACCAAAACTAATGATATGATCTTACCATATGGAAAATCATCTCATTAACGTCAGGGTAAGACCGATAGTCATCAAAAATGGTAAGTTGTTAGTTCAGTATCGTCAGAAACAAAATTATTACCATTATATCGGCGGACATTTAGAATATGGGGAAACTATTTTAGAGGGTTGTCTTCGCGAAGTTGCCGAAGAATGTGCCGGTGACTCATTTAAATTTAAAAAAATTCTTTACCTTCGTGATTTTATTATGCCTGAAGAAAACGAACACGCAGTAGAGTTATTTATTCTTGGAGATATCAATAAATTTGAGGAGCTGGAACATCTTCACGACCCCCAACACCCCGATGGCTCGGTTTGGTGTACTTGGTTGGATATTAAAAACTTACCCGATAATCTTTACCCCCATGAACTTTCCTCGATTTTACTTGCCGACTATCAAGTCGGTTTCCCGAAGACCGGAGAATATCTCGGTAAAATAAGATAAAATCTTTTATTATTTTCTACCATTCACTTATTTTAAATTTGTCAATCTTCAAAAGTCAAAATCAATTATTTTTTAACAATACTTAATTTTCTTTTTATTCAGACCAATATCGACAGGGTATTTGCCGGTAAAGCAGGAGGTACAAATATTGCTTACCGGCAGACCAATCGCCTTTATCAACCCTTTCAGCGATAAATAAGCCAGGCCATCGGCTTTAATAATTTCCTGAATTTCCGGGATTGTTTTGGTGGCCGCAATCAGCTCATTTTGGTCCGGCGTATTAATGCCGTAAAAATCAGGAAATTTTACCGGTGGTGAACTTACCAAAAAATGAACCTCTTTTGCTCCTGCCTGCCGTAACAGGCTTACTATTTTTTCACTGGTCGTTCCTCTGACTATTGAATCGTCAATCAGCACTACCCGCTTGCCTTTTAATACCGAAGGCAGAGGATTTAGCTTCAGTCTGACATCGTTTTTTCGCATACTTTGCGCCGGTCGGATAAAAGTCCGGTGAATATATCGGTTTTTTATCAATCCCATATCAAAAGGTATTCCTGATTCTTGTGCAAAGCCAATCGCTGCCGGTATTCCCGAATCAGGAATTGGAATAACCACATCGGCTTTGATCTTTGGGTTTTCCAGTGCCAGTTGTCGGCCTAATTCTTTGCGTACTTCATTAACGCTCCGTCCGGCCAAGTAACTATCCGGTCGGGAAAAATAAACAAATTCAAAAGCGTCAAGCATTTCCTTGCCTTTTACCAATTGCCGGGAGTGAAGCCCTTCTTTGTCAATAAATAGCATTTCTCCTGGTTTAATATCCCGGACATATTTACCGTCAATGGTATTGATCGCGCAGGTTTCCGAAGAAATTACGTAGCCAATGCCGTCAATTTTTCCCAAAGACAACGGCCTGATTCCCCGCCGGTCGCGGACAGCAACTATCGTATCGGCTGACATAAAAAGAGCTGAAAATACCCCGGTAAAAAGTGGAAAAGCTTTGGCTACGGCTTCGGGCAAAGATAATCCTTTAACAAAATAATAAGCCACCGCCTTGTACATCAGTTCAGAATCATTGTTAAACCGCGGGCTAACCCCTTTGCTGGTTAAGAATTTACAAAGTCGTAGTGTCGCCGGTAAATTTCCGTTGTGAGCCATAGCCAAATTACGGTCTTCTGAAATTATTGGCTGTATATGACTCGCATCTGACGGTCCACAAGTAGAATAGCGATTATGCCCGATGGCTATTGTTCCTTTTAACGCATCAAAACTTTGTTCGTTGTAAACATGGGATACCAACCCCATTCCTCTTTGAGACCACAAGTCCTTGCCGTCAGAACTGACTATTCCCGAGCTTTCCTGCCCGCGGTGTTGCAATGTCCACAGACCGGTGTGAACCAGCCTGGCGGCCTCAATCAACGGATTGGTGCCGTAAACTCCAAATACCGCACACTTTTCATCTAACACTCTTCAGTCTATCGACAAACTATTAAAGTGTACAAGGGAGATATTCAGATTATTCTTTTTACTCCTTAAACTCCGCCATTCTTTCGGCAATCGCTGTCGACACTTTTTTATCCAGTACACTTGGCAGTATTTTATCGACACTCAATTCATCATCTTTCAGATAACCGGCCAACGTCTCCGCCGCTGCAATTTTCATTTCATCGGTAATCAATTTAATTTTGTTATCTAAAACTCCTCTAAACAATCCCGGGAAAACCAGCACATTATTTATTTGATTTGGAAAATCACTCCGGCCTGTTCCGACCACAAAGGCTCCGGCTTCTTTTGCCAAATCAGGCATAATTTCCGGCACCGGATTAGCCATGGCAAAAATAATCGGTTTTTCGGCCATAGTTTTAATAAATTCCGGCTTTAATACTCCCGGCGCACTCACCCCGATAAACACGTCCGCGCCTTTTAAAGCATTTTCTAAACCACCTTCACTATTTTCCGGATTGGTAACCGGAAGCATTTTCATTTTTACTTCGTTTAAATCAGTCCGTTTTTTGCTGATTACTCCTTGCGAATCAACTAAAGTAATATTTTTAATGCCGTATTTTAGGAGAAGTTTAGTTGTGGCAATTCCCGCCGCCCCGGCGCCGCTGATCACCATTTTGATTTTTCCCATTTGCTTTTTAGCCAGTTTCAAGCCGTTAATCAAGGCCGCCAAAATCACAATTGCCGTTCCGTGCTGATCGTCGTGAAAAACCGGGATATCGAGTTCCTTTATCAGTCTTTCCTCCACCTCAAAGCACCGTGGCGATGAAATATCTTCCAAATTTATTCCCCCAAAGGTCGGCGCGATTGCTTTTACTGTTTCTATTATTTCCTCGGTCTCTTGAGTTGACAACACTATCGGATAAGCATCCACATCGCCAAATTCTTTAAACAAAAGTGCTTTTCCCTCCATTACCGGCAAAGCTCCATAAGGCCCGATGTTACCGAGTCCCAGCACCGCCGATCCATCCGACACTACCGCAATTGTATTGCCCTTAATCGAATATCCATATGCTTCGTCCGGATTTGCCGCCAAAAACGACGACACCGCCGCTACTCCCGGCGTATAAGCCACCGCCAAATCATCCTTCGTTTTTATTTCCGGGAATTTACTTTTAATCCCGATCTTGCCCCCAAACTTCAAATGTTGTTTCAGTGACTCTTCTTTATAATCCATAGCCACTAAATTCTAACATCTCTTCAGATATTCATTCTTTTCAAAAGCAACTCAAAAAAATGTCTGTAATTTTCAAAATCCAAATCGCTTTTTTTACCTTCCAAAAAAAATTCATCGGTTATTTTAATCCGCCAAATAGCCGCCCGGAGCATTAACTGGTTCATTTCAAAGGTATTATCAAGCATGTCAAGCAACGTATCGTCGGCCCCGTCCCAAACCATCGCATCAACTGTAATAATTGCCTCGGCATATTTTGCCGGATGCCAATAAGGCGTCATATCAACCACTGCCGACGGTAATGTTTCGTGAAATAAAATATTACCCGTCATGTCTCCGTGAATTAATTGCTCTTCCAATTCAATAGGTTTTAATTTCGCCGCTATTGGCGTCAAAAACGGTTTCAGCTGATCGCTCATTGTAAAAAGTTGTTTTCCCCACACCATCCGGTCCGCAGTTACATACGGATTAACTTTGGTATCCAAAAAAACCGGTCGTTTGCAACCCGCTAGCGCTTTATGAAAATTACGCGCCACCTCAAATTTCTCCCTCGCCCGTTGTTTTGACGCCTCACCTTCCAAATATTTAAACGCTGTCCAACTTTGATAAATCCAGCTTCCATTTCTTGCCTTGATTGGCCTGGCCACTCTAAACTCATCTTCAACGATTGCATTCATTAAGTCAGCTACCCAAATCGCTTCTTCAATATTATCAATCGGCTTTAACACGATATCTCTCGCCAAATACGATCTTCCTTCTCCTCCTGATAATAATCTGGCCTCTCCCTTACACCCAAACGCTTCTAATATTTCTTTATTGGGCATAGCTATTCCTGACATTACAAAATTGTAGCAAACTCACCTTACCTGGCAGAGAGTCTGAAACGAAATTAGAACTTATTTCCGTTCATATTAAACACCTGAATCCATCCATGCCACTTGTCATTATCAACAAATTTTTCAGTAAAATTATTTTTTGTAAATTCCGTCATTAACTTCAACCAATACAAACGAGCTTTAGGATTTTCTATAATCTGTCTGATTTCCCATTTTCCTGGAAACAAGTTAAAAATTTGTCTTGACGCTTCTCTTCCAATCCCGTTTTTTCTGAATTCTTTTTCAACGTAAAATTCAGCAATATTTTTACCTTCATCTATCACCAAATTATAACTATTAACTAAAACAAACCCCGCAATTTTTTCGTCAACTTCAATAAAGAAGGGAAATCGATCAGGTTTTTGCCAGTACGAATCTAAATACTTATATTCACCAGGTTCTCCATCCGACATTTCTTTCTCATATTCATAAAGCATTTCCTTCAAGACATCTTTCTCGCTAATTTTTATTGGAACCAAGCTTATATTCATACCCAATTATACAATCAATTTTGATGGTTACTATATTGAGCGGAGAGGGCGGGATTCGAACCCGCGAGGCCTTTTGGGCCGCAGACTTTCCAGGTCTGTGGAATGAACCACTATCCGACCTCTCCATCAAACGACCTATTTTACGGCTTTTTGGCCTTTTAATAAAGCCTGTAGTGTTTTTTCCGCTTTTCCCAATAGCACTTTTTCCGAATGATATTCCAATTTTTCTGCCGCTTCCTGGTAGGGGAGCCACACTCTTTCCAACACCACTTCCGCATCAAAATACTTAAGTCGGCTCTCTTCCCTATATTCCATCAAAAAAAACGTTACTTTTTTAATTATTTTTTTCTTTTTTAACTTATCCCAAATCAAATAATTATTCGATCCGATTTTTGTCACAATTTTAGCTTTTACCCGGCCCTCTTCCTCCACTTCCCGCAATGCCGCTTGTTTTAAAAATTCCCCGGTTTTTAAATGTCCCTTTGGGAACTTATACGCTGTTTTTGGTGCTTTTCCACCTCCTTGCCTTCCAAAACCCTTACTGGTTCCGGTTTTAATCACTAGCCACTCCACTTTCCCTTTTTCTATTTTATAAACCACCCCTCCCGCCGATCTTTCATCATAATTATTAATCTCTGTTTTCATTGGTACTTTCAAACTTTATAAACTACACTGTGTTCCCGTCGGGAGTCGAACCCGAATCTCAAGCTTCGGAGGCCCGTATTCTATCCATTGAACTACGGAAACAATACTCCTATTTTATCGCATCCTCCGAAGCTCATGCGAAGGTAAGCTCCAATTATCTAATCAATTAATCCGATAGCCAATTTGAACGTTTCATCCCGACGTTACATCGGGACTCATCAGACCCATCATTAGGATAACGTTCAAAATCCCAAGAGGTCAAAATTTTTAGACTTTCGTCATCAAAATTCCGCCTCTCGGGGTTGAAAGGAAAGATTTCCTGCCGCTGGATTCGAACCAACTCTCAGAGTAACCTTTTGGTTGCACTGATCCCACCTGGGAAGCAGAAGAATTACTAATGTTGAACCTCGCACACATCACGTAGGTGATAAGCCATGTTGAACAAAAACTCGAAAGCGAACAGTTGCCCTACCGCCCAAATCCAAGAAATAGTATTGCTAAAACCTAGCTGTAAAGCTCCATTCGCCGTTGCGTAGGTATCAACAAAAGCTACCACAGTAAGCAGTAAGACAATTCCCAGTAACAACAACCATTCCCATCGGGTGATTTTTCCGTCTACTATAGTTTGTTGCCACTGATCCCGCAATCCTTCAACTGTCGCGTACTCTAATGCGGCAATCACAAACCCCAGCCCGCATCCGGCCCAAAAGAGAATCCATCTTTCTCCACCAGATTGGGTAAACAAAAACCAGCCGGTAGTTGCTATCTGAAACAATAAAATCAAGACTGAAGCCGTCCAGACTGCTCGCCAAAGTATCTTTTGTGCATCGGCGTGTGCCGTTGTAAAGATCTTCATTTCTCTCCTCTCCTCTATATGTTAAGTTACCTTCTCGCGCTATTGCGTGAATTACCCAGTATTCTACCAAAGTATCCTATAATAGTCAAGTATTCACGTACATAACCGATACGCACGATTTATCGGTATTTTTCCTCCAATCTCTCCCGTAGCGAATACACACACCCGCAAAAAAACTGCTTATAAAATCCGCTTGTTTTCAGCTCTCTTTTAATCTCTTTTGATACCCAAAATTTAATTCCGTATTTTTCCGCCATTTCCTGTCCGATTTTTTCAATTACCTTTTGATTTTGATATTGGCTTGCTAAAAGCGTGGTCGAAAATCCGGTAAATCCTTTTGCTTTAGCTTCTTTCGCCGTTCTTTCTATCCTTAGCTTCCAGCAATTTTTACACCGACTTTTATTATTTTTTACTGCCTCAAAATATTCCTTTGGCCGCCAATCCGGTACCAATAACTCAATTTTTTGCTTTTCAGCAACTTGCTTAATTGCCTTTAATCTCGATTGATATTCTGATCTTGGGTGGATATTTGGGTTATAAAAAAACGCCGTCGTTTTTGTTTCCCCATCAGCAATTTTTAACAAGCAATCAGCACAACAGGCATGTAAAAGTATCTTCATTTTTTAATTTGTCTTATCTCTTCCTTCAGTTTTTCTAAAAATATTTTTTTCTTCTCTGCCAACCTTTTTTTAGTCCATCTGAAATAAAACTTTTTCTTTTCCTCCCAACTCATCATGATTTTTTCAAAATAAAATATTCCCACCCGGATCATTTTTTGGGTTTTTTTACTTGCCACTCCGGCTAAATATTTTTCTTTTAGCGCTTCCACCCGCTCCCAACTCCAAATATCCAAGCTGTCCAAATCCCAAAGTATTTTGGCTTCTATAGTTTTATGTTTTTTTAATTGGAAAGCCGAATGCTTTCTGATGGCATACTTTATTTTACTTATAGTTTTTTTCTCCAAGCCGTTTCTTTTGGCTATTCTTCCAAAAATTTTTGCCGAAGCCCTGCCTTCGTGAAACATATCAAATAAAAAGCTAAAAACATTCGTCGGGTTTCTTTTCGATTTCCAGCAGTCGTGCCACCCGATCGCCGTCAACAACACTTCAAAATCAATTTTTTCCCTCAACCCCTTTTCGCTTTTTAGTAATTCGTCCAAAGATGCCAAAATCCTCTCCATATGCTCCGGCCCATGCACCCCGTCTTTGTTTTTAGTGGCCACCACCATCGCTTTCCCCCACATCAATCTGGTTTTTTCACTCAACTCAATCTTATTTTTCTTTCTAAATTCTCCCAACTCCATAATTCATTATAAAACGAAGCCTTAATTTCTGTCTCACGATATAATTGATCTGTATGACAAATAAAATCCAACCCTGGCAGGAAATTTCTCGTGAAGAAGCTTTCAAAAAATACTCTCGCAAAATTGAAAAAGTAATCTTCAAACTTCCAAATGGTAAAGAGTCTGATTATTATCTCAAAAAAGAAGGTCCGGCTGTCTGTGGACTGGCTTTAACCTCCGACAACAAAGTGATTTTAGCCAAACAATTTCGCCCCGGTCCTAAAAAAATCGTGATGGAATTACCCGGTGGATTTGCCGATCCAAACGACCAGCCGGAAGCTTCGATGAAAAGAGAACTCCTGGAAGAAACTGGTTACGAAGGCAAAATCCAACTGGTGACAACTTGTCTTGATGACGCTTACTCAACCATGGAAAGATATTGTTTTGTCATTACCGATTGTCAGAAAGTGTCAGAACCGCACTGGGACGAAGATGAGTTTATCGACATTGTTTTGGTTGACTTGGCTGAATTTAAAAAAATTCTCCAAAGTGGCCAAATGACTGATGTTGAAGTTGGCTACTTAGGGTTGAATTATTTAAAACTACTCTAAAAACTTATGAATTCTCCTTATACCTGGATTCCGACTGATGATATTAAAAAATTTCAACCCATAACCCAAGTTTATGGTGTTTGTCTAAATGCTAAAAACGAAGCTCTAATTTGTCGTGAACCGGGCAAAACCAATTGGGGCTTACCCGGAGGCACTCCGGAAGGGGAAGAGTCGCCGATTGAAACTTTAGAGCGGGAATTTATGGAGGAAGTTGATGTCAAGCTTACTCAAATCGAGCCAATAGGAGTTCAAAAAGTAACTATCCCTGAAAGTCCTATTTATTATCAAGCCCGCTTTTACTGTCGGGTTAAAAAAATTCTTCCTCAAACTCTTGATCCGGACACCGGTCTTTTATACGAACGCCAATTTGTTCCGATATTAGAACTAAATAAATACCTAAACTGGGGCGCTATCGGCGACGCCATTGTCAAACGAACTATGGAAATAAACCAGCATCCCCGTCTCGAAAAAATCCACCAAACTCTTGTCTTTATTGCTCAAAAATTAAATTCTATCAATGTCCCTTGGATCCTTAGTTCCAGCGGTGCCCTAATGATTCATGGAATCGATATTGTTCCTTGGGACCTCGACATCCTCACTACACCTGAAAATTTTGGAAAAATAGCCAAAGAATTTGAAAAATTTATTGTTAGCACCGAAGCCGACTGGCTTAAGTTACAAATAAATGTCATCGAAGTCGAAGTTCTCGCCATCAAAGACCTTAGTACCCCTGCAACCATTTTGTTTCAAAATATCCCCATTCCCGTCAATTCCCTCCAAACCGAATTGCATTTCTACCAAAACCGTCCCGGCAAAGCCCAAACCGTCAAACTAATTAAAGAAAAATTGAGTCAATGAATATTTTTATAAAAAAAATTAAAGATTTAAAGTCTTCCGAGAAAAAATTAATAATTAATTTTCTGGTCGACTGTTTTTCAGATAATTCCGGTTATAAAAAATCTGTTTACACCAATCCCGATTTGGACACTTGTGTGTTGCTATATCAAAATCAAGAATTAATTGGACACGTTGGCATAACTCGAAGGTTAGTCGAACACAAAATTAACAAATATTTGGTTGCCGGTATTGGTGATGTAGCCATTAAGTCTGGATTAAGGCATACGGGGTTGGGTACCAAATTAATGATAGAAGTTAATAACCTACTCAAATCAAAAGATTATGACGTAGGGGTTCTTTTTTGTCACCCCAAACTTCATGACTTTTATACCCAATCAGGCTGGCAAAAAAAGAACGTGGCAAAATCTTTACCGTAGTAGAAGGAATTCTTAAAGACCAACGGTTAACTTATTTATTACCTCTAAAATTAAATAACGACGACATAAAATTATGGAATAATGGAAACATTACCATTGGAAAAAGGAGCTGGTAATATGGCTGATTATTTTATTAGACCCATAACTTCTGACGATTATTCCTCAATTAGGGAGATCGACATACTCACTCAAATTCAATACTTAGGCCAGAAAAAATGGGATGAATTTATTTTGGCAGAGAAAGAAACCCATCTCGTATGTCGACAACCTAATTTCGACGGTTTTGTAAAGTCAGGTTACAGTTTGCTGATCGAGTCGGAAAATAAAATAATAGGATTTATTTTGGCCTTTGAGACCGTTCCTATATCTCAAGAAATCTATTGTGAATATCTTGCCATTGATCCCTCCTGGCAGGGGAAGGGAATTGGCGTTCTTCTTTACAAAAACCTTATTGAAATTGCTAAAAAAAATAATATCAAAAAGATTTGGAGTTTAATTAATACAGATAACCCAAATTCCATAAAAGCTCATCTTAAAGCTGGTTTTAAATTAAATGATAGAAAAGAAGCGGTGTTAATAATCTAGTTACGGAGTTGATAACCCCAAAGCTAATCAGTTTTTATAATTCTAAACTTGAATTATTTGCATCGAATCGTCTTTTATCCAAACATACTGTTGATTAGTTAGGGAAATTATTTTCACTCCTTCGGTATACATCGATTGAAAATCACCACAATATCCCTCTTTAAAAGTATCATTACCCCAGTGGGGTAAAATTGACAGGTCGACAATATTTAAGCCAGTCGACTTTAAATCCGGCGCTTTTGACTTCTCGTCAATCGTAGACATCAAATCAATTCTCGTTCCGACAATCATCGACCCGGCGCTGGATCCCATATAAATTACTCCTTCGTTAATTTTCCTAGTAATAATCTCGTCACAGCCGGTTTTTATCACTTGGTCCAGTAAATAAAAGGTATTTCCCCCGCAAAAATAAATAATCTGTTTATTCTTTAATTTATTTTCAATTTCTTCTTTCGTCATTCCTTTAATTGAAAATTCATCGACCTTAAAACCCACTTCTACTAATTTCTTTTTTTCAGCCAAAACCCACCAATGATCGCCCTCTTCTACCTCGGCCGCCGTATTGATAAAAGCCAAATTCAACTCACTTGGTTTTTTAGGTAATTTTTTAACAATATCATCCATCACATAATCGCCGCTCGATGTCAAAAAAAGTTGTTTCATAAGCTATTCTACAATTTTATACATATCAGACGGACTGCGGTGTGCATTCGAAAAAATTCGAACAGAATTTTTAAATTTATAATGACGGGCGAGGTCGCCCCCACCCGACCTGCCCGCCGTGGTGGGACTGCCCGCAAAAAACGGAGGATTTCAATTTTTGTGGCAAATTCTCCTATTTGACTTCGGGCTTATCTCTTACTTGTTCCAAATAACTGTCGACGTCTAATGCCGATACAGACCCCATCGATCGTAGTTTTTCAATTAGTTTTAGCAAGAAGAAGGCTAATATTGGTTTATTGATCTGTATCTCAATTTTATCCTGACCAATAATTTTCACACCACAATCGAGACATAAGACAAATGATAGTTCTTCTCCAGTTTTTAAACCATTAAAAAATTTTTGACTACTAATTTTTTTAGTTAATATACCTCCGCTTATCTCAGACGGATCTTTCTTACTATTCCCCATGATATGAGTGAAATTTGAGGAAGTTCTTTTTAATCCCTTAACGCTATTAAGTTTTTTTACAGCATAGTCGTAATAGGTCTTATTCAAATCTGGTTTGATTTCAAAAACCGCGTACACCCCTTCGGCGGGTATATAGGCAACATTCTCACCACGGAATATAAACGGAGTAAAATGCCGGTCATAAATGATTAAATCAATCTGGTCACTAAAACTTCCCTCATGGTCAACAACAAACCCACTATCTACCTTATATCTCTCTGGAAGATACTTTTTCAATAGTCCTATCCAATTTAGTTCGGTCTCATTACCTTTAGCCACAGGGTGATGTATCTCGTCAATCTTACTGGACAATTTCAGGCTCATCTCTTCGTCTAGAGCAGAAAATAATTTCTTCATATCAATTTTATTGTTTATATTTTTTACCATACGATATAACCCCAATTTGATTTTTGGGATGACTCTCTTGCTTTATTAATAATTAAGTTTTTTTCACTACTTGTCAGTAAATCAGAGAGTATATTAGTAGAATTAGCCGGATCGACTACTCTAGTAAGTAATGGATTGTTTGTACTCCTGCCAAGTTCTGAAAGAGCAAAAAGAAAATTAGTTGCAATATTGTTATCACCTTTGGATTTACCAGACAACACGACATCTACCAGTAAATATTCCAAATATATCGACGGAAAGTCAAGTTTATTTAGCTCTCTCCAAATTTTTACTAATTTAATTTCGTTAATTCTTCCAGACTGAGATATATCGGTAATGTGTTTTTGAATATTTGTCTTTTTCCATGTTCCTTGTTTAGAAACAAACAAACTATGATCATTTGTGTTTCCAGGTTGTTTTCTAGCAGGAGTTACGTCTATTTCTAGACCTGACAAATTTATTCTTATGGAAACATTTTGTTTGCGAACATTTTGATAGGTGGTATTGAGCGTATTGAAAAGAGAATTATAGATATACTCTAGACCTCCATTATTCTCATCACAGCCATTTGTCAGGGATACCAGATAATCAACGTCAGAGGCTAAAGATATAGCCGTTCCTTTTGCCCGTGATCCAGAAATAACTAAATCGATAAATCCAGTATTAGCCCAAGTCCTAAGTACACTAAATAACTGAGATATAGCGGGAGAACTATTTGATAGATCTCGAGCTTGATATTTTTGTAAAATTTGAAGCAAATAATTTTCAGAATCCATATTATTAATTGTTTTATTAAATAACACCATTGTAGAACAAATAGTAGAACAAGTCAACAAGTTCTTGACATGGTAAAAAGTATAGATTAAAATGGTTATATATAAATGAAAAACATCCATCCTGTCCAACAAAAGTTATTACAACTGCTTAAGAAATATCAACTAAACCCTCTCACAATGAGAGAACTTCAGGAAGAACTGGGAGCATCCTCACCAAGCGTTGTGTTTCACCACATTACTCAATTGGAAAAATTAGGATATTTGAGAAGAAACCCCGGTAATTCAAAAGATTATCAAATTATCGGTGACACACCAGAAAAGTTGATCACTTATTTAAATCTTTATGGAATGGCTCAGTGTGGGCCAAACGGATCGATTTTAGACGGAAACCCGATTGATCAAATACCTATTTCGAGTAAAATTCTAGGATTTTCATCAACAGATGCCTTTATGGTTAAAGCTAAAGGTGAATCCATGAAACCAAAAATAAATCCGGGTGATTTAGTAATAGCAAAAAAATCAAACAAAGCTAATAACGGAGACATCATTGTATGTGTTAATAATGAAGAAGTGCTAATAAAAAAATATCAACACTTTGATAAACAAATATTGCTCACTTCATTTAATCAAAAATTTCCTACTTTTATTGCTTCATCCGATTTTCGTATAGAAGGAATTGTAAAAAGTGTATTTACATACAATCCAAACATTTTCTAACCAAAAATTAAAAATAGTAATCTTAGACAAAATAACAAAAGATGGATGATTTAACAGAGAAACAACGAAGTTTTTGTATGTCCAGAATTAGGAGTAAGCATACAAAACCGGAAGTAATTACCAGAAAGATGCTAACAAGTTTGGGAATGAGGTATCGTCTTCATAATAATAAATTACCCGGCAAACCGGACATTGTGATATCGAAGATCAAAACCGCACTTTTCATCAACGGTTGTTTTTGGCATCAACATAAAGGATGTAAAAAGAGTGTAGTTCCAAAAACAAATAAAGTTTACTGGAAAGAAAAACTTCAGAAAAATCTACTACTGCAAAGACTAGCCATAACAGATTTAAGAAGATTGGGATGGAAAACGTCTATAATTTGGGAATGTCAAACAAGAGAAGAGGGGGATTTAATAAAAAGACTAAAAAAGTTACTATGAAAAAAAATACTCAAACATTCAAACTTGCAGAGTTGTTTTGTGGTCCAGGGGGGTTATCTCTAGGTGCAACACAAGCTCAAGTAATTGATCGGTTCGGGAAGCTTATCCAAGTCAAACCAGTTTGGTCCAATGATATAGATGAAAGCACTTGTAAAACGTATGCTCGCAACATTCACCATAATGATTCCTCCTCAAAAGTTGTTTGCGCTCCTGTAGAAACTATTGATTTTAATAATGTTCCTGATTTTGACGTCCTAGCCTTTGGTTTCCCTTGTAATGACTTTAGTGTTGTCGGTGAGCAGAAAGGATTCAATGGGAAATACGGTCCTTTATATACCTATGGATTAAAAGCTATTAATATTCGCAATCCACAGTGGTTTATGGCTGAAAATGTGAGTGGTATACAAAGTGCTAACGATGGAAACTCTTTTATAAAAATTCTTGAGGATTTAGAAAATGCAGGTAAGGGGTATACAATAACCGCTCATCTTTATAAATTTGAAGAATATGGTGTACCTCAAACAAGACACAGGGTGGTAATTGTAGGTATCAGAAAGGATTTAGGACTTAAGTTTAAGGTACCGAAGCCGATAACCGTAAATAAATACTTGACAGCAAAAGAGGCCATTGAAAGCCCTCCAATTAGTCCAAGTGCTCCAAACCATGAAACTACAAGACAAGGTAAACTAGTCATCGAAAGATTAAAATATATTCCCCCGGGAGAAAACGCATGGTATGAAGGTATTCCAGAATATCTTAGATTAAATGTAAAAGGTGCTAGGATGAGTCAGATATATCGTCGACTCCATCCAGACAAACCATCGTATACTATTACCGGTAGCGGTGGAGGAGGAACGCATGTATATCATTGGAATGAAAACAGAGCGTTGACTAATAGAGAAAGAGCAAGGATACAAACTTTTCCTGATGATTTTGTGTTTGAAGGTTCAAAGGAAAGTGTGAGGAAGCAAATCGGAATGGCAGTGCCGCCGAAAGGTGCAAAAGTCATAGTAGAAGCTGTCTTAAAAACATTTGCCAAAATACCCTACGAATGGGTGCTACCAAAACTGACCAATGGAAATGGCAACGGACAAAAATCACTTTTTTAGGTCTTTAAAGTTTGTCGATTAATCTCTGCCAATCTGATTTATTTTTGTGTAAGTGTCCGGATTTTTTAACATACCTAACCCCCGTAAAATCTTGACCTGGAATACTTGTAACCCTTTCAAGTTCATCAACTCCGCACCACCCGCTAATCTCACAGAATATATTTTCGAAACTTGGAATATCATCTTTATATTTATCAAAATGGGGTTGCTGACTAACAATTTTGGTTATTTTTTCTTTAGTCAGTCTAAGTAGATGGTCATCGGGGATATCCGGCCTGCAAAAAATATAATAGTCAGATCTTCTTTCTGAAATAATTATTTCATTTTCTCCCAAAACTAAATATGAACTTTTTGGTTTTGAGGCCTTAATACCGATACCAACCCTGGGTAATCTTTTTGATCCATTTATGGATACGCTGATAATATCTTGAGGTACGATATTCTTGTGAATTCCAAAATCGAGCTCGATATCAGCGTTAAATTCCCTCTTAAAAAATTTTTTTACTGCTACTTCGGCCAATTGACCCTTTATCCAATTGGTAATTTTTTGACCAAATTCTCTTTGTCTGGCAGTACCCCAATCAGATAGAACATATCCTCGAAAATGCTGAGCCAACGCGAAATCTAAACACAACACATAATCATCGTAGGTAAGTTCAATTGTTCTCCACTCATAACTAGTTAGCCATTTATCAAGCAAACTTTTACTGAATAAAAATCTACCTTTACCATTAATTCTCTTTTGACTGGTAAATTCATCGGCATTTCGAAAGTAGTTATCAAAAGTTTTTGAATCTAAACCAATCAATTTTATTGCATCTTTTTTCGTTAAAAGGGTATCCATATCTATTTATCTAAAAAATAATTAATGTTTTTCTTATAGATTCTGGCGAATTCTTTAAGTTGAATAATATCAATTCTTCTTTGGCCTGATTCGATTTTTGATACATAGGATTGAGTTTTTTTCAAAAGTTTTGCGACCTGGATTTGATCCAAACCCGCGTCTATTCGGGCTTGTCTAAGTAGTTTGGTAAGTAGCTTATGTTCTCTGGTAAATATCGTTTTATCCATCATCTTGATAATTACTATCATATATTCCATAATGTAATATGCCAAAGTGGAATATTAATTTTTTCAAAGGCCCGCATTTGGCCCGAAAGAAGTTTGAGCCGATATTTTGGCAGTTTTATTGAAATCCTCTGTTTTTTGCGGGCAGTCCCACCACGGCGGGCAGGTCGGGTGGGGGCGACCTCGCCCGTCATTATAAATTTAAAAATTCTGTTCGAATTTTTTCGAATGCACACCGCCAACTGGGAAAAGCGGGCGAATTCAGCAAAATTCGCCAGCCAATATTGCCCTGAAATCCGAAATTTTTATCTTTTAAAACAAGGCCAAATGCGGGCTTAAAAAAATGAAATACTTTTTATACGCTAGAAAATCAACTGACAGTGAGGAAAGACAAATCAAAAGTATTGGCGATCAAATTGCTGAATTAAAAGAATTTGCCACAATTCAAAAAATTGAAATCGTTGCCTCGTTTACCGAGGCAAAAACTGCCAAGAAACCAGGAAGGATTGTTTTTAATCAAATGATTGAAAGAATGGAAAAGGGCGAAGCGCAGGGCATTGTTGCATGGCACCCTGATAGATTGGCAAGAAATTCTATTGATGGCGGAAAAATCATTTATTTATTGGACACGGGGAAAATTCTTGATTTAAAGTTTCCCACTTTTTGGTTTGACTCAACTCCACAGGGAAAGTTTATGTTAAATATTGCCTTTGGTCAGAGTAAATATTATGTTGACAATTTAAGCGAAAATATCCGGCGAGGAATTAGACAAAAATTAAAGAATGGTTTGTGGCCGTCTTTTGCACCGATAGGCTACATCAATAATCGTAAAACCAAAGGAATTGATATTGATATACCCAAGGCAAAGTTAATTAAAAAGGCATTTGAAATGTACTCATCGGGAGATTGTACCCTGAAAGGTATTGCCGGATTTTTCGCTAAGTCAAACCTTAAAAGTTACAAGGATAAAACTTTATCTGAATCCCGTGTCCAATTTATGTTGCAAAATCCAATTTATTACGGACTGATTCGATTCAATGGTGAATTATACAAAGGAGTTCATGAGCCAATTATTTCTAAGAAACTTTTTGATTTAGTAGCAGAGGTGATGAGTAACCGTGGCAAAAAACAACGAAAACGTAAACACGAGTTTATTTTTTCGGGACTAATGAGGTGTGGTGGCTGTGGTTGCTTAATTACTGCCGAAACTCAAAAAGGCCACAACTATTATCGTTGTACCAAAAAGAAAGGTAATTGTCCCGAAAAATATTTGCGAGAGGAAGAATTGATCAACCAAATCAAAATCAAAATTCAAAAAGTTTCTTTGCCTAAAGACTGGGTAAAAAAGATGTTGGTAGAGTTGGACAAAGAAACCAATCAAGCTAAAAATCAGTCTCAACCATTGATTCAAAATCTTTTATCCCAAAAAGTGGAAATCAATCGGAAACTCGACGACCTGCTAAATTTCTGACTCGACAACTTAATTGACAACCGACAATACCTTACCAAGAAAAATTTGTTTATCAATCAACAAGCTGTCATCGAGCAGGGTTTAAAAGATTTTGAATCAAAAGGAAATAATTGGCTCGAACTTGTGAAAGAAATGATTTTATCCGCCAGCCAAGCCAAAATGTTATTGAAGAAAAACAATCCTTATGAATTTAGGAGTTTCTTAAAAAATATCGGCTCGAACTTCGTTTTAAAAGATAAAAATTTCGGATTTCAGGGCAATATTGGCTGGCGAATTTTGCTGAATTCGCCCGCTTTTCCCAGTTGGCGGAGGGTACAGGAGTCGAACCTGTTAGTCCTTGCGGACACTGGTTTTCGAAACCAGCGCATTACCATCCTGCCCACCCTCCAAGTGGTGCGCCTACTGAGAATCGAACTCAGATCAACGGTTCCGCAAACCGCTATTCTATCCATTAAACTATGGGCGCGTGCAACTTTCTGATTATACCTTAATTACTTCGTTTTTTCCCTATTTTCCAAAGGCAGACGTTCCGAAAACCACTTCGTTAATTTGTCGATAAATGTAGGAGAACTGGCAACCATAGGAAGGCGTTTGAGAATAATTTTTTTAAGAATTTCTTCGTCCTCTTGGTGAATAACGAGTGATATTTGACGGGGAAAACGAAGATTGGTCTCCAGTTCTAGTAAAAGGCTACTTAAACTGGTTTTAAACCAAAACCGGGAAACCCAGCTCCATGGGTAAAAAGCTTCACCAAAATAAAGACCGCGGTTGGTGATTTTGTAGTGAGTATTTTCCGGAGGGATAGTAGACAAAACGTAATAGAGGAATAAAACCGAACCAAGGGCAATAATTAAAAACATTTCTTTGATAAAAAACAGGATGACCGAGACTAAAACTAAAATAGCAATGGCAGTAATCCAAAAATCACGGTTCCGTTTTTGAAAGGCACGTTCGGGAGCATCCCACTCAAAAAGAGACTTTTCCTCGTTGATTTCTTCGAAGTTGTCAATTTTGATACTTTTTGAGGAATCAGCCATTGATAAAATATAACATAACGAAGGCTATCTGGCATAGTATAATAGTATCTACTTTTGGAAGGATGCGGCGAATGGTAAGCCACGGGTTCGCTAAACCCGCGCCCGAAAGGACATGAGGGTCCGACTCCCTCTCCTTCCGCCAAAATGGTTATTAACGATGTTCTCTCCGAACTCCAATCCCTTTCTAACCCCGCCAAAGTTTTAATCTTTAAGCGTTTCTTCAAAACCGCTCCCGGCCAATATGGAGCCGGGGATCAATTTTTAGGTCTGACCGTTCCTCAAATCCGCTCGGTTGTCAAAAAATATTGGCAATCTTTAACCCTTGCCGACCTCGATCAATTGCTCCGAAGTCCTTATCATGAACATCGGACTGTCGCTCTCGCCTCCCTTTGTCATCAATTTTCCAAATTTAAAAATCAACAAAAAAGCATTTTTAATTTTTATCTAAAACACACTTCCCGCATCAACAATTGGGATCTGGTTGACATTTCCGCTCTCAATATTGTCGGCGCTTATCTTTTAGAACAAATAAATAGATCAATACTAACAACTTTGTCCCAATCCAAAAGCATATGGGAACGCCGTATTTCCATCATTTCCACCCTTACTTTTATCAAAAACGGTCAGTTTGGCGACACTTTAGCTATCAGTAAGACTCTCATTAATGACCCCGAAGATCTCCTCCATAAAGCCGTCGGTTGGATGCTCCGCGAGGTCGGTAAGTGCGACTTAAAAACCCTGCTAAATTTTCTTGACGAGTATGCCACCCGTCTTCCCCGCACGGCCCTCCGCTACTCTATTGAAAAGCTCCCGGAAGCTCAAAGACAATACTATCTACATTTATCCTCTTGAAAATTAAAAATTATAAATTAAAAATTAAGCATATGTCTACCATCTACATTTTTCGTCACGGTCAAACTGATTACAATTTAAATAAAGTTTTTACCGGTTGGCTGGAATCCAATCTTACCGATTTAGGTCGGCAGCAAGCACAAGGCCTTTCTCTTCTTCTTCAGGACAAAAAAATCGATTTGGCTTATGTTTCCCATCTTAAACGCTGTCAGGAAACTTTGAAGATCATTCTCCAATATCATCCCGAATGTCAAAAAACTATTGTCGATGACCGTATTTTGGAAAGAAATTATGGTGATCTTTCCGGTCATCCTCATCAGGAAATTATCGGCCAATATGGTCAAGAGCAGTTTGATAAATGGCACCGCGGTTGGACTGATCGCCCCCCGGCCGGGGAAAGCTATGCTGACGTTCAAGTCCGCCTCCAATCTTTTATCGACGACCTAAAAGCTAATTATTCCGGCAAAGATACCCATATTGCCATTTCCGGTAGCAGCAATTCTATTCGCTTATTCCGAAAAATTATGGAAAACGCAACCGAATCTGATGCCTGTTCCTGGACTATTCCCTACGATCAATTTTTTCAGTACGAAATCTAGCCCTTCAGCTCTTCTTCTATTCTCATCAGTCTGTTATATTTGCAGACTCTTTCACCTCGCGTTGGACCTACTTTGATATATTCACTCCCCATCGCTACCGCCAAATCGACCATAAATGTATCATTTGTTTCGCCACCACCCCGGTGTGACGGTACTGTCATTAATCCGTGTTTTTTGGCCAACAGACAACAATCGACTGTTTCCGTCACTGTTCCCGCCTGATTTAATTTAATCAAGATTGCCGTCGCCGCTTTCATTTCAATTGCCTTTTGCCATCTTTTAACATTGGTTACCGTCAAATCATCGGCAATCACTGTCGCTTCGCCGTTGACCTTGGCTGTCAGTTTTACCCAATTCTCCCAATCATCTTCAGCCATCATATCTTCTATCGTTACAATCGGATATTTATTCAGCCACGATACGTAATAATCAATTAATTCATCTCCGGTTAACACTCTGTTTTCCGTTTTCAAGTGATATTTTCCATCTTCAAAAAATTCCGATGCCGCCGCATCAATTGACAATGCCGCTTCTACTCCCGGTTTATACCCGGCCATTTCAATTGCTTTTAATAATAACCCAAGCGGCTCCTCGTTTGATTTCATCGCCAATGGTGCAAACGCCCCGGTTATCGTCACGTCCGGTTGTTTTACTCCGGCATAGGCAAACGCACCTTCATTTCCGACATTAATATTCAGTCTCATTTCTTTAAACAACGCCTTAAGTTTTCCGTATATTTCCATTTCTCTTCTGATATTTTCCGAGGCACTGTCGTTCAGTTGCATTGACACTATATATTCCTGTAAATCGGTCGAATTATCGGCATGTTTTCCTCCTTCAATCATCACGGTCATCGGTCTTGGCAATTTTATTTTTTCATTATCCGTTCCAAAAGATTTTCTCAAATATTCATATAACGGTAGTTTCTTTTCCTCGGCCGCCGCTCGGGCCACAGCCATGGATACTCCCAGCATCGCATTGCCTCCGATTTTGGACTTATATTCCGTTCCATCAATTAAAATCATTTTTTCATCAATTTTTCTTTGATCTTCGGCTTCTATCCCCACCACTTCTTTGGCTAAAATTTCATTAATATTAGCTACCGCTTTTAACATTCCCTTGCCGTTATACCGGTTTTTATCGCCGTCAAAAAGTACTGTTGCTTCATGGCTTCCTGCCGATGCCCCATAGGGGACTGACGCTTCGCCCACAGTTCCATTCTCTAAAATTACTGTAGCTTCTAAAGTCGGTTCTCCTCCCGACGCTAAAATTTCTCTTGCTTTGATGTTTTTGATTTTTGCCATGTCAAAATTATATCCTATTTAAGTTTCCAGTCTGCCGATAATTCTTTTTATCCATTTTTTCGGCCAAAAATCCTTTATTCCTCCCCATTTTGTTTCCAAATTGTTTTCCCGAAATACCACCAAATTGCCCTGTTCTTTTTTCTCTACATACTTTTTTACCCATTCAAAACTTACCGGATAATAAATTTGAATATATTCATCAATAAAATAAATATTTTTATAAATATTTTTTAAAAATATCCACATTTTTTTATCTTTGTCATAATTTTCCTTTTTTGACAATTCAAAAAATATCGTCGGTTTGTATTTTTTTATCAACTCTTTCGCTCCTTTTATCACCTCGCTTTCCCATCCCTGCACGTCAATCTTCATCAAATCAACCTGTTCTTTAACTAAGCTACCCAGTTTTTTTATTTTTACTTTTTCTGTTTTTGAAATTTGAAATTTGAAATTTGAAATTATCCTGTGGTTTCCATAATTTTCTTTTGAAACTTCCAATTCTGTTACTCCATCCTTACTCCCGGCCGCCGCCTTTATTAAATTTACATTTTTTAACTCTTCACAATTTTTCGTTAATATTTCAAATGTTTTTTCTTCCGGTTCCACCGCCCAGACATTTTTAATTTTATTCGCCAATAATACCGTGTAATAGCCAATATTTGCTCCCACATCCACCGCCATACTATTAATATCAATATTTTCCAAAATCAATTTCGTCAAATACGGCTCATATTTTTCTAAGGCAATTCTTTGCCCGATATACCTGTCATCCTCCCGATACCAAAACTCTCTTCCGTCAAGTTTTGTTTTTACTAATTTCATTGATCAATTTTACCCCTCTTAAGTTCCTGCAGTGTTGCCTTCACCACTCTTCTTGCTATATCTTTTTGATACATCAAGTGAATTCCCTCCCGTATTATTTTCACTAAATTTTCCGGATTTCTTATCTCAATCTCCTCCATGCCTTCAAGTTCACAAGAATTTCCATTTGGTTCGCCTCTTTTTCTTGGTACTACTGCAAAATTTTCTAGCCCCTCGATAACTGTTTGCCGGTAGACAGTTTTCTCTGTCTCTGGGATTGATCCTATCGTAAAATTAATCCAGTTAGCTAACGCCCTTCCGTACCTTTCTGTTCTGTTTTCTTTTGGCATTTCTCCGATTTTACCACTTTGCCCCTTGACCAAACCCCCTTCCTCGCTATAATATTAGCAGTCGAAAAATTTAGTGCTATTTATTAATTAACCATCTATGTCCAAATCAACTATCCGTATTCATCCCGTCCCCGGTTACCTTTTAGTTAAGCCTCAAAAACAGGATAAAACCACTGCTTCCGGTATCGTTTTACCCGATTCTCACGAAGACAAGCCCCAACAAGGGACTGTTTTAGCCGTTGGCGATTCTGTTTATCAGGATAAACGGGAAATTTCTGCTCCCTGTGCCGTTGACGACGTTGTTGTTTACCGTGAATGGGGCGGCAAAGAATATAAAGATGGTACCGAAGAATACTTAATTTTAAAATTCGACGACATAATGGCTGTCATTAAGTAATTTATTTTTTATTAAATGTTAAAAATTAACCAAATAATCTAACAAGTCTCCCTTTCTTCAAAGGGAGATTTAGAGGGATTTTTCTAAATCTATGGCTAAACAATTAAAATTCGGGCAGGATGCCCGCCAATCTCTTCTCAACGGCATTAACATTTTAGCCAATGCCGTCGTTACTACTCTCGGTCCCAAAGGCCGCAATGTCGCTATCGACAAAAAATGGGGCGGTCCTTCGATCATCCACGACGGTGTCTCTGTTGCCAAGGAAATCGAGCTTAAAGACCCTTATGAAAATATGGGTGCCCAGCTTATCAAAGAAGCCGCTTCCAAAACCAACGACATTGCCGGTGACGGCACTACTACCGCCACTCTTTTAGCCCAGGCTATCGCCAATAAAGGTCTTCAAAATGTGGCTGCCGGCGCCAATCCCATGATGATCCGAAACGGTCTCGAAAAAGGTTTAGTAGCTATTTTGGCCGAGCTCGATTCGATGAAAAAAGAAATTAAAATCGACGACAAAGCTTCCATCGAACACGTCGCCACCATTTCCGCTGGTAATAGTGAAATCGGTAAAAAAATTTCCGATGCTGTCATTAAAGTCGGTCGTGATGGTCTCATTACCGCCGAAGAAGGCAAGGGTCTTGGGCTCGAAACTAAAGAAACCTCCGGTATGGAATTTGATCAGGGCTTTTTATCTCCTTATTTTGCCACCAATACTGAATCGATGGAGGCTATTATCGAAAATCCCTACATTATTATTACCGACAAAAAAATCAGCTCCATTCAAGACATTCTGCCTTTCTTGGAAAAGTTGGTTAAATTAACCAAAAACTTTGTCATTATCGCCGACGAAGTCGACGGTGAAGCCTTAGCTACACTGGTAGTCAACAAACTTCGTGGCACTTTTAATACCCTGGCTGTCAAAGCTCCTGGCTTTGGTGATCGCCGCAAAGCGATGCTCGAAGACATTGCTGCTCTTACCGGTGGCAAGGTCATTTCTGAAGATGTCGGTGCCAAATTTGACAACGTTGATCCTGCCGAATATTGCGGTCGTGCTGACTCCGTTACTGCCGACAAAGACAAGTGCCGTGTTTTGGGCGGTGCCGGATCGGTTGCCGATGTTAAATCTCGGGTTTCCCAGCTTCGTGCTCAAATGGACAAAACTACTTCTGATTACGACAAAGAAAAATTACAAGAAAGAATTGCCAAACTAGTTGGCGGTGCTATTGTCATCGAAGTCGGTGGAGCAACCGAAGTTGAAATGAAAGAACGCCTCGAACGCGTTAAAGACGCTATCGACGCTACCAAAGCCGCCATTGAAGAAGGCATTCTCCCCGGTGGCGGCGTGTCTCTTCTCAAGGCCGCCAAGGCTCTTGATTCAGTCAAAACTGAATCCAGTGAAGAAAGTGTTGGTATTTCCATCCTTCGTTACGCTCTCGAACAGCCAATCCGCAAATTGGTTCAAAATTGTGGTGAAGACCCCGGTTTTATCTTCAGCAAAATCCGTGACGCTATTGCCGCTGATCCCAAATCGGATCTTGGCTACAATGCCCTCACCGGTCAAATGGTTTCCATGACCAAAGCTGGTATTTTGGATCCGGTCAAAGTTACCAAATCAGCCTTAACTAACGCTGTTTCTGTCGGGACTATGATTTTGACCACTGACGTCTTAATTGCCGATATTCCTGAAAAATCAAAGATGCCCGCTATGCCCTCTGGTGGCATGGGTGGTATGGGTGGCATGGACATGTAAACCACGTCATTACGCCTGTCCGCCTTTGGCGGAAGCAACGTCGAAAGGATCTCTCAAACCCCGCTTTTTGGCGGGGTTTTTATTTTATTTCCCAATACCCTCTAATCCACTTCATCGAAGTGCTATCTACTTTTCCGGTATTTTCCAACTTTAAATATTCATCTCTGTCAAAAAATTTTACTCGCTCTACTTCTTCTTCCTGCAAAATAAATTTTTTATCGTTATATTCTCCAAGGTAACAATAATCAAATCTGGTTTCATTTTTTAGTTGCTCAAAATCTTTTTTTATAAACTTTAATTCCGTATTAAACCCTAATTCCTCCGTTAATTCTTTATGTGCTGTTTCTTCTGGACTTTGGTCTTTTAATACATGTCCGGCACAAGCATTAGTCCAGTAACCGGGTTTTATCTTTTTCGTTTTGCTCCTTTGTTGTAATAATAGCTTTTCCTGGTTGTCATGAATTAAAATCGAAATCTCTCGATGTATCGCTTTGGGATTACTATTTGCCTCACTTCTCCACACTTCTCCGATAACTTCATCATTTTCATTTACCAAAACCAATAACTCATCCATGCCAAAATCATATCATCTCCAAATTATGTAATATAATCTCAGTATGAAAAAATCTCTCACCTGGTGGCTGATTATTTTTGTTCTCCTGGCTCTTTTCATTTTTCTTTTAGTTCCCGATCCGGCCGAAAAAGTTAACACCCTCAAAGGTCTTGGTATTGCTGCCGTTGTTAGTCTCTTTTTTGTTTTTAAATCTTTAAACGAGCAATGGTCCGGCACTATTACTGAAATCAAAACCGAACACAAATATCAGGCCGATGATGATGGCGGCGGTGAAGTTTATGATGTTGATTATGCCTATCTTAAGCTCGACAATGGCAAAACTAAAAAAATAAGATCAAAAAGGGATTGGAAAGTCGGCAATCGGCTGGAGAAGAAAAGAGGGGAAAGCGAAGTCAGAGTTATTAGCCAGTAATATGCCCCGTTTTTTGCTCGGCCTTTTTCTGGGAGTCAGCTTGGTTTTCGGCTTTTTCTTTTTCAAAATCTATTTTCAACCGGTTTCTGTCGTTTTGCCTCACCACAACCTCGTCAAAGACAAACGTCTTGAATTCCTCAAAACCATTGCTCAAAAACGGCCTTTTACCCGCCATATTATCCTTATTGGTCCTGATCATTTTTCCTCAAATCAAACCGGTCTTTATTACGCCGATGCTAATTGGGATCTAGCCAATGGCAAAATTCTCTTCGATCACTCATTAAATATTTCCGGTCTTACCCTTAATAATAATCTTCTCAAATCCGACCATGCAATTTACAATCTTCTTCCCGATCTCAAATCCGTTTTTCCAAATGCTCAAATTTTTCCGATCCTTATTGGTCAAAAATATCCTTTTGCCGACTTACACAATTTATTTACTCAAATTAACTCTGTCTGTCGCTTCGACTGTCTTTTCATTGCTTCAGTTGATTTTTCCCATTATCTTCCCGCTGCCATCGCCGACGTTCACGATCAAAAAAGTCTTTTTGCTCTCCAACATCTTGATGCACAAAGTCTTAATCAACTTGAAGTTGATAGCCCTCAATCTCTTTATCTTTTGACTCAATTTTCTAAAGCTAAAAAAGCGCCATCTTTTGATCTTTTTTCTCATACCAATTCCGGTTTATTGGCCGGTAACCCGATTACCGAAACCACCACCCACTTTATAGGCTCCTATCAAAAAGCTCTTTCTTCAAAAACAAATTCATCCGTTACTACTTTTACTTTTACTCAAAATATCGACCCTAAAAACCAATCCGTTTCTCTGGGTGATCGCTTTTTTTATGGCGTTGATCAAATTAACCCCAATCTTTCCTTTCCTCACAATGTTACTGCCGATATTACTCTGAATCCCACAAAAGATGTTAATTCGATCGTTAAAAACCAAAATCATCTAACCATTAACTTTTCTCCCGACATTGCCATTTCCGGTTTTATTAAAAACTCACAGTTAACTTTGGTTTTTTCTCCTCTCGTTCGGCAGGGAAATCAGGTTTTCTTTGATCGCTCGCCTGCTCGTCTTATCAAAATCCGATCAATTTTTGATTCATTTTCTTCAGACTTTTCCGTTGTCTCTAGCAGTTTAGATTACGGTAGTGTTATCATCAATCTATGATAGAACAAACCCCCACTCCAGCCCCCAGCATTGACCCTATTACTTCCCCCGAAGTTCGCATTCCTTCCATTACTCCTTCTCCTAAAAAACTTTCCATTCTTCCCGGAATTCTTATCGGAATTCTTTTAACCTCTACCGCTGTTTTTGCTTATGGCTATTTTTCCAAAATTCCCAAAACTGCCATCGTTCCGCTTCCCCCCACCGCAACTCCCGCTCCTTCTGTGGCTCCAACCTCCGTCCCCGACTCTACTTTCGGCCAAATCACCTGGCTTGATAAACCCGTTAAAGTATCTAACCCTGATGTTTTAAAAACTTCCGGCCCAAACGGAGAACTACCGCAACAAACAGAAGCTTACAAAGTTGCCACTTTCTCATCCGGGTCTGAGCTGATCGTTTCTTTCATTGCTTATGGCGGTATGGGAAATACCAATATTTATCGAATTATTAAAGACAAAAATCAATATAACCTCATTGAATCTCTCATTGTCGACAAAGATACTAAAAACGAGCTGAACAATATTTTTGACAAAACAAAAATAAAATTTATCTCCTACGACACCCTCGGCTTACTTCCGCCTGACTATATTAATGTCGGCAATCAGGTATTTATTACCGCTCCGGCCGGTCTTGGTCCTTCTCAGTTTTTTCCCTCACTCAAAAATCCAGTCAAATATTTAACCTCACCTCATGGTGATTTTTATAGTGTTTATACCGATGCCTATAAAAGCCAAAACATTTTAGGCCGGGAAATATTTCTCAAATTGCCCGATTTTACCCTGTTAAGTTATCGTCTCGATACTGGATTTACCAGCGATGATAAAGTTCCCCGGGTCACCTTTACTTCGGGTGGTATTAATAAAGACCAATTTGAACCCGGTATTCCTTTCCAATGCGGCCTTGGTACCGCCAGTACCGTCATTAAAGCCAACTCTTCTCTCCTCATTGAAAAACAGGAAGTCGGCAATGTTACTTATTCCCCGGACAAAAAAATTTATCAGATTAAAAACATTCAAAACGAATTACTTAAGGTTTTATACGATAACTATAAAACCGGTCGTGACTATCCATCTGCTCCGCCCATCATGAGCATCGATCAATATAACGAAACTCATAATCACTTTTTGTACCAAGACTTAAGTGGCGACTGGATTGTTTATGTTAACAGCCAATACGCGCCTATGGTTGAATGCGGTAAACCTGTTATTTATCTTTATCCAACTCAAGATACCGTCATTAACGTCAAAGTTGGTGCTGATATGTCCCAAAGTGATCCTCTCTATCCCTCCGATGGCTGGACAGTTTTAGCTAAACCTTCCGGCAACTTAACTTACCAAAACCAATCCTACCCCTATCTTTTCTGGGAAGGTATGGGCTGGGGGACTTACCCCGACTATCAAAATCGTGGTGTTGTTGTTTCCCAACAAAACTTAATTAGAACTCTAAAATCTCAACTTTCTCAACTTGGTCTCAACACTCAAGAATCAGCTGACTTTATGGAATTCTGGCAGTCAAGGCTTCCACAAACTCCTTATGTCCGTCTTACCTGGCTTAACACTGCTGACATGAACCGCTTAGCTCCTCTCGCCGTTAATCCCCGCCCCGACACTGTTATTAGAATCTTTTTAGAGTTTGAAGGTCTTCAACAACCCCGACCCCTGATTCCTCAATCTCTTACCTCCGTCCCTCGCCGTGGTTTTACTCTGGTTGAATGGGGTGGACTGTTGATCAAAGGCAAATAGACGAAAATCTAAACTGTACAAAGATCTTTTTTAATTTCTACAATATTTTGTTTTTCGTCATCGTATTTTATCGTTGCAAACACCGTTCCGTCATTTTTATTTAAAATGTGATCTATTGTTGCCCTAACCGATGGAAATAATTTATCTTTTTTAATTTCTTCCACCGTGTGCCATTCAAAAACTCCTTCTTCGCTTTGTTTTACTTCTCCTGATTCATAATCAGCCGTGAAATGAAAAATTAACCAATTGGTCGGATCACCTTTAACCGGACTAATTTCCAATATCACCGCCTCTAATTTCATATTTTTTACCTTAACTCCAGCCTCTTCCCACACTTCTCTTTGTGCCGCTATATATGGATTTTCGTTTAGCTCAACCTTCCCTCCAATTGGATGTAAGGTATTTGGCAACCATTTTTTCAAGGGTGATCTTCTAATCAGCATATACTTATCATCCTTTCTGACAAAGATATTGGCACAAATTACATTTTGGTGAATATCAGGGTCATTATTTATTGCCATGGCCCAATTATATCCTTGTTTTGGTAAAATAGACCAGTTCTCGACCCGGTAGTAAAGCGGTTATACAGAGGTCTGCAAAACCTTTCAGGCGGGTTCAACTCCCGCCCGGGTCTCAAAATAAAAATACGGAAAGATAGGTACAAATAATTTTGTTACAATAAGCTGTGGCTGCACCCATAACTCACATTGTCCTTACCTATAAAGTATTTGACCGCCTATTTAACGTAAAAGACAAAGCAGCCTTTTTTGTTGGTACAAGTTTTCCAGATATTCGTTATCTGGGGATAACCGACAGAGACAAAACCCATTCACATGAGAATAATTTGGCCGAAGTAATAGTCCAATCATCATTTACAACCGGTGTAAAGTTTCATTCATTAGTAGATAGAATCAGAGAAAACTTCTATCGTAAACACAATATATATCCCCTTATCCCTGATTCTGTTTATGCAACCCAAGCCATAAAAATTTACGAAGATATTCTATTTTACGACAGAATCAAGGACTGGAAAACAATCTCTGGTTATTTTGATCAAATACATCCCGAAGAACTTTCGTACAACTTGAAAGCAGAAGATGTCCAACGATGGCACTTGCTCCTAAAACAATACATCCAAAAACAACCGGATACTGATAATATCCGAAATTTTATTGACGGTATTTCTGGTGGCAGGAAAACCATGTACGATGAGATCGAGCGAGTTATTGAAGAAATAAAAAATAATCAAATTCTAGAGAACAAAATAAATGAAATGTATATCAACTTCGACGATCTGTTGACTGAATAACTCTTCCGATTCTTCTAATCTCTTTATCGATCCCAAAACAGGTCATAATCAGGTTATAATCTTTACTTTTGGGCAACAAAGTCCAACTCTCAAATTTTTAATTTATACTTAAACCCATTTCTGCTCCAAAACCAAAGCGGTGGATGCATTTCAATTGGACTGATTCTCGAACCCGTTAACGCTTCTCTCCATCGTTTTGATATTTCATCTTTACTTAACTTTTCTGCTTCTGCTGGAGTAATTAATCCTAAAACTACCGAACATTTAGTTACATGAGTATCCGGTGCAATTTCAATTAACTGTTTATTTTTCAGAGGAACTTGTCCATAAGTACTGATAATAAAACTCCAATAATTAAAAATTTTCGGCCCTGACAGGTAAGGGAACCCTTTCTTATATTTTTTTTGCACCCACTCCTTAATAATCTCTAAATCATTATTTGTCGATTCAAATAAATTACTAAAACTTCCCCAGTTGTTAAAAACTGTTTCTGAAATTGTTTTCCATGTATTTATGTGTTTATTTGGTTGCAAGGCCACTTTATATTTCATCATTTTTTTTCTTAATTCTTCCGTCGATAACTTGCTGACTTTTTCAACCTCAAACACCTCTCTCGTTTGGTCGTCGTTATAGGTTTTTAGCGCTGCTTCCCATAATTTATAGTTATCTCTTTGATAATTTAAACTCATTGGCAAAGTAAAATAAGCCAATCTCCATTCTTTTTCCTTTCTATTAAATCCGGGGTTGCTGTCCTCCGGCATGGTACAGTTGCCCAACAAACCTTGTTTATAGGCGCTTAGCAATTCTTTACAACTGGCAATGAACTTATCTTTCACTACCGAATTTTATACTATTCGTTTCTAGTATCCCTTCACCACATATTTTGTCTCCACAAAATCAAGTTTTTTTTCTTCCGTTAAATCAATGCTTTCCTGCACTCCGTCAAATAAATTCTCCCAATCCGTTATTTCCTTAACTGTCATCCATTTATTCTTTCCGCCCTCAAACTCCTCCGTTAACTCACCCTTAAGATCGGTCACTTTAACTACTAAAAAATATTTATCCTCAAGCATTTTTTGGTCTTCATTATAATCCATTTTGTGTTTTATCGCTTTCAACTCTATTGTTCCCTCTAAACCCGTTTCCTCTGCCTTGTCCAAAACCTCTTTTTTTCATTGCCAACAATATTTGATTATTTTTAAACAAAAGTGCCAAAGTAGCTTGTCTTAACGGACCGTTACCTCTGCATTCATTCAATTTCATAACCTATTTTACTCTACCTATCTTTTAGTAAAGTTTTCTTCTCCACACCGATACCACCAGCCATTTTTCCCCTGATTTTTGGCTCGCCGTTATCCCGATTTCCTCGTTATTAGTTGATCTTACAAAATTCAGACAATCTTTCTGCGTGGACGCCTCTCTTCTTTGATAACCCTCAAACGCCCATTGCAGTTCACCCTCACTTAATCGGTGATAAACCTGCCTTTTTATCGCCCAATTTGACATCACCGCTGTTGACCATTTTGGCATCCTTGCAAATTATAACCTATTCTATTTCCACTTCTGCCATTTCTCGCACTTCGGGAACGTCCACAACTAGATTTCTTTCTTCCCATTCTAGTAACCATCCTTTTGTTGTTTCCAGCCAGTCTCTATTCTTAGTAGTAGACCGGCAAACTTCCTCCGCGTTTTGTCTTAAACTATTTATATTTTGTCTTGCTGTCGCATCAGAATGTCGGGTTTTTAATGGTTCTCTTGCTATTTCAGCCTGAATCTCCATAAAATTAAACATTTTTCCCATGGGTGTCCCTTCTAGTATTTCTCGGGGTATTCGTCGGCTTCCAAACCTAATCGATTGGTCATAATAATCAATTTGTCCGGTAAATCTCAACTTTGCTTCTTTTTCTCTCAAATTACTAAAAATACTCATCTGTTTTTTCTGACTCGATTAATCCAATAACCCAAAAGTAAAAATATTACTATTTCCATTCCTATTGCTCCTAAAAATACTCCTCCATATCCCGGTTTGATAAATCCGTATCGGAGTTCATCCCAGCCTATTCTCAGTCCAAAATAGCCCCATATCGGCGCCAAAAATACTATCGTCAATAAAAATATTTGCGACTTATCCTTATCTTTCCACAAACTTCTGATCGTTTGATCCGGCTCTCTTACTAATAAATACAAATTTCGTCCCAATTTCCATCCCTGTCTCACCGTTATCAAAAAAAATAATTTACCTATCTTGTCGAGTCTTTTTATTATCGTCATAGTTCCAGGCCAGCCTGAATTTTTTCTTTGCCCGGATCAGTTTTGCCTCCACTGCTTTAATACTGGTTTTCAAAACTTTGGCCACCTCTTTTATCTTCAGGCCGTCTATATACTTTAGTCGCAGAATTTTTTCATACCCTTCGTTTAAATCCGAAAAAGTTTGTTTTATTTCTTCTTTCAATTCATTTTTCAATGCATCTCTTTCCGGCGTTAAGGCTTTATCGGCAATTTCTTCAAATATCGGACTGGCTGAAAACAAAATGGTTTTAATTTTCTTTTTTCGGTAATAATCAATTATTTTATGATTGGCAATCCCGCACAGCCAGGAAAATTCGTTTGCCTCTCCTCGAAAGTCTTTTTGTCCTTCATATCCTGCCAACAAAATATCATGGGTCAACTCTTCTGCCGTTCCTTCATCATCTATCTTTTTAGCCACATATGCTCTTATCCCTTTTTGATACTTTTTATAAAAATCTTCCATGGTTGCTAATTTTACCGCATTTCCCCTATACTTATTCTGTGTTCAAGCATCCTCTTTTCCAAACTAGTCAGAAACTCCGCATTGATCTTCTCGAGTTGATCTATCAATCTGGCGGCGGCCACATTGGCGGTTCTCTCTCCAGCCTCGATCTTATAACGGCTGTCTATTTTTCCCAAATTTTTGATTTCAAAAAAGATCATTTTATACTCTCCGCCGGCCATCTTTGTCCGGCTCTTTACGTTGTCTTAGCCAATGCCGGTTATTTTCCAAAGGATTTATTTCCGTCCTATTCTTCTTTCGGTTCCATTCTTCAGGGTCACGTTTCCACCGAAGTTCCCGGAGTTGAATACTCCTCCGGTTCTCTTGGCCAGGGTCTATCTTTTGCCGCCGGTTTAGCTCTCGGCGATAAAAGCCACACCACCATTTGTCTTACTTCCGACGGTGAACATCAGGAAGGTCAAGTTTGGGAAGCCGCTATGTTTGCCTCCAAATACAAGCTTGGTAATCTGATAAACATTATTGATTACAATCAGTATCAAATTGACGGTTCGACTCACGATATTATGCCCTTGGGCAATCTGGCCGCCAAATATATTCAGTTTGGTTGGACGGTCACCACAGTCGACGGCCATAATTTCCCCAAAATCATTCAGGCTCTGAAAAAATCAGCCAAATCCGATTATCCTCACTGTATCATCGCTAAAACCATTCTCGGGAAGGGGATTTCTTTCATGCAATACGATTACCACTATCACGATATCAAAAATCTCTCCGAAAAGCTTTACCACTTAGCCCAAAATGAACTCCAAAAATCTCAATAAATCTATCCGTGAAGCTTTCGGCGACACTCTGGTCAAGTTGGCTATCCGCAACCCAAAAATTTATGTGGTTAATGCCGATCTTAAGACCTCTCTGCATCTTGGTAAATTTGCTAAAAAATTTCCAGAAAAGTTTATTGAATGCGGTGTTG
>JBBAAS010000001.1:0-108456 GCA_041658125.1 Candidatus Shapirobacteria bacterium | reverse complement strand
AAAAAAGAACCGATTACTTTGGCAACAATTTGGCCAATAGTGTTTTAGCTTTTGCTGTCATTTCGACTCTCGATCCGCTTTGGGTGGAACATCTCACTCATCTTGACGATCTTCGTGAAGGAGTTCGCCTTCGCGGTTATGCCCAAAAAGACCCGTTGATTGAATACCGCAAAGAAGGCTACGAAATGTTTCAAAAATTGATGGGGCAGTTTGAATATAATTTGGCCCGCAAGCTTTTCCGTCTCGAACCGATGGCTGCTCCCGTCTCTTCAGTTCCCCAAAATGCTACCGAGGGTAGGGGAGAAATCGCCGACCCATCACAACCGGTCATTTCCAGTAGTCCCGATCTTCCCGGTCCTCTTTCTCCGGTAAAAACCGTTGCTGTTTCTCCCAAAGCTCCCAGCCGCAACGATCCTTGTCCCTGTGGCTCCGGCAAAAAGTATAAAAAATGTTGTTATCCCAAATATGGCTAATACTACCTTCGATCAAATAATTAAAACTATCCAAGATTCTCAAAACATTCTTCTTAGTCTTCATTGCTCGCCCGACGGCGACTCAATTGGTTCCAATTTAGCTTTATATTTGTATCTCAAAGATATTGGTAAAAAAGTTACCCTGATTAAAGGCGATTCCGAACTGCCACAAAGTTTTAAAAATCAACCCGGATTTTCCGAAATTACCGCCAAAAATTACTTCGATCTCGACCTAACACAATTCGATTTGTTTATAATTCTTGATTCTGCCGCTCTCAATCAAGTTTCTAAATTAAAAGATATAACTTTTCCAAAAAATCTAAAAACTATTCTTATCGATCACCATCCTTACAATCAGGGATTTTGCCAAACAAACTTGATTGATTCAGAGACCATTTCAACCTGTCAAATAATTTTTGAATTATTTAAAAATTGGAAAATTGATATTATCCCGGACATCGCCGTTAATTTATTTGTTGGTCTTTATACAGACTCCGGTGGTTTCAAGTACCAAAAAACTTCATCTCGTACTTTTGAAATTGCCTCAAGATTAGCCGCAATTAATCCCGATTTTCCCAAATATATTTTTGAAATTGAAAACAATTCTGATCCAAGTCAAATATATTTTAAGGGCATTGCTTTTAGCTCAGTTGAATTATTTTTCAATCAGCGGGTAGCCATTTCTTCAGTTTCTTACGAAACGTTAGTAAAAAACGATCTTTCCTCCCGTCGTATCGAAAAAGCCGAAATTTCTAACACTCTGAAATCGGTTATTGGTTGGGATATCGGTATTTCCATTGTCGAACATGAACCGGGAATTTGTTCCGTTAGTATGCGCACCCGCAATTCGGAAACTTTTGACTTATATAAAATTGGTGAAGCTACCGGAGCCGGCGGTGGTCATCCTGCCGCTTCCGGTGCTACCATCAAAAAACCTCTTCCCGAAGCCAAAAAATTTTTACTCGACATTATCCAAAAACTTCATCCCGAACTTGGCGAGCCTTAACCTTGCTTTCTTTCTGCCCGTACCCGGTCAACTTTAGCCAAAAATTTCTTTCTTAGTCTTACTGTTTTTGGGGTGATATCAATCAGTTCGTCACTTTCGATAAAATCAAGGCTTTCTTCGATACTGTATTTCACCGGTGGTGCCAAAATTATGGCGTCATCGTTTCCGGATGATCTCATATTGGTCAATTGTTTGCCCTTACACACATTAATTTCCAAATCACCGACTACCGGCCTAAATCCGACAATTTGTCCTTCATACACCGACTCTGTTGGTCCGACAAAAGTATCTCCTCTTTTTTGCGCCAAATCCAGCCCAAAGGACAACGCTTTTCCGCTTTCATAAGCAATCATTACTCCATTTCTGGCCCGATCAATCTCGTTGACTTTTTCTTCATAACCTAAAAACAAAAAGCTCAAAGCTATTTGTCCTCTGGTTTCCATCATCAGGTTACTTCTCATTCCCAAAGCACTTTTTTCGCTGATTTTATAAACCATTTTTACCCCGTTCTTTTCGGTTTGCATGTCAAGCATTTGGGCTTTTCTTTTTCCCAATTCCGCCGTAATCGTCCCCACATATTCTTCCGGAGTCAAAATTGTTAACTCATTAAATGGTTCATAAATTTTTCCGTTTACTGTTTTATAAATTACCTCCGGCTTTCCTACTTCCATGGCATATCCTTCCCGTCTCAATTTTTCGACGAGTATGGCCAAATGCAGTTCTCCTCTTCCCGAAACCAGCACTCTAATACTATCATTTGGATCATCCTCAATCTTTAACCCCAAGTTAGTTTCTACTTCTTCCCGCAATCTTTCCTTCAATTCTCTTGAAGTTAAAAACATTGATTCATCTCTGGCAAAAACAGAAGTATTTGGGCCAAAGCTGGCTTTTATCGTTGGTTCAGCCACCTCAATTGTCGGTAATGGTACCTGAAAATTCGGGTTGGTTAATGTTTGTCCGATTTCTATGCCCGTTATTCCGGCTAAATATACCACTTCACCGCTTTCAGCTTCACCAATCTCGACCTTGCTGATTCCTTCGTTAACATACATTTTTTCTATCTTAAAATTCCCCAGCACTTGTCGGTCCGGCTTTACCAGTGATACATAATCGTTTTTCTTGATTTTGCCTTGGTTTATTCTGCCTACTGCCAACCTACCCAAATATTCGTTTTTTTCAAACGCAGACACGAGCATTTGAAACGGTTTTTCCGGATTTTTTACCGCACTTGGCAATGTCTTAATAATCGTTTCAAATAGGGGAGCCGTATCGCCGGCAGTATCCATCGACTCGGGCATTTCATAAAATGTTTTCCCGTTTCTGCCGATAGCGTAAATTATCGGAAAATTTAGCAAATCAGAATCCGAAGCCAGCGATAAAAACAAATTTTCGGTGTCATTTAAAACTTCTTTGACCCGGGCATCTTTTCGGTCAATTTTGTTGATTACCACAATTATTTTCAAACCGTAATCCAAAGCTCTTTTAAGCACAAATTTTGTTTGTGACAATGGCCCCTCGGCCGCATCAACGATCAGCAGGGCTCCGTCAGCCATGTTTAGCACTCTTTCTACCTCACCGCCAAAATCAGCATGTCCGGGGGTATCGATAATATTAATTTTGACATCCTTGTAAAAAACCGACGTATTTTTTGACAAAATTGTAATCCCTTTTTCCCGTTCCAAGTCATTACTATCCATAATTCGGTCAATATTCATCTCTTCTTGGTTTTCCCGGAAAGTATGAGTCTGCTTTAGCATTGCATCCACCAAAGTTGTCTTGCCATGGTCAACATGGGCAATCACCGCGATATTACGAATATCCCTAAATTTAGGCATTCATATATTATACCGCCAAATAAGCTAAAATACTCTATGGGTAAAAAACCAATTATTATATTGACCCTTCTTTTCACTCTGATTTTTATCGGTTTTTATCTATTTTCTAAAAAAAATCGAATTGAAGAAAAAATAACTACCACGACTCAAAAAATTGACCAAATTATTGAAAACATTGCTCCGCAACCGACAAAAATCTTAGAATCCGGCCTTCCCGACAAACACCTGACAAAAACTGCTTTTATCGAACAGGCACCGGAAAAAAATTGGGCAGAACCATGGCAGGACGCCTGTGAAGAAGCCGCTCTCCTTACCGTTGATTATTTTTATAAAAACCAAACACCGCCAGTCGAAGAACAACGTGATGCCATTTTAAAGATGCTCGATTTTGAAAAAAATGCCGGTTTTACCAATGACGTTAATATTTCTCAAATGGCCGCTATTTCCGCTGAATATCTGGGTTATAAACCAAAGATCGTTGATAATCCCACTGTCGAAGATATTAAAAAGTCCATTAGTCAAAATATTCCGGTTATTATCCCCGTCGCCGGCAAAATTCTGTTTAAAGAAAATAAACATTTTAAATCTGGCGGCCCTTACTATCATAATCTCACTATTTTAGGCTACGATGATACTAAACAAAAATTCATCGTTCACGACGTTGGCACCCAATTTGGCGCTTATTTTCAATATTCTTACGATCTTTTAATGGAAAGTATCCACGATTTTCCGCTTTCTGGTAAAAAAGAAGATATTCTTATCGGTGCTAAAAAAATTTTAATCCTGACTCCCTAAACCGATTTACTATTTTCCAATTTATTGTCATAATACTTCTCATGTCTAAAAAAATTATTTTGCTTGTCTCGTTATTTATTTTTTCATCCTGTTCTTTGCTCCCCAAAAACCAAGAGCAAAATATTAATTTAAACCAAACCACCACAAATCCTATGACAACCGATGCCCCAACCCAAACCGCAGTTAATACTCCGGCTACCGAAACAGAATCCGTCGTGGCTTTAAAAACCAAAAACGGCCAAATTGTCATCAGGCTTTATAAAAAAGAAGCTCCCAACACGGTTGCCAATTTTCTCAAAAAAGTTCAATCAGGTTTTTATAACGGTCTTACTTTTCATCGGGTTGAGCCCGCTTTTGTGGTTCAGGGCGGCGATCCGTTAGGCAACGGTACCGGTGGCGGCAAGATTGCCTCCGAAATTAACGCCATTCCTTTTCGGCGCGGGAGTGTCGGCTTGGCTCGCGGTCCGGTCAAGGCTGAAAGTAACGATAGTCAATTTTATATTTGTTTAGCCGATGAGGCTTGTTCCCATCTTACCAACGAATATGTTAATTTCGGCGAAGTTATTTCCGGTCTGGATGTAGTTGATAAAATCGCTGTCGGCGACAAAATTATTGAAGCTACCGTTAATACCAAGTAACATGAAAAAATTCTTAATCTTTATTATTTTAATTATTGGGGCATATTTTTTATTTAAAAAAACCAAAACAACCACTTTGCCTCCTCCCGTCTCTAATCCTGACATTGTCGTTTACTGGGGTGATGGCTGTCCCCATTGCGAAAATGTTAAAAAATACGTCAACGACAATAACGTTGCCTCAAAAATCAAAATCGACTATCGTGAAGTTTGGAACGATCCAAAAAACAAAGAACAAATGCTTTCTGACGTTAAGAATTGTCCCGAAATTAACGTTTCTCAAGGAATTGGCGTTCCGCTTGCCTTTGTCCCGGCCGACAAAAAATGTCTTGGCGGCGACGTCCCAATCATCGATTGGCTCAAATCTAAAATGCTACAATGAATTGTGCCCCATAAGCTCAAAAAAAAAGAATATCACTTCACTTTTAAAACCGTTGGTCGCCTTCTGATTTTTGCCGCTTTCTTTTACTTTCTCATCAACTATCTTTCTGCCCCAAAGCAACCAATTTTTGACCCGACTGTTTTAGGTGACGAAGATACCAATTCGTCCACGATTGTAAAAGACACTTTTGATCAACTTTATCAAAAATTACCGCCTGATTCCCGCAAAACGCTTGAAAATATCAGTACCAATCCTGTTATAATTCAAGTTCAAAAAGAAATTGAAAAAATAAAACAACAAACCGATGGCTTTCCTCAAAAACAAATCAAGCAAATCCAAAAAGAAGTAGTTGATCGGCTCTATCAAACTATTTTAAAAAGTATTGACCAAAACTAATTATGAATTTTGACGATATTAAAAGTAGAATTTTGGCTCTCAAAACTAAGCTTAAATATACCGAACTTACCGCTAATCTTTTAGAACTTCAACGACAGTCGGAAGACCCTTCTTTTTGGACGGATCAAAGGCGCGCACAAGAAGTTATGCAGTCAATCTCTCAAGCTCAAAAAACTATTGAATCGATTAACAACATTGAATCCGAATATCAAAACCTATCAGAAATATCTGTTCTTGTAGAAGCGGAGCCGGACGATTCACTTACACTTGAGCTGGAATCGTCATTTTTAAAACTCCAAAAAAAAATCGAAGAACTTGAACTTGAAACCTACCTTTCCCAAAAATATGACATTCGCTCTGCCCTTCTCTCGATTCACGCTGGTCAGGGTGGTACTGAAGCCATGGATTGGGCTTCGATTATTCAAAGAATGTATATGCGTTATTTTGAAAGGCAGGGCTGGAAATATGAACTTTTAGATATTACTCCGGGCGACGAAGCCGGGATAAAATCTGTCTATTTTCGGGTTAATACTCCATTTGCTTATGGCTATTTACGGGGTGAAAACGGTGTTCATCGTCTGGTTCGACTTTCTCCCTTTAACGCCGATAGTCTTCGCCAAACTTCTTTTGCCAAAGTTGAAGTTACCCCTGTTTTTGATGATGCCGAAGAGGTTGCCATTAAGCCCGAAGAAATTGAATTCTCTTCTTATCGCTCCGGTGGACATGGCGGTCAAAACGTTAATAAAGTCTCCACCGCAGTTCGCATCGTTCACAAGCCAACTGGCATTGCCGTCGCTTGTCAAAGTCAGCGTAGTCAGGAACAAAATCGATCAATGGCCATGTCCATGCTGACCTCCAAGCTTTGGGCCATTGAAGAGGAAAAACGTCAGGGAGAAAAAAAGGAAGTTAAGGGCGAAAATGTTATCGCCGGCTGGGGTCATCAGATTCGGTCTTATGTTCTTCACCCCTACAAAATGGTCAAAGACCTTCGCACCCGCTACGAAACCTCCGATACTACCGCCGTTTTAGACGGTGACTTAACCGACTTTATTGAGGCTGAACTCAAATTATTATGAAAAAAAGACTTGGCCTGATATTAATTTTTGCTATACTGGTTTTTCTGGTCACAACTTGCCTGGCGCTTCATTTTGTTGCTTCTCAAACTTCCCGATCTTCAAAATATTTTCTAAAAACCGCCTACTCTGCTTTTACCAAAAATTCTTATCAAAACCAGTCAAAAGTTCAATTTTTAGTCCTCGGCTTGGATAATCGCGATGATTCACTGGAAAAAACTATTACTACCGATACCGTTATGCTTGTTTCCATCAATCAGTCTCAAAGCAACATAAAAATTGTTTCTGTTCCCCGTGATCTTTGGGTCTATGACCTTAAAATCAAAATTAATGGTATTTATCCGCTATCTTTAGAACAACCCGCTCCTTTTACCTATCTCAAAGCCAATTTCGAAAAAATTTTCGATCAGAAAATCGACAGTGTTATTGTCATTACTACTGATAATCTTATCGATTTTGTTAAAATTATCGGCGGAGTTGACGTTTATCTCGACAAGGGATTCAAAGACGAACAATATCCCAATCCGGAATACATAAAAAGTCCTTCATCCCAAATTCCTATTTATGCTACCATTGAATTTCCCTCCGGAATCAATCATCTTAATGCCGATAATATCACCCAATTTGTTCGTTCCCGTAAAAGTTCGGAAGATCCCGCCGAGGGCGGTACCGACTTGGGTCGGATTCAACGCCAGCAAATTTTGATCGAAGCCATTCTTGCCAAGGTAAAGCAAAAAGAATTTTTCCAAAATTATCGCAATCTGATTACTCTCTACAATTTTTGGAATCAAAAACTTACTACCAATCTTACCGATGTTGACCTTCTTTCCTTGGGAATCAATTTAAAAGATAAACTTCCTCACCTGACTTTTCAAAGATTTAGCCCGCCCGTCGGAAAAACAGCCAAAGACGGGGTAATTTACCATCCGCTAGTTTTTCCCAATCGGCAATGGGTTTTTCTTCCCGTTGGTCCCGACTACCAAAAACTAAAAACTTTTATCAAAGACTCACTTGACTAATTTGAAAGACAAATATCTCCAAATCCATTATTACCGGCTTAATCTTATTCTTAATCAGATAAAATCGCTTAATCTTAATTCATCAGCCAAGATTCTCGACGTCGGTTGTTACCCTCCGCATATTTTTAACGGTCTTACCAAGTCGGGTTACGACACTTACGGGATTTCTTCCCTTCACGAAAAGATTAAAAATCCCAAAATTTCCATTCTTAATATCGAAACGCAGAAATTTCCTTATCCCCAAAGTTATTTTGACCTGATTGTTTTCAGCGAAATTTTGGAACACTTGACCGTTGATCCCGATCCGATCTTTGACCAAATTTATAACACCCTTAAACCCGGTGGTTTTTTAATAATTACTACCCCCAACGCCGTCCGTCTCCACAATTTGATAAAAATAATTTTCGCTAAAAATATCTATTTTCCTATTTATCAGCTTAAACAATCCCTTTATCATCGACATCACCGAGAATACACCCAAAATGAAGTCAAAGATCTTTTATTAAATTCAAAATTTGACGTTAAAATTTCAAAAAACATCACTGCCTACCCTCCTTTCCGTCCTAAAAATCAAAAAGATTCCTTTTTTTTAAAGATAATTAAGTGGACGGGCTATGGTCTAATGCTATTATCCCCAGCCAGAAGAGACACAATTTTTGTTCTGGCCTCAAAGTCGTAGCTCAATTTCTTCTCTTTTGCTATACTGATAAAAGTTAGAGTTTATTTTCTTTATGGACATTCCAAATCTTTCCGTTCCCATACCGGCACCAACTCCGGTTCAAAAGTCTTCTTTTGTTCCCGTACTCATTATCCTTTTTCTCGGCTTATCTGCCGGTTTTTGGCTTTCCCGCTTAGCCCCGCTAGGTTCGTCCGGCTCTAATAGCAGTAATGGTAATGGTAAAAACATTATTTCTGCCGACAAAATTAGTAGCGCTGCTGATCTTATTGTTGGTAAATATTATGGTAATACTAGTCAAAACTTTAAAGATTCAGTTTTTGGTACCATCAAAAAAGGCGGGATCAATGGCGAAGGCACTCATACTCTTCTTCGCGAAGGGGGAGTAACTCAATCCGCCGCTCTGACTTCTTCGGTTATTGATCTTGATCTTTTTAATGATAAAAAGGTCGAAGTAAAAGGAGAAACCAACTCTACTACCAAAGCCGGTTGGTTTTTGGATGTTGGTGTCATAAAAATAGTTGAGTAAAATGGATATTACTTTTGATCACGTATCAAAAAACTTCAGTCTGATTAGTGCCTTAAAAGACATCTCCTTTGAGGTTAAGCAGGGAGAGTTTGTCTTTATTGTTGGTAGTTCCGGAGCCGGCAAATCAACCTTGCTAAAATTAATACTTCACCAAATTAAGCCCAGTTCCGGCAACATTATTATCGATCAGGTCAATTACCGTCAGGCTAAAAAATGGCAAATTGAAAAAATCAGAAAAAATATCGGCGTTATTTTTCAGGATTTTCAGCTCATTGCCGATAAATCAGTTGAGGAAAACATCGCTTTAGCGTTGGACATTATTAATTATCCTCATGCCGAGATATCGGCTAAAATCGACGAAGTAATTAAAAAAGTTAACCTAAATAATCGCCGCTTCCTTTTCCCTTCCCAGCTTTCCGGCGGTGAGCTTCAGCGAACGGCTTTAGCCCGGGCTTTAGCCATTAATCCTCAGGTTATTTTAGCCGACGAGCCCACCGGCAACCTGGACCCCTACAACTCCTGGAATTTGGTTAAGCTCCTTAAGGATATCAACGAACAAAACCACACTACAATCGTTATGACTAGTCACAACAACGATATTGTCAGTTCACTTAATAAAAGAATAATCAGCCTTGAAAATGGCGAAATTAAAACCGTGAATCCAATTAAAACAAAAGTTAAACATTCCAAAAAAAATGAGCCTGCTTAAACATACTTGGCATCATCTTCGTCGTTCTCCGTTTCAAAGTTCGATTGCCATCTTAATCATGTCGCAAATGCTTTTTATCGTTTCCGGTTTTTCAATTATTTCTTCCGGTCTTTCTAAAATTTTAAAATACTTTGAAACTAAACCGGAAATTACTATTTTTCTCAAAGACGGCTTGGATAAAGCTACGGTTGAAAATTTTCAAAAAGAACTTGCCGCTTATCCGAGTATCAAAGAAATAAAGTATCTTTCCAAAGAAAAAGCTCTCTCCCTCTATAAGGAACAAAACAAAGACAACCCTCTTTTAACCGAAATGGTTACCGCCAGTATTTTACCGGCATCTTTTGAAGTATCAGTTAGTGATCCGAAAATTTTAGAACAAATATCTCAAAACATTTCCACCAAAACCAACATTGTTGACGAAATTATTTATCAAAAAGACATGATTAACTCACTTCTTCGCTGGACTAATCTTATTCGTCAAGCCGGTTTTATTTTAACCGTCTTGATTGCACTTACTGCCTTTCTGATTACCTCTATCATCATCGGTATGAAAGTTACTAACCGTAAAGACGAAATTAAGGTTAGTCGATTACTGGGAGCTTCCAAGTTTTACGTTCAAAGGCCCTTTCTTTTGGAGGGAGTTATTTACGGCTGTCTTGGTAGCCTTATTGGCACCATTTTTTCTTCCGGCTTGGCCATCTATTTTCGTAGTCAAATTAATACTTTTTTTCAACCGATTGTCTTTTTACCCTACGAACCGACTTTTTATCTGACCATTTTTGCTATCACTACCGCCATTGGTATTGTCATTGGTTATGGAGCCAGTTTAGTTAGCGTTAAAAGATATATCAAATTCTAACGTTGATGTCCTTTATCTTCGTTATTATCGCCTTTATTTGGCAACTTTTTCTTCCCCATACTGTCTTGTTGGCTCAGGACCAATCTGTATCAGATCTTGAAAGCAAAATTGTTGAATATACTAAAAAGCTCGAAGAGTTAAGTAAATCCAAGGATACTCTGGCAAATCAAATCAAAATTATCACCTCTCAAATTGATCTGACTTTATTAAAAATTAGTCAAACCGAGTATAACGTGTCGGTTTTAGTTAAAGAAATCAGCTCATTATCAGTCAAAATTGCTGATCTTGACGTTTATCTAAACCAACTTTCGTCTGCCTACATCGAACAGGTTACCCAAAACTACAAGCTCCAAAAACGCGTTCCTTCTTTCTTATTTTTTTCCGATGCCAGTTTTAATAGTTGGCTGGAGCGGTCAAAATACATTACCCTGATTCAAAAAAATAGTCAGGACACTCTTCTCAGTCTTGAAACCACCAGGACCAATTATGATCTTCAAAAACAGGAAAAAGAACACAAGCAAAAAGAGTTAGAAGATTTAGAAATAAAGCTCGACGGTCAAAAGAAAAGTCTAGCTAATCAAAAATCATCTAAATCCAATCTTTTGGCTGTTACCAAAAATGATGAAGCCAGATACCAACAACTCAAGCAAGCGGCCGAAAGTGAGTTAAGCTCTTTACTGGCAGCCAAATTTGTCGGCAAACGAAACGTTAAAAAAGGTGAAGCTTTAGGCATGATGGGCAATACCGGTTATTCATTTGGGGATCATCTTCATTTTGGTCTCTATGACCTGCGTGAAGAAAGTCTTTCCTCTTGGACTTATCAAAACGATATCGATGCTTCTGATTATTTAAAAAATCAAATTTGGCCCATGAGTGATCCGATAGAAATTACTCAAGGTCGTGGCCAAACGAAGTATTCATATCTTTATGCTGACAAATTTCACCACGGAATTGATATGGTCTCACCCAATAAAACCATCAAGACGGTTAATGACGGAGTAGCTTACTTTTTTAGAAACGCTCAAAGCAGTCTTGGTAATCACGTCAAGCTTTTCCATCCCGACGGCAAAATGTCTTTATATTTGCACATGCAATAAAGTTAATACCCTCGGGCAAGTTTTCTTACGCCTAAAGCACCAACTGCAGTTGTCGCCAGCAAGATAGTCTGTAAAATCAAACCTTCGTTTCCGGTTGAAGGAGTTGTTTTAGTCTCAACATAGAAAGAAGCTGTGTCACTATCAAAGAGGTCATCGCTTCTTACTTCACTTCGATTAACCATTTTAAAAATAGTTTTGCCGTTTTCACCTACCGGTAAATTCTTAATCCTAGCTCTGATTAAATATGTTTTAGAATCACCGGGATTAAAATCATAGAAGTTCCAGGTAATAACGTTGGTATCCTTATCATAAGTTCCCGGATAGAACACCAATTCTAGGTATTTGGGCAAAATATCCTTAACTTCGACCTGATTCAACTTTTCCGAACCACTATTTTCAATCACGATGTTAAAGTCAATAAAATTACCTTCTACAAATACTTTTTGACCACGGTCAAGGTTATCATAGAATTTTACATCTTTTATAGGCCTTAACTTTTTATCAATTACAATTGATCTTTTGACTTCATTACCACCGTAATATTGGGCTCCGACACTTGTTGGTTTATACAACCAACCAAGGCCCAATACCACTAAACCAACGATATTTATAGTTCTTAAAATTTTGTGTTCCACCTGCTTGGTTAACTACTAATAGTTAAAGATTACAGGATAGTATATCCTATAATCTTGTTTTGTCAAGTCAGAATCTCAATCCCAGCCAAGTTAAATTGATAAGGTGTGATATTATAAGCACAAGATGTTAAATTCTGAAAGAAAAGGAGAATCTTCTCACGGCGAAAAGGTTCACCGAAGCCGCGTTTTAGCAGCTGCCAGACGAGAGTCCTCTTTTGATGAGGAAAGATGGAGTGTCGAAGAAGTTGAGAAAGCCAGAAAAAGATTGATGAGTGTTGAAGCGATGCTTTCTCCCGTCAGTGAAGCAAACATGACCCCTTTTCAAAAGGCTTCTTTGGAAATAGAAAAAATTTGGTTGAGATTTAAGACAGGAAAGATATCCGGAAGCGAACGACAGTCTAATCTTGGTAGAACTCTCAATTATTGGGAGACAAACAATCATGAAGTTTTTGACCAGTTAACTCAAGAGAACGGAGACGGGATTACCCTCCTCGCTGGAATCAGAAACAGAGTTATTCCCCCGATAAATATTGGCGGTTTCCACACCAAAAGAAGATAGCCAGGCAGTTCGGTGTTTCTTGACTAACCCCTTAATCGCTTTGCTATACTTTAGCATATGACTAAACCCCTTTTAAACGAACTTTCAGTCTTTTTCCCTTGCTACAACGAAGAAAAAAATATTCAAAACACCATTAATAAAGCTTTGCCAATTATTCAAAAAATTGCCAAAACCTGGGAAATAATCATCATCAACGACGGCTCCAAAGACAAAACCGGTGAAATTGCTAAAAAAATTCAATCAAAATATCCTCAAAGTATTAAAATAGTCACCCATAATCCCAATCGCGGTTATGGTGGGGCTTTCAAAAGTGGTCTTTATAACGCTCACTACGAATGGATTGCTTTCACCGATGCTGACGGCCAGTTCGATTTTAATGACGTCTATCAGTTGATTGAAAAGCAGCAAAAAACTAAAGCCGACTTAGTTATCGGCTACTATCTTGGCCGCAAAGTTTCTTTTTTCCGAATTTGGGGTTCCAAACTTTGGCAATTAGCCGTTTTCATTCTTTTTGGCCTAAGGGTTACCGATATTGATTGTGGCTTTAAGTTAATGAGTAAAAAAGTAGTCGATACTATTCCTAAACTTGAATCTGAAAGGGGACCGTTTATTACCAGCGAGTTTTTAATTAAAGCCAAAAAATCAGGCTTTAAGATAGAAGAAGCCGGCGTTCATCACTTTGCCCGGCTCGAAGGTGAGGCCACGGGTACCAAGCTCAATGTTGTTCTGGCCGGCTTTAAAGATCTCTTTCGTCTTTGGTTTAAAATCAACTTCGGTCGTTAATGGCCAAATTTTTTCAAAAAAACTATCTTCTAATCCTTATCCTTGTTTTGGGGATAATTTTGCGTTTTTATCGCTTACCGGAATATTTGGAATATTTAGGCGATCAGGGTCGGGATTTAGTTATCATCCGCGACTTTTTAAAAAATGGTGATCTTTTTTTTATTGGCCCTCAAACCAGCATCGGTAATATGTATTTGGGTCCTTATTTTTACTATCTTCTCGCCCCATCTCTTTGGTTGGCAAATTACAGCCCCGTTGGCCCGGCCGCCTTTGTCGCCTTAATTGGGATAGCAACTATCTTTTTAATTTATTATATTAGCCTGCATTGGTTTGATAAAAAAACCGCGGTTATTTCCGCCTTGCTTTACGCTATTTCTCCGGTAGTCATCAAGTACTCTACTTTTTCCTGGAATCCCAATGTTGCCCCTTTCTTTTCTCTGCTTTTTATTTACTTCTTTTTCGAAAGCATTTCCAAGCAAAAATATCGTCTTTTAATTTTTGCCTCCCTTTCCTTCATCATGGCTCTCAATACCCATTATCTTTGCCTGCTACTTCTTCTCCCGGCGGGAATTTTCTGGCTAATTCATTTTTTTCAACAACACCACTCGTTTCGTTCTGATTTTTTTAAACAAACTGTTATCTCGGTTTTAATTTTTCTTCTTTCTTTAACCCCCCAAATTCTTTTTGATCTTAAGCATCATGGTCAAAACATTAAAGCTCTTCTCACTTTTTTTACGGAGCGCGAAACCACGGTTAATCTCAAGGCTTATAAGGCTATCCCTCAAATAATTCCTCTCTTTAATCAAATTAATACTCGACTGCTGTTTGGTAAAAATGAAGTTTACGCTCCTTTTTTAAGCGTCGTTTTCTTCTTGGGTATTATTTTTTTATTTTTTCACCTTTCCAAACCCAAACGACAACCATTTATATTCGTCTTTTCTTGGTTTTTCTTGGGTTTGGTTGGTCTTGGCCTCTACAAACAACACGTTTATGATCATTACTTTGGCTTTATTTTCCCCGCTGTCTTTATCATTGCCGGTCTTGTTGTTTCCACCGCGTGGAGATCTAATCTTTTTTTTAAAATTCTCTCATCACTTTTTTTAATTTCCATTATCCTTCTTTCACTGATTGCCAATCCGTTTCGTTACCCGCCCAACCGTCAACTACAAACCAACCAAACTATAGTCGATTCAATAATTGCCAAATCAGAACAGCAACCTTTTAACCTGGCCCTGTTGGCCAAACAAAACTACGATCCTCCGTATCGTTATCTTTTGTCTTTAAAAAATTCTCCCTTGTACGCTATCGAAGAAAAACACACCGATCAACTTTTCGTTATTTGTGAACCTTGGCAAATCAGTTGCGAACCCATTAATAGTCCCCAAACCGAAATTGCCAACTATGGTTGGGCTAAAATTACCGATAAATGGGAAATAAACAACATTCAGGTTTTTCGTCTGATTCCCTATGAAAAATAACTTCTTTTCTCTCAAAAAACTTTTACCCGTAGTAGCTATCGTCGTCATTGCTCTCTTTTTTCGTTTTTATAATCTGGAAAATCGTTATAGTTTCGAATGGGACTAAGAATGGATTTCTTGGCATAGTTAGACGCTAATCTGTATAATCAAATTATGAACAAAGTCAGTATCATTATTCCCTGTTATAACGAAGAAAAAAATCTTAATCGTGGCGTTTTGGATCAGGTCTATGATTTTCTCAAAACTCAAAAATTTACTTGGGAGGTGGTTGTCTGTAACGATGAATCAACCGATAATAGTCTTCAGCTTGTAAAAACCTTCGCTGATAAACATCAAAATTTTCGAGTGCTTGACCTGCCTCATGGCGGCAAGCCTTCAGCTGTCTGGGGTGGTATTCAACAGGCCAAATATCCTGTCGTTCTTTTTACCGACATGGATCAATCTACTCCCCTTAAAGAAATGACCAAGCTTTTGCCGTATTTTGAATCTTATGACGTTATTATCGGTTCCCGCGGTTCACATCGGGAAGGCAATACTTTTTTAAGAAAACTTGGTTCCAAAGTTTTTCTTTTGGTCAGAAGGCTCATTTTGCTCCACAGTATCAACGATACTCAATGCGGCTTTAAGGCCATGAAAACCAACGTCGCCAAAAAACTTTTCCCAAATCTTCAATTTTTCAAAGACAAAACCGAAAAAAAAGGATGGCGCGTTTCCGCCTACGATGTCGAGCTACTCTTTATGGCCCAAAAATGGGGTTATTCTATCAAAGAAGTACAAGTTGTTTGGAAAAACGAAGACACCAGTACTACCAAGGGCGATCTCAATGCTCGTTATAAAAAAGAATCCATGCAAATGGCCCAGGAAATTTGGCGGGTTATGGCCAATAACCTTAAGGGGATCTATGATCAAAAATCATAAACCGATTCTTGTTTTCAGCTTGGTTTATTTTATTACCCGTCTTGTAAATCTTACTTCTCTTCCGGTTTTCTGTGATGAAGCCATTTATGTCCGCTGGTCTCAACTTATCAAAAGCGTTTCTTCACTCTTTTTTGTCCCCCTTTCCGATGGCAAGCAACCTCTTTTTATGTGGCTGGTTGTCCCATTTTTTAGTGTTTTTAAAGATCCGCTTTTTGCCGGTCGTTTTGTCTCTGTTTTAGCCGGGTGGGGGACTCTGATCACCATTTTTTTTCTGGCCAAACTTCTTTTTAACAGCAAAACCGCAATTTACGCCGCCGTAATCTATCTTTTTCTGCCTTTTTCATTTTTCTTCGACCGCTTAGCTTTGGCCGACAACTTACTTACTTTTTTTGGAGTTTTATCCCTTTATCTTTCCCTACTTCTCGCCCAAAAACCGTCACTAAAAAATAGCCTGCTATTAGGCATTGTTTTAGGTCTTGCTTGGCTCACCAAATCACCGGCGATTTATTTTATTGCCCTTTCCGTTTTTACTTTCGCTGTCATTCGTAAAACAATTTTTGTAATATATCCGGCAATTTCTGCCTTTATCGCTTTTGTTATCTTTAATATTTTAAGGCTTGATTCCCAATTTCACATGATTGGTCGACGAAATTTAGATTACGTTTGGCCGATCGGTGAAGTTTTAAAACACCCTTTCGACCCCCTTAAACCCCACCTGATCGACGTTTTTAATATTTCGGTTAAACTTATCTCCTGGCCTTTAATTATCGCCGTTATCGTTCTTTTTATATTTCTAATTTTTACTAAAAAATTTGTAATTTATAATTTGAAATTTGTAATTTTACTTTCTTGGTGTTTGCTTCCTCTTCTTGCTAGCGCCGCCATGGCCAAGGCCTTTACTGCCCGCTATATTCTTTTTACTCTCCCTCCCCTCATCATCATTTTTGCCTTTTTTCTGAAACGTCTTCGCCACTTTTTCTTATTGTTACTTTTGATTCCTAATCTCATTTTTATATATCAACTTTCATTTAACCCATTTTCTGTTCAACTTCCTCCAACCGAAACCGGCTACTTACGCGATTGGACTTCCGGCTGGGGTATTCAAAAAGCTGCCACTTATCTTCGACAACGGGCCAAAGTTGTCAATGTTATTGTCGGTACCGAAGGATCTTTTGGAACTCTTCCTAACGGCTTACAAATTTACACCGAAAAAGTCCATCAGTTAACCGTTATCGGGACCGGTCTGGGTTACCCCAAAATTCCCGAACAACTTATCAATGCCAGAAATTATGGTGATGAAGTTTTTCTTTTGTTAAACGAAACCCGTAATCAGTTGCTTTCGTCAGAAAAAGACCGTCTTGAATTAGTTAAATCTTACCCAAAGCCAGGATCTGATGCCCTAGTATTATATCGTTTAAGGTAAAATTGACTATGTTCCGAAGAGTCCTTCGCAGTCGCTTATTTATTCCCCTCATTTGTTTTATTCTAACCACTCCCGCTTTCTATTTTCTCCTAAAACCCGGCATTTATTGGAACATGCACGACGACATGCAAATGATCCGCCAGCTGGAGATGGAAAAATGTTTCCAAGATGGTCAAATACCTTGTCGCTGGACACCCGATTTGGGCTATGGCTACGGCTATCCTCTATTTAATTTTTATCCACCCTTACCGTTCCTTATTGGTGAACCTTTTCGCTTACTAGGTTTAAGTTTTGTCTCAGCTATTAAGCTGACAGCACTTCTTCAAATTGTTCTTTCTGCTGGATTTATGTATTTATTAGGTCTGGAATTAGTTGGTCCATTTGGGGCTCTCCTTGGGTCATTATTCTATACCTACGCTCCCTATCATGCTGTCAACGTTTACGTCCGCGGTGCTATGAATGAAGCCTGGGCAGCCGTCTTTTTTCCTCTAATCTTCCTCTTTTCATACCGTTTTGTTAAGAAATCCAATCTGCTTGACTTACTTGGTTTATCGATTTCATTTGGCCTTATCCTCCTCTCTCACAATCCAATGGCCCTGATAATTAGTCCCTTTCTTCTTGTGTGGGTTCTCTTTTGGTCATACCAAAAATATAAATTAAAATTTAAACCACTATTATCTCTATCCCTAAAACTACTTTGCGCCGGATTTCTAGCCATTTTTCTTTCGGCATTTTATACTCTGCCAGTTCTTTTTGAAAGTCGCTTTGTTCAAATTAACAGTATGTTTCAAGGTTACTACAACTACACTGTTCATTTTGTGTCAGTTTTTCAATTATTTATTAGTAATATCTGGGGTGATGGGCCCTCTATTTGGGGTCCGCTTGATCAATTATCCTTTTCCGTTGGCTACCTTCAATGGATAATACCTTTACTTGGAATAATTTTAATTATTTATTTATGTTTTAGAAAAAAAATTAAAATAAATATTTTCATTCCCTTTTTTATCTTAACTATGTTTGGGCTATTTAGTGCTTTTATGACCCATGAACGATCTTCGTTTATATGGCGATTAATTCCTACTCTTCAGAAAATTCAATTTCCCTGGCGTTTTCTTAATTTATCAAATTTCTTTTTCTCAGCCGCAGTAATATTCACCCCCTTAATTATTTCTAAATTTATTTCTTCAAAACCAATTCGACTAATAATTTATTTATCTCTTAGTATCCTGGTTGTTATAATTAATTATCAAAATTTTTATCCAATTACCTCAGGTCCGTTGTCTGATCAACAAAAGTTCCAGGGAATAGCCTGGAACAACCAAATTACCAGTGGTATTTACGACTATCTTCCCAAAACCGCTGACCGCGCCGCCCAAAAAGCAGCTACCGAATATGTTGACAAGGTTGAACCTCCAACTTCAAAATACATTATTTCCGGCCAAAAACATGGAACAGACTGGCTATTTTTTAGCCTCTCTTTAGACAATCAGGCCAAAGTCACTATTTCTCAATTATATTTTCCCGACTTTAAAATATTTGACTACGACAAAGAAATTTCCTTTACGGTTGAGCCCGAATTCGGCCGGATGGTTATTGATCTTTCTCCGGGTTACCATCAACTTTACGTCAAACTTTTTAACACTCCGATTCGTACTGTTTCTAATATAATTTCACTAATGGCTTGGCTGTCAGTTGTCATTTACCTGTTATTCTCGACATGGAAACGCTGGAAATCGAAGAATTAAAACAAAAAACCACCAAAAACATGCTTTTTGTTTCCCTTCGAAACATGGGAATTCAGGCCATTTCCACTCTGGGCTTTTTTCTTCTTTCTCTTCTTTTGGGCACCGGCGAAGTTGGTTTGTTTGCGCTTGTGGCTGAATCTATTGGCATTCTTGGATATTTTTCTGACATTGGTCTTACTTCTGCCCTAATTCAACAAAAAGAAGAAGTTTCAAAAAACGACCTTCGAACTACTTTTACTATTCAACAATTATTAGTTTTAATTTCACTAATTGTTGTCTTTCTGGTTTACCCCAATTTCAGTCTTGCTAGAAATTATGGATCCAAAGAACTTTGGATAGTTCTTTCACTTTGTTTTTCTTTTATCACCGCTTCTTTAAAAACCATTCCTTCTGTTCTTCTCGAAAGACGTCTCAATTTCAAATTACTTTCCATCATCGATATTCTTGAAAATATTAGTTTTTATGCTATCGCCGTTATCTTTGCGTTTTTAGGATTCGGTGCCGTTTCCTATGCCATTGCCATTTTCTTTAGAAGCTTTCTCGGAGTTTTCCTCATTTATCGCTATAGTTCCTGGCCGATCGGTTTCGGTTTTTCAAAATTATCAGCCAAACGACTTTTCAAATTCGGTATTCCTTTTCAGCTAAATAGTTTTATCGCTATGGCCAAAGACCGTCTTTCTAATGTTTTTGTTGGCGGCATACTTGGACGTGAATCTTTTGGTATTTTATCTTGGGCTCAAAAAGGTCCCAGAATTCCGCTGGCTCTGATGGACGCCATAATGAAAGTTACCTTTCCAACCTTTGCCCGTCTTCAGGAGCACCCTGAAGTTCTTCAACGATCGCTTAAACGCAGTCTGTACTTTATCGCTTTATTTGTTTTTCCTATGCTGGCTGGAATTGCCTTAGTTTCCTCTGACATTATCAACATAATTCCCAAATACCAAAAGTGGCTCCCGGCTGTTTTTCCGCTTTATTTCTATGCAGTTAACGCCGCCATTGCCGCTGTGACTACGCCAATTACCAATGCTTTTAACGCCATCGGTAAAATTACTGTTACAACTAAATTAATGATTATGTGGACTACCCTTACCTGGTTACTGTTTCCCTTCTTTAGTATAAAGTTCGGCTACGTCGGTACCTCAATTGCCACTCTTATTGTCGGGCTAAGCTCTGTCGTTGTTTGGATACTTTGTCAAAAAATATTTAACGTTAATGTGCTTTCTACCATCATTCATCCGTCAGTTTCCACACTCCTAATGGCAGGTTCAATTATAATATTTGCCCGGCTCAACCTACCACTTCCCTTTCCCTTACTCGGAAAAATTATAGTTGGTATTACTGTTTATCTTGCTTACCATTTAATTTTTAGTCGCCCACAGCTTAGTTGGTTTTTTGATCAACTTAAAAAAATAACCAAAAAATGAAACCGAAGCTGTTAACTATCATTGTTATCATCTTGGGCGGCTTGCTTTTTTCCTTTACCTCTCTTAAAAGTGGCCAAACATACGATTTTGGTCTTGGCTTTTGGGGCCCACACGGACACGACTCCGTCTGGCACCTAAGTCTCATCAACCAGTTTTCTCGTGGTATTCCTCTTCAGAATCCAATATTTTCAAACACCATTCTTAACAATTACCACTGGGGTTTTGATCTTTTTGCCTATCTTGTCAGTAAAATTTTGCCACTAAACCTACTAGATATATATTTTCGTATTATTCCAATTTTCTTTTCACTTTTAATAGGAGCCCTTTCTTATTGGCTGGTTTACAAAATTACCAAAAACCGTCTGACTTCTACTATTTTCGTTTTTCTAAATTATTTTGCCGGTTCTTTTGGCTGGATCTATACCATTTTAAAAAATGGTCAATTAGGCGGAGAATCTCTTTTTTGGTCAATGCAATCAATTTCTGCCCTTATCAATCCGCCCTATGCCTTGTCTATTATCATGGTTTTTGCGGGTTTAATTCTTTGGCTTTCCAAAAGAAACAATAATCAACCTTTTTGGGCAATTACTATTGGCATAATATTTGGCTTACTTACCGGAGTTAAAATATACGCCGCCATAATCTTTGGTCTTTCTTTCTCGTTGTTTTTTATTTGGCAATTTATAAAAACCAAGAAAATATTACTTTTTGACTTTCTCTTATGTGCTACTTTTGGACTTATTTCAATCACAATTATGTCTTGTTTGGGAGTATTTTCTCAAAAATCTCTTATTTCTTTCCAGCCTCTTTGGTTTGCCCACAGTCTTATTGAATCTCAAGACAAGCTTTTTCTTCCGAAGCTTGCTGGCTTTCGCTACAACCTTTCATTTCAACTCCTGTCTTACAAACTTCCGATTTTTTTAATAATCGAAATTTTTTTATTGGCTATTTTTCTAATTGGTAATCTTGGCACTCGAATTTTAGGTTTGTCAAACATCACTCAAAAAATAAAAACTAAAAAAAATACTCCGACAGACAATCTCTTGTATTTAACTATGTTAGTTTCCATGCTGATTCCGACCCTTTTTATTCAAAAGGGAACTGCTTGGAATACAATTCAATTTTTTTACTACTTTCTACTTTTTTTCAATTTGTATTTTGCCATTACTTTGACTTCAGTTTTTCAAAAGTCAAAGTTACTTTTCTTCATAATTTTAATTATCACCGTTCCGACTACCATCGGCACCCTAAAAGACTATTTTGGCTACCCCCCACCATCCTCTCTTCCTTCCGATGAAGTTCAAGCTCTTAACTTTCTTAAAAGTCAACCATACGGAACTGTTTTAACCTATCCCTACGATAAAAATAAAAAAAGCAATGTTTCTACTCCAATTCCCTTATACCTCTACGAAACCACCGCTTATGTCTCCGCCTTTAGTGGTCAGCCAACTTTTCTTGCAGACGAGATGAATCTAGAAATTACCGGTTATAATTGGCAAAAAAGACGCCAAGAGTCATTAGCTTTTTTTGACCAAGACTATGACCAAAGGTTCAAAAATCGTGATTTTCTCGTTAATAATCAAATAACCTACGTCTATCTTGTCGGTTATCAAAAGTCTGATTCTCGCCTTAGTTACTGGACAATGCAACTTGACAAAATCTTTGAAAACCAAAGCACCATTCTCTACAAAGTTAGAAGATGATAAACTAGTTCACATGGACCAAAAACCCCTGATTTCCGCAGTAATAAATGTCCGAAACGAATCTGATAACCTTCAAAAATGTCTTCGCTCCATCAAAGGCTTCGCTGACGAAATTATTGTTGTTGATATGCACTCAACCGACACCAGTCAGTCGGTTGCTAAATCGTTTGGAGCTAAAGTTTTTCCCTATCGTTGGATGCGGGTAGTCGAACCGGCCAGAAATTTTGCCCTTTCCAAAGCTTCAGGGCGATGGATATTATTACTCGATCCGGATGAATATCTTGGAAAAACCCTTAAAAAAGAACTCAAAAAAATAATTAATCGCAATCACGTTGATTTTGTCAAAATTCCTCGCAAAAATATGATTTTGGGTAAATGGTTACGTCATGGCAATTGTTGGCCAGACTATTTGATCCGTTTTTTTAAAAAGGGATCTGTCACCTGGAAAAAGGAAATCCACAGTCAGCCAATAACTAAAGGCGAAGGCATTACCATTCTTGATTCGGAAAAATTAGCCATTCGACACAACAACTACCAAACCGTCACCCAGTTTGTTATCCGCGCTCTTCGCTATAGTGGTATTCAGGCTGACGAGCTTAAGAAAAACAATTACAAACTCAAAACCAGCGACTTTATTCTTAAACCAATCCAAGAATTTAATTCCCGCTTTTTTGCCAAAGAAGGCTACAAAGATGGTTTGCACGGTCTTATCTTCTGTCTTTTACAAACCTTTGCTATCGCTATGGTTTATATCCGCCTTTGGGAAAAATGTGAATCTCCTGACAAAGCTTTACCCAAAGAGTCTTTTATCTCTGCCAGCCAAGAAGCAGTCTATGAATTTGGCTTTTGGTTTAATAAATATTTTCAAGGCGAGTACTCCAAAAATATCTTTAAAGTCTTTTTTCTAAAAATCCGACAATCACTCAACCGTTTTACTAAAAACTTCTAATCCATGCTAAAAATCGCTGTCGTGATTCTTAACTGGGAAAAACCAGATATTACCATTGATACCGTCAACTCTTTTTTAAAAATTACCCACAAAAGTTTTACTTATAAGATTTTTATCGTTGATAATGGTTCGACCGATAATTCGGTTGAAAGATTCCAAAATCTCTATGGCAAAGAAAAAGCTGTCGAACTTTTAAAAAGCTCAACTAATCTCGGCTACGTTGAAGGTAATAACTTTGGGGTAAACCATGTTCTTCAAAAAAGTTTTGACTATCTTTTATTAGCCAATAACGATATTTTAGTTGACAAAAACTTTTTATCACAGCTCGTCACTACCGGTCAAAAAGACAAAAAAGTCGGTATTCTTGGCCCTAAAATTTATTTTGCTGCTGGTTATGAATACCACAAAGATCGTTACCAAAAGAGAGATATCGGCAAGGTGATCTGGTCAGCTGGTGGAAAAATCGATTGGAATAATATCTTTGGTCAAAACATTGGTCTTGATGAAGTCGATGCCGGTCAGTATGATCAAAACAATCAGCAACTCGATTTTCTCACCGGTTGCTGTCTTTTAATTAAAAAAGAGGTTTTTACCGCTATTGGCCTTTACGACCCAACTTTTTTTATGTATCACGAGGATACTGATTTTTGCCAACGGGCTAAAAGAGCCGGTTTTTTACTGGAATATGTTGCCGATTCCAAAATTTGGCATTTAAATTCGGCCACTGCCGGTGCTGGAGGCGACCTTCATCATTATTTTTTAACCAGAAATCGGCTTTTATTCGGCATGCGTTATGCTTCGTTTAGAACAAAAATCGCTCTTCTTCGGGAAAGCCTAAAAACTTTATTTAATCCCAAATCACCTTGGCAAAGAAAAGCCGTTATTGATTTTTATTGTGGCCGTTTTGGCAAAGGCTCATGGCAATAACCCCCAAACTCTCAATCATTGTTTTAGCCGGTAACGAAGCCGAAGTTATCGTTGATTGTCTTAAAAGCTGCCTCTTTGCCGATGAAATCATTTTAGTTGCCGCCAATTCTACCGACGATACGGTTACCTTGGCTCGCAAAACAGCTCCCAAAATAAAAATCGTTAAAACCTTTGACGAATACAATAAAAATTTTTCCAAATGGCGGAACTTAGGCTACCAAAAATCAACCGGGAACTGGGTTTTTTACGTTGATTCTGATGAGCGTGTCACCCCAAAACTCCAAAAAGAAATATTATCAACCGTTACCACCAAAAACTCAAAAATATCCTATTATGTTATGCCTCGATTCAATTATTACCTTGGTAAAAGAGTCCGACACGGTGGTTCCTATCCAGATTATGTCAAAAGGCTCTTTTTTCGATCCGAGTTCAAAGGATTTGAAGGAATTCTTCACGAAGAACCAATCACCACCGGCAACCTGGGCTATTTAAAATCACCGTTGCTTCACTACACTCATCGTCACCTCAAAACTATGTTGGAAAAATCTTTAGTCTGGACCAACATGGAAGCAGAAGAATTATTCAAAAGCCATCATCCTCCGGTAGTTTGGTGGCGGATTATCCGCATGATGCTTACCAAAATTTGGCAACGTCTTATCAGGGAAAGCATGTGGCGTGATGGCACTGTCGGTTGGATTTCGGTTATTTTTGAAACTTTTGATACTTTTATGATCTATGCCCGACTATGGGAAATTCAACAATCCAAAAATAATACTATAATTAGCTCATGAAAGCCGGAATTTACGATCCATATTTAGACACACTTGGGGGAGGGGAAAGATACTGTCTTACAGTAGCAGAAATCCTCATCAAAAACGGTCATGAAGTTGATTTGTTTTGGTCAGGGGATAAAAACTTACTTCAAAAAGCCCAAGACCGTTTTTCCTTAAACTTAGAACATTTAAACATTGTTTCGGATATTTTTGGTTCGTCCCCACGCCACCTCGAGTTCATCGAAGATCAGGAAATCTTTAATCACCCAACCAAAACTATCACCCAAAAACTTCTTAAAAGATATCAAACACTCAAAGACTATGATTTCTTTTTTTACGTTAGCGATGGCAGTATTCCTTTTTTATTTTCCAAAACCAATCTTCTTCATTTTCAAGTTCCGTTTAAAGAAAGCTTTAAGTTTCATCAAAAAATTATCAATAATTTAAAGTCAAAGTTTATTCGAAATGTTGTTTGCAACTCCAATTTTACCGCTCGGTTTATCAAGCAGTACTTTAACCACAATCTCGCCGTTCTGTATCCTCCCGTTGATGTTGATAAATTTAATCCCGGTCAAAAAAGAAACGTCATCCTTTCGGTTGGCCGCTTTGACAATATCTTAAATGCCAAAAAACAAGACATTTTGATAAAAGCCTTCAAAAAACTTTCCAAAAAACTTCCGGGGTGGAAGTTGATATTAGCCGGCGGTAGTCAAAAAGACCCCCAAGACAACAGTTTTTTAAAAGAATTAATAAAACTTTCGCAAGGCTTCCCCATTGAAATTTATGTCAATCCTAGTTTTTCTGATTTAAAAAATCTCTATTCTACGGCCAAAATATATTGGCATGCTGCCGGTTACGCCGTCAACGAAAACCTCCATCCCGAATCAACCGAACATTTCGGCATTAGTGTCGTCGAAGCGATGGCTTCCGGTTGTGTTCCTTTTGTCGTTAACAAAGGTGGCCTTCCTGAAATAATTACCGATGGAACTGACGGTTTTCTTTGGCATACCCCAAAAGAACTTATCTCTAAAACCCAAAACGTCGTAAACAATCACCAACTCCTCAGCCAACTTTCCCAAAATGCTCAAGCAAAAAGTGCTATTTTTTCCAAAAAACAATTTGAAAACAAGTTACTAAAAATTATTCTATGACCCCCAAAATTTCCGTCATTATTACCAACTGGAACGGTCTTCGTCTGCTTCAAAAAAACTTAGAAACGATTATCATTAATAGCCCCGAAGCCGGTGAAGTCATTCTTACCGACGACGCTTCATCCGACCAAAGTCTTAATTATGTTTCCGAACTTCAAAAAAAATATTCTCAAATTAAAATTATTCATCATTCCAAAAACATTGGTTTTGCCAAAAACTCAAACCATGCCGTCAAGGCCTGTCACGGCGACCTGGTTGTTATGCTTAACAACGACATTTTGCCTCATCCAAACTACATTTCAAATGCCATAAAACACTTTACCGACGATCTTGTTTTCGGTGTTGGTTTAGCTGAATTAAATAATGAAAATTGGGGTAAGTTTTACTGGTCAGAAGGTTACCTTCAATATGAACCCGGTGTAAGCATCGGTAAATCACACATTACCGGTTGGCTATCCGGAGGCAGTTCTATTGTCAATCGCGCCCACTTTTTAAAACTTAATGGTTTTGACGAAATCTATGCTCCTTTTTATTCCGAAGACCTTGATCTTGGTTATCGGGCTTGGAAATCAGGTTTTAAACTACTTTGGGAACCAAAAAGCATTGTTGAACACAAACACGAAGTTACCACTTCCAGATTTCCCAAAAGATTACTCGACTATGTCAAAGAAAGAAATCGGTTGCTTGTCGTTTGGCGAAATATTACTGATCCTTCCTTTTTAAGGTCAAACCAATTAGCTCTAATCGGGAGAGTCCTTACCGGACCAAATTATTTAAAAATTATCCTCGCCGCCCGTCGTCAAATAAAATCCAACCGCCCCCCAATTGTCTTCCCCAAATTAACTGACCGGGAAATTTTTGATTTATTTAAATGAACCGAGGACAATATCATCTTCTACTATTTGTACTAGTAATTCTATTTAGTACCTTTCTTTTTTCTTATCGGATTCTCAATAATCCACCTGGTCTCGAAACCGATGAGGGTTCTATCTCTTATAATTCAATTCTAATCTCAAAAAATCTTCACGACCAAAACAAAAGATTCATGCCATTTTTTATCCTATCAAGTGACCATCTTGATTGGAAACAACCAGTCCTGATCTACTCCACTGCAATTTTCTTCAAAATATTTGGTGCTAATCTCATTAATTTTAAGCTTGTCAATATTTTATATTCGTTAGCCACAGTAATTTTAATTTACATATTAACCAGACTACTTATAAAAGAAAAAACATTCGCTTTGATAGCAATGATACTTTATGGTATATCTCCAATGATCATCATTACTACCAGAATCGGTAATGAAAGCATCTTACCTGCCTTCTTTGGTACGTTATGGTTGGTTTTACTAACACTATACAACCGAAATCCCAAAAGGTATTTTCTGATTCTTTGTGGTTTTGCTTTAGGTATTGGTTTCTATAGTTTCAAAGGAATGAGAATAATTATCCCGGTCTGGTCTTTAATGACAATATTACTTGTTCTATTCAAAAATAAATTTAATAAAAAATCGTTTCTAGATATATTGGCATTTGTAGTCACCATAATACCTTATGCTTTAATTATTCCTCTACTTGAAAATAAATACCCCGGTTCCATATTTGATCGAAGTTCGATTCCGATAGAAAATTATCGGTACTATCTTCATTACTGGCTGGCTAATATCAACGTCTTCTCGTTGTTTTCTCAGCCTGATATAGGCAAAATATATGGAATGGATTATTTTGGCGCCCTCTTAATTTCTACTCTTCCTCTATTTATCTGTGGAGTTTTAACAATGATCAAAAAGACTAATTTCCAACTATTTATACTCATAACCTACTTTGTTACTCCAATTCTTTTTGGGGTCGCAAAATCTACCAGTTATAGTCACCGACTTACAGGGTTGATCCCTATTTACGTTTTAGTGACTACCTTCGGCATTAGATATTTATACAAAAAACTCCATCACTCAGAATTGAAAAAATATTTTTTATTTCTTGGAATTTTCTTAATAACATTTAATTTTCTAGAGTTTACTAATTATTATTACATCAAATATCCAAAACAAAACTCGACTAAACAAGCTTTTGATAACAAATATTATTCGGCATTTAAAAATTTATCCGAAATTAGTACCACCAAAAAACTTAACCCTTATGTACAGTCAGATATTTACTTTGGTCATAATGATGCAAATCGGTTCTTTGAACAAGCTTACTTCACTGGTCCAATAAACATTTGGAAATTAGGCGACCAAATGCCGGCAAACAGTGTTTTGCTTACTCAACTCAGTAAGCTCGACAATGCGACGAACTTATTAATTAGTCTAGACTCCCCCGATACAAATCTATTAATTTCTAATTATGATAATAAACCGTAAACCACAAATAAGTATTATCATTCCCACTTGGAACACCGCCGATATTACCCTCAAGTGTGTCAAATCAATCAGGCGTTTTTTTAGTCCTCAGCAAATCGAAATTATTGTTGTCGACAACTTTTCGACCGATAATACTGCTAAAATTTTTTCAAGTTTTAGTGACCTTAAATATCTACTACTTGATCAAAACTACGGTTATTCATACGCCTGTAATCGGGGAGCAGACCAAGCTACTAGCCATGTTTTTCTTTTTCTTAATTCGGATATGGAATTAGTCGACAATAAATTACTCCAAATGCTTAAGTTTTTATTAGAAACTCCAAAATGTGGCTTAGTTGGACCCAAGTTATTAAATACTGATTTAACACCTCAAGGTTCAGTTTTTCCACCCCAAACACCCTTAAACGCTTTTAAACAATTTTGGTTAAGAAAACCCACCTACTTAAAATACAGCCCCATTACCAAAGAACCTATTTCCGTTTGGTCAATTTCCGGCGGTGCCGTTTTAATCAAAAAAACTCTTTTTCAAAAACTTTTCGGCTGGAATGAACATTATCCTTTTTATTTTGAAGATATGGATTTATGTCGCCGGATCCGCGCCCTTGGCTTAAATATATTTTATTTTCCTGATTGTCAAATTATTCATCAACACGGTGCCAGCGCCAAACAGTTAACCGGGATTAACGCTAGTTATAAAAAGCTAGTCTCTGGAAGTATCAAATATCATGGAGTTTTTATCCATTATTTAATTAATTTTGTCATATGGTCTGGCCAAAAGTGGTATCGCTTTTTATCAAAAATTCATCTTTTCCGTGACCAAAACCGCTAAACAACTCTTCGTCTTGTCCTTGATTATCAAACTACTCTTATTACCCTGGTTCTATCATCCTGATATTAAAAGCCAATATTTTCATTTTCAATATTTATCCCGTGGTGTAACCAATATTTATCAATATATTGACCAAAATAAAACAAATCTCCCATACCAAGATACTTTTAATTATTTACCTTTAACCTATTTTACTTTCGGCACATATTCCGCTATCGTCCAAAAAATTGCTCCGCCAAATTTTTCAACATGGATCAATGATTGGAGTGATCATCAAAATAATTATGCCAATTTACCAGTATTTTTATTTCTCCTGAAACTTCCCTATTTATTTTTAGATACACTAATAGGCTTACTTATTTACCGTCTTTATCCCAAAAAAAATTATTACCTACTCTGGCTATTTAACCCTTTAGTTTTTTACTTAATATATGTTTTACAAAATTTTGATATTCTTCCGGTTTTCTTTACTTTTTTAGCCTTTTATCTTTTAAAACGTCAACGTCCTTCTTTATCGTTTTTCATTTTTGGACTATCAATTGCCTTAAAATTTTATTCCCTGCTACTTTTACCTTTCTTTCTTATTTCTACCCGATCAAATTTTTCCAAACTTATCAAATACTCATTTATTTCTCTTATACCTCTGCTATTTAGCGTCTTACCATTTATCAACGACTCTTCATTCATTCGGTCTTTTATTGGTTCCGGTCTAACTCAAAAAATTATTGAGTTTAAATTATTCTCTATACCTGTTTTCCCCATTATTTACATCTTATATTTTCTTTATTCATGGAGATATTCACCTTCAACAATATTTAAAAACATTACTTTTATTTTCTTATTATTTGTCTGCCTGGTAAATTTTCATTCCCAGTGGCTACTTTGGTTTTACCCTTTTTACCTGCTCGCCTTTGCCTCATCCCCCAAAAAGTTGCTACTGGGTCATCTTCTGTTTTTGCCGCTATTACTAAGAGTATTGCTTATCGATGACAATTATTTAACCTGGGGACATTTAATCCCCATCGATCCTTTATTTGTCAAAGTCACTTCTCCCTACAATCTTATTCGCTACCGTCTCATGCAGGATCCGCTAAAATTTCAAATAATTTTTCAATATCTAACATTTTTAACGTCCTTTATTATCTTTTTTGCCCATGAAAAAAATAATCGCCATTAGTTTTATCCTTTTGGGGTTTTTACTATTAATTCTTTTACCTACCTTATTTATTACCTCCCGTCACTCAATTTCCAATCAATCAAACCCAACATTTTTTAATTCCTTAGATATCGGTCATACTTATAATTTTGAAGTCACTACTACTAATACCAATTTAAACTCCCTTACTTTCACTCTTAAAAATCCCCAAATTTTAAATAACAATTTAATTCATTTTAAAATTTCCTCTGGTACTGATGAAAAAGTTTTATCTTTTTCTGGATCTAATATTGGCGACCCTTCAAATTTAGTTTTGAAATATAAACCGCTACCCACTAAAAACGAAGGAATCGTCCAGATAAATATAAGTACCGACAATCCCGATCCAAACTCTCTATATTTATTGACCGACAATCACGGTCAACCTGTCTTTAATTCAACTTATTACCAATCAGGCTTTGCTAATCGTCTGAAGTTCAATTTTCATCGTTTAACTTCTCAACTTACTCAAATATCCTTTATTTATAAAACGACTTATCTACTTTTACTATTTACTTTATTTTTATTTTTGTGATTTATACCTACAATTAAGTTTATATTAAACTAATCTATCTTCTTAAACTTAATGAATAAAAAATTTATACTTTTTATTATTTTTGCTCTTGGTTTAATCGGTAGCTACCGATTGTTTAGACCGGGTTATTTTTCCATGCAAGACGATATGCATGTTTTTCGTCTGCAACAATTAGACATTTGTGTTCATGATGGTCAAATCCCTTGCCGTTATGTCCCTGATGGAGGATTTGGCTACGGTTATCCTTTATTCAATTTTTATTCTCCACTTCCATACGCAATCGGAGAAATCTTTCATTTTGCCGGCTTTCCCTATATTGATAGTATCAAACTAGTTTTCATACTCACGTCATTTATCCGTCCTGTTGGTATATTTTTATTATCATCGCTTTTTTTTGGTCCTGGCGGGGGACTAGTTTCTGCAATTCTATTTTCTTTGGCACCCTATCAAGCTATCAACAGCTATGTTCGTGGTGCTTTAGCTGAAAATCTCGGTCTAGCTTTATTACCTTTTGTATTTTATTTTTCCATCAAGAAAAAATACTTACTTTATGCCTTATTTCTTGCCTTCCTCGCCTTATCCCACAACTTAACCCTTCTTTATGTTGCACCTCTTTTAATCTTAACTCATTTGATATTTTTTCGCTCCAAAATTATTTCATTTATAAAATACTCATTCCTCGGATTTCTTTTGTCGGTCTTCTTTGTACTTCCGGCTTTTTTTGAAAAACAATTTACCACAGTTGCCACCATGACTCAGGGTTATTTTTACTACATTATTCACTTTGTCACCCTAAAACAGTTGTTTATCAACCACAACGATTGGGGTTTTGGTGCCTCTCTTTGGGGGCCGATTGATGATATGTCTTTTCAACTGGGTTATCTTCAATGGTTCATTCCATTAATTATTATTTTCTATCTAATTCTCAATTACAAAACTAAAATTAAAAACAAATACTTAATAATTACTTTTTTCTTTGTTGGTCTTTTTAGTTTATTTCTCACCCACAACAAATCAACCTTTATTTGGCAGCATATTTCATTATTACCTTTTTACCAATTCCCTTGGCGCTTTCTAGCCCCGGCTGTTTTTTCATTTGCCCTTATCTCTGGGTTTTTGTTGCAAATTAAATTTTTCAAAAAATACCGTTATTTGACCGTTCTGTCGTTACTATTTCTAGTGCTTTTATTAAATTTCTCTTTTTTCAAAGAAGACATTTGGTTTCCCTATTTAACCGATCAACAGAAATTATCTCCTGCCAATGTCATCGCCCAAAGCGATGCCGGTCTTAAAGATTATTGGCCAGTCTTTAGTAAAAACTTTCCCAATTATTTTGCCAAAGGTCCCGAAGTTATCGCCGGTACAGCCCAAATCGTCAGCTTTTCTAAAAACAGCCATTCCGCCACCGGCAAAATTATTGTCTCCTCCGATAACGCTTTTATTAACTTGCCAGTAGTCTATTTTCCCAATTTTTCCCTAAAGGTTGACAATATTCCGTCCCCTTATGTCGTAGATCACGATCTCGGTCTAATTACTCTTAATCTCTCTTCCGGTACTCATTCTTTTTATCTTAGTTTCGAAAATACCCCGCTTCGCTTTATCGCCAATACAATTTCCACCGTTTCTTTTATAATATTTATATTATTAAGTATCTTTCGTGAAAAAAAACACTAAATTATTTTTTTGGCTAATACTATTTCTAGCTGTTTTTCTTCGTTTTACAGAACTCGGTTCAATTCCCTCATCTCTAAATTGGGATGAAGTTTCCCATGGTTACAACGCCTATTCCATTTTCCAAACTGGTAAAGATCAATGGGGTGTCTCGTATCCGTTATTTAACTTCCGAGCCTACGGTGATTATCCGACTGCCGCCAACTTATATCTAACCATCCCCTTTATTAATGTCTTTGGCCTCAATGCGTTTGCTATCCGCCTACCTCACGCTATTATTGGTACCCTGACTGTAATAGTGGCCTATTTCTTAGTCCAAATACTCTTCTCAAACTCTATTTTTAACCTTTTATCCATGTTTTTATTTGCCATTTCCCCTTGGTTAGTTTTTCCTTCCCGAGCAGTTTTTCAATCAAACCTATCTCTATTTTTTTTAATGCTTGGTTTATGGTTATTTCTCAGTTCTTTTAAAAAACATTTTCTACTCATTTTAGCCTTACTATCTTTTGGAATCTCACTATATGCTTATCACAACACCCGGATAATAGTTCCTATTCTACCACCATTTTTGTTTTGGTTTTACCAAAAAAATATTAAAAAAATCGATTCCCGAATAGTTATTCTATCACTCATTGTCTTTCTTCTTCTCGCCATTCCCAATGTCCTCAATTTATTCTCTCCTGAATCTCAAGCCCGAAATCGTTGGGTGGGCATCATCAACCCCAATTCAATCAATCTCATCAATGAAAATCGCCGACTATTTTCCGGCCCCCAATTTTTAAACCGTCTTGTTAATAATAAAATTACCTATTTTAGCCAGCAATTTACTGTAAATTATCTTGACCTTCTAAATCCCTTACCCATCTTTTTCCGTGGTTCCCAAAATTACCAGTTTAATCCACCTTCAACCGGATTGATCTTTTCTATATTTTTACCGTTTTTTTATCTTGGCCTATTTGTTGCTTTTAAAAAATATCGCTATTTACTGGTAATGTTTTTAATTTGTCTTTTACCCTCAGCTCTAACCATGGGTGATTTTCCTTCAATTCGGGCCACCAGTGCTGTTCCTTTTTATATCATTTTTATAGTCCTCGGTCTAAGTTTCCTCCGCTCCAAAATAGTCTTAATTTTAGTTTTATTAATCTCTCTTTTTCAGCTTCTTTTTTATTCAAAAACATATCTTCAATACAACACATCCATGTCTCAAACTTGGCAGTACGGTTATCAACAGGCTATCGAGTTTGTTAAACCGCTTTATCCTAACTATAAGCAAATCATCTTTACCAAAAAATATGGTGAACCTCATGAATTTGTTCTTTTCTATTGGCCCTGGTCTCCTCAAAAATATCTGACTGATACTAACCTAAAATGGGATTTTCACGCCGACTGGTACTGGGTTGATGCTTTCGATAAATTTAAATTTGTTAATGATTGGGACATTAAGTCCCTTACTCCTTCCAAAAATACCCTTCTCATCACCAGTCATGGCAACTATCCTAAACCAAATTCCAAAATTCTTCATACCGTTAATTTTTTGGATAATACCCCTGCTTTTGAGATAATCTCCTATGACTAGTAAATACTGGCTAATTATCATTACCCTTTTGGCTTTTATTGTCCGAATCTACCAAACGAATTACGTCCCACTACTTTGGGACGAAGCCTCAATTGGTTACAATGCTTATTCTATTATTAAAACCGGTAAAGATGAATATGGAGTTAGATTGCCCTTTATTTTTAAATCGTTTGGTGACTATAAACCCGGGTTTTATATTTACCTTACCATTCCTTTTGTGGCCGATCTCGGCCTCACCCCTCTGGCCGTTAGGCTTCCATCGATCATCATTGGCTCTCTTACCCCTTTATTTCTATTTTTGTTAATCACCGCCATTTCCCCTGGATCTAAAAAATTAGCGCTAATTTCGGCTCTTCTTTTAGCATTTAATCCATTTAATATTCTCTTTTCCCGGGGTGCCTGGGAAACTAATATTCTTACCTTTGAATTAATTTTGGCTTCCTATTTTTTTGTCCGTCAAAAATATTTTTGGTCATCCCTTGTTTTTGGTTTAACCCTCTTCACCTATCAAGGCGGCAAAATTATGTCCCCTTTAATAATTCTTGCCTTACTAATTATTTTTCGTCCCTCACTAAAAAACTTTTTCTTAAAATTTTCCCTTCCATTGTTTATCATTGCCCTTCCGGTAATCGTTGGTTTACTAACTCAAAACGATAGTAACCGCCTTCAGGTTTTTAGCCTCTGGTCGTATTCTCAAAATCAAACCGAAGTTAATCAAATAGTCGCTGAATCTAGCCGATCGGACTACCTCGTTTTTCATAATCAGGTATTCTTTTTTCTTCGTGGTTTTTGGGAGCGATATTTTAATAATTTTTCTCCAAGATTTCTGGTTTTCGAAGGTGACTGGCAGGTAGCTCGACATTCTACCCCATACATCGGCGTTATACTCTACCCATCATTAATTTTTTTGTATTTGGGTTTGTTTAAAAAGCTGTCATCACGGCTTACGCCCTTAACTTGTTTTTTTCTTTTTTGGCTGTTAACCGCCCCCTTAGCATCCGCTCTCACCCGCGATTCAATTCAACCGGTTCGTGATATGTCACTTTCTATTCCTTTAATTTTCTTTATCGCTTCAGGTTTAAAACTAATTACATCATCTAAATTAAAGATATTTATATTTTTTGTTTATATACTTAGCTTTATTTATTATTCTGATCTATATCTCAATCATTTTGTTAAAAATAAACCACCCGAACACCTTTATGGATATCAGCAAGCCACAAATTATTTATTAGCCAATTCTAAAGATAAAACTGATATTTATTTTTCAGATTTTTACGGCCAACCTTATATTTTTTATCTCTTTTTCTCTCAATACGACCCAGCCAAATATCAGTCTCAAGCCAATTTAGTAGTTAACGGTTTGGATACCGGTAAAGTCACTCAAATCGACAATATTCATTTTGAATCCCCCAACTTTAATGGTGCCAAATTAAAACCTCATCAACTAATGATTTTTTCCTACGATGATGCCATCCGGCAAGGGATTGATCTATCCCTTCTCACCCCACTCTCACCTGTTAATAACACTACTACCTTCTATGGTTACCAAACTAATTAAATCAAAATTAATTTTTTTCATCCTTCTTTTAGCTACCCTGATTCGCTTTTACCACGTCAACTCTCTCCCATCTCTTAATCCCGACGAAGCCGCCCTTGGCTATAACGCCTATTCACTTTTACAAACTGGCAAAGACGAACATGGTGCTAGTTGGCCGCTTCACTTCAAATCTTTTGGTGATTACAAACCCGGCGGCTACGTTTATTTATCTCTGCCTTTCATCGCTACTTTTGGCCTAACTCCGCTAGCTATCCGTCTTCCAAATTTAATTTTTTCAATTTTAACCATTTTGGTTTTATATAAATTTGTTCTATTACTTTCTTCGTCTATCGCACTATCGCTCTATAGCGCTATCGCACTTTCTCTCTCTCCTTGGCACATTCACTTCTCCCGTGGAGCCTGGGAATCTTGTTCTGCCTTATTTTTTATTGTCCTCGGCCTTTATTGGTTTTATTCTTTCATCATAAATCGTAAACTTTATTTTCTATTTCTCTTCCCTTTACCTCTGGTCGCCTCACTCTACATCTACCATTCTGCCCGAATCATAATTCCGGTATTATTTTTAATTTTAATTATCTTTAATTTTAAAATATTTCTAAATTCTTTTAAATCTTCCCTTCTAGCGCTCTTCCTTACTATCGCTCTAACTATTCCTGTCTTAACTTCTTTTATTAATAATGGTGGAGCTACCCGTTTTGGTGGCATTGGTTTAACCGCCGATTACGGACCCATCGCCCGCGCCGAAGAGCTCTTAAATCAACATGGCAACACCCTACTAATAAACCGGCTAATTCACAACAAAAGAGTTCTTTATACCATTTCATGGGCCCAAAAATATTTCTCTCATTTTGACTACAATTTCTTGTTTTTAAAAGGTGACGACGTTCCCCGGTCCAAAACACCCGGTATGGGTCAATTTTATTTATTCGAACTACCATTTTTACTTTTGGGAATTATTTTCGTCTTAAAATCAAAGTATCCTCATCTCAAACCACTCTTGTTTTCTTTACTTTTTATCGCCCCCCTCGCTTCCTCCTTAACCTTCCAAGCGCCATCAGCTCTCCGCTCACTTCCCTTAGTTATTCCCTTATCTATCTTTATTGCCTTCGGCCTTTATTACTCAATTACCTTAATTCCTAAATTAATCTATCTTATAATTCCGTTGTACATTTTTAGTTTCCTTTTTTATCTGGATGCCTATTTTGTTCACTCTCCTTCAAGATACTCTTTTGCCTGGAATAGGGGATTTTCAGAAATTATACCTTTTATTAATACCAGCAAAAGCAAATATCAAAACATTTTCCTGACTGATAAGTATGACCAACCATATATCTTATATTTATTCTTCTCCAAATATCCACCAAAACTTATTCAGTCCCAAATTAAATTAACTCCTCCCGACAAATTTGGTTTTTCAACAGTCAACCAAATTGATAATATTACTTTCCATATTCCTGATGTAATTCCTCCAAACTCGTTAGTTATTGATTCATCCGATTTCCCTTCTACCGCTGAAAGCTTTAGAATATATACAAAATGACCACTATCTCAATAGCCATAGCCACTTATAACGAAGAAGCTAATATCAAAAAAAGTCTCGATGCTGTTGTCGACTGGGTCGATGAAATTGTCATCGTTGACGGTCAATCCCAAGACCAAACAGTTAATCTTGCCAAAAAATATAAAAAAACTAAAATTATCTCTGCTCCCAATCAGCCGATGTTTCATCACAACAAGGAGCTGGCCATTAAAAATTGCCAAAGTGATTGGATTCTTCAGCTTGATGCCGATGAGGTTGTCGACAACGATCTTCAAAAAGAAATTTTAACCATACTTCAAACAAAACCGGAGTCCGTTTCAGAAAATGGTTTTTGGATTCGTCGTAAAAACTTTTTTCTCAATCGATTTTTAACCAAAGGAGGCCAATATCCCGACCCAACCATCCGTTTTTATAAAAATGGCCAAGCTTATCTCCCCTGTCAGTCTGTTCACGAACAAGCCGTTGTCGATGGCAAAATCGGCCAACTTTCAGGCCATCTTCTCCATTATGCCGATTTAAACTTTGAACGTTACCTTACTCGCAACAACCGCTACACCTCACTTATGGCCGATGATCTGCAGGAAAAACACACCCCAATTAACTTTGTTAGTTTTTTTAAATTCTTCTTATGGCTACCATTCTCTACTTTTTTTAGTATATATCTTCGACATCTCGGTTTTGTCGATGGTTTTTCTGGATTTGTTTTTGCCTATTATTCAGCCATTAGTCATCGTTCTGCCTACATAAAATATTATGGTTCTATTCAAAAAAGTTAAAATCGCCATTGATGTTTCGCCCCTGTCTGATCAAAATTCCACTCGTGGTGTCGGTTACTACACCAGGCACTTGGTCGACGCTCTTCAACACGAGACCAAAACTAATCCCGAATATTTAAATTGGCAAATTGACCTAATCACCAATCATTTTAATCCAAACAATTATCAATTAATCCACTACCCCTATTTCGATCCATTTTTTTTAACCTTACCTTATCGTTCAAAAACTCCTTTTATAGTCACCGTCCACGATCTCATTCCCCGACAATTTAAATCCCACTATCCGGTTGGCATAAAAGGTGAAATCAAGTGGCTGATTCAAAAATACCGGCTGAATAAAGCCAAATATCTTATTACCGATAGTCATTGTTCAAAATTTATTATCAACAATCTTACTGGTTATCCAACGGACAAAATTTATGTAACCTATTTATCATCCAACGCCGATTTCAAACCACTTAATAATCAAAAAGATCTACTTAGTCTCAAAAATCGTTACCATCTTCCCGACAAATTTATCTTATATGTGGGTGATGTTAACTGGAATAAAAATTTACCCACTCTAGTAAGCGCCTGCCTTGACTTAAAATTTCCATTGGCTATAGCTGGTTCTGCCGCTAATCAAAAAGAGATTATTTCTCACCCGTGGAATCACGATTTAATTTGGTTACAAAAACAAGCCTCTTTACGTCCAGATTCTATTATTCTCACCGGTTTTGTTTCTACTCAAGAACTTGTCGGCATTTATAACTTAGCCACTATTTATTGTCAACCGTCCTTTGCCGAAGGTTTTGGTCTACCTCTGGTCGAAGCTATGAAAACCGGCTGTCCGGTAGTTTACGGCCAAGAAAGTTGTCTTGACGAAATTATGGACCAAAACGGTGTGATGTTTGACCCACATTCTATTGCTGATCTTAAATTATCTTTAAAAAAGCTTTGGTCTGACAAAAATCTTTTGGAAAAATATCGTTCTTTAGGACTAAAAAGAGCCAAATTTTTTGATTGGCAAAAAACTGCACTTCAAACTCTTGCTGTTTACAAATTAGCTCTTTTCAATGTCTAGCTCTGAACCCCATTTTCTTTCCGTCATTGTTCCTGTTTATAAACAGGAACAAACAATCGTTGCCGATATTAAAAACATTCAAAATACTCTTCAACAAATCCGTTACGGTTACGAAATAATTTGCGTTATCGATGGCATCAGTGTCGACAAATCATACCAATTTTTAAAGAAAGCCAAAATTCCTAAAACAAAAATTATTGGCTATCATCTCAACCACGGGAAGGGTTACGCCGTTCGTTATGGCATGGCCCACACCAAAGGCGACTACGTTGCTTTTATTGACTCCGGCATGGAAATAGACCCCAATGCCATTTCTATGGTTTTGGAGCACATGGAGTGGTACAACGCCGATATTATTGTCGCCAGTAAACGTCATCCGGCCTCTATCGTTAATTATCCTTTTCACCGTCAAATTATCAGTTTTTGTGCTCAAATTGTCGCCAAATATCTTCTTGGAATCAATGTCCGTGACACTCAAGCCGGCTTAAAAATATTTAAGCGCCAGGTTCTGATAAAAGTTCTTCCCCGTCTTTTGGTCAAAAATTATGCTTTTGACCTTGAAATCTTATCAGTCTCTAACTATCTTGGTTTTAAAAGAATTTACGAGGCCCCCATAAAACTCAACTACGACCACACCGGTTTTACTCATGCTGTCGGTTTCAAAGTCATTTATAGGGCATTAGTTGATGCTCTATCCGTCTTCTATCGTCTTCGTATTAAAAAATATTACGACGACAAAAACAAACGTAAATGGGTCTACGATAAAGATCTGGATATGAGGGTCAATGTCGGCTAAAAAAATTCTTTTTTCCATCATTATTCCTGTTCGTCAGCCGACTGTCTATTTAACGGAAACTCTCCGACATCTTGAAAGTCAAACCGAAAATAAGTTTGAGGTCCTGGTAATCACCGATAAAATCTCCAAAACTCCCAATCCGGCTGTCAAAAGAAATCTCGGAGTCAAGCTAGCCAAAGGAAAATATCTTGCATTTTTAGACGATGACTCTTATCCCGATGCAAATTGGTTAAAAAACGCCGAATTACTTCTATTAGATTCCAATATTGCCGCCGTTTGCGGTCCTTGCTTAATCCCCCCAACCGATACTCCATATCAAAAAGCTTCCGGTCTGGTCTGGTCTTCTTGGCTAGGTAGTGGGGGAGCCGGAGCTTACCGCAACAGTATCGGGGCAGCTCGTTTCGTTGACGACTATCCGTCCGTCAATCTCATTGTCAAAAAAAATGATTTTTTTAAGATAAAAGGCTTCAAAACTAATTATTGGCCCGGAGAAGACACCATCCTTTGTCTTGATCTTACCCAAAAGTTAAAGAAAAAAATACTTTACCACCCTTCTGTTGTCGTTTACCACCATCGCCGGGCAGTTATTTTACCTCACCTCCAACAAATCAGTCGCTATGCCCTTCACCGTGGTCAATTCGCCAAAATTTTCCCTCAAACCAGCTTTCGTTTTGGTTATCTTATTCCCAGTGTGTTTTTCTTTTATTCTGTTTTTTTAACTTTTGCCACGCTTCTTGGTTATCACAACTTACTCATTTTATTACCCATATTTCTGTATTTAATTTTACTTATATTAACTTTTATAAAATTTTTAATAACACAAAATCAATTATTTCCCTCTTTTTTGGCAATTATTACAATCCCTTTAACTCATCTTTATTATGGTCTTTTGTTTCCAATTGGCTTCTTTAAACCCAACCTCATCTTTAAACCCCACCAAACTGATAAAATGACAGGTAACTATGTCGGCGGCTAAAAACTTCAGTGTCTCTATTTCCTATCCACCCTTATCCTCGGCTAAAGGGTCTCCGTTTCTATCTCAAAATCGTCAGTTTCAATGGACTCATACCGACAACATTATTTACCCTGTTATTCCTGCTTCTGCCGCTACTTTGTTATCTCAAAATGGTTACACCGTTTTTTGGGATGACGCTATCGCCGAAAAATTAAATTATTCGGCATGGTTATCACGCTTGTTAGAAAACAACCCATCACTCATTGCCATTGAAACCAAAACCCCGGTCATCAAAAAACATTGGCATCTTATTACCGAAATTAAAAAACTTTTACCCCAAGCTGTGATCGTTCTTATGGGTGATCATGTTACCGCTCTCCCCACAGAGTCATTAAAAAAATGTCCTGTGGATTTCGTTATAACCGGCGGCGACTACGACTTTATGCTTCTGAACCTCTGCCGCCATCTAACCCATGGCAAAAAACTAGAACCAGGTTTTTATTTCAAAAAAAACAATATCATTACCAATTCTGGTCGTTTTTCCTTAAAACATCATTCTCTGGACCCACTTCCCCTAATCGATCGCCAGTTAACCAAATGGCATTTATATTCTGTCCGTAACAGCAATTTTAAATATACTCCCGGAGCTTATACCATGTTCTCCCGCGACTGTTGGTGGGGTCAATGTACTTTTTGCTCCTGGACCACCCTTTATCCGGGCAAACAATACCGTTGCTTCTCTCCTAACCGCGCCGTTGCCGAAATCGAAAATTTAGTCAACAACTTTAAGGTCAAAGAAATTTTTGATGACTCCGGCACTTTTCCGGTAGGGGAGTGGCTTGAAAACTTTTGCCACCTGATTATTCAAAAAAAACTCCACCAAAAAGTTACCATCAGTTGCAATATGCGTTTCGGCGTTCTTAATCAATCACAATACCAGCTAATGGCTCAAGCCGGCTTTCGAATGCTTCTATATGGTTTTGAATCCGCCAACCAAAAAACTCTCGACAAAATCAATAAAAATAATCGGGTTGGCAACGCTCTTCAGGACCTAACTATGGCTAAAAAAGCTAACCTTTTCCCCCACTTAACCGCCATGATTGGCTATCCCTGGGAAACTCAAAATGATACCTATCAAACTTTTGAAGTTGTTAAAAACTTTTTCCGCCGTGGTCTTGCTGACAGTATTCAAGCCACCATCGTTATTCCTTACCCGGGCACTCCGCTTTTTAACTATTGTCGCCGGAACAAACTGTTAAAAACAACTGACTGGGACAAATATGACATGAGCCAACCGGTTATAAAATCCCGGCTTTCTTCCACCAATCAAAAAAAACTCATTCAGCAACTTTTTAACGGCATCATTACTCCCAAGTTTCTTTTTAACCAAATAATTCACATCCGATCTTTTGAGGACGTTCAGCATCTTTTCCGGTACACTATTAAATTTTTTAAAAAATTAAATGATTTTAGTTAGTTTCATCACTCCCACCCTCAATGCCGGAAAAGTCCTAAAAGATTGTCTTCAATCAATTTCTCTTCAAACCATTAAAGATTACGAAATTATTATTGCCGACGGTGGTTCTACCGACAACACTCTAATTGTCGCTAAAAACTTCAAGGCCAAAATTTTTAAAAACCCGCTAAAAACCGGAGAAGCCGGCAAGGCCGTTGGCATTCGCCATGCCAAAGGCAAATATCTCGTTTTCCTTGACTCTGATAATCTTTTACCTTCAAAAAATTGGCTTAAAAAAATGCTTTTGCCTCTTCAAAAAGACCCTCAAATTATTGGTAGTGAACCGATCAGTTTTACTTATCGTCGCGATGCTGGCTTTACTGAAAGATATTCTGCTCTGATCGGTGCCAATGATCCTTACGCTTACATCTCCGGTATTTACGATCGATATAGTTATCTGTCCGGCAAGTGGACCGGTTTAAAAATTGAAACTCAAGACTTTCCTAATTATCTTAAAATCAAACTTAATCCAAACGAACTGCTTCCTACAATTGGTGCTAATGGTGCCATTTTTCGCCACGATTTTCTTAAAAATTATTTTAAGGGTGATTATTTTTTTGATATCGATATTATTACTTCTGTCATTCATCAAACTCATCAACCTCTCTATTTTGCCAAAGTTAAAGTCGGTATTATTCATACCTTTTGCGAATCATCGATCAAAAAGTTTATTCGTAAACAAAAACGCCGTATAGTCGACTTTTATCAATTTCAAAACATTAGACAATTCAATTGGCAAAAAAACAATCGCTCTGCCACCGTTAAATTTAGTCTTTACACCATCACTCTTATTCCTCCCATTTTTGACTCATTCCGTGGTTATCTAAAAAAACCCGATTTTGCCTGGTTTTTTCATCCGCTTGCCTGTTTAATTAGTTTTTTTGTCTATTTTTCCGCTACATTAAAAAATGTTATCGGCCAAAAAAACATCATTGACCGATCGCACTGGCAACAATAATATGAAAATTTTTCAAAAAGACGGCCCTATTCCTTTCAATACATCGCCTCATAGCCCCCATAGTCTTATCTACAACTTAATTTCTAATAATTCAGAAGTTCTCGATGTTGGTTGCAATACTGGACTTTTAGGCAAACAACTCCTAAGAAAAAAAGTTATCGTCGATGGTATTGATATCAATCCAAAATTAATAAAAATTGCCCAAAAACACTACCGTCATACATATATTCGGGATCTTTATCATCCTCATCTTAATATTCCCCATCATCGATATGATTATATTGTTTTATCCGACATTCTTGAACACCTACCAGCCCCCGACAAGGTCTTACTTGATATTCACAAATATCTTAAACCAAACGGCATGGTAATAGTTTCCTTGCCCAATATCGCCCGTTTAGAAATTCGGCTAAAGCTTCTTTTTGGTTCTTTTGATTATCAATTTGGTATTCTTAGTCCGGATCATTTACGTTTTTTTACCCTAAAAACAGGCATTAAACTTTTTCAATCGACCGGCTTCTCCGTTATTAAAACTATTCCTACTGGTCTTGGACACCGATTTCCCATTTTTCAAAATCTTTTAGCTTTTCAATTTATTTATATCTTAAAAAGTTTTCGTGTTAAAACCAAATAAGCCCCGCATCCTTATTATCACCCCTTTCTTTTTTCCTAATATCGGCGGAGTTGAAACCCACCTTAATAAACTTACCGATTTTTTGTCATCTCATAATTTTCCGACCACTGTTTTAACCTACAAACCTCTATCAATTGTCGTTAATTATCTTAAACACGAAAACCATCCCAATCTCACCATCCACCGCTACTGGTGGTATGGTCTTGGGCTTTTTGATAAAACCACTCCCTATCCATTATTTCAATTTTTATACATAGTCCCCGGACTTTTTTTCAACAGTCTCTCCTACTGCTTAAAACAACAAAATAAGTTTGATGTCATTCACGCTCATGGCTTTGCCGCCGCCTTTATTACCCGAATTATTAAACTTTTTCTCCCCCAAAAAACTTCCGTGGTCAGTACTCACTTTATCTATCATCGGCTTAATCCAAATTCAATTTACACCAAAATTTTTAAATGGACATTTTCCGGTTTTGACACCATCCTGGCAGTCAGTCATCAATCCAAAAAAGAACTTATCTCAATCGGCTTACCGGCTTCAAAAATCAAAGTTTTTCGTTATTGGATTAATCAAAAAGAGTTCGTTCCCAAAAATAAAACCACTGCTCGTCGTCTTTTAAATATTCCTCAAAAATCACTGGTTTTTTTTTATTTTGGTCGCTTTGTTAAAACCAAAGGCATTTTTAATCTGTTAAAGGTAGCCCAAAAACTCCCCCAAAACGTTCTCTTTCTTCTGGCTGGAGACGGACCCGACGCCAAAACATTAATCACCCAATCGCTTTCTGTTTCTAATTTTAAAATTCTTGGTCGGCTAAACCATCCTCAAATCATTAATTACCTCGCCGCCTCCGATTTTGTCATTCTTCCCAATCTGGTCGAAGAAGCCTTCCCCAACCAAATTATCGAAGGTTTAAGTTGCGGTCGACCGGTAATTACTGGCAACAAAGGTTCTGTCACCGAAATGTATAATGACAAGATCGGCATCTCACTTAATCCTACGGTCAAAAATCTTCAAAAAACGATCAAATGGCTTATCAATCATCCAAATCAAATAAAAACCATGTCCAAAACAACTAAAGCCTTTGCTATCGAACACTTCAGTGATAAAAATGCCAAAGTTATTATTAACTCTTACAACCGTGATTAATATCGATTTTCACAAAAAATTTATCCTCGCCTACAAATATCCCAAAACTGCTTGGCATGAATTTCAGGATTCTTTCAATCGCTATAAACCAACACCGTACCCTCGATTTATTAACTGCTTTATCACGGAAAAGTGTAACTTTAACTGTCCCATGTGCCACGTTGCACAATCCCGCTTAAGAAATCTAACTGAAATGCCGTATTCAAAATTGGCTCCGTTCTTCGATCAAATAGCCCCATATTCGCCATCTATTTCTCTGGCCGGCGGCGAACCGCTTTTACATCCGGAAATTATCAAAATCATCAACCATCTTACCCGCCAAAAAATGACCAAAGGTTTGGTTACCAATGGTCTTCTGCTTGAAAAAATAGCTCCCGAATTAATAGACTCTGGTCTGGATTTTTTAGCTATTTCTCTCGATGGTCCCGACGAACCAACTCAATATGAGCGCGGTTTAGTCAAAAACTCATTTACTCAAATTCTTAAAGGTATTGAAAAAATTGTCAAATTAAGAGGAAAAAATATCCTCCCTAATATCCGTCTTGCCACCGTCATCTCTAAGGCTAATCTTGAAAACTTTGATCAAATCTTTAATATCGCTCAAAGTCTTGGGGTTGACCAATGGTCCATTAGCCATCACTTCTATTATTATAATTCTATAAAAAAACAACAGGAAAAGTTGAGTCAAACCAAAAACTTTGGCTCTGATGTTTGGGGAGAAGACAACGGCTCAAATAAAATTTATTTTGATGGTTTCCAAAGACAATTAATCTCTCAGAAACTTGATACTATCAAACAAAAACTAGCTGCTTCACACACCCGTTTGCGCGTAAGTTTTCCAAACACCACCGATATTGATAGTTTTTATACCGGCAAATTTCCTTCAATTCACTCTAAGTGCACTTCACCGTTCAACCAAATCTATCTTCGTGGTAACGGTGACGTTGAAATGTGTCATGGCTACATTCTTGGCAACATTCAAAAAAATACCCTAGACCACATTTGGCATAGTCAAAAAACCCAAAAATTTCAAAAATACATCAAAAAAAATCGATTGATTCCTGCTTGTTTTAGGTGCTGCTCGCTTAACCCCGTTTTTGATTAACTTCTGTTATTAACACTCTTTAACTTACCCAAAGCATATTTATGAATATAATCAGATTTTTACTAACAGGGACACCGTTTTATCCTCACTGGTTAGAATTTAGAAATGCTGATTTCGCCAATGAAATATTATATAAAAAGTTTAAAGGAAAAGTAATCGAAACCGGTTGTGGTAATGGTTCAACCAAAGAACGGGTGTTAAAACAATATGGAAAGAATATTCATTCATATATTTCAACCGATTATTCTTCCTGGAAGACGATCTTTGAACATCATAATAAAAAATCAGGCGCCTTGGGATTAATCACCAGCTACCTTTACGGAAAGTCGAAAACTACAAACAGTGTCGACAGGGTTTGTAATGCTCTTAATCTTCCTTACAAAGATAAAACTTTTGATACGTACTGTGCCTTTGAAGTTCTGGAGCATATCAGTGACCCTAATAAATTTTTTAGTGAGGCCGGACGTGTTCTAAAAAAAGGAGGCGTATGCCTTATTTCCGTACCGTTTATCTATCGTGATCATGGTGGTGATACCGGTTATGATTACTTCAGATATACCAAATCATGTTTAACAAAATTAGCAAATAAAAACAACTTTCGAGTTAACTCTATTGTTGTCAAATCATTTTTTGGTACGTCACTGGCAACAATCATTAACCAATATATAATTAGGAAAATTACTGAAGGAGCTGTTCCCGTTAAAATCTTATTACTAGTTACTTGTCCTATTATCTTTTTTATAACTAATATAAGCGGTTTATTAATTGATACCATTGACAAAGACGAAAGATTTGCCACTCGTTACCACCTTATCTTAACAAAAAAATAACCATGGAGGTATCAATCATCATCGTCAACTATAACGGTCGGAAAGTACTTGAAGCCTGTCTTCAGTCAATCTTAAAAATTAAAACCCGGAACTACGAAATTATCGTCGTTGATAATGCTTCCACTGACAATACTTCATCAATTATTCAAAAAAAATATCCTCAGATAAAAATTATTACCCTCACCGATAACTTCGGTCCTTCTTATGCCCGCAATCAAGGCGCTAAAATAGCTTCCGGTCGCTATTTAGCTTTTCTTGACAACGATACTAAGGTTGATAAAAATTGGTTAATTGCCGCCAACTCCCTTTTTACTAAAAATCCAAAAATCGGCTGTCTTCAGTCTAAACTGCTTCTCATCAATCATCCCCGGTATTTCGATTATGCCGGAGACTATCTAAATCAATTCGGTCTCCTCTCTCATCGGGCCACCTACGGCGATTTCGATCACGGCCAACACGACAAAGAAGTTCCCATCTTTGCCGCCAAATCAGCCGGCATGTTTATCCGCAAAAAGGTATTTGATCAAATCGGCGGTTTTGATCCGGACTATTTTATTTATATGGAAGAAACTGATCTTTGCTGGCGAGCCTGGCTTTCAGGCTATCAAACCTTTTTTTGTCCAAAATCAATTGTTTATCATGGGTTTTCCGGTAGTTTTAAACTGTTAAATAAAAACTTTGCCACTTACAATCTTCGATTTCATGGTACTAAAAATTACATCCTCTCCTTAATAAAAAACCTGGAAACAACCAATCTCTTGAAGATCTTACCAAGACAAATTACTATTTATTTCTTCTTTTCTCTTTATCTTTTTATCACTGGTAAATTTAACGAGTCTTTTCTAATTATAAAAGGAATACTCTGGAACCTGTCGTCACTCAAATCAACTAAGCTTAAAAGAAAACACATCCAACAACAAAGAGTTTGTTCTGACAAGGAAATATTCCCATATATTTTTGTTCATGAAAATCTAATTGCTAAAATTAGAAAGTCTATATTTCTAAAACCATCTTTTAATGAAAAATAGCCAAAAAATACTCTTTGCTATTCCCAAGGTTAAATCAATGTACGGCAACAATGTTGCTCCTCCTCTCTATCCTCACGTCGGTATTGCCTATCTTTCATCGTTTCTCGTATCTAAGGGGTATCAGGTAAGAGTATTTGACGAAGGCGTTGAAACCAATCACCAAAAGCTTTATTACCTTATCGACAATTTTAAGCCGGATATTATTGGGGTAACCGGTTTTAGCTATGCCTCGGTTTTTATGGATAAACTAGTCAAAAATATTCAAAAGTACACTTCCATCCCTATTATTGCTGGAGGACCCCATGTTTCTGCTGTTCGTGAACAAATCATTCAATCCACCGGGGTAAATTTTGCCATTATTGGTGAAGCCGAAGACACCTTTTTTAAATTCTTAAAAGAATTTATCCAAAAAAAACCTGATTATTCTCAAGTCCCCGGTCTAATCTGGAAAAATAAAAACCAGATCGTTCTCAATCCTAAAAACAAATATCTTATTGATCTGGATCAGCTTCCGTTTCCCGATTTTGATGTTTTTGACCTTTCACGATACGGTTGTTTTAGGGAAAACACTATTCCCATTATCACTTCCCGCGGTTGTCCCTATGGCTGCAATTACTGTTCCGTCCGTCTATCGATGGGACAATGTTTTCGACCCCGTAGCGCCGACAATGTTTTTAAAGAAATAAAATATTGGCACAAAAAGGGTTATCACACTTTTGATATCAACGATGACTGCTTCACCCTTGATCTAAAACGAGCCAAAGATATCTGTGATCTGATCATCAACCACCATCTCAAAATTAAATTTCAGCTCTACAATGGTATTCGGGTCGACCGGGTTGACCGAGAACTTCTTTTTAAACTCAAACAGGCCGGTTGTTTTTTTATCGCTTACGGCTGCGAATCCGGCAGCCAAAAAGTTATCGATACTATCGGTAAAAATATTCGACTTGATCAGGTCCGCAAAACTATTGATTGGACCAACACGGCCGGCATCAAAAATGCCGTCAATTTTATTATCGGCCACCAGGACGAATCTTATGCCGATGCCAAAGAAACTTTAATCTTTGCTCAAAGCCTTCCCACTAATTTCGTTAATTTCTACAATTTAGTTCCTTATCCAGGCACCTCGGTCTATGATTGGGCCATTAAAAATGCCAAGTTTTTAGTTCCTTCTAAAACTTATCTTCAAAACATTTCCTATCGGGACAACACTCCTATTTTTGAAACTACCAAATTCACCAAAACTCAGCGACATGATATTATGAAGATCGGCTTTAACCTCTATGAAAAAAAACTTTTTCAATTTAGGTTTGGCCGTAATCTTGGATATTTTTTCTATCTTATCACCAGAATTAAACCAATTTCCGATATTAGTCATTCTCTTATTAGCCGTAGTCAGTTACTTGTTAAAATTTTCCAAAAATTAACCGCCAAATCAAGGCAATAAAATGTTAAAAATTCTTTTCTTTTGCCCTGCCATGACCATTCGCCAAAGGGACACTACTACCCCCGGATGCGTTCCCCCATTGGGTCTAGCCAGTGTTGCCGCCTATCTTGAAGTTCATGGTTATTCTGTCGCCATTATCGATGTCCTCGCCGAAGGTCTTAACACTATTATCAAAGCCCATCACGCTATCCGTGTTGGCCTTACTCCTAACCAAATTGTTCAAAAAATTAAGTATTATCAACCGGACATAATTGGTGTTTCCTCAATGTTCACCGCCTTTGCTACCGATGCTTACGAAATCACTAAGCTGGCTAAAAAGGTCAACCCAAAAATCCTAACTATTCTTGGCGGTTCCCATGCTTCCATTCTTCCCAAGGTCGTCCTTTCCCAAAAATCTGTCGATCTTGTTGTTATCGGAGAAGGGGAAGAAACCATGCTCGAAATTGCTCAAAAGCTATCTGAACACCAAAATGTTTTTAATATTGCCGGCACTGCCACTCGTGATTCAAAAGGAAATTTCATTCTTAATCCTAACCGACCCCATATTTCCGACTTAAATCAACTACCTCCTCCGGCTCGTCATCTACTTCCGATGGACATTTACCTCAATACTTCTCGCGATGCCTCATCCTATGCTTATCGAACACCATCAACTGAAATCATCACCAGTCGGGGTTGTCCGGGTAATTGTATTTATTGTGCCGTTCCCGGCATCTGGGGACGAATTTGGCGACCTTATAGTGCCGAAAGGATCGTTGAAGAAATTCAATCCGTAATCGATCGTTATGGCGTTCGGGAAATTCATTTTTTGGACGATAATATTTCAGTTAGCAGGGAACGTCTGGAAAAAATTTGCGATCTTCTTATTGCTAAGAAAATCGATATCAAGTGGACCACGCCTAATGGCATCGCTATTTGGACCTTGGATCGGCCACTTTTAGAAAAAATGAAAAAAAGTGGTTGTTATCGCCTCACTTTTGGTATTGAAAGTGGTCACCCTGAAACACAAAAATTTATCCGTAAAAACCTCGACCTTAAAAAAGTCAAAGAGATTATCAAAACTGCTTCAGATATTGGTCTTTGGATTTTTTCCACCTACATCATCGGCTTTCCTTATGAAACTAAAAATCAAATTAAGACCACTTTTAAATATGCCATTCAGTCTTATTCTGATTTTGTTGTCTTTATTCTTCTTATCCCCTTTCCTCAAACTGACGTTACTAAAATCATGCTTCAGGAAAATATCATTCACCCCTCTCAACTTTCTAAAAACCACATTGGCGAGCTTTTTTCCGGATATGTTGGTGCCGGCAACAAATATTTCTCTGCCGCAGAACTTCATTCTCTAAGAAATATCGCCGATAAAAAATTAATGATTAACCGATTACTTTGGCCGCTAACTCATCCCTTGGCCATTATCAGAAAAATTCACAACCGCGAAGATTTCTTTTACTTACTTAGAATTACCAAAAACTTGCTCACCATGTTTTTTTCCCAGTTAAAATTCGGCGAGCTAAAAACTCATCGTCTCCAGGCCGCTAAAAAATATCAAATTATTAAATAAATGAAAGTCCTTTTTGTCGAACCCTGTTTTATTCACTTTGGCGGTTACCATCGGGCCATGAATATCTGTACGGCCCTGTCAGCACACCGGGTTAACATCGACTTATTGGTGACTTCCGATAAAAAGTTTTTTCCTTGGATCAGCAAAAAGAAAATCAATCAATACTTTACGCTTTATGAACTCCCGCGAATCAGTCTAAACTTTTACATTAATGGTCGAATTTTGAGAGGTATTATTGCCTTAATCTTCGGACTAACCAAGCCATACGATATTATTCACACCGCCATGCCTTCTCAATTTGAATCCAATATTCCGGCTTTATTTTTAAAACTATTTGGCAAAAAAGTTGTTATGGATTGGGATGACCTCTGCGAAGAAGCGTTTATCGTTCACCCTCTCGTCACCGCCTACATTCATTTTTGCGAACACTTTTTCCCAAAATACCTCAAAAATTACTGTGTTTGTAGCACACTTCTTGCAGATTTGGCTGAAAAACGTGGTGCTACCAATGTTATTAAAATAATTAATGGCATCAGTGTTAATCACTACGATCAATTAGACAAAACAGGTTGTCGTCAACAACTTGGCCTTGAGCCAAATACCAAATACCTTTTCGCCATTGGTACAACTTTTGCTGGTCATAGCCGTACTTACAATTTTCTTAAGACTTTTGAGTATATCTATCAAATCGATAAGTCTATTAAATTAATTTCCAACTTCAACCCCAAAAAGATTTATGAAAACGAACATTTAAATGGTGAAATTGATCCCGTCATCTTTAAAAATATTATTGACATCAGTCCCCAGGGTTATCAAAACGACCAACAACTCTCTGTCTATTTCTCCGCCGTTGACGCCTGTATCTTTCTTTCCGGCGATGGACGCCCCGAAAAAGCCGGCTGCCCCATGAGAATTAGCGCCTACCTCAATGCCGAAAAAATTGTCATCGTTAACGATAACGATTCAGAAGGCTCAAATATCGTCAAGCCTTACCACTGCGCCATTATCGATAAAGATTTAAAAAAGTTAGCTCAAAAAACCGTTAAAATGCTTTATAATCCCAAACAACAAGCGCTTCTCACTAAAAAAGTAATTTTGGCCAAGAAAAAGCTATCGATGAACTATCTGATTAAAAATCTTATTCAGTACTATTCGAATATATAACCCGCTTTTATCTTTTTTGAGCTACTAAAAAACACGAAGGCCAAAAATATCTTAAAAACGGTATTGATCCAATCACCCTCAAAAACTTGTTATTTCGAAACATAAATCCATTTGAATTAATAATTCTACAATTGTTTCTTTCAAAAAATCTTTCCACGTCTATTAAGTTCGATATTGTTATCACATCATCATCAGCTTGAAATTTTTTCCTAATTATTGGATTGACCTTTTCAAAAGAAATTTCGTTGCTAAATAGTTTCTTTACAATTTTTGGAATATTTCTAAGCCTTTTAAACAATTTATCCGCCCGTGGATGTTCTAATCTAAAAAATACCGTTAAAAAATTTGGGCATGTTACCACTATATAGCCTCCTCTTTTTACAGTTCTTACATGTTCTTTAAGAAATTCTGTCGGGTTTTCAGCATGTTCCAGCACCCCAAAAGATCCAACCACATCAAAACAATTGTTGTCAAAAGGCAATCTTTTTCCATCATACAAAAAAATATTTTTCAAGCCTCTTTTTTGGGCCGAAATAGAGAGTAACCTTGATATCTCAACTCCATACGTATTTTTGTAACCATTTTTTGCTAAAGGAACCAAAGCGTTTCCATTTCCACAACCAATATCCAAAAAATTTCCTTTTTTATTCTTCAAGTATTTTTTAACATAGGTTATATATTTTGAATAAAATTTATAGTCAATATTTCTCAACATTTCCAAATATTGCTTATTCTCATAATTAAATTTCATTAACTTCCTCCCAACAGTTGTATTAACGCTTGTTGTGCTTGAGTAAACCCAGGCATAATTGTCAAAGCATTTTTAAACGCCATTTTAGCATTTTCCCTATCTCCCACATTGGCAAAAACCACTCCGGTCACATACCACGCTTGCGGATTATTCGGTTGCAAATTCAATAACTTTTGACTATCCTGTATCGCCAAATCAGCCCTTTTTTCCATTAAGTCTATCTGTATCAAGCTCATATAAGTCTGAAACAACCCCGAAGAATAACCCAAAGCCGTATTATAACTATCTCTAGCCAAGTCCAATCTTCCTGTTTTAAAAAATATATTTGCCCGATTATGATAAGCATCAGCATAATTTGGCTTTACTACCGTTGACTGTGTAAACCCTTTTATGGCATTATCATATTGTCCCAATTTGTCATAATCATCTCCGATATTATTCCAGGCATTGTGACTATTAGGAGACACCTGACAGGTACTCACCCATAACTTGTGATTAGTTTGCCAATCCACGTTTCTAAAATATGTTCTAAAAAAATATATCCCAGCCACCAATCCTAAAATCGATATCCCCACCCACTTATTTTTCACAAAAATATTGTTTATTACTATTCCTAACAATAAGCAAAATCCTACCGATCCAAAAAACACATATCTTTCCGCTACTAACCAGCTTACTTTAACCGGTAACATCGAGGGTGAAGAAGCTACAAAGACAAAAGCCAAAGCAAAAAAGACCAGTTTATTTTTAAACCAAAAATAAACTAATGATCCCAAATACAAAATAATCACCGCCCAATTAAGCCACAAGGGCAAAATAAATAAAGTGTGATACAGGGTCAAATCTACCGGAATAAATAACAACTGCAAATATTTTGTTATCGCTGTCGGATATTGAAACCACGGCTGATAAAAAACACTTTCACTTGCGTTATATCCCCCATTAACCACTGAAATCCTGGTTTTGGCGAGTGGCCACACTATCGCAAACGTCACTATCAAAACAACCATAAAATATAAAAAAAATCTCCCTAATTTAATTCCTGGAAAAAACTTATCCCCGAAGCTGAAAAATATTAACATTACCAAGAGATACAAAGCAAAACCCCTGAACGGATCATTAATAAAGTTTAAAACCATACTAATAAAAACTACATACAAATATTTCTTTCTCTTTCGTCCACCCATATACAGAATCATCGAAATTAAGCATATTAACACCAAAAAGGTTGTCAATAAATATGGTCTGCCGGATATCCAAGAAACCGCTTCTACGTGTATCGGATGAAAGGCAAACAGTACGGCGCTAATCCTGGCAATTTGTTTTCCTGCCACTGTTACCATAAAAATAAAAGCTAAAACACAAATTGCCAAATACAAAACTAAGCTAGCCGCGTGATAAGGCAAAGAACTTCCAATTCCAAATAACTTAGCAATAATATGAGTCACCATCCCCGGAAGACTCATTGACTTCAAGTAATGCATTGTGTCGTAGATATTTGGATTTTGAGTAATCGAAGCATAATCATCTGATACAAAATCACCTTTCAAAGAATTCAAATAAACCGCTATTATCCCCAAACAAACTAAAACCAAAAACTTCCAATTTCCTTTTAAAATATCTCTGACGCCAAAAGTAACTTTACTCAATTGGCTTGTTACTTCAATTACCTGATTTCTTAATCGTTTGTTTTTCTTCTGTGACATATTCATCATTTTAGCAAAAAGATAATCAGTATATAATCACTTATGCTCCTGCTTATTTCAGAAATCAAAGCCATCATTGCCCATCGGGAACTCCTTTGGCAAATGACCAGTCGTGAGATCAAGGCCCGCTACAAACAATCAATTTTAGGCTATTTTTGGGTTATTCTTAGTCCACTTGCCCAAATGTTAGTTATGAGTTTTGCCTTTTCCCTGATTCTCCGTATCCCCACCAATTCTGCTTCCAATATTCCATATTCCATTTTTCTTTTCACCGCTCTTTTGCCTTGGACTCTTTTTAGCAATTCGCTTGGTTCCGCCTGCAATTCGCTTGTTGGCTCGTCGTCTCTTATTACCAAAATTTATTTTCCCCGCACCATTTTGGTAATCTCCACTATTATCGCCAAAATAATCGATTTTTTCTTTGCCACCTCTATCCTCATTGTCTATCTGATCATTTATCAAATCCCCATTACCCTTAATATTCTTTGGGTTATTCCCATCTTTTTTATTCAACAAATTTTTACTCTCGGCCTTTCTCTGTTCTTCGCCGCCGCCAATCTCCTCTACCGCGACATTCAATATCTCCTGGGGCTAATCCTGACGCTCTGGATGTATCTTACGCCCATTATCTATCCCGCTGACATTGTCCCCGACCGTTTTCGTATATTATTTCAGCTAAATCCCATCGCCGTTATTGTCAACGCCTACCGTCAAGTTATCCTCGGGGGAGGGGAGCCTAAATATAGTAGCCTTCTGATTGCCCTTCTACTTTCTTTTGCCACCCTTTTAGTCGGTCTTGCCTATTTTAAATCCCGCGAAAAAATCTTCGCCGACAACATTTAACTATGAACGAACCTATTATTAAATTTTCCCATGTCACCAAAGATTTTGACCTTCAAAGTCAAAAAACCTTCAAGGAATTTATCCCGGCTCTGATTCGCGGCGAGCAAACCCGTCAAAAATTCACCGCTCTTAACGACATTAACTTCACCATCGATAGGGGAGAGACTATCGGTATCATCGGCCCCAATGGTTCCGGCAAATCTACTATTCTTAAGCTTATTGCCGGCGTTATGTCACCCACCAAAGGCAAAGTCACTGTCAGCGGTAAAGTATCCCCCCTCATTGAACTTGGCGCCGGCATGCACCCCGAACTCACCGGCCGGGAGAATATTTTTCTCAATGGCGCCATATTAGGCTTAAAACGTAAACAAATTGAACAATATTTTAAAAGTATTGTCGATTTTTCCGAATTACAGGAGTTTATCGATCAGCCTATCAAGCATTACTCTTCCGGCATGTATATGCGTTTGGCTTTTAGCATCGCTGTCCACGTCGATCCGGAAATTCTTATTGTTGACGAAATCCTGGCCGTCGGCGACACCGAATTTCAAGCCAAATGTTTTACCAAAATGGAAGAATTTAAAAAATCTGGCGTCACTATTCTTTTTGTTTCCCACTCCATGCCCCAAGTTGAGTTATTCTGCCCTAGGGCTATTTATCTGAAACATTCAAACTTAATTAATTTTGGCCCGTCAAAAGAAATCTGTCAGCAATATCTTAATGACCACCCCTAAGCCCGTTATCTCCATTTTTGTCCATTGTTTTCCCCCGGCCAAAGGCGGTGTCGAATATCTCGTCGGTGAAATCAAAAAAATTCTTGATCAAAAATTTACCGTTCATGTTTTCACCGGCCAAGGTTTAACTTTGGATAGCTACAAAACTTTCTCCAACTATATTGACTCCAACACCGAAACGCGCTCCGGCCCCAACGCGCTAAAGCTCTCACACATCCATCGTCTTTCGCTTCACCGTCAAACCCAAAGGTTTGCTAACAAATTTCTTCACCGTTTTGTCACCAAGTTCGGTATTTTCTCTCCATTCTTTTTCGGCCCGATACTTCAATATACCCCACAAGATATCGACATTATCAAAAAATCAGACATCATCATGGGTTTTGGTATGCCTACCAAGTCCATCTACGACGCCTACGTTTTTGCCAAAAAATATCAAAAACCTCTCATTGTTCTGCCTGCCTATCACAACGTTTCTTACTACAATCACTCTCCCTTTTTTCAAAAAGCTTTTGACTATGCCTCCAAAATTATTTTTCTGACAAATTTCGAAAAACAACAAATTATAAAAAATTATCAAATAATAGAGTCAAAAACTATAATCAATACCTATTGTCCGTTTACCATTAACCAAGTACAAAAACAAGCCAAAATAAACACCAAAAGAAAATATAATTTTTCTAAACCCATTATCGGTTATGTCGGCCAAATTTGCCCGAGAAAAAATCTTTATATCTTTAAAGATCTTCTCGATGCCGGCTACCAAGTTCTTTTTGCTGGCGCCAAAACCAGCAGTTCGTCCGAAATTGAAAAATACTTCGAATCCTATTTAAAATCCAACAAACTAAAAATTATTTATAATTTCCCCGAATCCGATAAAGCCAAAATTTATTCCCAAATCGATATCTTTATTAACCCTTCAATTGAAGAAAGTTTGGGAATCGTTAACTTTGAAGCAATTTACTACGGTACCCCCATCATTGTCAACCAATCCTCCGCATTTTATGACCTTTCACCCACTATCCCTTCGTTTGACAAACAAATTGATCAACATCTATTTAAAAAATTCTTTGTAAAAAACATACTCAAACAGTATACTATCTTCAGTTCCATCAATTATGATACGTTTTCTTCTCAATTAAATCTTTTAATAAAATAATTTTATGTCTTCAAAATATCCCCGTAATATAAATAAAAATCAAGATGATGAATACCTTCATAATTTTAATCGATCAACAAAACAGATAATTTCTTACGCTCAAAATGGCGAAGATATAGTTCTCAATCGGGCTTTTTTCCAAAACAGTTCCGGTTTTTTTATCGATATCGGAGCTGCTGATCCAGTAATTAATTCAGTCACCCACCTCTTTCACCAGAGAGGTTGGAAAGGAATTAATATCGAACCCAATCCCGTTTTTTTTCAAAAACTTAACAATGTCCGAAAAGACGATATTAATTTAAATATAGGAATTGGTCAAAAACCAAAAACTTCAATCTTCTACAATTGTCTGACAGTAAAAGAGTGGTCAACATTTTCGCATCAATTATATTTAAAACACAAATCCCATGGAGTCAAATTTAAAAATATCAAAGTAAAAATCGATACTTTGGAAAATATTTTAGACCATTTAACACTCCCAAAGGTAATTGACTTTTTAAAAGTTGATGTTGAAGGTTTGGAAGAACAAGTATTAAAAAGTAACAATTGGCTAAAATACAGGCCAAAAGTAATTATAATAGAAACAAACCACCCACAAAAATGCCATTTACTTATGTCAAGAAACAACTATCTTAAAGTTCTTGATGATGGTCTTAATCTATTTTACCTAGACATTAAATATAAAAGTCTTAAAAAGTATCTTGATAAACCAGCCAATGTTTGCGATAACTTCATACTCTATCAATACCATCAACAATTTTTAGAATTTCAAAAAAAAGAAAAACAGCTACATCAGACATTTTCCGACCAATATCATCAACTGTCTTTAGAATTTCAAAAAAAAGAAAAACAGCTACATCAAACTTTTTCCGGTCAATACTCTTTAATTGAAAATGAACTTAAAAAGACTCAAAAAGAATTCCATATACTTTCCCAAGCACATTCCGAATTAATAAGCAAAAACCCTTTACCCATCCCAATTATTTCAACTCCTCTCATAAACGAAGAAGTGAAAAATAAAAAATGAACAAATCAAAAATATTAGCTTTTACCATCATCGCCAGGAATTATTATCCTCAAGCCGAAATATTGGCAAAAAGCTATAAAAAATACCATCCGGATCACAAATTTTTAGTTTTTTTTATTGATGACGACTGTATAACATCACCTAATTATCAAGCTGTACCAATCTCTAAAGTCGACAACATAAGTGATTTCAAAGAACTGTGTTTTAAATATAGCCTCATGGAACTAGCCACTGCGGTTAAACCCTTCATATTTAGTTGGTTGTTTAAAAAATATGATGCTCAAAAAGTTTTATACATTGATCCGGATATTTGCTTCTATAAGAAGATCGATAAAATTTTAGAAGAGCTAGACAATCATGAATGTGTAATTATTCCCCATCGAACAAAACCTACTAACGACAAAAAAAGACCAAATGAATGGGACTTCATGGGTTGTGGCTATTACAATCTCGGATTTGCCGCTTTTAGAAACTCTACTAGTGTTTCTACTTTCCTAAAGTGGTGGGCCGATAAACTAAAAAACTATGCCTATTCCGATATCGATAATTTTATGTTTACCGACCAAAAATGGATGGATTTTGCTCCAAGTTTCCTTAACACTTATATTTTGAGGGATAAAGGATACGACACTGCCTATTGGAACCTTCATGAATATATCAGAACAATTTCACCGAATGATATTTATTTCTTTCACTTCAGCGGTTTTGTTCCCGAAAAAAGTATTTTATCTAAACACCAAGACCGTTTTACTTTGGATAATATTGGCCCTTATAATAAACTTTTCCAGGACTATGCCAAACAAATTACATACTATAATAATCTTCATCCGGAAATAAAAAACTACCATTACCCCTATCAATGTTTTGATAATGGTGTCGAAATTACCTCTCAAATAAAAGATATTTATCGCCATATTATTTCAACAGGGAACGATAAATTTTCTAGCCTTTTTGATACGAAATCAAAAAATTCATTTTTTGCTTGCCTTTCCAAAATTGTCCTTGTTCCCGATAATACAAAAGTACTCAATTACTTTTTATTATTAAATGAATCCATTAGCGAAATCCATAAAGAGTTCCCTTTGGAACAACCTTATAATCTTCAACTTCTAAACTCCTATATAAATTGGTCGCTAAGTTATGGTAAATCAATTTATAATACACCGGAGAATTTTATTAACAACCAAAATAAACTTCATAATGGTCCGCTTAAGACTTTTTTTAATAAAAATATTCCCATCCCGACCATCCAAACTATTTTTGCCCTTGAAGCCGATAAAAGGAATAAAAACAATTCGGACTTTGTTGTTAATAGTTACAAAATTATTCTCCATCGCAATCCCGATACCAACGGTTATAATAAAAACCTAAAAGATTTAAATAATTACAATGCTTCTCGTAATCTATTACTCATCAGACTTTTTAAAAGTCAAGAATTTTACTACAAGCACGGTAAATTATTATTTAACCCTATACTACCTTACTATTTATACTTAGCTACTCTTTCTCTTAAGTTTCTTTATTTAGATAAGTATCTCTCCAAAACTAAAATTTTTCGTTCACTTTACAAAAACAACAAGCCTTCAAAACAATTTCCTCTGGTCAGCAATCTTGGTTGTAACATTTCAGGTTATTTAGATACCGAAAGCGGAGTAGGGGAATCAGCCAGAGGCATCATAAAAGCTCTTGAATCGTCCCAAATACCCATAAATCTCAATAATATTGAACAACCATGGCTTAGAAGAGATAATAAGACTTTAAAAAACCAATTTACCAACAAATCAAACCATCCCATAAATCTTATTTGTGTAAATGCTGATCAAATAAAATCCGTTGTCGAGAATCAACTCCATACTAAATATATTAAATTTAAATACAATATAGGCTATTGGTACTGGGAATCAGATATCTTTCCCGACCTTTACTCTCCCAACTTTGAACCAGTAAATGAAATCTGGACAGCCACGTCATACGTCCAAAAAGCCATAAGTCTAAAATCTCCTAAACCGGTTATCTGTATACCACCTTCATTTACCCTTCCGTTAACTTCAACTATCCCCAGATTCGACTTTGCCAAATATAAAATAAAAACTTCCCCCCAGGACTTTATTTTTTTAAACATTTTTGACTCCGCTTCGTTTTGGCAAAGAAAAAATCCTTTTGCTCTTATTAAAGCTTTCAAACAATTTTCCGTAAATAATAAACACACCCAATTACTAATTAAAACAACGAAGTTGGCGACCAGCGAAATATTTAACAAAATTAAAAATGAAATTGGTGATAATAGTCAAATTCACTTAATTGACAGTTATATCTCCTCAAAAGAAATGATTTCACTTATGAAAAGTTGTGATTGTTATATCAGTTTACATCGAGCCGAAGGATTGGGAATTCCTTTAATCAACGCCCACATGATGGGTAAACCTGTTATTGTTACTAATTTTAGTGGTAATACCGATTTTGAAACTAATTCAAATACATTTCTTGTTAATCATGTTCCATACATACTCACTAAAGACATTGGACCATATCCCGCTGGAACCACCTGGGCTGATCCGGACGTAGATCACGCTTCTTTCCTAATGGATAAAATTTATCACCTTCCTACTCCCGAACTAAATACTATTCTCAAACGAAGTAAAGAAGAAGTTACTGCTTATTTCTCCCCAGAAAGAATTGGCAACCTTATCAAACAACGGCTTGATATTATCAACAAACTTTTCTGATAAATGGATTTATTAAGGAACCGATAAAAATATTCTCTATAAACCAATTTTGTAGGGTTCTTTTTTAAGTAATGACGCTCGGACTATACCGATAGGGGCATCGTCTTGAGGGAAAATCGTCTGGTGTTTTCTATTAATCTTACGGGCAACAACAACCCATTGGAAACCTCGAGCACCGGGAGGTTTAATAATCTCGATAGATAAACCGTGTTTAGAATAGATATCTAAAAGCCAATTTTTGTCATAAATAACAGCGTTAGTAGGATCATCTAGGTTAATATAAAGAGAATTTTGAAATTCCTGCATCATCGGAAAATATTTTTTTTCAAAAAGAAACCAACTGGCAAAAAAGACCCCATGGTCACATAAGACATTAGTAATTTCTGTTAAATAAAAGTCGACTTCCTTTTCAATCAGATGAGTAAAAACAGAGTGCGCAAGAGCTAGAGTATATTGATTGTGTTCAACCGGAAAAGGTAACAATTTTGATGAGCCGGTAGGGTTAAAGGCTTTATAATAAACATCGTAATGGATAAATTTAAAATTTTTATTACAGGGTGACAAGTTAGTGATACACCAATTGATCATCCCTAGATGGAGATCAATTCCCGTATATTTATTAGGAACAGGCTCTTGCATAAGTAATTGCCTAGCCAACCGCCCGCAACCACACCCAAAATCAAAAACTTTTTTATAATCTTTCGCTTTAAAATAAGGGTAGATTAATTTCCCTTCAGGGTTATCAAAATCGCTGGTATTGATTGGTCCAACTAGCTCCCTCATACCCAAAGGGGGAAAAGGAATACTGGCTTTCTTAGAAAGAAATGGTATTGAAATCATAAGCTTTTAAGTTTCCATAAGTTGTAGTTTTCATATTCTTTTTCAATTACATACGATGGATTATTAAATTTAAAACACTTATCAACTAACACTTCATTATAACTACTATAATCAATCTTCGTTAAACTCAAACTATTATTTTCACATTTCTGATCCAAACTAATAAGTTTATTTAATGCTATAATCTCCCAGAAAGCGGCATTATTATCAAACCTGTCATAATAAAAAGTTATGTTTTTACAGGTATCTAAAAAATATTTAGACATCTCATCTCTACCTAAAAATAAAAGTTTACTGTCATCTTTACATAATTCAGGCTCCAAATTCATAAGTTCATAATTACTCTTCACAATCGGTTTACCAAAATATGAACTAGCAAAAACAGCACTCTTAAAAGAGTAGTAAAAAAATATCAAACAGTATGAAAATACTAATAATCTTATTACAATCCTTTTATCTAAAAGTGATTTATAAAGCAATAAATAAAAAATTAAAGGCCAGATATCAGACCACCAATGTAAAGCCTTCCCACTTTGATAAGAAGACTTGGTTATCCAAAAACCAACTCCAATCATTATCGCAAAAGGTAATGCGATCACTAATATTTCTTTATTAAGCATAATTTTATCTTTTTCTGAGACCAACAAAAAAAAGATAATCGGTGCCATTAATGTAAAAAACAACCATGTATTATAATAATTTGCTTCATAGAACCTATAATCTGCGTTTGATGTCCATATTGAAAAAGCAGTCATCGGATTATTAAAACCGGCCATATTACCATTCATCCCTTTAAACAAGCTTACCTCCTTCACTGGAGACTCAACTTGTTTTGTTAAAAATTTTATTGCTGGAAGCAGATTTAGAGGTAAAATAAATGCTATTAAAAGTAAAGCAATTATTTTCACCATTTTCCAGCCTTCCCAAAATTTTCTCCGATAAATTATGAGAGCCGTCGCCAAAAATAATAAATAATAAATACCACCAAAATAGGTATAAATATAAACCATGTCTACCAAAACTATAAAAATTAGCAATAGGTATATATTTTTCTTTTCTTTAATATACTGTAATGTCAGAAATATGGATAAAAATAAAAAGGGTATTACTGCAGTGGAACCAAAAACTGATGCATCTATGAAACTCATTGACAAAAAATTAAATACGCTGGCAACTGAGACCAAAATTAATACTATATTGGAAAGTAAATTTCCCTTCCGAAAAAATTTCACAAGAAAATAATTAATCACAAATATTGTCGACACAGACAACCAAGTTAGAATCCGTTGGTAAACAAGGTAAACATCTGTTTTAAATAAATCTGAGAAATAAGCACTTATATGTGTTCCGCCACACGGATAACCCGCTTCATAACAATGATAATACAAATCCCTTATCAAAAGGCTACTATCCTTAGTATATTTAAAAAACGCCTTTGACGTTCCCAAAACAACAATATAATCATGGTTTATCCCATACCCTGGATTAAATATTTTATTCTCTTGCCGGTCAAAATATAAAGAATTTATCCATCCATAAAAAATTGTAACTATCATAAAAATGATGATAAACCACTTCCAATTATCTCCAAAAACAAACCTTTTTTTCTCGGCAAGATACTCTTTCTTATTAAGAATAAACACAAGTATTGACTCCACAACCAAAACTACAATAGAAAAAACAACAATGCTTATTTTTCTGATATCCCAAAAATAATTAATACTATTGTATATAAAAATCGATAATATTAAATTTGCTTGACCAAATAAATAAACTAAGATTAAGTCTACGGAAAGATTTTTCTTTAATCTATCAATAATTAAAGGAAGGCTAAATACCAACGCAACTAAACCAAGCTTCAAAAAAAATACAATTGGAACTAAATAAATACCTAAATTCATATAAACTTACGGTTATAAACCCTCCAGGTTCGGTTTAGACATCAGATATTTAGCCGCTCCCATTAATGATTTTAACCTCTTCATCCCACCTCGACCCAAGGTACCCCTTAAATATCGCCATATAATTCTTGGCCTTACATAAAACTTTCGATACATTTCCCTTTGTTTTTTCAAAAGTATTTCTTTCGTTAATCCCTTAGGAATAAACACCGGCCTCCAACAATTGAATTTAGACCAATCAGACTCATCAAAATCCCCATATTCCTTAATAAAATAATATTGGGGTGACCCCGGAATTGGCGTATTTATGGTTACTAATATATCATCTAAAGGCAAGTTATAAGCCAATTTAATTGTTTTATTTATTGTTTCCAAAGTATCGCCTGGATGGCCTACAATAAAGTAACCCTTACTCTTAATCCCAAGTTCTTTACACCATCCCAACGCCTTTCTCACTTGTTCCATAGTAATATTCTTTTTAATCAGTTTCAAAATACCCTCGTCACCCGACTCAATTCCAAAAGCAATGTGCCAACAACCGGTTTCTTTAGCCAATTTCAAAATCTCGTAATCGACAACGTTAACTCTACTTGTACATGTCCAGTAAAATTTAATTCCTTCTTCCTTTAGTAATCGAAAGATTTTTTTAAATCGTAATTTATTAATCAAGAAAGTATCATCAACAAAATCGATCTCTCGAACTTTATATCTTTCCACTAAATATTTTATTAATTCTACTACTCTTTCTGCCGACATTTCTCTATAAAACTGACCAAATACAGCTCTATCACAAAAAGTACACTGATTCGGACAACCGCGACTTGTCATAATATTAACCACCGGCGTTGACATATAATTTGACAAATCAGGTGTATATAAATTTATATCCTCAATCAAATCATATGCGGGAAACGGCAATTCATCTAAGTTTTTAATGTACTCTCTGGGTTCATTAACAATAACTTTTCCATCTTTTTTATAAGCTATTCCTTTTACTTCTTCAATTTTACCCTTGCCCTTTATGGTCTTTAACAATTCAACTGTTGTGATTTCACCTTCCCTTAAAACACCATAATCAAATACACCAAATGATAAAGCATCCTTATAATTTGATGTTACGTGAGGACCCCCAATTAAAATTATTACTTTAGGAAACTTTTTCTTTATTAATTTCGCCATTTCCAACGCCCTGTGAAAAGCAACCGTAGTCGAACTTATTCCAACTACAAATGGATCAAATTTTTTAATTTGTCTTGTTATTTGTTTTGTCGTTAATTTTTCAGACTCTCCATCAGTAACCGCCATTTCATACCCTTTTTCTCTTAAATAAGCAGCCAAACAAAAAATTCCCAAGGGAATTTGTTCTCCTCCCGCACTACCCAAATCCGACGAGTATCTTTCTTTCTTTGAAATAGGAGGATAAAGTAAATAAACTCTATTATTATTTTTATTATCCATTCTTATATTTAACCAATATAAACCATTAAAGTCTATAAATAAATCAAATCACTTTTTCTTAGATACATTTTTAACCTTTTCTTCTAAAAGAGTAATTTTTTGCACTAAATTTTTTATCTGTGTCGCCTGAACTGAATTCATTAAACATAACTGTAATATTAATAATAATAAAGCTACCATACCACAAAACATTATCATTGATGTCGGATTAGCCAAAAATAAGTTAGAAAATTTTACCAACCAAGGATAAAGTAAAACTATTAATATCAACACCAAAGATATGAAAATCCACAATAAGCTATAATTTTCTCTCAACTTTCGCTTTCTCACTAAGTTAAGTATTAACATCAATAAAAACATGGCTACAATATAGAAAAATAGTTTTTGTACCAGTGGCATATTTAAAAACTTGGTAAACCTGTAACTTTTCTAAGAACAATCGTTAAAATCGATAAAGACATTTTCATTACATAATAGAAATTTTTGATGAGACTACCATGCATTGATTTTCCTGTTTTATTTTCATACATTTTCATGGGTATTTCATCCACTTTAAATCCGGCAAAATATAACATAATTAACAGGTCAGCGTCCGGATAATCACAAGGAAAAGAATCAGATGACAAGAAATTCAACACTTTTTTATCAATAACCTGATAGCCGGACGTCGAATCAGTAACTTTTCTACGAGTTACAGCACTGACAATCAAACTAAACAGTATCATCCCCAATCTTCTCATAAAAGGCGCATGATAATCAGTTTTTTTTCGAAATCTTGATCCAATGACCACATCCAATTTCTCCCTTCGTAATGTATTGATCATCTTAGGAATATATTTGGGATCATGCTGACCATCTGCATCAATTTGAACCAGTATGTCATATCCTCCATCAATAGCAAACTTATAACCGGTTTGTATTGCTACCCCATACCCCATATTAAAAGGATGGCGAACTACAATAACCTCACACTTTTTTGCTTTTAAATATGTTTTATCTTTTGACCCATCATCTACAACTAAAATATCCCAGCCTTTCCCTTTCGTAAATTTTTTTATATTCGCTATAGTAGTCGCAATATTTGCCTCTTCATTGTACGCCGGTATCAAGATCAAAACTTTTCTAAAAATCATATCAATAGCTTAACATCTTTTTTACATCATCAAAAAATATCTTTGGATCCCTGTAATAAACTCTTATTTTAGACCTGGCCATCGCCATCACATTTCCTACCATCATGTTTTGTTGATGAAATTCTTTATTAACTTCTTTTTTTATAATTTCAAATCTCTTCGGGGTTATTTTTTCATTTTGTACTCTCGGATCAACCTTATAATAACTATCTGGAGCCATGGAATAAAAATCTTCCAAGCTCATATTTTCTCTATACAACCTTTTTTTTAAACCTTCCTCAAACATTACAGTTCCCGGAAAAGCCTCGTAAACCGCGATAACACCCAAGTTTGGCTTTATTTCGTGCATAAAATCCACAGTTTTCTGAATATCCTTCTCTGTTTCCCCCACCACTCCCATCATAAAATACCCAGTCCAGTGTAATCCAACCTTTCTAAACAATTTTGATGCTGACCTTACCTGATCCAAACTAATTCCCTTATTCATCATTTTAAGTACCCTAGCTGATCCAGTCTCGACTCCCACTTTAACAAAATTACACCCAGCCTTCTTCATCAAGCGCAGTAGTTCTTCATCTACCAAATTAACTCTCGTGTTACATTCCCAATTTATTTTAACCTTCCATTGTATTAAACGGTTACACAAATCAACCACTCGGCTTCTGTCTACAGTAAAAGAGTCGTCTTTAAAAGTAAATTGTCTCGTCCCATATTTCTCAAAAACAGCCTCGACTTCCTCCATAACACTACCTATCGATCGATATCTAATTCCTTTTGTTGAAGCACAATATGTACACCTATACGGACAACCTCTGCTAGTCATAATTAAACCCATATCTTCCGATGATAACTTATTTTTATTCATCAATAAAGATCTATTCAACATAGGGTAATTATCTAGATTTTTAGGTTGCAATCTGTCTCCATTCGAGACAATCTTTTTCCCTTTTCTAAAAGACACTCCCGAAATACTCTCTACGTCATTTTTCCTTCCAGTAACATGGTTCATTAGTTCAATCATTGTCTCTTCTGCCTCACCCCTGACCACATAATCTACCTCAGGACAAATTTCTAAAATTTCCTCAGCTCTGACAGTCGCATGTGGTCCACCCATTATCACCTTGCAGTTTTCAATATTTTCCTTTACTAATTTTGCTAAATGAAAAGCCGAAGCAGCAAAAGTGGTATAAGCGGATATTCCGACTACGTCTGGTTTCCATTTTTTTATGTTTTCAATTACTTCACTCCAAATTTGGTTCTTTTCTTTAAAAGATTTTAAATAAGTGGGAAACTTATCTGAGATACGCGAATAATCAATCGTGTCCGGATCAGAATAATAATCAGCATCATAAACTGCTACTTTATATCCTTTATCTTTTAAAACAGTACCCAATTGAGTAATTCCTAATGGAAAATACCGATTGTAAATCCCCAGAATTCTATAAAATGGGGGTGTAACTAAAAGCACTTTCATATTTTTGTTTTTACTTTTTACGCCACATCATAATCAATCGTGGTAATATACCATTTTTGAAGATCAGACACTTCTAAGGGACAATCATTTCCGTGCCATTTAAAGACAGCCACCATTGGTTGAGGTTTTAAAAAATTTGGGCAAATAAAATAACCGTTTTTCCTCAACAACTTAAATTCAAAGGAATTTTTCGATATTAAACAACCTGCTTGATCAACATTTTCCATTTTCCAGTAATGATTAGTTTCCTTCAGTAGATCATTTCCAATACTTTGGGCGTCAGATGAATCATTAACCACAAAATCCACAATTAAACCGTTTTTTACATTCTTTGTTCCCAATAATCCAAGTATTATGTATCCTTCAATCTTGTTATTTTTTTTGACACAAAAATATTTATATTTTCTTTCTGGCCATTTTGTTCTCCAATCAATAAATCTTGCATCCCGATTTGCTACTATCTGGTATTTTTTTCTTGCCTTTCTCCAAAACAAATCATGAAATGAATCGGTCATATCCTCACTCAATCCACAGCAACTATCTTTATTAAATAAATTTATTAGAAAATCAATTGGCCGCACCATCATCCCCATCACCCCACTATTTAGCTTCTCTGCTACCAAATTACTCAATCTATAAGGTTTTATGAGAAGCGGTAATTCACCCAAATTTAAGAACCCCAATTTTCTAATAAAACCGGGGTATGAATTTTGATTCGGAAAACCTAAAGTAAACTTGACACCTCTTTTAAAACACTCTTTGTAACATTCCTGAGCTAATATTGTAAAAATACCCATACCCCTATAATCCTCTCGAACCAACGTACTCAAAGAAATTGATCCGTGAAACAGTTTTCTGTTGATAAAATAATCCTGCAATAAAACACAATAAAAACCCACCACTTCTTCTTTGGTATTTATCGCCAGTTTAATTATTGATTCTCCAGCCGGATTTTTAAAATGTTGCCACTCAAAAAATTCATCTTTCCAAAGTACTGATTCTGGATATTCCTTTTTAAATAGTCCCAATATACTTTTTTTATACTTTCTCTGGTAATCGCCAACACACCACGAAAATTTATTATTTGTTATCATATTCCATCAATAAAGCTTAAAAATGCTTGAAATAATTTATCACATACCTATCTAAAGCTCAATGAAGCAGTATACAAATATCTTTTCTGTAGATCTAGAGGACTGGTATCATTCCTCACCAGAAGGGCGATCCATAAAAACCAACGACTTCAGAATTTTAGATCCAACTGAAAAAATATTAAAATTGCTTAAACAAAGCAATAATTTTGGTACCTTTTTTGTCGTCGGTGAGATTGCCCAAAAACACCCACAGCTAATCAAAGAAATTTTTAAACAGGGACATGAAATTGCTTGTCACACACTCCATCATAACTTTATTTACAACATGAGCCAAAAACAATTTGAAAACGATGTAAAAGAATCAAAAGATATTCTTGAGAACTTAACTCACCAAAAAATAATTGGCTATCGTGCTCCAGCATGGTCCGTTGATCAGAATCGAACTCCCTGGTTTTGGCAAACTTTAAAAAATTATGGTTTCAAATATTCATCTAGTATCTTCCCTTTTAAAACTTTTCTTTACGGAGATAATCATGCCGACCAATTTCAAAGTACTATCGGGGGCATATTAGAAATTCCTCCTTCTACCTATCAAATCTTCCGTAAAAGGATTCCATTTTCTGGTGGTTTTTATTTGCGTTGTTTCCCTTCTATCTTTATAAAATATTTTACCCATAAAATAAATCAACAAAAACAACCGGTAATCTTTTATATTCATCCCCGGGAAATTGATCTTCTCCAGCCAAGAATAAAATTACCACCCAAAGAATATTTTATTCACTATTACAATATCAATAGAACATTGAATAAACTGAAAACTATTCTCAAAGATTTTCCTACCACTTCTTTCAAACAGTATTACCATTTTCCCAAAATATAAAAATCAAATGATTCTGATTAAAACCGTCACTATTCTCGGCGCCAACGGTGCTATGGGCTCTCATTGCGCTGGTATTATCGCTGGTTTCGGCAATGCCAAAATATTTATGATCGCCCGTTCTTTAGAAAAAGCTCAAGAGGGAATTGATATCGCCGTTGACTCCATCAAATCTGATGTTATTAAAGATCAACTTATTCCTAAAACTTACGATGATCTAAAAGAATGTCTGTCTGAAAGTGATTGGGTTTTCGAACTTACGTCCGAAGATCTAGAACTCAAAAAACAAATAAACCACAAGATATCTTTATTAACCAAAAACAATACCATTATCTCTACCGTTTCTTCCGGTCTTTCCATTACCGAATTATCAAAATGTTTCACTCCCACCCAACAAAGACATTATTTCGGCACCCATTTCTATAACCCACCATACAAAATGATCCTTTGTGAATTAATTGCCGGGCCGAATTCTGATCCCGAAATTCAAAAAGAACTATTCGATTATTTACAAACAACTTTACACCGTAAAGTTGTTATTGTTAACGACACTCCAGGATTTGCTGGCAATAGAATCGGATTCCAGCTACTTAATGAAACCCTTCAGTTTGCCCAAAAATACCAAAAAGAAGGAGGAATTGCTCTTATGGACAAATTATTAGGGGGGTTTACCGGTCGAAGCTTACCGCCAATCGCTACCATTGATCTTGTCGGCCTCGATGTTCATAAAGCAATCGTAAATAATATTTATAATCTAACCAACGACTATGCCCATGAATCATATAAAATGCCTGAATTTGTTGAATATTTAATTTCAAATAATTCTTTAGGTGATAAATGTGGGCAAGGTTTTTATAAAAAAGAAGGTGATCAAAGATTAGTTTTTAATATCAATAAAAAAATATATGAACCAATTCCAAAATTTAATATTGAATTTATCGATCAAGTTAAAGAAAAAATCTCAAATGGAGAATACAACAAAGCTTTTGAACTACTGTTAAAAACTAAAACTTTTGAATCAGAAATTATTAAATATTTTTTCGCCCGATATATTAGTTATTCCCTATCTTTAATAAGACCGGTTGTAAAAAATAAAGAGGATCTTGATAGGGTAATGGCTTATGGATTTAACTGGTTGCCGCCATGTGCTTTAATTGACCTAATAGGCGGCAAAAAAGAAGCAATTAAATTAATTAAACAATATAAACTATCAGTTCCAGAAGAAATCGCACAACACTCTGAAAAAACAAAATTTTATACTCTACAAAACGAATTAGATTTTCGCAATTATATAAAAGCAAACTAATATGAAAAACCCCGTCTATATAATTGGTGGTTCTCAAACAGACTTTCAAAGAAATTGGGTTAAAGAAGGCAAAACTTTTTTAGCAATGATGCGGGAAGTGGTTGAAGATACTCTTCTAAATACCAACTTGGACTATAAAGAAATTTTCTCCCTCAATAAACAAAATAAAATTGGTCTCTTTGTTGGTAACTTCGATGGTGAACAATACTTCAACCAAGGCCATTTAGGTGCTTTTTTTACCGAAATTAATCCTTCTTTTTATGGCATCCCCAGTGCCAGATATGAAGCCGCTTGTGCCTCTGGTTCAGTCGCCATCGATTCCGCTTCTTCAAAGATAAGGGCAGGGGATTACGATGTCGCTATAGTTTTGGGTATTGAATTAATGAAAACTGTCAATTCAGCCCTCTGTGGAGATTATTTAGGAACCGCCGCTTACTACGATAAAGAGGCTAAAGGTATTTCTTTTCCCTTTCCAAAACTTTTTGGTCAATTAGCTGATATTTACATAAAAAAATATTCCTTAGATGAAAAAAAATATTTGGATTGTTTAGCCGAGATTTCAGCAATTAATTACAGTAATGCTAAAAATAATCCAAATGCTCAAACAAGAAGTTGGTTCATGAATAAAGAACATGCCAATAATCGCAATACTAAAAATAATATGTTGGTCGGCGGTAAACTTGCCGTTGCCGACTGTTCTCAAGTTACTGATGGCGCTGCAGTTGTAATTTTATCCTCTAAAAAATATTTACAAAATTACAAAACCAAAAGAAACTTAACCAATAAAAATTTTTCTGAAATAATCGGTTGGGGACATCGGGTTGCCCCTGTCCAATTTTCCGAAAAAATAAAAGAATCACAAGATCAAGCTTTTGTATTACCCTGGACAAGACAAACTGTCTTGGATGCTCTAAAACGGTCCAACCTTAAAGAAAATGACATTGATTTATATGAGACTCATGATTGTTTCACTTCCAGCGAATATGCCGCTATCTCTGCTTTTGGTATAACCAAACCCGGCAAGGAGTATGAGGCCGTTGAAAACGGCTCAATTAAATTTAATGGTAAAAATCCAATTAATCCTAGCGGAGGACTAATCGGATGTGGCCATCCAGTCGGAGCTACCGGAGTCAGAATGTTGCTAGATTTACATAAACAAATTACAAATACTGCAGGTAGTTACCAAGTCAAAAATACCAATAATTCCATGATGTTAAATATTGGCGGTTCAGCTACAACTAATTATGTTTTTATAGTTAGTAAAAGCTATTGATGCTACTCGTCATCGCTCGTTATAAGCCGGAATCATAACCACTAATTTTTTCATCTTCCAATTCCTTTATAAATTATTTTTAATTTTTTAATTTTACCGCTGTCTAAACAGTTTCTTCCATCAATAATTAATCTTACCTTACTATTTTTTAATTTATCCAACAACTCTTCAACAAATATTTTGTGTGCAGTTGCCAATACGATTGCTTTTGAATCTTTTATTGCTTCTCTTAAATTTTTTATCCCATTATCGACATACGGATCATAAACAATTAAATCGGCCCCAAGCTTCCGTAAACATTTTTCAATTTCCAACGCCGGACTTTCCCTTAAGTCACCAACGTTTGCCTTATAACTTAATCCCAAAAGAGTAATTTTTGTTCCCTTAACCGATAATCCCATTTCATTTAATCCCAGCATCAATTTGTTCACCGCATACTCCGGCATACTATTATTAATCTCCCGAGCAATCTTTAAAAACCGATGATTAAAACCGGCTAACCCCGCCCTCTTTATCAAGTAATAAGGATCCACCGCAATACAATGTCCACCGACTCCACAACCCGGCCAATGAACCATAAAAGCAAAGGGTTTGTTTGAGGCCGCCATTAAAGTCTCATGCAAATCAATGTCCATCGCGTCAAACGATTGTGCCAATTCATTAACATAAGCAATGTTAATATCCCTAAAAGTATTTTCCACAATTTTTGTCGACTCTGCTACTTTCAAACAACTCACTTCGTTAATTTTGGCATCAGTGACAAAACTTCTATAAAAATCAGCGATAATTCCATTCCATTCGCTATTAATAGACCCTATGTTTCGGTTAATGTTATATATATTCCACTTTTTGTCGCCGGGATTTATTCTTTCGGGACAATGGGCAACATTAAAATCTTTCCCCGCCGTCAAACCACTTACACTCTCTAAAATTGGCTTTACTATCTCTTCACAAGTCCCCGGATTTACCGTTGATTCCAAAACAAAGTGACAACCTTTCTTTAAGTATTTCGCACAAACTTTTGTCGCTGATTCCACCGGACCGTAATCAGGGGAATAGTCTGAAAAAACCGGCGTCGGCACACATATTAAGAAAACATCGCTATCACGCAAATCGTTTTCATCATCTGTAACCAAAAGAGATTTTTTCCTTATCGCCTTAACAACATTCTCATCTTCAATCGGGGATATCCCATTTTTCATATTCTTTATCTTTTTTTTATCAATATCAAAACCCACTACTTGGTATTTACCGGTTTTATGAATAGCCACCAACGTCGGCAATCCTACATATCCTAATCCAATTACTGCTACCTTTTTCAAAATTATCATAAATCTCCAAATTCTATCATTAGTTTGCTTTCCCTTTTCCTTCGTTTCTACCGCGTTAACAACTCTCTTCTATTTCAAGCATAATAGAAAGACCTCTTGACAAGCATAATAGTTATGTTATCCTGTACATATTAGTACCAGATAACACAACTATGACTGTAGACAAAATCGGTATATTAATCCAACAACCACAAAAATTATTCCACACTTCAGACTTAAAAGTTCTCTGGAATATTTCGAATCAAAACACACTCTATAAAACCATTGCTCGACTGATCAAAAAAGAGATACTGATCAGTGTTCAAAAGGGACTCTATAGCACCATTCCGTTAAGTCAACTGGATCCGGTAGAAATAGGCTTTAGGGCCATAAATCACTTTAGCTATTTAAGTACCGAATCGGTTTTAGCAAAAGAGGGGATTATTAACCAATCGCCTGCAAAAATAACTTTTATTTCCAGTACTCCCGCCAACTTTAACATTAACGACCATGCCTATTTAGTCAGACAGTTAAAACCTCAATGTTTAAACAATTCTCTTGGCATAACTCAAAACGACAGAGGTGTTTTCTTGGCCAATACCGAGCGGGCAATTGCCGATATGTTATATTTTCAAAAAAATTATCATTTTGACGCCGACAATGTTATTGACTGGACTTTAGTTAAGAATTATCAACAACAACTTGGCTATTTATGATCACCCTAAGACCTACCGACACCATTCATAAAGCTCACCTACTTCGCACTCTAACCGAAATCATCGATAACTCTACCTTATCAAACTCTTTATATTTCAAGGGCGGTACCTGCGCCTCAATGATGGGCATTCTTGATCGGTTTTCAGTTGATCTTGATTTTGACCTTAAGACTGGGGTAAATGAAAAAGAGTTAAGAGCGGAGTTTCATAAAGTTTTTGACAAACTTGGATTTATTTTATATCAGGAAAGCCAAAAAGCTTTAGAGTTTTTTTTGAAATATCCTAACTCCCCAAATCAAAGAAACACTTTAAAAATTGACGCTCTTAATGTTATCGTCAAATCCAACCGATATTCTCCGGTATTTTTGCCGGAAATTAACCGTACCGTCAACTGTCAAGACCAGAAAAGCATTTTTGCCAACAAAATGGTAGCCGTCAAAGATCGGTATGATCGTAGAGAATCGATTGCCGGCCGGGATATCTACGATATTCATTACTTCTTTCTAAAAAATTTGAAATACAGTGAAGCCGTAATAATTGAAAGAACCGGACTATCGGTTAAAAGATATCTTGTTTACCTTCGTCATTTTATAAACGAAAAAATTACTCAAACCCTAATTGATCAGGACTTAAATACTCTTTTACCGTTTGAAACTTATAACAAAATCAGAAAAACCCTAAAAGAGGAAACTCTTATGTTTTTAGATAATGAAATTGCCAGGCTAACCTAATGTCTAAAATCCTTCGTTTATTACCGATTATCGGCGTAATATTTTTGTTCCTTTTCCTCCGCTTCTACAATATTAACGACTCTTTTTTCTTTTTCAACGATATGGGTCGGGACATGATGGTACTACAAACTTGGCAAGAAACAGGCAAACCACCACTCCTCGGCCCCCAAACTAGCGCTCTCCCCTTTAACCAATCTGCTATTTATTTTTATCTACTTTACCCCGGCTTTCTCCTTTCTAAAGGTAACCCGATTTCTTTGGTTTATACTCTCGCTTTTATCTATCTTTTTTCTTTTCTCTTAGGTCTTTATTTACTAAGAAAAGATAAGCCTTTAACCAAGGTTTTATTGATCGCTTTTTTCTTCATCTCCATTCATCCCCAATACATTATTCAAGGTCGTTACGTTTGGAATCCATCATTTGTCACCCCATTCTTGATTATCTCCATTATTTCTTTTTATCTTTTATTAAAAAAATTCTCGATCCCAAAAACTATCCTTTTTTCTGCCGGTATTGCCACCGCCATCTCCATTTCTTATTCCGTCGCCCCACTTCTAATTATTTTTGCCTTATATTGGCTTTTATTTTCTCGTTCCAATTTTAAAGCGATAGCCTTATCACTCTTTGGCGCTCTGGCCTTAATTAATCTACCAACGATTTTTTTTGAACTTCGTCATCGCTTTTTTCTTACCACCGCTCTCTTGACCAAAAACTCACCTCCTCAAAAAGACTTGGCTTTCGTCGATCGTCTGAATAATCTGTCACAATACGTTTTCTCTTTCTCCAATCAAACACTGAATATTTCCCTCTTTATCGCCAGCATTTTACTCTGTCTTTTTTTACTCTATAAAAATAGACAAAAAAGGAAAAATTTACAATTCGTCGCCTCTTTTCTGTATTTAGGTATCACCATACTGGCCTTTGTTACCCCAATCACTATTCAAGCCCATTATATTTTCGCCTTTACCTCACTACTTTTCGTGATTATTGCCGGTCTTCGGCCTCTTGTTACCGTTCTAAGCCTTGTATTTTTTAGTTTAAATTATCTACAACCAACCAGGCTAAAGCAATATTTTACGACCGCCTCCCGCACTACCACCCAAATGGAACAATGTTTCAGAAACTACTGCGACTCATTTAAGGAACCAACTTTCGTCTCCGTTCAATCAAGCCTCCACCCGTTTCATAACGGACCCGAACATCGTTTTCTCCTCAAAAAAGCCGGTTGTAATATTAAAGATATCGAAACTCAAAATGGCCAAGCGGAGTACATGACCGTTGTCGTTGACCAAAGTACCTTTGATCAAAATACCAACTACTATGAATTAAGTCTTTTGGGCTCGCATCAAACCGTCAGAACCTTTCCCTGTCAGAACAATTTTTATCTGGTTCTAATTCGCAAAACCATTCCCTGATCCCGCCACTCGTTTTTGCCTGATTTTATCTATCGGTTCAACTACCAGTTTAACTATCAAAAGTGACACTCCGATTGATCCCAAAGCCACTAAAATTCCGGTGCTCCAATTTCTAATTTTTATCAAATCCATAATCACAAACGCCACCCAAAAATGGCACAAATACACCGGATATGACAACTCTCCGATAAATCGGTCTATTTTATTATTTTTAAATAACCTGAAAATAAACGGTAAAGAAATAACTACCAATAAATAATACCCCCACATTTTTGACCCGTCTCTTTGGATTAGCGGATAAATAAAAGTCGCCAATATTACCACCCCATAAACCACTCTCAAAAACCACTCGGGTATTGTTCTGTTTTTTAATCGCCCATAAATCCGGTACCCCATTACTCCCACCAAAAACATTCCCAATTCCAATGGAAAGAACCGATACTTCCACGGATCATTATTAAATCCAATTTTATACAAAATTATTCTCAAACCAAAACTTAAACCGATCAAAAGCATTAGCCACTTCGTCTTTTGCTTAACTAAAAATGGCGCTAACAGATAAAACGTCATTTCCAAAGCAATTGTCCACGCCTGTTCGACAAACAAAAATCGATATAGTGGGGGATCGGTCAGCCGAAAATTTACCGCCGGTATTAAGTTGCCAAGTTTATCCAATTGCAAAAACATCACCAAATCCTGCCCAAAAATTACCAAATTGGTAACCACAAAAAAAAGCAGGGTTCCCAATTTCATTTTACTGACATACTCGATATACCAAGTGAAGTGGTAACCATTTTTCACTATTACCAATCCGCCAATCGAAATCAATAAAACTATCAATAAATTGATCCAATAAATCGGATATAATTTTAAAAATCTGTTCCCTAAAAACAATTTGTAGGACCCTTTGCTAAATCCATATTTTTCCATCAATACTAAAGCCATATAAAAGCCGGAAATCATATAAAACACCTGAACTGCCGTCTGCCCTCCCACCAAATTTATCCCCAATATCGACTGGCTATGAACTGCAACTACCGACAATGCCAGTAAGAGCCTTAATATTCCCATCCCTGTGGATGATTCGTATACCACTTAACCAATGTCTCAACGCTGTCTTTAATTGTTCGTTTTGGTTCCCAATCCAATATTCTTTTTGCCTTACTAATATCCGCATAAACTTCCGCCCATTCGCCCTTTCGGGCTTCACCCGGTTCTACTAAAAAACTTTTACCGGTAATTTTTTTGACCATCTCCACAATCTCCAACACCGAACTTCCTTTCCCCGTCCCCAAATTAATAACCTCACTTCCGCCACCATTTTTTAAATAATCCATCGCCGCCACATGAGCTCTTACTAAATCTCCAACATCAACATAATCGCGGATTGGTGTCCCGTCAGCCGTTTCCACCTTGGGACAAGTCAGCTTAAAAGGCTCTATTCCCAACGCTCCCCTCACCACATTTTGGATTAAAAGTTGGGACGGTTTTTTAGAGTCTCCGATCATTCCATCATCGCTTGCCCCGGATACATTAAAATATCTAAAAATAATTGACCTTAAACCATAGACCTTTTCAAACCAACTAATTATTTTTTCCACCATTAGTTTTGATTCACCGTAAGGATTAATTGGAGAAAGTGGATGTTTTTCATCCATCGGTAAATATTTGCTTTCCCCGTAAACTGCACAGGTTGAAGAAAATACCAAATTTTTTATTTCATGTTTTTTCATTGTCTCCAACAAATTCAAACTGCCAAAAACATTATTTTCAAAATAAATCTCCGGATTTTCTATTGATTCATTTACTAAACAAAAAGCCGCAAAATGCATTACCCCTTCCGGCTTAATTTTGGCCATGGCTTCATCCAGTGTCTTTTTATCCAACAAATCAACCTCATAAAAAACTAGTTTTTCTTTGCCGTACTTATTTTGTAGAGTTTCTATGGCTTGTCTATAGCCTCTGAATAAGTTATCTATTACGGCTACTTCATATCCCTGATCTAACAGCAACTTCACCGCATGCGATCCGATATAACCCGCTCCCCCTGTTACTAAAATCATAAATTTATTTTAACATCAAAACCAACCCGCCCATCAGAGCATTAACAATTCCCACCAGTCCTGTAAACGTCGATACCAGCAATATTTTTTCCTCGCTGGCCAAGCCGCCAAAAAATAAAAGATAAAGGTGTTCTCTGGCGCCAAAACCGGCTACCGATATCGGCAAAACCAGTATCAAATAAATTGCCGGAAGATAGGCGAATGCTCTTATCAGTCCAAAATTTGCCCCGAAATATACACTGCTCAAATATATCTGCCCTATCCAAATAAGTTCGCAAATTATCGAAATCAATAAGCATCCGACTAACCTTTTTCCCTCAACCTCTCTAAACATCTTTGCCACCTCTATTATCTTGTCCAACCATTTGTTTTTCCCTAACCACAGGTCTATCGGTAACCTCATTGCCAATCCATAAAAAACCATTACTCCAAAAAACAAGCCTCCAAACATTAGCCTTAGATAATTTGGAAAATTCAAGCCTACCAACCATCCAACCAAAGACGCTGTCAGTGCCAATCCGATAAAAGTAAAAAAACCAACCATCTTGTCTATTGCTACTGACCCTAAGAGTTTTGTCTTGGTCAAGTTGGGATATTTTTTCTCTAAAATCGTCCACTTAAGCACATCTCCCGCCGTCGGTGTTGATAAAAAAATTCCATAAAAAACACCCAAGTATGCCGACTTCAAAAAATTTACCAAATCCCAAAAACTAATTTTTTTTAAAACTAGTCTTGCCCAACGCCATGCCCCCAAAATCATCAACACTATAAATAAAATCATTTGAATCACCAAAAACCACCAATCAACTTTTGCCAATTCTCTTAAAAGCATCAAAATATCAACCTTTCTGAAAGCCAGATACAATAAACTTCCCGATAAAACTAATCTAAAAATTTTTGACGCCAAAATATTTTTTATCACTTTCACGCTTTTATCATATCCTAAATAAGATAGAATAGGGGATAACTTATGCTAAAAATTTGGCTTTTCGCCCTGACACTAATTCTAATATTTCTATTCTGTCGGTTATTTTTTTTAACCGAAAACCCCACTCACACTTCCGTTAATTTTAACGGTCAAAAATTTGATTTGGAAATCGCCAAAACTATCTCTCAAAGAACCCAGGGCTTATCCGGTCGCTCTTCTCTTTGCCAAAATTGCGGCATGATTTTCGTCTTTTCTGGTGAATCAATTCTCCCTTTTTGGATGAAAGATACTCTTATCCCTTTGGATTTAATTTGGCTCAACTCTCAAGGCCAAGTTGTCTCTATCCAAACTGCAAGTCCGCAACCTAATACCCCAATCACTCAATTAAAAAACTATAAAAATTCCACTCCGGCGAAGTACGTTATCGAGCTAAATGCCAATACTGCCGCTAATATTAAGCTTCAAGTCGGCGATATTGTCACTTTACCCAAAAGTTTATGACCCCCAATTTTTCCCTGGCTATTCCCAACCTAAACGGCAGTCAATATCTTCAAAAATGTTTACCTTCTCTTTTGGCCTCCATCTCTAAAATCAAAAATTCCAAATTTCAAATTATTCTTATTGACAATGGTTCAACCGATGACAGTCTTGACATTTTTCAAGAACTTGTTCAGCCTACAGAAAACCTGGAAACAAAAATTATCCTCCATCAGGAAAATACCGGCGTTGCTCCGGCCTTCGCCGAAGGTATCGAAAAATCAAAATACGAGTGGACGGTTATCGTCAATAACGACATTACCTTAAAGCCCGACTGGTTTCCTCTCATTGTCAAAAATATGGCTCAACACCCTACTGCTAGTGTTTATTGCGGCACCATTCTCAACCACGACGGCTCAAAATTTGAAAGCCAGGGTTTAAAGTTTGACTATCGCGGCAAATGTCAAAATATCAGCAATAATATAACGTTTGACAGGTCATCTATCCAAAATCTCAAACCAAAAATCATTTGGGGCACTTCTGCCGCCATTGCTGTTTACCATCGCGATACTGTTTTAAAAATAGGCAACTTCGATCCCGATTTCTTCGCCTACGAAGAAGACGTCGACTTGTCTTTGCGCCTGCAAAAACATCATTTCAAAACTCTCTATATTCCGAAGGCAATTTCCTACCATCTTGGCGGCGCTACCAGTAACAAAATGGGCAATTTCCGCCAACGGATGGATGTTAAAAACTGGATTTGGTTAATCGCTAAAAACTATTCAAAAAAAGAATTTTGCCAAAATTTCTTTTCCCTCACCGAAGAGCGCCTTCGCAATTTATCCGGCCTAATCAAAGCCACTCCGATTGGTCAACTTCCCGGCACTTTTTTTTCTACCTACTATCAAACCTTTAAACTTCTCCCCAAAATGTTGCGTAAGCGAAAAACCCCTAAAACTTGTTAAAATTAACCATGATTATCGGCATTGACGTCTCTTCCATCCCTTACGGCACCGGAGTTAGTAATTACACTCTTAATCTGGCCAGAAACCTGGTTAAGCTCGACAAAACCAATACCTACAAACTCTTTTTTTCCTCTCTTCGATTACCCCTACCATCGGAAATTAAACTTCTGGGAAAGTATCCTCATGTCAAAATCTATCATTACCGTCTTCCCCTCACTTTTCTTCATTGGCTATGGAACCGGCTTCACATCGTTCCTATCGAATTTTTTATCGGCAAATGCGACGTTTTCCATGCTTCTGATTGGACTCAACCGCCGACAATTCATGCTAAAACAGTCACTACTATTCACGACTTAGTCCCTTTTCTTTATCCGAAGTGGTCGAGTCCCAAAATAATTCGCACCCATCTTTTAAAAATGTCTCAATCCCTAAAACATTGTTTCCACTTCATCTGTATCTCTCAAAATACTAAATCCGATTTTAAAAAACTTTTCCCTGCCATTTCCGATCAAAAAATAACTGTTATTTATGAAGCCGCCGAAGATAAATATGAAAAATTTCACCGACTACCCCTTTCTGTCCGTCAGTCAAAAATTAATCACATTAAAAAAATTTACGATTTGGATAAATATATTTTGGCCCAAGGTACCCGCGAACCGCGTAAAAACCTTACCCGGCTTATTGAAGGCTTCCTTCTTTTTAAACAAAAATACCCTACCTCCAAATATCTTTTGGCCATCGCCGGAAAATATGGCTGGGGCAAAGATGTTCCCCCTCAAAACCATTCGGTCAAAATCCTTGGCTTTATCCCGGAAAAAGATATGGTTACCCTCAACGCCGGGGCAGTTTGTTTAGCTTATCCGTCACTTTACGAAGGTTTTGGCTTACCCCTGGTCAAAGCGATGAAGCTTGGCCTTCCGATTATCACCAGTAACTGTTCCTCGATGCCTGAAATTGTCGGTAATTCGGCCATTTTAGTCAACCCAAATAACCCTCAGGAAATTGCCGGTGCTATTGAAAAAATATACAAATCTTCGTCTTTTCGCCAAGCGCTTTCTCAAAAAGAACTGCTCCAAGCCAAAAAATATTCCTGGATTATTACTGCAGAACAAACTCTTAAAGTTTACGAAAATACCTATGCTCATCGGAATTGACGGTAACGAAGCCAATGTTAAAAACCGGGTCGGCGTCAACCAGTACGCTTACCACTTGCTTGTTAATCTAAATCGCCTTGACTCCAAAAACCACTATACTATCTATCTAAAAAAATCTCCTCTTCCTGACCTTCCAACTCCATCCCCAAACTGGCAATATCAGGTTTTTGGCCCGGAAAAGTTTTGGACCCGTTTTGCCCTGCCTTTACATCTTTTTTTTGGTCCTAAGCCTTCTCTTTTTTTCTCACTTAGCCATTATTCTCCATCATTTTCTCCTTGCCCCACTATTCCTACCATCCATGATCTTGGTTATCTTCAGTCTCCAAAGCAGTTTACTAAAAAAGATTTTTACCAATTAACCCACTGGACCCAAAGTTCTCTGAAAAAGGCTTCCCGCGTCATCGCTGTTTCCGAATTTACCAAATCCGAACTCCAAAAAATCTATCATCTTGATCCGGAGAATATTAGTGTCGCCTACAATGGCGTCGACAACCCACCTGTCATTTCATCCTCAACTTCTACTGCCACTCTTTTAAAATTTGGCATCAAAAATTCAAACTTTTTTCTTTATCTTGGCACCCTTAAGCCCAACAAAAATCTTCCTTTCCTCATTCAGGCTTATTCCCAATTCCGACAATCTACCAAAGAATCTATTCCCTTAGTTATCGCCGGTAAAAAAGGCTGGCTTTTTGACAGCATTTTTCAGCTCATTACTTCGCTTAAACTTCAAGATTCCATTATTTTTACCGACTTTATCAGTGAAACTGAAAAATGGATTTTATTAAAAAATGCCACTTGCCTCCTTCTTCCCAGCCTATATGAAGGTTTTGGTATTCCCGCCATCGAAGCTCAAAAAATCGGCACTCCGGTTATCGCCAGCAATATTCCACCCCTTCAGGAAATTCTCAAACAATCGGCCATTTTAATCGATCCTTTAACACAATCAGAGTTAACCGACGCTTTAGTTAAAATCCAATCAGCTTCAATTCGCCAAAAACTATCAGAAACCGGGCTTAAAAACGCCCAAAAATATACCTGGGAAAACACTGCTTTGTCAGTCATCAAAGTTTTTAATGATTTCGGTTGATATAATCTTTATATGAAGGATAAAAACGGTCAAACATTAACTTCAGATAATATTCTTTACAAAGTTTCTAACCGTATTGACACTATCTTTTTAGAACTTTGGCTAATGATCCTACGTTGGGTAGGCTATATTCCCATCCATACCATCAGAAAGATTTTTTACCTTATCTCGGGCATTAAAATACCTTTTAACTCTACTATTCATATGTGGGCTAATTTTTTTAATCCAAAAAACTTAACAATCGGCCATGATTCCATTATCGGTGACCATTGTTTTTTGGACGGCCGCTCTCCCTTGGAAATTGGCAGCCATGTCAATATCGCCAGCCAAGTTTTGATTTACAACGATGAGCACAATATTAATTCTCCTGATTTTGGCAATTCCTTTGGTCCGGTAATTATCAAAGACTATGTTTTTATCGGCCCCCGAGCCATTATTCTTCCCGGAGTCACTATCGGTAGGGGAGCGGTCGTCGCCGCCGGCGCTGTGGTTACCAAAGATATCCCCGATTTTGAAGTTTGGGGAGGCGTTCCCGCTAAAAAAATCTCTGACCGACAACTCAAAAATCCTGCTTATGTCCTTGGCCGACCTATGTTATTTCAATAATTTGCTCTCATGCCTAAACCACTAAAAATTTTTTTGGTTGTTTTTAACCTCCTCGCCCTGGTCTACCTACTCTGGCCCACTCCCATTGTTCCCGACCTAATCAACAGTACCAAATCCGATCTTCCCGGCGATACGGTTCAAATTAAAAACGTCTCGGGCTATTTTACAAACTTATCCCGATCCGAAGTGATGAATTTTTACCTTAAATACTACCAAAGTCCATTTAGAATCCGCCTCAACCACCCGCCGGAAAAAGCCCGGGAAATTATCATCGATACTATTCCCAGTTACTATTTTGAAGAGCTGAACTTGCCATTCAAAGAAGCCCTTTACATTAATGGTTTTGATTGGGAAAAAGACGTTTTTACCAAACCGGAAAAAAGAATTGCCAATAAAATTATTTACCACAACCAGGATTATCAAACCAAAGTCACCATCCGTCGCTTTCCCACCACCATCCCCAATCGCTTACTCTCCTTTTTTCTGACAGAAATTACTGTTATCTTTGCCCTAAAAACTCTTTTAACTTTTTTCCGTCGCCATGACTAACCCTACCTTATCCATTATCACTCTTTCTTTTAACACTTCCAAGGTTATTCTTGATTGCCTGCATTCAATTCTTTTAGATAAAGGCCTTCATTTTTCCGACACCGGCGATAGCTCTTCAAAAGTATCTACCGAAATAATCATTATCGACAACGCTTCCTCCGATACTTCGGTAGCCGATATCAATCATTTTTTCCAACAGAAAAAAATCTCTAAAAACAATTACAAAATTATTCAAAACAATAAAAATGTCGGTTTTTCTAAAGCCAACAATCAGGGCATTAAAGTTGCCTGTGGTAATTACGTTTTACTTTTAAACTCCGACACCATAATCCTTCATTCGGCCATCAGTCAAACCCTCACTTGGCTTGCCTCCAATCCCAAAGCCTCTATGTGTACCGCTCAACTTTTAAATCCCAACCGTTTGGTTCAGGCCTCCGGTGGATTTTTCCCCAATTTGTCCAATGTTTTTACTTGGTCTATTGGTCTTGATGATCTGCCTTTTTTCAATTACTTGGTCAAGCCCTTCCATCCCCACACCCCCGATTTTTACACCCACAGTAATTTCTATCTCAAAGACCATCGCCAAGACTGGCTTACCGGTGCTTATCTTCTTATCCGCCGTCCGATTCTTGACTCCGTTAACGGCTTTGACGAAAACTATTTTATGTATGGTGAAGAATATGAACTTTGTTATCGCATTAAGCAAAAGTATCCGGAACTAGAGCATTGGTACCTTATCGGCCCCCAAATAATTCACCTTGGTCGGGCTTCAGCCGTTTCCCAAGCTGATCCCTTGGTCAACGAATATCTCGGCGTGCTTCATTTCACCCAAAAGCATCACCCCCACCATCTTAAGCTCATTCAAAAACTCTTATATCTCAACGCTTATCTCCGACTTTTGTTTTATAAATTAACTGGAAACTCAAAATTTTCCGGTTTCTACCAAGAAGCATGTTCAAAAATTTCAAAATTTTAAGGCCAATCCTTTTAGCTCTCATCATCGGCATTCCTCTCTATCCCAAATTTCCTTTATCATCGGTAGCCGGAACTTTTGTTTCCGTCAGGGTTGATGATTATCTGGTTTTATTTTCCATCATCGTTTACGGCATTTATCAGTTAACTCACGGTTTTCCGATTTTTAAACATAAAATTACTAAATTGTTTTTAGCCTATTTTTTCGCTATTTCTGCCAGTACCTTAGTTGCCATCCTAATCTACCAAACCACTGCTCCAAAATTCCTTCTTCTTAATCTTTTGCGCCGATTTGAATATATGTCACTATTTTTTATTGCCGCTGATACCATTAAAAATCTTGCTGATTTAAAAATTACTTACATCACCGCCATCATCGCCACCATTCTAGTTTCCCTCTATGGTCTTGGCCAAAAATTTTTAGGCTGGCCGATAGTTTCCACCATGAATTCCGAATTTGCTAAGGGCCAACTTTTAATAATGAGTGACTGGACCCGCATCAGTTCCAGCTTCGCCGGCCATTACGATTTGGCTGCTTTTTTAAGCGCTGTCTTGATTATCATTGGCGTTGTCGCCATTATTCAAAAAAACTTTTTTCTCAAAACCATCAACCTTCTCTTTTGGTTATTAGCCTTTTACATTTTAACCCTCACCGCCTCGCGAATTTCTACTTTCGCTTTCTGGGGCGGCATGGTTCTTACTCTTTTCTTAGTTAAGAAATATCTTTGGATTCTTCCGGTTTCCATAGTCATGATTGTCTCTCTTTTTATGTCAAAGGATCTCAATCAACGGCTTCTGGCCACCGTTCCCGGTCTTCAAAAGAGTCTGGCTTTTCTCAAGTTTCCGGCTAAGCCAACTGTTATCCCTACCATTACTCCCATTTCTACTCTTCCGCCAATTGCCGTCATCACCGGCTCACCTATTAAACCCAAACCGGGAGCAACTTTCGTCCCCACCGTCATGGTCTACAAAACCATCGAAGAATTTCCTCCCGTTGACGCTGACGTCGGAGTCGCCCGATCTGGTGAAATCCGCTTCAATGCTGAATGGCCCCGAGCTGTTACTGCTTTCAAAAGAAACCCCCTCATTGGCTCCGGTCTTGGTTCAATCACTTTGGCTACCGATAACGACTATCTCCGTACCTTAGGCGAAAGTGGTCTTCTTGGCTTTATTACTTTCTTTTCTATCATTTTCTACTTTATCCGAAAAACCATCCCCTTAGTTTTCCGGAAAAAACTGGGGTTTCTGGATATTATCCAGATAACCCTCTTTGGCGGACTCTTAGTTACTTTAACCAATGCCGTCTTTATTGACGTTTTTGAAGCTTCAAAAACTGCTTATCTTTTCTGGATTATGATGGGCATTTACTATCAAACCATTGCTCTCAACCAAAAACGAAAATGACCGTCATCAAAAAAATACTCTTAATTCTTGTTTTTGCCACTGGTCTTACTGTCCGGCTTTATAAAATCAACAACCCTATCGCTGATTGGCATTCCTTTCGTCAAGCCGACACTGCTTCGGTCACCAGAAATTTTCTAAGAAGCTTTGATCTTCTCCGTCCCACCTACCACGACCTAAGTAATCTTCAATCAGGCAAGGACAATCCCCACGGTTATCGTTTCGTCGAATTTCCCATTTACAATGCCGTTTCTGTTGTTTTCTATAAAGCCGTTTCTCCTTTATTCCCCTCATTAACCGTCGAAGTTGCTTCCCGTCTAATTTCCATCTTTTTCTCTCTTATCACTGGCTTTCTTATTTTTCTTATCGGACTTCAAATCACCAAAAACTTTTGGCCCTCATTTTTAGCCACCACTACTTTTCTTTTCCTGCCATTTTCAATCTATTATTCCCGAACCATTCTTCCCGAACCCACCGCTGTTCTTTTTATGATGCTTACTCTGTACCTTTTTCCCAAATCCCGGCTACTATCCGGCATTTCTTTAGCCCTCGCCATTCTTACTAAGCCTTTTACCGGCATAATTATTTTCCCTTTACTTTTTTTCTACTCTCTTCGGCTTAACCTTTTTAAGCCCAAAACTCTCCTCTCCCTCTTTTTTTTCGCCCTGATTTCGCTTTTACCCTTTTACCTCTGGCGCCAATGGATTAGTCAATTTCCCGAAGGCATCCCCGCCAGCAATTGGCTGTTTAACGAAGGTGGCCTTCGTTTTCGTCCGGCCTGGTTTCGTTGGTTATTTTTCGAACGGATCGGCAAATTAATTCTTGGAATTTATGGCGTTATTCCCTTACTTCTTGGCTTTGCCTACAAAAAAAATCACTCCCAACTTTTTTGTCTATTAGCCTCTGCCGGCATTCTTCTTTATTTTTCCATCATTGCCCGTGGCAACATTCAACATGACTATTATCAATTTTTAATTACCCCTCTTTTATCTTTAATTATCGGTTTTGGCCTTTATTACCTCTATCAGTTTGTTTTCGATCAAAAACTAATCGCTCTTTTGGTTACTTTTTCTGTCTTTGCCGCCGCTCTTTTTTACTCTTGGTTCCAAGTTCAGGAATATTACAAAATCAATAACCCGGTTATTATGGAAGCCGGAAAAATGGTTGACCAGTTAATTCCCAAAAACTCTCTTGTGGTTGCTCCCTACAATGGCGATACCGCCTTTCTTTATCAGACTAACCGTTCCGGTTTCCCGATCGAAATATATGATTTTCCCAAATTCTTTTCTCTCTACAAAAATTATCCCATTTATTATGTCTCTACCACTTACAATGGTTATACCAACGAGTTAATCTCAAAATATCCTACCATCTTTCGTTCCGATAAATTTATAATACTTTATCTCCATGAACCCAATCAAAACTAAACGAAAAATTCTAATGATTACGCCTTACATCCCCCGACTTTCCCAATCCGGCGGTCAAAGACATTCTTTTTACTCTATTAAATACCTCTCACCCAAAAACGATATCCATCTTATCTGCATTTCTCCTGACGAAGAAGGCTTACCCGAAGTTAGCCAATATTGCCAAAAGGTTGTCGTTGTTCATCGGGGAAAAACCTGGGATCCCCGAAAAATTCTTTCCACCGGGCTTAGTCCCTATCCGTTTTTGTTAGTTAAATACATCAGTGACGACCTTAAAAAAGCTATTCGCTATGAACTCCGACATCACCATTTTGACCTTATCCACTGTGACTGTATTTATCCCATGCCGAGTATTCCAAAAACCAAAATTCCCATTGTCATGGTTGATGTCACCATCGAATACGCCATTTATCAACATTTCGTTCAGTCACTTTTCGGCTGGTCCCGCCTCCTTAAACCTCTTCTTTGGATCGATGTCCTCAAGCTAAAGTACTGGGAAACTCATTATTGGAAAAACACCCATACTGTTTTCATGTTTAGCTCTGAAGACCAAAGATATGTTTCCAAAATTACCGGCCGGCCTGATATTCACGTTTTTCAGGATGGAGTTGATCCGGAATATTTTAAGCTTCCGCTAAAAACCGAAAAATCACCTGATCCCACCATTCTTTTTGGTGTCTCCAATATGAAATGGATGCAAAATCAGGAATCGGCCGATCTGGTTCTGAAAAATTTTTGGCCATCTATTAAAAAAACCTATCCCAAAGCCCGTCTTTACATTGTCGGCCGCCATGCTCCGGATCTCTATGGCAAATATTCCTCAAAAGATATCATTGTCACCGAGGCTGATGCCGAAGGCGGATCACACGATCCACAGTATTTCTACGAATACTGCTGGTTACTTTTGGCCCCCATGGGCAGTGGTGGTGGCACCCGCAACAAATTTTTGGAAGGTATGACTTTTGGCCTACCGGTAATTACCAATCCCGAAGGTGGCATGGGCAATATCGAAATCGAAAATGAAAAACACGCCATTGTTTGTCCTTCAAAAGACATTCTTAGCCACGTCTTCAAAGTCATCAATGATAAAAAATACCGGGAGTCTATCGGTCAAAATGCCAAAAAACTGATGAAAGATAAGTATTCTTTTGATAAATGTGTCGACGGCCTAAACCAAATATATGATCAAATCACCCAAAAGCATTAACCCCGTTCTCTCTGTAGTTATTCTCAATTTTAATACCGGTGACTATCTTCAAAAATGTCTCCAAAGCATTAGACTTTCAGATCTAGATTCTAAAAAGTATGAAATTATCGTCATTGACAATGCCTCCTCCGACCAAAGCATCTCTTTAGCCAAAAAAGTTTCTCTACTAAACACTAAATACTTAATACTAAATACAAATCTGGGTTTCGCTGCTGGCAACAATCGTGCCCTTTCCATCCTTTCCCCATCGTCTAAATTTGTCCTCTTTCTCAATCCCGACACCACCGTCGAACCCCAAACCTTTTCCAAAATGCTGACGTTTTTTCAAGAAAATCCAAAAGTCGACGCCGCCACTTGTTATCTCAAGTTTGCTCTTACCGGTAAGCTCCAGCCCGAATGTCACCGCGATTTTCCCACTCCTCTGACCGCCATGCTTCATTTCACCGGCATCTCCAGCCGGGCTTATTTCATGGAATATTTAGACTATTCCAAAATCCAAAAAATCAATGCTTGCTCCGGAGCCTTTCTGATGATCAAACGCTCGGTAGGGGATTCAATCAACTGGTGGAATGAAAAATATTTTTACTACGGTGAGGATCTTGATCTTTGCTACAAACTTCGTCAAAAGGGTTATTCCTTTTATTTCTATCCTTTTACTCAAGTTACCCATTATCAGGGAATTTCTTCAGGCATTATAAAAGAAACTCAAAATATTTCTACCGCTTCTCCTCAAACCCGACTCCGTATTGCTTTGGCTTCAACCGAAGCCATGCGTATTTTTTATCAGGAAAACTTAATGAATAAATATTCTCCTCCGGTTCGCTTTATAGTTTTATCCGGGATAAAACTGTTAGAATTATTACGTATTTTTAAAGCTAAATGCCTCTAAAAAATATTGTTATCGATGCTCGTCTCTATGGTCCCAAACACACCGGTATCGGCCGTTATACTAAAAATCTTTTAATCGCTCTCTCCGATCTTCCCCAATTTTCTAAATATCGATTCACTGTCGTCACCTATAACGATCTTCGATCCGACATTCAAGCCGACTTGGGCAATAAATTTCAATACGTTTTTACCGACATTCCCCATTATTCTCTTTTAGAACAAATCAAGTTTCCTTCACTTCTCAATCAACTCCATCCGGATTTAGTTCATTTTACCCATTTCAATAAGCCCTTTTTATATTCCGGTAAATCGGTAGTTACCATCCACGATCTCATCAAGCATTATTTTCATGGCCCGAAGACTACTACCAGAAATCCATTTTTATATTGGCCCAAATATTGGCTTTATCGATTGTTAACAGACCATGTTATCAAAACTAACCCGCTAATTGTCCCAACTGTTTATTGGCAAAAAAAATTAGCTACTGATTTCAATCTAAAACCCACTCAAATCACCGTTACCCAAGAAGCCGTCGATCCAAAGTTTCTTCATCACCAAGCGAAGTCCGTCTCTGGTGGAAAATTAAAAATTGAAAATTATCTTGTTTATACCGGCAATCTCTACCCTCACAAAAACCTTATTGTCCTTCTTCAAGCCCTCAAATTTCTTCCCGATATCAAATTAAAAATTATCTCCGCCCGCAATTTCTTTACCGACAAACTTCAGTCGCAAATCAAATCCCTCAACCTACAATCTCAAGTCGAATTTTTAGGCTATCTAACCGACGCCGAATTTAGTCAGGTTTATTCTCACGCTCTGGCCTTGGTTCACCCGTCTTTGATGGAAGGCTTTAGTCTTACCGGTCTTGAAGCTATGGCCCTAAATTGTCCGGTAATTTCCAGTAATGCAAGTTGCCTACCGGAAGTCTACGGTCAATCCGTTCTTTATTTTGATCCTTTTAAACCAATGGCTCTTGTTGACCAAATCAAAAAACTCCAAGCTTCAGATACTCTCCGTCAAAAGTTAATTAAGCTTGGCCAACTTCAGGTTGCCAAATATTCCTGGACTAAAACCGCCCAAAAAACCATGGCTGTTTATGAAAAACTCCTCACCTAAAATCGCTATTTTTTACGACTGGTTGAATCAATGGGGTGGAGCTGAAAAAGTTCTTCTTAATCTTCTAAAAATTTATCCGAAGGCTCCTGTCTTCACTCTTTTCCATGACCCTTCCAAAACAAATTGGCTACCCCCAACAACCACCGTCATTTCCTCGTTCATTCAAAAATTACCTTTTCACCGGTCTAATCCGGTTTTCTATACTCCAATATATCCCCTTGCCTTAGAACAATTCGATTTCTCTCAATATGATATTGTTATTTCCACCACCTCCACTGTCGGCCATTGTCTTTTAACTCTTCCCAACACGATGTTTATTTGTCATCTTCACACCCCCAACCGTCATCTTTACCAAAAACCCCCGTCAATTCTAAAACCAATTCTCAAAAAATATCAAAAAATAGACCGGATCTATTCGAAGCGCCCGGATTTCTATACTACCAATTGCCTTACTACCCAAGCCCGCATTCAAAAAAATTACCATCGTCCTTCAACAATTATTTACCCCGGCATCAATCTCGACCGGTTTAAACCGTCTTCTAGTAATCGGCTATCTGACAAATATTTTCTGACGGTTTCCCGCCTTGTTCCTTATAAAAAAGTAGAAATAGCTATTAAGTCCTGTATTAAGCTCAATTTAATCTTAAAAATTGTCGGTACCGGTCGAACAGAAAGGTATTTAAAAAATAAATATTCTCAATTTAAAAACATTCAATTTTTAGGTCTGATTTCCGATAGTACTCTCATTGCTCTTTATCAAAATTGCCAAGCTCTTATCTGTCCCCAAAAAGAGGACTTTGGCCTCACTCCCCTCGAAGTTCAGGCTTGTGGTCGTCCGGTTATTGCCTACCGGCGTGGTGGTATCACCGAGACGGTTATCGATCAAAAAACCGGCCTTTTTTTTAACCACCAGACAACGTTCTCTCTAATAAAAACCCTCAACAAATTCCATCACTTCAAGTTCGACTCCGACACTTGCGTTCAAAATGCTTCCCGCTTTTCTGAAAATAACTTTATGCTAAACTTTAAAAACACCGTTAACAACTTATGGCATCAATTTCAAACCACTACATTTTAATTCTCTGCGGAGGTAGTGGCCCCCGCCTTTGGCCTCTTTCCCGAGCTGACCATCCCAAGCAATTTCTTCACCTCAATAGCCAAAATTCCCTCCTCAAAGAAACTTTTCTTCGGGCCCAAAAAATAGTCAACCGCGACCACGTCTTTCTCATCAGCAACAATAATTATCAAAAAACTATCATCCAGAACCTGTCGGGATTAATTTTACCGGAAAATCTAATTCTCGAACCCGACAAAAAAAATACCGCCATGGCTATTCTTTACGCCTCATTTGTTATCGGCCAAATTAATCCTAAGGCCGTCATTACCACTTTTGCCTCCGACCACTTTATCGATAAGCTCAAAAATTTTTCCAACGATATTCTTTTATCAGCCGATTTGGCCAATACTCATAAATCAATTCTTACCATCGGGATTAAGCCAACTTACCCCAGTCCCTCATATGGCTATCTGCTTACCAAGCCAACTACTTTCAAATATCGTCAGGTCACCAAATTCACCGAAAAACCGGACCAAAAAATTGCTCAAAATTTTATTAAAAACCATAACTATTATTGGAATTCCGGTATTTATACTTTTACCGTTACCACCCTTATTAATGAATTTAAACTTCACAGCCCAAAATACTTTGATCTTTTTAACCAACTTCAAAAAAATCCCAAAAACATTAAAAAAAGCTACTCCCTATCTCCCAACTTAGCTATCGACATTGCCATCTCTGAAAAATCCAAAAATCTTCTCCTTGTTCCTGCTACCTTCGACTGGAGCGACATCGGTGAATGGAAATCAATTTTTCAACTTTTGCCCAAAACCGAAAACGATTTTGCTTCACTAAATAAAAACCAGCCAATGCTTTCAATTAATTCCAACTCCTGCCTTATTTCCGGCAATTCTAAAAAGTTAATCGGTCTGATTGGTATTCAAAATATCGGCATTATTGATACCAAAGATGCTCTATTACTGGTTAATTTATCCGGTAACGACAGTTTTTTAGTTCGCGATCTGGTCGGGCAAATTGTCAAAAATCCCAAGCTCAAAAATTATTTTCTAAAATCACATGAATAATCTCTCTCCTTTCTCCCAAACACACCCTGTTTTATTTCAAATAGTTAAAAGAACTATCGATATTTTAGGCTCTATTTTTCTTCTCGTTCTTTTTTCGCCCATCATGCTTATTACTGCCATTTTGGTCAAAGTCACTTCGCCGGGACCAATAATTTTTAAACAAAAAAGAGTAGGGAAGGGGAGCAAGGAATTTTGGATGTACAAATTTCGCAGTATGTTTATCGGCGACAACGACCAGATACTAAAAGAAAACTACCCAAAACTTTGGGAAAAATATAAAAATGCCGGCTGGAAATTACCCATGAACGAAGATCCGCGGATCACTCCTGTCGGCAAAAAAATCCGGGCCTTAACCATTGATGAATTTCCCCAGTTAGTGAATGTTCTCCGGGGCACTATGAGCCTGATTGGTCCCCGGGCTTACCGCGAAGAAGAACTTCGCGATTATGAACAAAAATTTCCTCACACCCAAAAATGTATTCAGGACATCCGTTCAGTCAAGCCCGGCATCACCGGCATTTGGCAAACTTCAGGCCGGAACGACCTAACCTTTGAACAACGGGCTAAGCTCGACTCATATTATGTCTGTCACCGTTCCATTCGCCAAGAAATCATGATTCTTCTTAAAACTCCTATGTCTATGCTTTCTCGCTGGTAATTTTTTAAAATATACCTTAAACTGTAACAATGCCCGAAACAATTCCTTTGCCGCCGGTCATCATCAAACCAAAACGAAAGCTTTTCCCCATCTTACTTTCCATTTTTTTGGTTTTTCTCGCCGTTGTTGCTCTGATTTTTACCATTGGCTTCTTCACTTTCTTCGTTCCGGGCAAAAAGCTTTACTCTCAAGTCATCCAGGCCAAAACCATCGCTCTTGAACTTAAAACTGCCGCCGAAAACAAAGATTTAGTTTTAGCCCAAACCAAAATTTCTTCACTCAAAACTCAAGTTCTTAACATTCAAAAATCTTATAAAGGTTTCTCCTACCTTCGATCTCTCCCCTACGCCAAAGATTATTATCGCGATGGCCAAATGCTTCTTTCCGCCGGACTTGATGGTCTTGATACCGGTGAAATACTGATCAAAGCCATTGAACCTTATCAGGATTTTCTAGGGGTCAAAGGTAGCGCTACCGATAGTGCCAAAACTACCGAAGACCGGATTGCTTTTCTTACTGAAACCGCCGAAGGACTTATTCCCCATCTTGATAGCATTGAGGGCAAACTTTCTAATATTGAAAACTCTCTCAACCAAATTGATATTTCCCGTTATCCTACCGAATATAAGGGTCAAAAAATCCACTCTACCTTTCTCAAAGCCAAAGAAACTCTGGCTGAAGTTCACAAGTTTGTCAAAGACGGTCGTCCTATTCTTACCAAAACTTCCTGGCTTTTAGGTAAAGACACTCCCAGAAATTATCTTTTAATTTTTCAAAATGACGCCGAACTTCGTCCTACCGGTGGTTTTTGGACCGCCTATGGCACCATCAAAGTTGATAAGGGTAAAATTAGTCCGGGAATCAGTAGCGATATCTATACACTTGATGCCAAGTTCAACAGCACCATCCCTGCTCCCCGTCCCATCAAGGCCTACCACATCAATGTTCCTTATTGGAATATCCGTGACCTAAATCTTTCTCCCGATTTTCCCACTAGTATTCAATTGTTTTTGGAAAAATACCAAAAATATTCCGGATCCAAAGATAAAGTCGATGCCGTTATCGCTCTCGATACCCAAGTCTTAGTTGATATGGTAAAAGTTTTAGGCCGGGTTGGCGTCCCCGGATTTGGCAATTTTTCCGCCGATCCGGATAAGCGCTGTGACGGCTGTCCTCAAATAATCTACCAACTCGAATGGCTGGCCGGACAACCTAGAAATTATCTTGAATTAAACCGCAAGGGTTTCCTCGGACCGCTAATGCATTCCCTTTTAAGCAATGCCATGGGCGCCGAAAAAAGCAAAATCGCTCCGCTGGCCGAAGGGCTTATCAATAATGTTCTTCAAAAACATATGCTTTTCTATTTTTCCGATCCCGAAATTCAGGCTGCTGGTGTTTTAGCCAATATTTCCGGTAGTATTACCGAAACCAATCCAAACACTGACTACTTCCATCTCAACGACGCCAATATGAGCAGTGCCAAAACCAATTTGTTTCTAATTCAAAAAATAAAACACGAAATTATCAGCAAAGATGGCATCGTCGAGCACCAAGTTACTGTTACCTATACTAATCCCAGTAAGGCCTCAAACTGCAATCTGGAAAAAGGAGACCTTTGTCTTAATGCCCCCAAATATCGTGATTGGTTTAGGTTTTATGTCCCCAAAGGCTCAAAATTTATCAAGATGACCGGATCTGAAGTTGAGCCTGTTTTGTATGAAGAACTCGGTAAGCAAGTTTTTGAAGGTTTTTACGGTGATAAATATCCTCTTTATGCCCAAAGTAGCGCTAAGGTTAGCATCCAATACCAAACTTCAGTTCCCGCCAGTTCCAACTATACCCTCTATCTTCAAAAACAACCCGGCACTAAGCCAATTGAATATGAACTGATTGTTAACAAACAAAAACAAACTTTTAATTGGGTCTCCGACAAGATCATCAAGCTGGCTCTCTAATGCCTCGCTATTTTTCCACTACCGCCATTGTCATCAATAAAAAAAGTGTCAAAGAATCAGACTTATTGATTACTCTTTTAACCCCAAGTTTAGGAAAAATAGTGGCTATCGCCAAAGGTGTTAAAAATATAAAAAGCACCCGGCTGGGTTCACTTCAGCTAGGGAACTTAATCAAAGCTCACTTTTATTCAAAAAACAATTTTCTTTGGCTTTCAGAAAGCCAAACCATAGTTTCTTTTCTTCAAACCGACAAAAGTCTTGCCCAGCTTAATTTGTTATTTTATTTCTTAGAAATTATCAACCATTTCATCGCTGAAAATCAAAATATCGAAGGCGTCTTTGACATTTCCTGCCATCTTGTCGACGCCATCAATCGTAATCAGGTCAAAACCTATATCCAAAACGAAATCCTATTACTTCATACCTTAGGTTTTGGTACTTCGGAGGATATTACCCAATCGTTTAATCAAAAAAACTACCGGGCCTGTCAAAAACTACTCAAAAATACTTTTGAATCCATCATCGAGCACCCTCTCCAGAGCAATAAGCTATTCCGATAATCTTTCGTATATAATATCTTCATGGCAACTGAAAAAGATGCAGATCTTGTCCAAAAAATTGTCTCTCTTTGTAAGCGTCGGGGAATTATTTTTCAAAACAGTGAAATTTATGGTGGTGTTCAAGGGTTCTACGACTACGGGCCTGTCGGTTCGCTCATGAAATATAATTGGAAAAATCTGTGGTGGACCGATAATGTCGTCAAACGCCGCGATGTTGTTGGCATCGACGGTAGTATTATTACTCATCCCCGTGTGTGGGAAGCCTCGGGCCATGTTCAAAATTTTGGTGATATTTTAGTTGAATGCAAATCCTGCCATAAACGGTTTCGCCCTGACCTGATCGATAATGCCACCAAATGTCCTGAATGTGGCGGGGAATTTACTCAAGGTAAAAAATTTAACATTTTATTTCACACTGAAATCGGCGTTATCGAAGGCGAAAAAATGCCGGCTTATTTAAGAGGGGAAGCTTGCCAAAATATTTACCTTGACTTTAAAAACATCGTCGACAGTTGTCGCGTCAAAATTCCTTTTGGTATCGCTCAAGTCGGTAAAGCTTTCCGAAATGAAATTACACCTAAGAATTTTCTTTATCGTACCCGCGAGTTTGAACAATGGGATATTCAGTATTTTGTCCACCCGTCAGAAATGGACAAGTGGTATGAATACTGGAAAGAACAACGAATGGTCTGGTATCAAAAATTCTTTAATCAAAAAGAGAGCCTACGTTTTCGCCAACATCAAGAAGACGAATTAAGTTTCTACGCTAAAAAAGCCTTTGATATCGAATATAACGCTCCTTGGGGCTGGGCCGAAATGGAAGGCATTCATTGGCGTTCCGATTACGACCTGACTCAACATTCCAAGTTTAGCGGTCAGGATCTTTCCTATACCGATCCGATTACCCAAGAAAAATATCTTCCTTGGATAACTGAAACCTCGGGCGGTGTTGACCGTAGCTTCTTTTTTCTTCTTTTAGATGCCTATCGCGAAGACAAGTTGGAAAACGGAGAAATTCGCACTTGGCTTAAAATTAATCCAAAAGTCTCTGCCTATAAATTGGCTATTTTCCCACTTGCTTCCAACAAACCGGAGTTAATTCAAAAAGCTGAAAGCCTTTATCAGGATCTTTCCGATAAATTTTCCGTTGATTTTGACGACAGTAGCAATATCGGTAAAAAATATCGTCGCCAGGACGAAATTGGTACTCCTTGGTGTTTGGTCGTCGACTTCCAAACGCTGGAAGACAGCACCGTTACTATCCGCGACCGCGACACCATGGAACAAATTCGACTCCCTTCTACTGAAGTTTCCGAATGGCTTCAAAACAAGTTAAAATAATTAATAATCATTTTATGAAACTAAATAAAATATCCGTAATTTTAGCCGTTACTTCTTTATTGCTTTTTTCTTCCTGTGGCAAAAAAACTACCCCCACCATCACTCCCACTCCCACTCCGGAGCTAGTTGAATTAAAGCTCGATCAAAAACCCTTTATTTCTTTAACTCCCAGCGCTGACGGCCACGAAATTAATCTAAAAATTTCTGAAATTAGTAACGTGATCAAAGAAATCGACTATGAATTAGTTTACGATGCCGGATCCGTTGGTACCGAAATCCAAAAAGGGGTTAACGGCACCATTAAGGTTGATGGTTCTACCGCCCTAAAAAATATTCTTTTGGGTACTGAAAGTTGTACTAATGGCTGTAAACGCAAATATGACGAAGGCGTCACCGGCGGCAATCTCATCCTCAACTTTCGGGCTCCGCCCAATCAAGCAGTCAGCTTCGAAACTCCTTTTGCTTTAAAAACCACTGCCGAAATTAAAAAAACCGGCAGTCTTAGCTTAGAAGGTTTTTCTATTAAGCCCAAAACCACTTTAACCGGTAGTCAGTTTTTCATTATTATGAAAAATTTTCAGGACAACGGTTATTCTGTTTTTAGCAACGGTCAAAATTCCCTGGTTGGTAACTATCCGGCTCAATGATCTACCACCAACCCGTACTTCTTCAGGAAACTATTGATCTTCTAAGTCCATCTCCGGACAAAGTTTTTATCGATTGCACTCTCGGTCACGGTGGCCATACGATAGAGCTTCTTAAGTGCGGCGCTACTGTTTTTGGCATCGATCAAGACCCTTCTAACCTCGCTATCGCTTCCGATCGTATTCGGGAACTCAATCTGAGCAAAAACTTCACTCCCATCAACGAAAACTTTTCCGAACTTACTTCCGTTTACAAAAAGTATATCCACCATCAAGTTAACGGTATTCTCTTTGATCTCGGTCTAAGTCAAAACCAACAAACCGCTACCGATAGGGGATTCTCCTTCAACGATACTCTATCGCTTGATATGAGATTGAGTCCCGTCACCCAATCTCAAACCGCCGAAAATTTTATCAATACTGCTTCCCCCGAAGAACTTTATTCCGCTTTTTCCAAAATCGCTCAAGAGCAATACAGTCAGCCCCTGGTCGACGAAATTATTCACCATCGCCAGAAACAAAGTATCAAAACCGGTCAACAGTTGGCCAATATCATCAGGGATTTTTATCAAAAAAAACACGTTAAAACCGCTATTGATCCGGCTACTAAAATCTTTTTGGCCCTCAGAGTTTTAGTTAATGACGAATTTGCAAATCTAAAAAGTGTTCTTTCTCAAACTCTTGAAATTGTTTCTCCAAAAGGGACTGTCTGTGTTATTTCTTTTCATTCCGGTGAAGACCGTATTGTTAAGCAGTTCATCCAAAAATACCACCTCTCCAAAACCAAGCTTATTATCCCTTCTTCTGAAGAAATTCGCCTCAATTCTCTTTCTCGCTCCGCCCGTCTCCGATCGTATACAATTGTATAGTGTTTCAAAAAATACTCTTCATCGGTTTTATCGTTTCTTTCTGCAGTCAAATTCTTTTTTCTCTTTTTTATAGCCAGGAAATTGTCAGACAAAACACTCTTTTGCAAAAACAACTGGAAGTCCAAAACTCACTCACCCTCCAAGAACAACTTTTAGAAAATCAATTAGCCAAATTTAGCTCAATTGAGCTTATCAACCAAACTCTCCAAAAGGATAATTATCAACCCATTCTCCAAACCATCAACCTCCATGATTCCTCCCAACCTTAAAAATCGCCAAAAAATACTTTATCAAACCGTTTTTCTTTTTTTTATTCTGGTCTCAGTTCGGCTTTTCTATTGGCAAATAATCCAGGGATCAACCTTAAAAAAAATAGCTGAATCACAACTTTATCGGTTAGAAAAAATAAAACCGGATATTGGAAAAATATTCTCCTCTGACCAATTTCCCCTTGTTACCAATGAAACTAAATATCAACTCTCGCTTTACAAACCAAATATAAAAAATCTTCCCGAAGTTATCGTTCTCATTAACACCCTTATTTCCGATCCTACTTCTAAAAATCAGTCCCTCCTTGCAAATTTTCAAAACAGTCCCTCTCAAAAATGGATTACACTACCAAAAACCGTTGAGGCAAGTCAGGCTAGTCAACTTCAAAATACCGGGGTTTTAGTTGAAAAAATTCAAAGTCGTTTCTATCCCGAAAACAATCTGGCTCTTCCCATTCTCGCCAGAGTTGAAAAATACTACCAAAAACAACTTTCGGGTCGGCTCGGTTATTCTCTTGTACCCAAAGACGCTCTTGGCCAAAGTCTTCTTACTCAAAAAAGCTGGCAGATGGACCCTGTTCCGGGCCAAAATCTATATCTTTCGCTTAATCGCCAAATTCAATTTTTATCAGAACAAACTCTGGCTGCCGGATTAAGCAAATATGTTGCGGATTCCGGATCAATTAGTATTATGGATCCAAAAACTGGTCAAATATTAGCTATTACTAGCCTGGTTAGTACTTCTTCGGCCTCGCCGAGTGCCACTTTCGCTTCACTCTCTGCTCTCACCGATCTTTTTGAACCGGGCTCAATTTTTAAGCCTCTCGTTGTTGCTATGGCTCTCGACAGCAATTCCATTAAGCCGGACTATGTTTGTTCCGAATGTCAAAAACCACTAATTATCGACAGCTACACAATCCAAAATTGGAATCAGGAAATTCACCCCGATTCTCCCCTTCGGGATATTATTAAAAACTCCGACAATGTCGGCATGAGTCTCATAATTCGCCAGCTTGGTTTAACCAATTTTTTAAAATATTTCAAATTACTTAGTCTCCATCAAAAAACCAATATCGATCTTCCCGGCGAAGCCAAGCCCATCTTAAAAGATTATTGGGCCAATATCGATTTGGCCACTGCCTCTTTTGGCCAAGGCTTCGCCATTAATCAAATTCAAATGCTCTCCGCCTTCAACGCCCTTGCCAACAATGGTCTTTGGGTTCGTCCAAAAGTTGCCATTCAATCAAAAACTGAAAACAAATCAAACATCCAAATTTTTAAACCAGCCACCATTAGTATCGTTAACACTATTCTTAAATATGCCGTCGAAAACGGTGCCATCTCCCAGCTTAAACCAAAAAACCTGGAAGTCTGTGCTAAAAGCGGAACTGCTCAAGTTGCCGTCAAAGGTGGCTACACTGATTCTCAAACTACCGCTTCCTATATTGGTTTTTCTCCCTGTACTAACCCAAAATTTACCATGATCATTACTATTAATAATCCCAAAAGCTCCCCTTGGGGATCCAGTACCGCCGCCCCACTTTGGTTTGAACTAGCCGAAAAAATTACCCCCCTGCTATAATCATCCTATCGCCCTATGTTTTTCCAAAAAATCAAAAACGTCTTTTGGCACCTTCCCAAAAGCATTTTTTTTCACTACTACTACGGCCAACTTTCAAATAAACTAACCCTTATCGGCATTACCGGTACTGACGGTAAAACTACTACCTGTACCCTTATTCATCAGGTTCTCCAAAAATCAGGTATTAAATCGGGTCTCATTACTACTATTACTTCACCCGGTCTTCATAACACAAGTCCAAAACCGCAGGAAATTCAGCGATATTTTAAAAAAATTATTTCTGAAGGTTGTACTCATTGTGTTTGTGAAATTACTTCTCACGCTCTTGACCAAAACCGATTTTGGGGTTGTAATTTCGCTGTTTCTGCTATTACCAACATTTCCCACGAACATCTTGATTATCATAAAAATATCAAAAATTATATTGCCTCCAAAACAAAATTATTTCTTCAAAGTAATTTTGCCGTTCTCAACCGAGACGACCAATCATACGAACAAATAAAAAATGTTATTACCTGTCCCATAATTTCTTATAGCATCACAAACCCTTCGGATTTTCAGGCCAATAATATTATTTCAGACGCAGATGAACTCCGGTTTTCCGTTGGTAAAACTAATTTTTCCACCAACAGCAATTACCATTATCAAATTTACAATATTTTAGCGGCCTTTATTGTTACTCAAAAACTCAATATCGATCAGGAAATATTTTTAGAAACTATTAAAAAGTTTCCCGACGTCAAAGGTCGGCGGGAAGAAATACCAAACGATCAAAAAATTAGAACAATTATCGATTTTGCTCACACCCCCAATGGACTTAAACAAACCTTAAGCTCACTCAAAAAAATCACCAAAGGTAAATTAATTGTCATCTTTGGTGCCACCGGCGGTCGCGACAAACAAAAAAGACCGATTATGGGTCAAGTTGTTACCCAATTAGCCGACATTACTATTATTACTGCCGACGACACTCGAACTGAAAAAATCGAAGACATAAATCAGCAAATAATTTCCGGCATTACCAAAAAAGATGCTATTTATTACAACATTCCCAATCGACAAGATGCCTTTAATTTAGCTATAAAACTGGCTAAACCGCTAGATACTGTTATTGCTTGTGGCAAAGGCCACGAAACAACCATTCTCCACGGTAAAACCGAATATCCTTGGTCCGAAGCTGAGGCTTTTCGAACTGCTATAAAATTAAAAAAATCATGATAGCTACCAATCTCTCTCTTTCCACCACCGACGAAAATATCGAAAAAAATTACCAAAACGGTCTCTTACCCCAAAGAAACCAAAAGGGCCTTTTCTATCAAGACTCCAGTTGCCGTAGCCAGTTAACTAATCTTCAGCTTAGCTCTGAAAACAAAAGAATCCTTAAAAAAACGGAGTCTTTTACTTACAAAAAAGTTCCCTTATCGGAATTTGACTTTACTCTTGAGACTCAAAAACAAATATATCAATGGCTTAAGGTTCAAGGCTGGGATTTTCCTATAAGTTCCGTCAAATATGTTTTCCAAAACCATCTCTTCAACCAACTATATCTTTGGCAAAACCAAAATCAGGAAACCATCGCTTATTCTATTTGTTATTTTTCACCATCAATCTCACATGTTGCCTATGTTTTTTACGATCCTCAATATTCAAAAACCAGCCTTCCCATCAGGCTCTCCCTTCAAGTCGTCGTCGATAGTCATCAATTAGGTTTAAAATATTGCTATCTTGGTCGATTTTCCCCCCCTCTGGGATTTTATAAACGAAATTTTCCCGGCTTTGAATATTTTCACGATAATATCTGGTCACCCTATCCATGAAAATACACATTCTTGGCGTTGCCGGCACCATGACCGCTCCCTTAGCTGTTGAGTTAAAACGTCTTGGTCATGAAATTAGCGGTTCGGACCAGGAAAAAATCTATCCGCCTTTTAGCTATTTACTTAAAAGGGCTAAAATTCCCATCAATCTTACTCCCATCAGCCCACAGCTTGATCTTTGTATCATCGGTTCCTCGTTTAAGTCGTTTTCTCAAACCAGACAAGAATATCAGCAAATTTTATCTCAAAAAATTCCCTACATTTCCGCCACTAAATATCTCGCCCAGAATATCGGCAAAAAAAATACGGTTCTTGTCGCCGGGTCTTTCGGCAAAACCACCATTACTAGTCTATTAGTCTGGATCTTTAATCAGGCCCGTCTCAACCCTTCCTATATGTTTGGTGGCACCAGTCTCAATCGTCTCCCATCGTTAAAGATGAGCTCATCAGAATGGTCAATAATTGAAGCCGATGAATCCATCAATGGCCTTGATAAACAGGCAAAATTTCTTATCTATCCGGTCAAATATCTCCTCATCACCAGCGCCAACTGGGAACACAAAGAGTCATATCAAACCGAGGCTGACAATCAACTGGCCTTTCAAAAACTTATCAAAAGAATTCCCAAAAACGGTTTTATTGTCTACAACCCTCAAGACCAACATCTAAGCAGTTTGATCTCTGGAGCCAAGTGTCCGATCATACCATATAATTTCGACTTAAAGTTTAAAACCCGACTTCCGGGAGACTACAATGATCAAAATATTACCGCTGTCTATACCCTCTGCCAAAAACTAGGATTAGCCAACCATCTGATTCAAAAGGGGATTCAAAGCTACAAAGGAATTGCCCGCAGACTTCAGTTGCTAAAAGTTTGCCAGGAAATCCATTTTTACGATGATTTCTCCCAGTCAGTTAATCGCCTCAAACCAACCATTAATACCATTAAAAATCTCCATCCTCAAAAACCAATAAAAGTTTTTTACGAGCCACATGCTTCATTCACCCAACACCCTGATTTTGTCACCGAACTAACAAACGCCTTTGAAGATACTGCCGAAATTGTCCTTTCTCAAATTAACTATAATCTTAATTTAACTAACAAAACCACCGCCAAAGACTTCAAAACAGCCATTGGTAACAAATTACTCTATCTTCCTTTATCAAAAGACATATATAATCATTACATCACAACACTTCAACCCCAAGACATCCTCATCCACTTCAGTTCCGGTGGACTTGAAGGCTTAAAAACATTTAAAAAAGTTATCGGCCACTTTTCTAAACATTAATCAATCTTATGTCTCGATATATCGTCACCGGCGGTCAACCTTTAAGCGGAGAAGTTTCTATCCGTGGTGCTAAAAACGCCAGCTTCAAACAAATTATCGCCTCGCTTTTAAGCCCCCACCCCACCCAGTTAACCAATATCCCTCAAATTTCTGATGTAAAAATTACTGAAAGTATCGCTAAACACTTAGGTTCAATAATCACAAAAACCGGCGAACACAGTCTTGAAATTTCTACTCCCAACATCACCACCTCCATTGTCCCTCACGGCACCGGAGAAAAATCACGGACTTCTTTTTTGTTTTCTGCCCCGCTTTTGGTCCGCACCGGTAAAGCTACTTTTCCCATGCCGGGTGGTGACAAACTTGGGGATCGGCCACTGGATCGTCTTTTTGACTGCTATGCCAAAATGAACATTAATGTCACTCCAAAAGATGATCTCGTTACTTTGGAAACCACCGGCATTAAGGCTACTAATTATACTTTTCCCAAGCCCTCTCACACCGTTACCGAATGTATTTTAATGACCGCCGCCATGGCTAACGGTGAAAGCATTATTGACAACACCGCTTTGGAACCCGAAATTGATGATCTGATTTTAATGCTTAACGATATGGGCGCTCAAATTAACCGCGATTCCAAAAATCTCAAACGCATCATCATTCAGGGCGTTCCGTGGCTCAAAGGCACCAAGCATGAAGTTATCTCTGATCGAAATGAATCGGTTACTTTTGCTTGTGCCGCCTTATCCACCAAAGGTTCAGTTAACATCCTTCGGATCGATCCAAAAATTATTACCACCTTTCTTGACACGATTACCCAAATGGGTGCCAAAACTGAAGGCGGAAAGGATGAATTTACCGTTTCTTGGGTCAAACCCCTTAAACCCATCGACATTCAAACTGGTCCGGAACCCGGCTTTATGACCGACTGGCAAGCGGTTTTTTCCGTTCTTCTTTCTCAAGCCATTGGCTGTAGCACTATCATTGAACGCGTTTATCCTTTCAGATTTCAACATATTAAAAACTTAGAAAATATGGGACTTAAGGCTACTTTTTTTAATCCCGAAGTTTCCGATCCCGATAACTACTATGAGTTCAACCCGGAAAGTAACCGGCCTGAATATTTCCACGGCGTTAAAATCTATGGCCCAACCAAGCTTAAACCTGCCAACCTTACCGTTACCGATTTAAGAGCCGGAGCTACCACTACCCTCGCCGCTCTTACCGCCATCGGCCAGTCCACTATCAGCGGAGTTGAATATATAGAACGTGGTTACGAAAAATTGGCCGAACGACTTCGTTCTCTTGGCGCCAATATTGAATATATTAAGACCTAAGCTCTATACTATAACCAATGACCCATCTTTATCTTGGCTTACTTCTTTTTTCCTTTCTCACCACCAGCATTTTAGTCGTTCCTTTTATTAATCTTTTGTATCGTCTTAAATTTCAACGTCAAAACCAAAAAACTCTCGATTTTCAAAATAAAAGAACTCCTATTTTTGACAAATTCCATTCTCAAAAAAGTGGTACCCCGGTTGGCGGCGGACTCCTTATTATCGTTTCTGTGTGCGTCATGTTTATCGTTCTTTTCCCTTTGTTAAAACTTTCAAAAATATTCATCTCCAGCAATTTTCAAATTAATCGCGAACTGGAAATTATTTTCTTCAGCTTCATTAGTTTTGGTCTCCTTGGGTTGTATGACGATGTTTTGAAATTCTTTCATTTTGAAAAAACCGGATTTTTCGGCCTAAGAATGAAGCACAAATTAATCCTTCAATTCTTTTTAGCCACCGTCATCTCTATTCTCATGTATTCTCGGCTCGGTATCAATTTCATCTATATTCCTTTCGCCGGCATTCTTAGATTAGGTTTCTTTTTTATTCCCGTGGCTTCAATTTTAATTGTTTCTTTCGCTAATTTTTTCAACATTACCGACGGCCTTGATGGACTCTCTTGCGGACTTCTTTTAATCGCTCTTTTTGCTTTCTGGTTTTTGTCCAGTAATTCGCTCGATACTCCCATCTCACTTTTCCTCTCTCTCTGGATTGGCGCTATCATTGCCTTTCTTTATTTCAATGTTCATCCTGCCAGAATTTGGCTTGGCGACGTTGGCGCTCTGTCTTTCGGTGCCACTTTTGCTGTCATCGCTCTAATTTTAGGAAGAGTTATTCCTCTGTTCATTGTCGGCGGCCTCTTTGTCATCGAAGGGCTAAGCAGTGCTCTTCAAATTTACTGGAAAGGTCACTTTGGAAAAAAATTATTTCCGGCCGCTCCTATTCATCTCACTCTCCAGCATCTCGGCTGGGAAGAACCAAAAATTGTTTTTCGGGCTTGGTTAGCCGGCATTATTCTTGCGATATTTGGCCTATGGCTAGGACTAAACTAGACGAACTTAAAACAGAAATTGAACACTATTTTGGAATACCCTATTTTTTTTCCGGTAAAGGCACCTGGCAGGAAATAAAAGCCGTTTCATCAGACTATAAAACCTTAAAAAAACAAAAAATTGGCATCGACTGTTCCGGATTGGCCGTCCATCTTCTCAATCTTTGGTTCCGTCAAAACCTCAAGGTTCGCCGCACTGCGGCTGATATGCTCACTAGCCCACCGCTCTCAAAACCCATAACTGATTTCAACTCGATTCAAACCGCCGACCTTATTCGCACCAAAAATGGCCATCATGTCATTTTTATTATCGAAAAAATAGGCGATGTTCTCTATTGCGTTGACAGCAGTCGGGAAGGGAGGGGGGTCCAGCTCCAAACTATTCCTCTTTCATCTCTTTCTCAAACCAATGGTATTTTCCGACTTATTTCTCCTCAACCAGCTCCCGATATTGTAGCGGACTAACCGACACTATTTCCACTTCAGTTCCGCATTCTTCACATTCTAAAATATCACCTACTTGTAAATTAGCACTTTTTTTAATCTCTGCCTTACAATCCGGACAAATTATTTTACTTTGATTATCGTCCATATTATCGTTTAAAATATATTAAGTTATTTTAACCCTATGACCCCTTTAATAAAACTGGATAACTACTATTTCAAAAGGGAAGACCAAAACCAAACAGGTTCAGCCAAAGACAGGAGCATTTCTCTCCAGGTTGAGCATCTCCTTCAAAATAATTTCCATTCTGCTGTTATCTCTAGTTCCGGCAACGCCGCCATTTCTGCCATCTTTTACTGCCGTCAAAAAAATGTCAACCTCACTATTTTCCTATCGCCAAAAATTAATATTCACAAGCTAGAGTTAATAAAAAAAGAAACTTCCAGTTTTCATCTGACCAATACTCCCAACTCCGACGCCTTTAAATATGCCAAAAATCATCAAGCTTATCTTTTACGCCAATCAACCGATCCTATCGCTCTCACTGGTTATCAGCAAATCGCTGAAGAGATAATTGAACAATTACCCAAAGTTACCAGTATTTTTGTTCCTGTTGGCTCCGGCACTACTCTTTTAGGAATTTCTCAAAAACTTCCTTCTACCGTTAAAATCTTTGCCGTTCAGCCGGCCTCTCATTGTCCTATTTCTTCCGTTTTCGACCAAAAATATTCTCCGGAAACCAAAACTATTACCGATGCTCTCTCCGTCAAACTTCTCCCCTTAAAACCAAAAGTTATTACTGCCATTAAAAAAACAAATGGTTCCGGCTTTGTCGTTCAAAACAAAGCTGTCGTCTCTTCCCAAGATTATCTTATTTCTCAAAAAATTATCACTTCACCGGAAGGAGCCTTGGCTTTGGCCGGCCTATCAAAAGCTCAAAAAAACAAAGCCGATATCGGTAACTATCCGGTTTTAC